>NZ_CP111079.1:3672500-4272500 GCF_026278245.1 Pontibacter kalidii | reverse complement strand
CGGCGCCGCAGTTAGGGCAGGTTTTGGTAGATGGGGTTTCGGATGTAGCCATGCTACAAGCGTACGCACCAAAAGCTAAAAAGCTGCCGCTTTTACTCCAGCACCGGCTTCATAAGCAGGCCCAGCACCAACCCAACGGCATACAGCAGCACCAGGGGCAGCACCTGCGCCACGGTGATGTCCGCAGTATCCGGCCGGAGGCTGTACATCAACAGGCCCAGCAAGAAAACACCACAGGTGAACAGAAGGGACGTGTATAGTTTAGTCATAGGCAATCTAATATTATACAATACCTATACTTAATTATGTACTAGTAAGTTACAGTAAAATCAGCCTTTTACACAAACTATGTTTATACATAGATAAGCGATTGTTAGAAAATACATATAAACGATGGCAGAGAAGTTATCTCAGCGGAGCCGCTGCCTCTATAGTCCCAAACGCTGCTTTTACCGGCTTCCGGGAGGAGGATAAGCGGCTAAAAAACTTTCAGCAACCCGAAAGGGTAAAACTGTACACAAAAACAAAAGCGATGACACAGACCAAAGTAGATACTGTATACTATACCATCACCCGCGGCGACAGCCCCTTGGTGGCCACGGCCATCCATAACGGGCACGAGGTGCGCCACAACCTACGCGCGCTGTATAACCTCACGCCTCAGGAGCGGCTGCGCGAGGAAGACCCCTTCACGGCAGAGTGGGTAAGTATAACCGACAACCAGATTACGGGCCATTATTCCCGTTTCGAGCTGGACCTGAACCGCCCGCCCAAGAAGGCTATTTACCGCAAGCCTGAGGATGCCTGGGGCCTGCAGGTATGGAAAGAGGAGCTGCCGGAGGAACTGGCCAGGGAGTCGATGAAGCGCTACGACAAGTTTTATGAGGATGTGAAGCAGATGCTGACGCAGCTGCTGGACGAGCATGCCTGCCTGGTGATTTACGACCTCCATACGTACAACCACCGCCGCGAGGGACCTACAGGTCCGGCCGCCGACCCAGAAGAGAACCCGGAGGTGAACATCGGCACGGGTAACATGAACCGGGAGAAGTGGGCGCCGGTGGTGGAGGCGCTCATGCACAGCCTGAGCAACCACAACTACCAGGGCCGCAAGCTGGATGTGCGTGAAAACGTAAAGTTTGAAGGGGGGCACTTTATGCGCTGGATCCACGACACCTTCGGCGACAAAGTATGCGTGATGAGCATTGAGTTTAAGAAGTTCTTTATGGATGAGTGGACCGGCGAGCCTGACCAGGCGCAGGTGCAGGAGATACGGCAGGCGCTGCAGCAAAGTACCCGCCCCGTGCTGGAGGCGCTGGCCCAGGTATGCCAGGTGTAGTGTGCGTATGTCGTAGCACGTATCATGTAGCTCGACCCTATTTATAGATTTAATGCATGGAAAATCGTGCTACGTGATACGCAGAAATCCTCTAGAGAATATACTTCACCCCAACCTGCTGAACACATTTAGCCATGATAGAAAGTATAACCGACAGCTTTGTAAAGAAAGTCACCCGGAGCCTGAAGCGCGGCAAGCAGGTGCACCGCCGCCTGCCCGACGGCGGGCTACTCTACATCGATCGGCCCCTGCCTTTTCTCCTGCTTTTCCGCCATCCTGCCGGCCAGCCCGACCATGCCACCGCCGATTTCCTGAAAGCCAGTGCCGCTTACATCATCTCGCATGAGGAGCGCACCGAGGAGCTGCGGCCGCTGGTGCAAGGTATAGCCCGGGCCATGGCCGATAAGTTTGGTGCCTTTATGGTGATCGAGCTGATGGCCGCCCCTGCCGACACGGCCGATCCGCCGCTGTTTAAGGTGCTGGGGCCGGAGGAGCAGCTGCCTACCACCACCGAGACCATCGTAAAGGAGCTGCAAAGTATAAAGCTCACCCGGATCCACACTTCTGTGGAGGTAGAGAGCAACGCCCCGCTGCTACAGGAGCCGCACTGCCTGATGCCGGAGGAGGACCTTAAGAAAAGCGGCATCCTGATGCTGGGGCTGCAGTTGAAACCGATCTACAAAAACACCGCCACCGGCAAGATCTACCCCCTGCTGCTGCGCACGCTCCGCGCAAGAGTGGCCAACGCCCTAAAGAAAACTGTTTTCGACTTTGTGAGCGTGCAGACCACGCACCATCCGGTGCATTTCCAGGCGCTGGGGCGGCAGTCGGTAAACCGCGTGGTGTGGCGCATCGATAAGCAGCTGACAAGTATAAGCGATCAGTTCCGGTTCCTGCTGCTGGTAACGCCGGTGAACAACAACGAGGCCTGGGCGGAGTTTAAAAAGGCAAAGTATAACAAGCTGCCTACCTTCCATTACCGCCTCATGCCTATCGATGCGGACCAACTCAAGCGCAAGCTCTACAACATCCCGATCGAGAAGGTGGACGACCCGACGCTGGGCTACCTCTTCCGCGACAAGCGCCACGAGCTGGACAAGATGCTGACCATGCTTGCAGACCGCAATACACCCGATTTCCTGTACAGCAGCATGCAGCTCTACGGCACTGTGGACGACCAGCTGCTGAAAGTGGCCGAAGGGATACTTGCCGCCATTCCCCAGCCCACCCGCAGCAACGCGGTCGACATTATACCTGTGCCTGAGTTTGTGGCGCAGGCCGAGCGGGAACTGGCCTTTTTAAGGGAGCAGTACCCGGCTTTAGACTCCGGCGTGGATGTGCGTGACGATATCATAGGGCTGATCGTGTCGAAAGGCAGGCTGAACGTGGGCACCGACGCCAAGATTCCGCGCCATCGCGCCGAGGCCCTGATCCAGCACGAGGTAGGCACCCACATCCTGACCTACTTTAACGGTAAGGCACAGCCGCTGCAACAGCTCTACGTGGGCAGCCCCGGCTACGAGGAGCTGCAGGAGGGGCTGGCCGTGCTGAGCGAGTGGCTGGTGGGCGGACTGGACCAGGACCGTCTGCGCATACTGGCCGCGCGCGTAGTGGCCGTCTATCACCTTTCCAAGGGCTGTAACTTTATAGATAACTTCCGGCGCCTGAAAGACGAGTACCTTTTTGACGACGAAACGGCCTGGAACGTGGCCATGCGCGTGCACCGCGGCGGCGGCCTCACCAAAGACGCTGTGTACCTGCGGGGGCTGGTGCACCTGCTTAGCTATTTGAAGGAAGGAAATGAGTTGGAACCGCTGCTCATCGGCAAGATCCGGCAGGACTACATCCCCATTGTGCAGGAGCTGATTTACCGCAATGTGCTACGCCCCATGCCCATCAAGCCGCGCTACCTCCTCGACCCGCGCCTAAAACCAAAGCTGGAACAACTAAAAGCCGGTATTTCAGTATTTAACCTACTGTGATCTTCCAGCTATATCCACGAACAAAAAAGCACCCACATGACAGTAGGATTTGTAGTAAATAATATAGAGACTGAAAAGGCAGTTTATACCACCATTTTCCTGGCGCAGCGCCTGCACAACGCCGGACACACCGTTTACCTGATGGGCGTAGGCGATCTGGCTTACTACCCGGACGGCTACATGGGCGCCATGGCCGTGTGCGCGGATCCGAACCATAAGTATAAATCACCGGCCACCTACATCGATTACATCCATAGCGAGAAGGCGCAAAAAATGCGTATTACTGCCCGCGAGCTGGATGTGCTGATGCTGCGAAACGACCCGTCATCGGAGCCGGAAGGACGCTCCTGGGCACAGAATGCAGGTATTATCTTCGGGCAGCTAGCCATGCGCCACGGCGTGATCGTGCTCAACGACCCCACCTCGCTCTCCGATGCGGTTAATAAAATGTACTTCCAGCACTTCCCGGAGGCCGTTCGTCCGCGCACGCTCATTACCCGCGACAAAGAGGAGATAAAGCAGTTCTTTAACGAACAGAAAAACAACATTATACTTAAACCACTGCAGGGCTCTGGCGGATCGGGTGTGTTTATGGTAAAAAAGAAGGACTCCACCAACCTCAACCAGATCGTGGAGGCTATCAGCCGCGACGGGTACGTGATCGCGCAGGAATACCTGCCAGAGGCCACTGAAGGCGACGTGCGCCTGTTTGTGATGAACGGCGATGCCCTGCAGCACAAAGGGAAATACTGCGCCATACGCCGTGTGAACAGCGCTGACGATATCCGCAGCAACATACATGCCGGCGGTTCTGCCGTGGCGGCCAAGGTAGACCAGCGCATGCTGGACTTGGTGGAGCTCGTAAAGCCAAAGCTGATCCAGGACGGCATGTTCCTGGTTGGGTTAGATATAGTAGGCAACAAG
Source organism: Pontibacter kalidii (assembly GCF_026278245.1). Taxonomy (NCBI): domain Bacteria; kingdom Pseudomonadati; phylum Bacteroidota; class Cytophagia; order Cytophagales; family Hymenobacteraceae; genus Pontibacter; species Pontibacter kalidii. Next base: position 4,268,255 of record NZ_CP111079.1, on the reverse strand, counting down.
CTGATGGAGATAAACGTCTTCAGCCCGGGTGCGCTGCCAACTGCCAGCGAACTGGAGGGAGTGGACTTTTCGGAGCCGGTGATTGCGGCCCTGGAGCGTAAGGTGCACTACAAGAAAACTTACGGCACGCAGATCGACAACAAAACCGTGGCGATGATCTAATGGAATAAACCGCTTAGAAACTACGAAAGCAGGGCCTCCACCCTGCTTTTTTCTTGCTTTGCCGGCTCTGCAGCTGCCGCGAACCCGTGTTTTAACGCCAGCTAAGTATAAATTGGCTCTTTTTTCTTTCTCCTGCGAAAAATTTAAAAGCTTTTACAACAGGCAAGGGATTGTATTATAAGGAGTTACGGCCCTGAATCAGAAGGAATAGAAAAAAGCGGAAAATCTTTTGAGACTTTCCTTTTGAAAATAGAATCAAACGGGTAATTTTGCACCCGAATTGAGAGAGACACTATATCGGAAGGCTAATATAGTTACCAATTCTTGTAACGTGCAAGCGCTCTTCCGATTTTTTTGAAATATTTTTTCAGTGGTCTAACATCAATTTTGGCAAGCCAGCGTTATAAATGCGCTTTGCCACCCCAGATAGCAGTAAGTTTACTAAAGATAAGGTTAGATAAAGTTTAGATTAGTTTAGTTTGTTTTAAGGTGAGAGAAAGCCCCGTCATTAAATGGCGGGGCTTTTCTCATTTCCAGACTTTTATACCTGGTCCTTCACCAACAGCCAGCCCGTTAGCACCGCCAGAGGTATAAGCGCCAGCAGCAGCTTCAGCACCACGGCCGGTGCTGCGGTGCCGGAGTTCCAGGAGCCTTTGCTGAACGTATAGCGGGCGCTCACCGCCAACGTCAGAAAGGCCAGCACAGCCAGCACGGCGTGCACGATCTGCAACACCTGCGGCGCGTTTATACTGGCGTCCCACACCCGCAGCCCCACACGCACCAGCCACGGCACCATGGCCAGCGAGCACAGCAAGGCCAGCAGCGTACCCATCTTTATCCGGAACAGCGTGACCCAGGAGGCCATGCTAAACAAAACCATACCCGACAGCAGCGCCACATCAGAGTACACATTATGCGGCACCGACACATAGCCCCTGAAGAAAAGTATAACCGTTGCCATGGCAACACCCGTGAGAAAGTATAACAGATACCTTGTCATATAAAGGAAGCATACTTAAAAAAGAGGATTTCGGATACCGGAAATCAAATAACAAGCGTGCTCGGCTACCTTATCGAGTACCTGACAGGTAGTACAAAATGCATGTCTGTCGGCTTTCCCTCCTCAAGCCCCGGCTTCCATAAAGGCATCTTCTGAAGCACCCGCACCGCCTCCGCATCCCCATCCGGATGAACACCTTTCACTACTTCTATGTCCTTGAACGTTCCGTCCGGCTGCACGACAAACGACAGCACAACCAGCCCCTGTACACCCGCTTTCTGCATGTGCTTGGGGTATTTGATGTTAGAGGCCAGAAACCTTAGCATGTCATACTCACCGCCGGGAAATGAAGGCAGCTGCGTCATCGGGAAAAACACCACTTCCTTTCCTGCTTCGCTGTACAGCTTACCTGAGACCATTTCACCGCTGTCATACATCTCTACCCTGCGCAGCTTGCCTGATTCATAGTAGGCCTTGAGCGTGTCTTCCTCCATGCCTTTTTCATACAAGCGTTTGTAGTATAACTGCCCACCCTCATACCAAGCCCTGTACTCTCCGTGCAGCTTATTATGGCTATAGTTACCCTCAATTTTCAGATTCCCGTTTCGATGCCACTCATAGTATGGCCCCTCCTTCACACCTGTTTTATACTCGCCCCCATCCAGGTCGCTGTACGTGTACAGGCTTACCTTGGAGCTATCAGCAGTAAGGTATCGCGTGAGCGTCCCCCCTCCGGTAGCGTTTTCTTCTTTTACCTCAAAAAAATGTGCCTCTGCTGCCGGAACCTCTTTCACTCCGCTTTTACTCAGGTACCTTACCTGCGCTACTGCCTGCTGCCCAGCCACAGAGAGCAATGCCATCAGAACAGCTGCCAAAACAATTCTCATGTTTGTTTTCATGTTAAACCTATACTTGCTTTTATTGCGAACCGGCAAATGTACTTAATCGCCTGGCGCAGTACAACATAAGATATACTTTATATGTAATGCCCAAACAAAACCCGCTGCTGCCTGTATAGCTATATGGCCTGTGGCCGAAAGTATAAGTATGCGTAAAGAGCAAAAAGGAACGAGAGACACAGCAGGCAAACAGGAGAAGAAAAGCCTGCGCGAGCAGATGGGGGCGCTGAAGAATTTACCCAAGTTCTTCCGGCTGATATGGGAAACAAGCCCGCGGCTGACCATCACCAACCTGTTGCTGCGCCTGGTGAAGTCCTCGCTGCCGCTGGCCATGCTGTATGTAGGCAAGCTGATCATTGACGAGGTAATCCGGCTGATAGACGTAACGGGCGAGCAAAGCCTGACCTACCTCTGGACCCTGGTGGCACTGGAATTAGGACTGGCTGTGATTTCAGATCTGATTAACCGGGGCATCACCTTGGTGGATAGTCTGCTGGGCGACCTGTTCTCAAACCGAACCTCTGTAACCCTGATAGAGCATGCGGCCAAGCTGGACCTGGCTCAGTTTGAGGATGCCACGTTTTACGACAAGCTGGAGCGGGCACGGCGGCAGACGGTGACACGGGTGGTGCTTATGTCGCAGGTGCTCTCGCAGTTGCAGGATATCGTTACAATCGGCTTTCTGGCTGTTGGTTTGATTGCCTTTAACCCCTGGCTCATACTTATACTTTTGGTAGCCGTGATTCCTTCGTTCCTGGGCGAGACGCACTTTAACGAGCGCAGCTACTCCCTCTCCCGCTCCTGGACGCCCGAACGCCGCGAGCTAGATTACCTGCGCTACATCGGCGCCTCCGACGAAACGGCCAAGGAGATCAAGACCTTCAACCTCTCTGGTTTCCTGGCACGCCGCTTTAAGGAGCTGTCGGACAGATATTATCTGCTCAACAAGGGCCTGACTGTCAGGCGAGCCTTCTGGGGCAGCGCCCTCTCTGCCCTCGGCACGCTGGCCTACTACGGTGCCTATGTCTTTATACTTTTCGCCACGGTGGCCGGCAACATCACAGTAGGTAGCCTCACTTTCCTGGCAGGCTCGTTCAGCAACATGCGGGGCCTTTTGCAAGGTATCATGACGCGCTTCTCCCAGATCACCGAGAGCGCTTTATACTTGCAGGACCTGTTCGATTTCCTGGAGCTGCAACCACAGATCTCCCCACCCGAAAACCCACTGCCGCTGCCTCGGCCTATCCAACAGGGGTTTACGTTCGAGGATGTTGGCTTTAAGTATCACAACTCGGAGAAATGGGCCGTGCGACACCTTTCCTTCCACTTAAGGGCAGGCGAAAAACTGGCCTTGGTAGGTGAGAACGGAGCCGGCAAAACCACGCTGGTAAAGCTGCTGGCCCGGCTATATGAGCCCACCGAAGGGCGTATACTTTTAGACGGCGTAGATCTGCGCGAGTATGACCTGAACGATCTGCGCCACCAGGTCGGTATCATCTTTCAGGATTACGTGCGTTTCCAGATGACTGCCTCCGACAACATTGCTATTGGCCAGATCAGCAACATCTCTGACAAGGAGCGTATTCAGACTTCTGCCCAGAAAAGCCTGGCCGACCTGGTGATCCAGCGCCTGCCCGACAAGTATGACCAGGTGCTGGGCAAGCGCTTTAACAAGGGCGTGGAGCTGTCGGGGGGCGAGTGGCAGAAGGTGGCCCTAGCCCGCGCCTACATGCGCGATGCCCAGCTGCTCATACTCGACGAGCCCACCTCCGCCCTCGATGCCCGCGCCGAGCACGAGGTATTCCTGCGCTTCTCCGAGCTGATAGAGGGCCGCACCGCTGTGCTGATCTCCCACCGTTTCTCCACGGTGCGCATGGCCGACCGCATTTTGTTTCTGGAGCAGGGGCAACTGAAAGAGCTCGGCTCTCACGAGGAGCTGCTAGCGCAGAACGGCAAGTATGCAGAGCTGTTCCACCTGCAGGCGAAGGGGTATTTGTAGGTAAAGAAGTAGAGAAGTAAAAAGTAGAGAATTATTTTTTTGATGCAGCTGTAGATCTTGCTTTTGTTAAGATAGCTGTAAGCTCTGAGGCCTCTTTTTTAAGATCTAACAACAGATGTGCAGCTACTATCTCGGCTTCCTCCAATATCTCTATCCTTTGCCTTAGTCCTATATCTTTACCTTTTTCCTTCTCTACTTTTTTACCTTTCTACCTCCATCTCCACGTGGAACATCCTCTGCTAGAAGGGGAAGAAGTATGGAATGATGAGAGAGGCGATCAGCCAAAGCAACAGGTTGAGCGGCGTGCCTACTTTGAGGTAATCAGAGAAGCGGTAATTGCCGGGGCCATAGATCATAGTGTTGGTCTGGTAGCCCATCGGGGTCATGAAGCTGAGGGAGGCGGCATAGGCCACCGCCATGATAAACGGCCGCTCGCTCACGCCCAGCTCCTGCGCCGTTACAATGGCAATGGGCGCCAGCAGGGCCGCCGTAGCATTGTTCGACATAAAGTTGGTGGTCATGAAGGTGGTGAAGAAGAACACTGAGAGCAGCACGTGCGGGCCATAGCTACCTACTCCAAGTATAAGGTAGTCGGCCAGCAGTTTGGCTGCCCCTGTTTTCTCCAGCGCGGCTCCCATCGAGAGCACGCCCCCCAGCATAAAGATCACTTTCCAGTCGATGGCGCTGTAGGCTTCCTCCAGCTTTATGCACCTAAAGATGACCATCGCCACCACCCCTGCTATCGCGCTCAGCACAATAGGTACCAGCCCCGTGGCCGCCGCCAGCACCACTCCTACGCTTATGAGCAGCACAGGTACAATCTTGGTGTAGTCAAAGTTGCTGCGCACGGTTTGGGAGATGATGAGGATATCATCGTTCTGGCGAAGTTTTTCAGCCTGGTCGCTATCGGCGGCTATCAGCAGCACGTCGCCTGCCGATAACTTCACGTGGGCCAGCTTATCGTGTACGATCTCGTCGCGGTGGCGGATGGCCAGCACGGAGGCGCCGTAGTTATAGGCCCGGAAGTTAAGTTCTTTCAGCGACTTGCCTCCCATGTAGGAGTTCGGGGTAACGATGGCTTCATAGAGCATACTGTCATACATGCCCACGTCCTCGTCCCTGAACCTGCGCTCCGACTTGAGTATAACTCCCTGCTGCTGCTTCAGCTTTTTCAGCTTCTCCACACCTATACGCACCTTCAGCACATCGTTGGCCCTAAGTATGAGCGCCGGGAACACCTGCAGCTTCTCCTTCTCACGCAGCACCTGCATCACCTCTATATCCAGGTCGCGCACCAGGCTGGAGCGCTGCAGGGGCACCCCCACCAGGGGCGAGTCGGGCAGCAGCACGATCTCAGTTAGATAATCCCCCATATTAAATTCCTCTGAGAGACTTTCGGTGTGCTTGCGATCGGGTAGCAGGTGGCGTCCCAGAAAAAACATGTACGTAATACCAACCACCAGAAACACGATACCGGCCGGCAAAAACTCAAACATGGTAAGCGGCTCTACGCCCTGCGCCAGTGCAATACCACTTACCAGGATATTGGTAGAGGTGCCAATGAGGGTACACACCCCGCCGAGCAATGCCCCGAAACTAAGCGGAATAAGCAGCTTGGCGGGGCTTACGCGGATATCCCTGCTAACCTGGATTACAACGGGCATGAGCAGGGCAACCACAGCGGTATCGTTTATGAAGGCGGACAGCAGCCCCGAGGTCAGCATGAGGGCCAGCAGGCACAGCAGGTAACTGTTACGGCCTATGCGCGTGAGCCCCACCCCCACGCTGTTCAGCACGCCGGATCTGAAGATGGCGGAACTGATGATAAACATGGAGGCGACCGTAATGGTGGCAGGATTGCTGAAGCCGGCAAAGCCCTCGGCAGGGGTAAGTATGCCCGTAACCATAAAAAGCACCATGGTCAGAATGGCAACTGTGTCAATGGAGAGCCGCTCGGTTACGAAGAGTATAACCGCCAGCAGAATAATCCCTAACACAATCCCTATCTCAACGGTCATATAAAGTATGATGTGCGGCAGGTGGGCAAGCCTCCGGATTTATGGGGAAGCTTTTTTGGGATTCTATAACTTGATATAGGGGCGTACGGTTACAGCACCGGAACTTTTTATTTCTTTGGTAACGTGAAGGTTATACTGCTGCTATTCGTTCAGCCAGGCCTCGGCCTCGGAGTAGGAGGTAAAACGTTTTGTGGATAGGTGGCTTTGAACGATGGTATCGTTTACCTGCAGCGAGGCAATGCGGTCGGCGGGGTCTACGCAGGCGGCTTTCCGTAGCCCAGCTTCCTTTAGCAGACCCAACGCTTCTATGTGCTTGCCCATAACAGCCTGCGGGTGCGTGATCATGGTGCGCAGGTCGAGCAGCAGCGAGAAACCACCGGGCTGCATCAGCGCGAGTGCTTTCTGTAAGTCGGGGTAGTATTCAGGTGCCTGGCTCTTGCTCTTCCAGAACCCGAAAATGTGGAGGTATATCCTGTTCTTCAGAGGCATGTAAAGCAACTCATAGCACTTGTTCCGGGCTACCAGTAATTTAGAATTCTCTTGTGTTATGTTTTTATCGGGAGTGTGCATAGTCGTTCCTGTTAGCATACGCATCCTGGAGCCGCATGCTTTAGACTATAGGGGGGTAAAGTATAAATAATCTAAATTACCCTTGATTAATCTTATAGGAAACGGGGTGGTGAATTTAATTATGCAAAGCATGAGCGGTGCTTTAACTGCGGATGAGGCCACCCAGTTCGTGCACTACGCCGTTTCTGACCTGTAGGTTAGGGCGCTGTATAGGCACGCCGTTTATCAGCGCCTGGCCCTTCTTACGGTAAACAGTAATGCCGGTGGAACTACAAACCGATTTCATGGTTTTACCCTCCTTCAGGTCCTGCTCCAGGTGTATGCCTCTTACAATGTGGCTCGAAAGTATGGCCCGCAGCCGCTCCGGCGATTCCTCATTTATACTTTGCAGGGCACTCTCCGGTGGTGCAAACAGTGTAATCTGCGCATCCCCCGACAGCATAGGTGTTAAGCCGGCCTTGGTAAGCAGGCCAGCCAACACAGGGCGTTCCTGTATCAGGTACTCCATCATAGGGCGATTTTCCTGGGCCTGCCCCACCTGGCCCCATACGGCAAACAGTGCAATTAGCAGGAATTTTATGTATAGGTTGTTTTGCGTCAGCTTCATGTCGATAAGGATAGTATCTGCTTTATTATACGCAGCCTCCCCTACAACAGCCAGATTCCGCTAAAACTTACCTGCAACCAAAAGTGCAATTTTTGCAGGTCCTCTCCTTAAAACATGCGCCAGTTGGCTATCTGCTGGAAAAAGCTTGGCAGCGCACTCGGCACCAGCGCCAGGCTCAGCAAAAAACCAAACAAGGCGCCGTACAAGTGAGCATCGTGGTTGATGTTGTCGCCCATGCGCTTGCCCGAGAAGTAGGAATACATCATGTACAGCACACCGAAGATAAAGCCCGGCAGGCACAGGAAGGCAAACAGGCAGATATCCAGCGTGGGGTAGAAAAGTATACTGGAGAACACGATGCTGGCTACCCCGCCCGAGGCTCCCAGCGCGCGGTAAGGCGGGTCGTTGCGGTGCTTAAAGTAAGTGGGCACATCCGATATAATGATGCCGCCCAGGTATACGAGCAAGTATAAAAGCACGCCTGTAGTAGAGCCGTAAGCCGTCTTAAACACATACTCCACCACATCGCCAAAGAAGAAAAGCGTGAACATGTTGAACAGCAGGTGCGTAAAGTCGGCGTGCAGGAAGCCGGAGGTAAGGAAGCGGTACCAGGAGTTGTCGCGCTGCACGGCATAGGGCTGGAAGATCCATTTGTGCATCAGGCCCTCGTTCTGCCAGGCGTACAGCGAAATGCCAACGGTGATAATGATCAGGATAATGGTAACGCTCATGCTTTGGTTTTGAAGAGAAATAAATGAATTGGAACAAAGATAAAAGACTAAGCCGTATGACACCTACTAAATATTGCCGCTTTCGCTGCGTTTATACTTGGTAGGCGACCAAAACCGGCCCTGGAAGTATAAAAGCCGATTGAGGTAAATATTGTTTATCTTACCCCGAACCCCTATGCAAGCCTGTTAAAAGGCACTGATAACACCCTATGGACAAATTTGTAATCTTCGACATGGATGGCGTACTCGTAGACAGCGAGCCCATCCACATGGAACTGGAAAGACTGCTCTTCAAGCAGCTGAACATAGCTGTATCCACCACGCTGCATCACACCTTTGTGGGGATGGCCCCCAAAAGAGTCTGGGAAACCCTGATCCGGGAGTTCAGCCTGCCGCATACCGTAGACGAACTCTTCCAGCTTGAAAAGGAGGTAAAGCATGCCGAACTACAGGCCCGGCAGATTCAGTGCATCCCGGCAGTGGATACCCTGCTGGCCACCTTGAGGGAGAACGGCTACAAGCTCTCGGTGGCTTCTTCTTCTCCCCACCTGATCATCGATCTGATCCTTAAAAAGTTGGGATTCCGGCATTACTTCGACTTTATTGTGAGCAGCGAGGACGTGCGCGACGGCAAGCCAGCCCCGGACATATTCCTGGAGGTGGCGCAGCGCTACCAGGTAGCACCGGAGCAGTTTATAGTAATAGAGGACAGCAGCAACGGCGTGAAAGCTTCCAAAGCTGCCGGCATGAAGTGCATCGGCTATAAATCCGCTAACTCAGGAAACCAGGACCTTTCCCTGGCCGATCTGGTGACCGAGGATTTCAGCAACCTTAGCCTGGAAGAATTTGAAAGACTACGTAACGACTCGGCCAAAGTATAAACCGCTTTAACTGGCGTGTATGCGCAACTCCACGGCCTCTAACGCTGAAGTTTATACTTTATAACCCAAGTTACTATTGCAGTGCAGGTGTTAACCCACCCCTAACCCCTCCGAGGAGGGGAATCACTTGCTCTTTTGCGAAATTCCCCTCCTCGGAGGGGCAGGGGTGGGTAAATCGCGACTTGGGTTTTATACTTTCGCGGGCTCTACTTTTATACTTTCGCAGCTTTATGCTTTTATACTTGCTCATCTACTTCTTGAGGGGTAGCAAAGAGCCCCAACAAAAAAGCCCTCTTTAGCTGAGGGCTTTTTTTATAGTTTAGCTATCGCGCTCCATTAGTTGCAGCGCCAGGCCGCGGACGGTGCTTTTGCGCTCCTCCGGCAGTTGGATAGCGTTGAGGTGGTGCAGGGCTTTCTGGAAGTATAGATCAATCTGCTGCTCCGTCTGGTGGCGGATGTGGAGTTGGTCGTATACTTCGGTCACAGCCTTTACTTTCTCTTCGGCTATACGTTCGTCAGTTTTGTCGCGCCAGCCGATGATGGTCTCGCGCTGCTGGCTATTTGCCTGCTCCAGCGCCGTCAGCATCAGGAACGTCTTTTTATCCGAGAGGATATCGCCGCCCACCTGCTTGCCGAACTTGGCCTTGTCGCCGTACACGTCCAGCAAATCGTCGCGTAGCTGGAAGGCAATGCCGATGTTGTCGCCGAAGGCCTTGAGGTGCTCGGCATCGTCTTTTGGCGCCCCCTGCAGGATGGCGCCCAGCTCGAGGCTGAAGCCCACCAGCACGGCCGTCTTCAGCGCGATCATGTGGATGTACTCTGGGATGCTCACCTGCTCGCGGCGCTCGAAGTTCATGTCCAGTTGCTGGCCCTCGCATACCTCGGCGGCGGTGCGGCTGAACAGGCGCAGCACCAGCGGCAGCTTGTCGGGCTCCACGTTCAGTAGCAGCTCGTATGCCCGCACCAACATCACGTCGCCACTAAGGATGGCTGTGTTGGCATTCCATTTCTCGTGCACGGTTTGCTGCCCGCGCCGTAGCGGGGCGCGGTCCATGATGTCGTCGTGCATGAGCGTGAAGTTGTGGAAAACCTCTACCGCCGCAGCCGGCAACAGCACGTGGTCCACCTCCTCGTCAAACATTTTGGCGCCCAGCAGCACCAGCAGCGGACGGATCCTTTTGCCACCGAGCGCCATGATATAGCGGATCGGCTCGTAAAGCTCCTTCGGGTTTTCGCCGTAGCGGAGCGTGGATAACGTATGGTTTAACTTTTCGGAAAGGATGTTGATATCCACAGGATATTTAATGTTGTTTTAGTGTCTCTACTAGGTCCAGATCGATGGTACGGTCGGCCAGGTTGGCGCTCTTCACCTCCACCAGCACTTCATCGCCGAACGAAATAATACGCTTGGTCTGGCGGCCGATGATGCGGTAGTTATCGGCATCCAACTCATAATAATCGTCGTTGATGTCGGCCAGGCGCACCATGCCCTCGCACTTGTTCTCCTCAATCTCCACAAAGATACCCCATTCCGTGACACCGGACACAATCCCCTTGTACTGATTTCCGATGGTATCCTTCATGAACTCCACCTGCTTATACTTGATGGAGGCACGCTCAGCGTCTGCGGCACGCTTCTCCATTTCGGAAGAGTGCTTGCAACGCTCCTCATACTCCTCCTTCTCAGTGGAGCTTCCCCCATCGAGGTAGTGCTGCAACAGGCGGTGGGCCATCATGTCGGGGTAGCGGCGGATGGGCGAGGTGAAGTGCGAGTAATGGTCGAAGGCCAGACCAAAGTGACCCTCCGGCTCGGTGCTATACTTGGCCTTGGCCATGGTTCGGATGGCCAGGTTCTGCAGCACGCTCTGCTCGGGCTTACCCTCAATCTCAGCGGTCAGGTGGTTCAGCTCCTCGGAAATATCGCCATCCACATCTACCTTATAGCCAAACTTGCGGGCGAACAGGGAGAACGTGCTCAGCTTGTCCGGGTCCGGGTTGCCGTGCGTGCGGTAGACCATGGTGGGGCGCTTCTTGCCTTTGCCCAGGCCAAACACAAATTCGGCCACGCGCTTGTTGGCCAGCAGCATGAACTCCTCGATCAGCTTGTGGGCATCCTTGCGCTCTTTTACATACACTGACAGCGGCTTGCCGTTTTCATCAAGCTTAAACTTCACCTCCACCGTCTCAAAGGAGATGGCGCCGTTCTTAAAGCGTTTGGCCTGCAGTTTCTTGGCAATGTTGTTCAGGATGTTAACTTCCTCGGCAAAGTCGCCTTCGCCGGTTTCGATGCGCTCCTGCGCCTCCTCGTAGCTAAAGCGGCGGTCGGAGTAGATAACGGTGCGGCCGTACCAGGTGTCGTACAGCTTGCCATTCTCGTCGAGCTCAAACACCACCGAGAAGGTTAGTTTCTCCTCCTGCGGGCGCAGGGAGCAAAGGCCGTTGGAGAGTCGCTCGGGCAGCATCGGGATGGTCCTATCTACCAAGTACACGGAGGTGGCTCTATGGTAAGCTTCTTTCTCCAGTATGCTTCTCGGGTGCACATAATGCGTTACGTCGGCAATGTGCACGCCGATTTCCCAATGGCCGTTCTCCAGCTTTTGGATAGAGAGGGCATCGTCAAAATCCTTGGCATCGGCAGGGTCTATGGTGAAGGTGGTCACATCGCGGAAGTCGCGGCGCTTGGCGATCTCGCCGGCCGGGATTTTCTCCGACATACTTTCCGCCTCTTCTTCCACGGCCTCCGGAAACTCGAACGGCAGGCCGAACTCGGCCATGATGGAGTGGATCTCCGCCTCGTGCTCCCCGGCAGGGCCAAACACACGGATCACCTCGCCGGTCGGGTTCTTGCCCGGCTTATCCGGCCACTCCAGAATGCGCACCAGCACCTTATCGCCCGCCTGGGCCTCGTTGAGGTGACGCTCGCCTACGAAAATATCGAAGTATAAACGCTTGAAGTCGGGCACCACGAAGCCGAAGTTCTTGGATAGCTCCATTAACCCCACCAGTTCGGTGCGCGAGCGCTCCAGCACCTCCACGACCACGCCCTCCTGGCGGCCGCCCCTCACTGAAGGCAGCACCTCCACTTTCACCAGGTCGCCGTCCATGGCGTACTGCAGGTGCTCGGTATGCACACGGATATCCTCTTCGCGCTCCGCCGACACAATATAGGCATACTTGCTGTTGGCCAGGTCCACGCGGCCCGTCACGATGTCCACTTTCAGGTTCATCATGTATTTGTCCTCGTCCACGGCCAGCAGCTTGTTCTCGCGCGCCAGCGCCTTTACCAGGTTTTGCACCTGCTCGCGGCCATGCTTATCGGTTACGCCCAAACGGCGGGTAACCTGGCGCATGGTAAACACAGTGTCGGGGCTGTTGGAAAACACCTCCAGCACCACCGCCTTCGCCGATTTAGGGCCACCTTTGCGGTTAGATGGCTCCTTACGGGCGTATGCCTCTCTGGCTGTCTCTTTGCTGCTTGCTGTATTGCCGCCTCTTGTGCGTGAGCGGCCTCTGTCGCTGCGGCTCTCTTTGTCTCTGCCGCCTTTGTTGTCTTTTTTGCTTCTCATGTATCTTCGTCGCTATGGGGGCAGCCAATAGAGCCGCCACTGCCATTTACAATCTTTAGCCTAAATAGTTTAAGGTTACTATACGCCGCTGCGGGCTCTTTGGCTAACGTGTGCTATAAATCGACTTCAATTTATAGAGAATTTTCTATATAAGAGGGGTGCCGGGGGATTTAGGAGGAGTTATTGCGGTAAAAAGAAGGGCCTATACTTTGATGGACGTCTCCCAGCCGTCGTAGTCGCCGTTGTGCTTCTGGGCCAGGCGCCGCAGGAGCAGCACGACCTTGTCTATACGTTGCTGGTCTATCTTATCGGTGCGGCTGATGTGCAGGCGGTGCGGGTAGTCTTCTGAGGAGGCCAGGTAATCGCTGGTGACCACGCTGTAGTTCTCCTTGACGATGCTTTGAAGGAAAGAGGCTCTATCGTCCGCGGTTTTAAAGTATATCCAGTGGTCTACCTGCCGCTCCTTGCTCAGGTCGTCGCCGTTGCTCTCCAGTTCCTCCAGCACCTTGCGGTTCTGTATGCTTTGCAGCTGCTCCGGCCCGGGGTACAGGAAATTGAAGTATCGGCTCCAGCTCTCATCCTTTGTCAGCCTTACCGTGTAGGCGTGGCCGTTGTAGCGTTGCATCACCCGCTGCACCTGCTCGGCGTAGCCGTTGGGCTCCCCCATGTAAAAGTATACTTTGCGGTGCCCGTTGGAGGTAAGGCGGCCGGCGTAGGTGGCTTTGCAAAACTCCCGAAGCACTTCCACCAGATCGTCTTCCAGGCTCTGCAGCACGATAGTCTCCTGCAAGGACGAGAGCCCGTCGGGCCGCGGGTCCACCATCTGCACCGACACCTGCAGCAGGTTCGGCTTTTCGGCCACAGGGGCAACCTTGGCAAGGCCCAAGTCTACGGCGATGGAGCCTGGCTTATGATCCACGCTCCTGAAATGAAATTCCCAATCTGGTTCGTGATGCGTCTGTTCCATACTTTACAACCTTTAAATTGCTTACGCCAGGACACGGCTGCTGCTACTGCCGATGCCACGCTACACCCTTGCCTTCAGGGCCTCCCGTTTCCGCTGTGCAGCCATAATGTCTTCCGGCTCGCCTCCCGGGATGGCATTCATAAGCGTACGCGTATACTCCTCCCGCGGTTGAAGGTAGAGTTGTTCCGGCGTTCCGCTTTCCACGATCTGGCCCTTGTTCATCACTAGTATACGGTCCGACATATATTTTGCTACTGATAAGTCATGGGTAATGAAGATGTAGGTGATGTGAAACTCCTCTTTGAGCCTGTTAAGCAGATTGAGCACCTGCGCCTGCACCGACACATCCAGTGCCGACACGGGTTCATCGCAGATGATGCACTTTGGCTGCAGTGCCAGCGCCCTGGCTATGCTCACGCGCTGCCGCTGCCCGCCCGAGAGCTCATGTGGATAACGACGGAGGTGCTCCGTCGCAAGCCCCACCTTCTCAAGCAGTTCCATTACTTTTCCACGGCGCTCTTTGCTGCTACCGTACAAGTTATGTACCTCCATCGGCTCCATGATGGCCTCGCCCACGGTGTGCATCGGGTTTAGCGAAGCGTACGGGTCCTGGAAGATCATCTGGAAATCGCGGCGGCTCTGGCGGAGTTGTTTGGGGCTAAGTTGGGCGATGTCGTGGCCGTTGAAGAGGATGCGGCCTTCGGTGGGTTCCACCAGCCGCAGCAGCGCCCGGCCCAGCGTGGTCTTGCCGCACCCCGACTCGCCTACCAGACCGATCGTCTCGCCGGCCTTTACCTCAAAGCTCACCCCGTCCACGGCTTTTACATCGTCTGTAGTACGGCTAAAGAAACCCTGCCGGACTGGGAAGTATACTTTCAGGTTCTCCACCTGCAGCAGTGGCGGCTTCTGCTTGTTCTCCTGCTCTTGCTTTATACTTGCTACCGTACCTACATAGGCGTTTACCACATCTGCCAGCGAGGGCTCGTATACTTCCCGCTTCCTTTCGGTGATGTTCCCGAACGTATCCTCCAGCATAAAATCCGACACGGTAGGAAGTATGGCTTGCGGCCTGACAGATAAGGTGGGCCGGCAGGCCAGCAGACCTTTGGTGTAGGGGTGCTGCGGTTGGGTAAAGATGTCCAGCACCTTGCCCTGCTCTACCACCTTGCCTTTGTACATCACCAGAATGCGATCGGCGATTCCGGCCACTACCCCCAGGTCATGGGAAATGAACAGCACAGCGGTATTATCCTTTACCCGGAGCACGTCTATCAACTGCAGCATACGCGCCTGCACCGTTACATCCAGGGCGGTGGTGGGTTCGTCGGCTATAAGTAGGCCCGGCGCGCAGGCCATGGCCATCGCGATCATCACGCGCTGCGTCTGCCCGCCTGAGATCTCGTGTGGATAAGCGTCGAACATCTTGTCCGGCCTTGGCAGCTTTGCTTTCTCAAAAAGCTGAATGGTACGTGCTTTGGCCTCTTTTTTAGAAAGATCAGTGTGCAACAGCAACACCTCCGCCACCTGTTTTCCACAGGTATAAACCGGGTTTAAAGACGACATCGGCTCCTGGAAAATCATACTTATCTCGTTGCCGCGAATGCCTTGCAGCTGCTTCTCCGGCAGCTGCAACAGGTCTACCTCGCCATACTTCCCGGATTGGAAAACCGCCTCTCCCCCTGTTGTTGTGCCTGCCGCATCCAGCAGCCGCATCAGCGAGAGTGCCGTGACCGATTTCCCTGATCCCGACTCCCCCACAATGGCCACTACCTCGCCCGGGTATACCTCAAACGAGATGTTGTCCACGGCCCTGGTGGTGCCGCTGCGCGTGGAGAAAACGGTCTCTAGCTCTCTGACCTGAAGTATGGGTGTGGGATTTGGCAAGGGTGAAAGTATAGGGTTAGCTTTTGGTAAGTTAGGTTTTTTTCAGGATTACAGTACAACTAATAGGCCGCAAATATTATATTAGCGATCACTTATATAGTAAAACCATATTATTGTATTCTGTAGGAGCTATCTGCACCTAATCGTATCAAATATATCATTTTGAACCAACAACACTATAATTAAATTAAGTAAAACCAATTAAAAACCAAGTATGAAAAGAAACTTACGCATGACAAGCTTTCTACTTGCACCAGCCATTATGCTTTCCAGCTGTGCAAGTATTCTTAACTCAAAGCAGCAGCCCCTCCAGATTGTTACAGACCATGCCACCGCCAAAGTGTATGTCAATGGGGAGTTAGCGGGAGAAGGTGAGCAGGTAGAGGCCAAACTCGCCAGAGACATGAAGGTGCAGCAGCTTAAAGTGGAGCAGACAGGTTTTAAGCCGGAGTATAAAGTTGCTTTCCAGACAACTAAATCGCCGCTCTACATTATGTCCTGGATCCCTTTCGGCATCCTGTTCTTTCCGCCTTTCTCTGACGGCGGCCCGAAGAGCTTCGATTACAAGAAAGAGGCTATTCCCGTTAAACCCAGCCTTAGCATTGTTCCTAAAAAAGAGAACAGCAAATACATTTACCTGAAGAGCACCTCCTTTAATGTGAGCAAGGAAGATCTGGTCTTCAAGAAGTATTTCAGTCACAAAAGATATAACAAAGGGAAAAAGGAATCTTCGGTTACCAACGGAAAAGACGACCTTAAACTGGACAACACGATCTTCTCAGATGCCATTGCGGATGTACTGAAGAAGTATGGCTACACAGACACGACAAGATCTGTGCTGAAGAATAAGACCAACACCATTTATGTAGGGGCTGAGGTAAGCAACGTTCAGTTTAGCGATATTTATAATAACAAGGGAGCGTTCAGGCAAAACTATGCTGTCGGTAAGGCTACCATTAACTGGACCTTTTACGACGTGTACGGACAAACCAAGTTCCAGAAGTCTATCGTCTCTGAATCGGGCGAGTTCAGCCCCAACTACTATGATGACCCGCAGGATTACATTGCCGTGATTCTGGAAGATGCCATTACGGCTTCTTTCTTTAAGGTGCTGGAGGCAGAGGAGGTACAGCAGCTTATGAAAGAAGAGCAGACAGAGACACCCACCTTTACCCCTCTCGCTCTAAAGAAAGCTAAATCCTCTTCTCTGGTGAAAACAATCGCTCAGGCACAGAACGCGACCGTCACCCTGAAAACCAAGGAAGGCCACGGCAGCGGCATTGTAATTGATGAAAGCGGCTACATCCTAACTAACTTCCATGTGATAGCCAACCAGGAGAAAAACACGAAGCTTATACTTCCGGACGGCCAGGAGGTTTCCTGTGATGTTGTTCGCGTGAACGAGTATGCTGACCTGGCCTTGTTGAAGGCAGATAAGAAGTTCACCTACTCCTTTGCCCTGCCAAGCGCCGCAGACTACTCTTCCGGAATGGACGTGTTTGCCATCGGAACACCTAACTCCATAGAGCTGGGACAAACCTTATCGAAGGGTATTATCTCCGGCATCAGAAATAACAAAGACTCTGAGTGGATCCAAACCGATGTGAGCGTGAACCCGGGAAATAGTGGCGGTGCCCTGATCGACAGAAACGGAAAGCTGCTTGGTGTGGTAAACTCTAAAGTGACGGGCTTTGGGATTGAAGGAATCGCCTTCTGTATTCCTGCTTACAAAGTAAGCCAGTTTTTGGGCTTGAGTGTGAAGTAACAAAGCTCCCGCTTTCTTAAAAAGCAGAAGGCTGCTCCGGATGGGGCAGCCTTCTGCTTTTATACTTTATACTTCTGCTACAGTCCCTGCTGCTCTGCAATTCTTTGCTTCGGCTCTTCGTGGTGCTCCCCGAAGAAGCGCTTCTGGTTGAAGAGGATCAACAGCACGCCGATGAAAATGGCGGAGTCGGCTACGTTAAAGATGGGCCACAGCGACATAGGCTTGCCGCCGAAGAGCGGGATCCAGTTCGGCACGATGCCTTCCCAGATATCGATGTAGAACATATCGATGACCTGTCCATGGAACCAGGGCGTAGAGGAGCCATAGGGGGCGTTATCGAACCACACGCCGTAGAACGTACTGTCGATCAGGTTGCCGACAGCACCGCCAAGTATAAGCGCGATGCACCAGATCAGGCCCTTGGGGGCTTTATGCTTTACAAGGTAGTACAGGTAATAACTAATGCCAAACATGGCCACCAGGCGGAACAGCGTGAGCATGAGCTTGCCATACTCCGAGCCCAGCTCCACGCCAAAGGCCATGCCCGGGTTCAGGGTATAGTGCAGCTTCAGCCAGTCTCCTATCAAATGGATCTCACCTGGCAGGCCCATCTCCATGTTATAGTGCACGATCAGCTTCACAACCTGATCGATGATGATGACAGCAAGAGCAGCCAGGTAATATTTTCCGTATTTCATATCTGAACTTTAAGCAGCAGCGCTTTATACTTTCTTACCGCCGCAAATAGACTTCTTTAAAAGTATAAAAGCGCCAGGAAGCCCTTTTAGTTTCCTGGCGCTCTTTGGTTTACACAATCGCGTTTTGCTCCGTCTGGATGCGGATGTATACTTTGTACTCATCAATATCCAGCAGCGTAGCGCTTGGCAATTCCTGTACCACATCCAGGCTCAGGGCCTGCGTCTCGCTACAAATGTAGTTGCTATAGTTGGCTACGGCCGCATTCACCTCCGGCGCCGACTGCTGCATGGCGATATGGATCTTGTCCTGCACCTCCAGGTTAGCGTCTTTTCGCAGGTTCTGGATGCGGTTCACCAGGTCGCGGGCGATGCCCTCCTGCTTCAGTTCCTCCGTGAGCGTGATGTCCAGGGCCACCGTCAGCTTGCCTTCGCTGGCCACGAGCCAACCCGGAATATCCTCTGAGGAGATCTCCACATCCTCCGGCGTCAGCACAGCCGACTCTTCCTCGTTGAGCATGATTTTAAAGCCTCCTTCGCGCTCCAGCTCGGCAATGTCTTTCTGCTCCATCTGCTGCACGGCGGCGGCCACCAGTTTCATCTTCGGACCGAACACCTGGCCAAGCTTCTTAAAGTTAGGCTTGATCTTCTTCACCAGGATACCCGATGTGTCGTCGATGTACTCGATCGTCTTCACGTTCACCTCGCTCAGGATCAGATCAGCCACGGCTTCTATCTGCTGCTTCATCTTCGGGTTGAGCACCGGGATCAGGATGCGCTGCAGCGGCTGGCGCACTTTGATCATCTCCTTCTTGCGCAGCGAGTGCACCAAAGAAGAAACCGTCTGGGCCAGTTGCATGCGCTCCTCCAGGTCTTTGTCGATATCCTCGTGGTTTACTTCCGGGTAATAGGCCAGGTGCACCGATTCCTGCTGGTGCTTGTTGCTCACTGCGTTCAGGTCGCGGTAGAGCTGCTCGGTATAGAACGGCGCTACCGGCGCGGCCAATAGGGCTATCGTCTCCAGGCACGTATAAAGCGTTTGGTAAGCAGCGATCTTATCAGTGTTGTACTCGCCTTTCCAGAAGCGCTTACGGTTGAGACGCACATACCAGTTGCTCAAATCATCTACCACGAAGTCCTGTATGGCACGGGCGGCGCGGGTTGGGTCGTAATCAGCATAGTAGCTGTCTACGTCCTGTATCAGGGTGTTCAGTTTGGAGATGATCCAGCGGTCCGACTCCGTGCACTGCGCCATTGGTACATCCGCCTCGGCATAGGTAAAGTTGTCGAGGTTGGCGTAGAGGGCGAAGAACGAGTAGGTGTTCTGCAGCGTGCCGAAGAAACGGCGCTGCGTCTCCACCACCCCATCCGGGTTAAACTTCAGGTTATCCCAAGGCGGTGCGTTCGAGATCATGTACCAACGCACGGCATCCGGGCCGTACTGGCCGATCATCTCGAACGGGTCGATGGCGTTGCCCAGGCGCTTGCTCATCTTGTTGCCGTTCTTGTCGAGCACCAAGCCGTTGGCGATTACGTTCTTGTAGGCCACGCTGTCTTCCAGCATCACAGCCAGCGCGTGCAGGGTAAAGAACCACCCGCGTGTCTGGTCCACCCCCTCAGCAATGAAGTCTGCCGGGAAGTTCTGCTCGAAGATCTCCTTGTTCTCGATCGGGTAATGCCACTGTGCATAAGGCATGGCGCCGGAGTCGAACCACACGTCGATCAGGTCTGGCTCTCTGTACATTGGCTTACCGGAGTCACTTATCAAAATGATGTTGTCCACATATGGGCGGTGCAGCTCCTTCACGTCAAACGACTCATCCATCACACCGGCGCGCACGGCTTTCTCTATCTCCTCCGTCAGCTGGGCGATAGAGCCGATGCAGATTTCTTCCTCACCGCCCTCGGTTCTCCAGATGGGCAGCGGCGTGCCCCAGTAGCGGGAGCGCGACAGGTTCCAGTCCACCAGGTTCTCGAGCCAGTTGCCGAAACGGCCTGTACCCGTAGACTCCGGTTTCCAGTTGATGGTCTTGTTCAGCTCTATCAGCCTATCCTTAACAGCCGTGGTCTTGATGAACCAGCTATCCAGCGGGTAGTACAGCACCGGCATGTCAGTGCGCCAGCAGTGCGGATAGGTGTGCTCATACTTCTCTACCTTAAAGGCCTTGCCATCTTCCTTCAGCTTGATGGCGATCTTTACGTCGGTTGGCTTGTAAT
The DNA here is from genome assembly GCF_026278245.1 of Pontibacter kalidii. Lineage (NCBI taxonomy): Bacteria > Pseudomonadati > Bacteroidota > Cytophagia > Cytophagales > Hymenobacteraceae > Pontibacter > Pontibacter kalidii. Next base: position 4,248,294 of record NZ_CP111079.1, on the reverse strand, counting down.
CGGCGGCAGACTCATCTTCCTTGGCGTAGTTCTTCACGTACATGCCGGCAAAGTCGGTTACCTCTTTCACGAAGCGGCCTTGCCTGTCCACGATCGGAGAGGGTTTGCCGTTCTCGTCCAGCACCAGCAGCGCCGGAATATCGTTCTGGGCGGCTACACGGGCGTCATCGGCACCAAAGGTTGGCGAGATATGCACCATACCGGTACCATCCTCTGTAGTCACATAGTCGCCGATGATCACGCGGAAGGCGGGCTTGTCCGGCTGCACGTACGGCATCAGCTGGTGGTACTCCACGCCGGCCAGGTCGGCGCCGGTGAACTCCTCTACCACTTTGTAGGGGATCAGCTTATCACCCGAGCTATAGTCTGTCAGGGCCAGGTCCGCGGCTTTCGGATTGAAGTAGCGGCTTACCAGGTCCTTGGCCAATATAACCGAGATCGGCTCGAACGTATACTGGTTATAGGTTTGTACTTTTACATATTTGATGTTCTTGCCCACGGCCAGCGCCGTATTGGCAGGGAGCGTCCAGGGCGTGGTGGTCCAGGCCAGGAAGTGTACACTCTCCTCCTCCCGCTCGAAGAGGAACATATTGCGGGTAATCTTCTTCACCTCGAACTGCGCCACAATGGTGGTGTCTTTTACCATTTTGTAGCAGCCCGGCTGGTTGAGCTCATGCGAGCTAAGGCCGGTGCCGGCAGCCGGGGAGAAGGGCTGTATCGTATAGCCTTTGTAGAGGTAGCCCTTGTCGTAGAGGCGCTTTAGCAAGGCCCAGCAAGACTCGATGTACTCATCCTCAAAGGTGATGTAAGGGTTGTTCAGGTCTACCCAGTAGCCCATCTGCTCGGTGAGCGTGTCCCACTGGTTCTTGAAGCGCATGACCGTTTCGCGGCAGCGCTGGTTATACTCCTCTACGGTTATTTTCTTGCCGATATCCTCTTTCGTGATACCCAGCTCTTTCTCTACCTGCAGCTCTACCGGAAGGCCGTGGGTGTCCCAGCCGCCTTTGCGGTTTACCTGAAAGCCTTTCAGGGTCTTGTAGCGACAGAAAATGTCTTTCACGGCACGGGCCATTACGTGGTGAATACCCGGCGTGCCATTGGCTGAGGGCGGTCCTTCGTAAAACACGAACGGGGTGTTGCCCTCACGGGTGGCTACCGACTTCTCAAAGATGTTGTGCTGCTTCCAGAAGGAGAGCACCTCCTCGCCTACTTTGGCGTAATTCAGATTTTTATACTCGTTGTACTTTACCATTTTCAGGTTTATTGTCTTCCTCAAGATTTACTTCTTCCTCTAATCTCAACTTTAGCTGGCTCAGGTCAAGCTCCTCGTCCTCGTGCTCCAGGTAGAACTCATCATAGTGCTCTATCAGGGCGTATGGATCACGCTTATACTTGCCGCTGTCGAAGCTCATCAGCAAAGTTGGCAATATAATCAGGTTTGTGAATAATGCAATCAGCAAACTCACCGACATCAGCACGCCCAGCGCCTTGGTGCCGCCGAACTCGGAGAAGGCAAAGATCACAAAGCCAAAGAACAGGATCACCGAGGTATAGATCATACTGGTGCCCGCTTCTGTTAAGCTGGTGGTAATGGCCCGGCTCACGTTAAACCCGTTCGACAGCAACTCACTCCTGTACTTGGCCAGGAAGTGGATGGAGTCGTCGATGGCGATGCCGAGGGCGATGCTGAAGATAAGGGCGGTACTCGGCTTCAGGGGGATGTTGAAAAACCCCATCAGGCCACCCGCGATCAGCAGCGGTATCATGTTCGGTATCAGCGAGCTTAACACTACCCTTACCGATTTAAACAACAGCGCGATCACAATAGTTACCAACACAAAGGCAAGTAGCAGGCTGGACTGCAGGTTGGCGATCAGGTACTCGTTTCCTTTGATGAAAAGCAGGGTGGTGCCGGTCAGGCTTACGGTTGTCTGGGCGCCGGAGTCATCGCGGGTAAAGGTCATGGTGTTGCCCTCCTCGGATACACTCACTCCTTCGCCACCGTAAATCTCGCGCAGCTCCGGTTTTATTTTCCTGATGATCAGCGTATCCAACTCCCGGGAGCCCGCATCCGCCACTTTCAGGGAGATACGCGCTTTCTGACCGGTGCTGTCTACAAAGGCGCGGAGCAGCTTCTGGTTGGCCCCGTCGTTCTGCCTGGCCAGGTAACTGAAGATGAAGTTGCGCTCCGTGTTGTCGGGCAGGCGATAGGAGTTCGGGTCGCCTTCATAAAAAGCCTGTGTAGCCGTTTTCACCAGTCCTACCACCGAGATAGGCGCGGAAAGGATAGGCTGCGTGCGCAGGAATCCCTCGAGCTGGTCCAGCTTCCTGAGGTTTGGCAGGCGCATCACGCCTTGCTTTATACCCGTGTCCACGATGATCTCCAGAGGCATCACCCCGCTGAAATGGTTCTCAAAAAAGGCCAGGTCGGCGTTCACACTGCTCTCCTCGGGCAGGTCATCCACCATGTAGGAAACCGTCTTCACCTTTGTGATGCCAAACAGCGATACCCCTACCGCCAGTATGGTAAAGAAGTAAACGAGGTGGCGCTTGCGGTGTACGATGTAATCGAAGAACTCGAGCAGCTTGTTCAGCGGACGCGCATCGAGGTGGCGCAGCTGCCGGCGGCTTGGCGGCGGCAGGTAAGAGAACACCACCGGTATCAGCACAATGCTGATAATGTAAGTTACAAAAATGTTGATGCCGGCCACCACACCGAACTCATAAAGTATGGCGACATGGGTAAAGGTAAACACGATGAAACCGATCGCTGTGGTCGTGTTCGTCACCAGGTTTACCACACCGATCTTGCTGATGACCCGGGCCAGGGCCATGATCTTATTGCCGTGCTTGCGGTAGTCGTAGTGGTAGCGCGTGAGCAGGTAGGTCGAGTTCGGGATGCCGATGACGACAAGTATAGCCGGGATCAGGCCTGTGAGCAACGAGATCTTAAAGCCCAGCAGCGAGAGCGTGCCCAGCACCCACACCACCACCATGCTGATCACCAGCAGCGGGAAGATAACGGCGTAGAAGGACCGGAAGAAGATGAACAGGGTAACGCCCGTTACCAGCAAGGCCAGGGCCAGGAACAGCTGCATCTCGGCGGCTACCTTGGTCGTCATCACGGCGCGCACAAAAGGTAGTCCGGCGTAATGCAGTTTTATACTTGTCTTTTTAGAAAAAGCTTCTGTGTGTGCTGTAATGTTATCCATCACCTCTACCCGGCGGGCCGAGTTGAGATACACCGGGTCTAAGGTAATAGCCAGCAATGTGGCGCCGGTTTTGTTGTTGATGATCTGCCCGTCGTAAAAGCCCTGGTTGCGCACCACCTGCAGCAGGCTATCCAGCTCTGGCTGCGTTTCGGGCGCGGCAGGGAAGATGGCAGCGGTGGTAAACCTGCGCTCGGCGGTGTCTTTTACCACCTGCACCAGGTTTGGCAGCGAGATCACGGCTTTTACGCCCTCCACCTGGCTCAGTTCGTCTGACAGCTTTTTCAGCTCCAGGAAGTTCTGCAGCCGGTATGCTTTGTTGTCCTGCATGCCGACAACCAATATGTTCCCGTCTTCGCCAAAGGTTTGCTTAAAGCGCTGGAAATACTGCATGTCCACGTCATCCTTGGAAACGACGTTGGCAAAATCGTACGACATTTCTGCGTTTCTGGCATGATAGGCCATAAAAGCAGTAAGCGCGGCTAAGACCACCATTAGTCTCAGCCTGTACTTGATAATAAAAATGGCAATCTTATTCCACATGGTCCGGCTACAATTCGGCAAAGGTAGGGATTTTTGCCTTTCCGCGCGGGCTGTTAGCTAGAAAGCTGCTGGAAAACAGCTACAACTAAGTGCCTTTATAGCAGCAGGCTATCCGCTCTGCTTCCTAAAGCTCTCCCTATACTCCACGTGGTGCCTTCCGCTGCTGTGGATAGTTTAGCAGTAAAAGCGCTTTTTTCTTCTTTAGGATCCTTTTTATACTTTCTTTCAACAGCTGAAGCGCCCTTATCCCTGCCTTTTATATGTATACTTCTATGCCGGCAACCCTTTGTTTATAACTCCCGCAGAAAATGCCCTTGGGCTTCAGGACCGGCTTTTTCTTCTAGGTATTGCACAGCCGGAGGAAGCACAATTATAATACCGATCTACAAGTATAGCCTTACACCTATTTTACATAAGTATTAAACTCAAAAACATTAAGCCTGCCCCTTTATACTTTCATAAAAGGTGAGAGAAGCTTTTTTACGTAGTGTCATGCAGCAAAAATGTAGCGCTCCCATAGAAAAGCCCCTTTCCTTAGGGAAAGGGGGCTTGAAAGGCAGGGTTTATACTACATGCGGTCTATCCACTCCTTTATCTCGTGCTTGGTCTTGCCTATTTTTTGCTGCATCCGGCCCAGCCACTCGTCCTGCCTGCCTTCTTCATACGTTAGGTCATCGTCGGTTAAGTCCCCATACTCCTGCTTCATTTTGCCCTTTAGCTCGTTCCAGTTGCCACGGGCTCTGTATTCTGTTTCTCTCATGGTTTTAATGCTTGATTTATACTTGCATAAACGAGATGCGGCATACAGGGGTTTATGTACGATACAGGCTGCATGAAAATAGAAAAGCCGAAGGCACTGCTGTACCTTCGGCTTCCTGAATGTTATACTTTATACTTATGCCAGCTTCTCGAAAATGCTCTTGTAGCTAACGGCTTTGCTAATGTAAGCCTGCAATTCGCTGATCGGCATACGCACCTGCTCGCGGCTGTCGCGGTCGCGCACGGTTACGGTGTCGTCCTCCAGGGTCTGGTGATCTACGGCGATACAGAACGGCGTTCCGATCAGGTCCTGCCGGGTGTAGCGTTTCCCGATGCTGTCGCGCTCCTCGTAGATCAGGTTGAAATCATACTTCAGGGCTTCGAAAATCTCCGTTGCCTTCTCCGGAAGACCGTCTTTTTTGGTCAGCGGAAGTATGGCGGCCTTCACCGGCGCCAGTGCCGGATGCAGCTTCAGGAAGGTGCGGTTCTTGGAGCTGTCGCCCTCGGTGATCTCCTCATCGGTATAAGCGCTGCACAGCACCATCAGGAACAGGCGGTCGGCGCCCACGGAGGTTTCGATCACGTAGGGCACGTAGTTGCCGTAGGGTTTGCCTTCCTCGTTCAGGTCGTTGTCGAAGTACTGCAGTTTTTTGCGGCTCAGCTCCTGGTGCTGCGTCAGGTCGAAGTCGGTGCGGGAGTGGATACCCTCCACCTCCTTGAAACCGAACGGGAACTCGAACTCGATGTCCAGAGCGGCATTGGCGTAGTGGGCCAGCTTCTCGTGGTTGTGGAAGCGCAGCTTGTCGGTTGGCACCCCGATGGCCTCGTGCCACTTGCGGCGGGTGTCTCTCCACTGCTCGTACCACTCCATCTCAGTGCCAGGGCGCACGAAGAACTGCATCTCCATCTGCTCAAACTCACGCATGCGGAAGATGAACTGACGCGCCACGATCTCGTTCCGGAAGGCCTTGCCGATCTGCGCAATACCGAAAGGCACCTTCATGCGGCCGGTCTTCTGCACGTTCAGGAAGTTCACAAAGATACCCTGGGCGGTTTCCGGGCGCAGGTAAATCGTCTGGGAATCCTCGGCGACAGATCCAACCTGGGTCGAGAACATCAGGTTAAACTGACGTACTTCCGTCCAGTTGGTGGTGCCGGAGACAGGGCATTTAATATCTTCTCGGATGATGAGCTCACGCACACCGTCCAGGTCCTCAGCACCCAGCAGCTTGCCCATTTCCACCAAAAGCTCGCTGGCTTTCTCGTAGTGGCCGTCTTTCTCGTACAGGGCAGCTTTCTCCTCTAGTAGCACATCGGCACGGTAGCGTTTCTTCGAGTCCTTGTTGTCGATCATCGGGTCGTTAAAGCTGTCTACGTGGCCGGAGGCCTTCCAGACCTGTGGGTGCATGAAGATGGCTGCGTCCAGACCTACCACGTTCTGGTTCAGCTGGGTCATGCTCTTCCACCACAGGTTCTTGATGTTATTCTTCAGCTCTACGCCCATCTGGCCGTAATCGTAAACGGCTTGCAGGCCATCATAAATCTCGCTGGACGGGAATATAAAGCCATACTCCTTCGCGTGCGAGATGATATCTTTTAACTGAGCGTTTTCTACAGGTGTTTTTTCTTGTGTCGCCATGCCGCAAATATAGCTTTTTAGTGTCTGATTATGTCCAAATGCTAAGTTATAGTTTTTCTTTGCTTCCAGCCCCATTTAAAGCTATACTCCTAGCTTACAATGTTTTTATGGCCTTTGGTTGGTTGGCTGCCGCTTCTTGCGTGTTAACAATTTCTTAACATCGGGCTACCAAGCGTAACATTTAATTAAAGTAACTTTGCGCCGAATTTATACTTCCGCTACAATTTAAACCAATGGCTAAAGTCAAAAAAGGAAAGAAACATGTTGTGGCTCCTGCAGCGCCCTATAAGTTCAGGAAGCGCTACAGTACCATCGACATCGTTATCCGCAAGGAGAAAAAATTCCTGTATTTCATTGCATTCGCCCTTATCCTGGCTGGTGTGGTTTACCCCTATGCTTCCATTGCCATGTGGGTGGGCTTTGCCTTTGCCGGCTACTCCGCCATCGCCAACGACAGTATCCAGACCATTGGTACGTTTATCGTTTCGAACGAGGATAAGAAGTGGTACTGGCAGTGGCTGTTTATGGGCTCTATCTTCCTGGCAACGGTGTTCTACAGCTGGTATGTGTTCGACGGCGACGTCACCTTCCAACGCCTTTCCTCCAAAGGTTTCGACCAGAACATCGATAGCTTTGTGTACTTGCAGTTGGCTGCTCCTATCATCCTGTTGCTGCTGACGCGCCTGCGCATCCCGGTGTCTACTACGTTCATGTTGCTGAGTGTGTTCACGGTTAGCTCCGGGGCCATCATCAGCATGGTCAGCAAAAGCCTGATGGGCTATGTGGCCGCCTTCGTAGCTGCTTTCATCATTTACCTGGTGCTCTCGAAGGTGATCAAGAGGCTCGTGAAAGGCGAGGCGCACGGAGCCTGGATCGTGGCACAGTGGATAATAAGCGGCTTTCTGTGGCATACCTGGCTGGCGCAGGATTTGGCTAACGTAGCTGTTTACCTGCCGCGCTCGCTGGGCTTTTGGGAGTTTGCAGCCTTTGCAGGCTTTATTTTCCTGGGCCTCGGCTTCCTCTTCTATAACAAAGGCGATAAGATTCAGGGCATCATCAATGAGAAGTCGGAGGTTCGGGATGTGCGCAGCGCCACGATCATCGACCTGGTTTATGCCATTATCCTGTACTTCTTTAAGGAGGTGAACAACATCCCGATGAGCACGACCTGGGTGTTTGTGGGCTTACTGGCCGGCCGCGAACTCGGGATGCGCCTGCGTGCCCATGACTCCCCGGTGAAGTTTGCCAAGACGTTCCGCCTCATCGGAAAAGATATCCTGTCAGTAGCCATTGGCCTAATCATCTCTATCATACTGGCAGTTGCCATTAACCCGGTAATCCAGCAAGAGTTGATGAACTTCTTCTTCGAATAACTTTCTTCGGTTTCTGACACCAAAAAAGCCCGGCAGCCATGTCGGGCTTTTTTGGTGGGTCGGGGGCTGTGGACAAACCGCTCTGGTAGAAAGTATAAAATCTGCCTTTCTGGCAAGTACAGCCATATTCAGCTACACTTTTCCACTTGGCGCGGCAGCTGTTTTATACTTCGTATCAGGCACAAAAAGGCCCCGGCTAACGTATAGCCGGGGCCTTTCATTTTTAATGTATCAACTGTTCAGCTTATTTTTCAGGCCAAACCACTTCCAGGTCGTCGTTAATGAATACCCCGAAGTTTACAGCGATCAGCTGGTCCTCGTCGAAGTACAGGTCGATCATCTCTTTCTCGAAGGAGATGCGTGTCTCGCCAGTCTCGGCCTCCTCTTCCTCCGGGTTGGTGATCTCTTGGTCGGCAAAAAGCTGCAGGATCTGCTCGCGGCTCATCTCGAAAACGCGCTCCCCGAAGATCTGTACCTCGCGGTTGGCTGTCTCGATGCAGCTCAGGCGGTAGTCGTCCTCTTTGTCGAAGTAGAGTGAGTAGCCCTCTTCCCAGTAGTTCCAGGCCTGATGCTCGAACTCATCTTCCTCATCAGACTCCTCTACCTCTTCAGGCTCCCCCAACAATTCTTCTACTTCGTCCATTGTCAGGCCAAACTTGATCTTACCAAGCCCTTTGCCCAACCTGATGTCTTTATTGATCATGTTCAATAGTGATTTTTTATATGTGCAAAGATACGTTTTTTACCTTTCGTTGGGTTTTCTTTTTATTCTGACCAGGCTATTCGTGCAGGCTTTTGAACTCTAGCATCAGCTGCCTATACTTCCCGTTCCCCTTCGCCAAATCCCACTTCTCCTTAAATATGGCCGCAGATTCGGCTTTCACCGGGTCTGGCTCCAGGGGGAGTTGCGGCCGGCCGTGGGCGCCGCTCTGCCCTTTTTTATCGTCCGGCACCGGGCCTTTATACTTCTGGCCGCTGCGGTGGTTGGCGTAGCGCCTGCTGCGGGTATAGCCCATCTGCAGGAACTTGCGGGCCATGTCTGCGCCTACGAAATCATTTTGCTGCAGGTACTCCAGAAACAACGTATATATCTTCTCCGACGACTCCCGCGCCACTTCCGGATTTTTAAAACGCCAGTGCGGCAGAATCTCGGACTTGTAGGGCTCCACCAGCAATACGCCCTGCTCTCCCTTTCCTACCCGGTATAGCTCCGGATGCTTCCTGAAATCTGTTTTATCGAAATCCAGGCTGTAGTTAAACGCTTTTCCCGTCTGGTTCTTCATAAGCCTGCGTCGTCTGCTTAACAGGTACAGTTTGGTGCTCTGAGTACTGCTCAGGGTATATCACGATAAAGCTGTTGTCTTTATAGTCTCTCGACAGCACGCGCGGAACGTAATCCATATTGCTGTTGTAGGAGATGGTTTTTTTTCTGGCTGAGATCACGACCACCATGTCGTCCTTCTGCAGCTCCGACTTCATACCGGCAATGTCTTTCATACTCGTGTACTCCTGGTAGCTTGCTTCCACGGCCGGCTTACTGCTGCTTACTGCTTTTTTAAGCTTGTTCAGCGTTCTTCTTCGGGACCGGAAGACGATGGGGGCTCCCAGTTGCGTCGACAGCAGTTTCACTGCTCTGATCCATCGTAGGAACCCTCTCTCCAATTCCGCATTTGTTGGCACGATCACCATCAGCCTTCCTGTAGTGTTCAGAGGCTGTATGATCTTGCAAACCAGGATCATCTCGTCTGTGTTCTCGAGGAGGTTATCCAGCACCGATCCAAAGATCCTATCGCGGGTTGTTATTTTGGCGTTCCATCCCAGCACCACCTCCGTTATCATGAGCTCCTTAATGGCCCGGAGTATACCGCTTGATACGTTTACATCTATCTTGGATACCAGCTGCACATCATTGTCTGTGGCCGAGGCATGTGTGATGGCCTCCTGCAGCATCTTGTTCTTCTTGAATATCTCTTCCTCGGCATGCTCGTTGTCTATCACCACAGCCAGCGGAAATATTGGGGCCTTATGCGCCGGATTCTTCAACATGATCGATAGGTCAATCAATTGCTCTATCGTTTTCGGATTTCCGATCGGCACCAGAATCCTATCGGGCTTCTGGCTGATGTCCGGCTTTCTTCTGCTCTCGAAAATGGCCAACTTCTTACCTACCTTTTCGGTCGTCAGGGAGCTCACCATACTTGACGTCAGGATCAAAACAACCGCGCCGTTCAGGGCACTCTCCCCAATCAAGCCTATCTCATAGCCTGCCAGTACTACGGCCAGTGTTGCTGCTGCGTGTGCACTGCTCAGGCCAAATATCAGGTTACGCTGTAGCACGCTGAACCCAAATATTTTTTGTGTCAAGAATGCAGCGGCATACTTGGTGAGCGGTGAGAGCACTACGATTGTCGCCGCTATCAGCATGGCGTTGGTATCCGTGAAGAGTACCTTCAGGTCTACCAGCATGCCGGTGCTGATCAGGAAGAACGGTACAAAGATGTTATTTCCTACAAACTCTACCCTGTTCATCAGGGGCGAGGTATGCGGTATAAGTGGATTGAGCGCCAGGCCTGCCAGGAACGCCCCAATGATGGCTTCCATACCTGCCAGTTCTGATAAGAAAGCCGCGGCGAAGATAACGGTAAGTACAAAGATGTACTGTGCTCCCTTTTCGCTCTCCAACTGCTTGAACATCCACTTGGCTATTTTGGGGAACACCCACAGCACCACAGCCACAAAGACCATCATTTTGATGACCATCCAAACCCAGAAGCCTACGTTGGTTTCGCCATGCGTTGAATTGATGATGATGGCCAGCACAAAGAGTACAGCTGTGTCTGTGATCAGTGTTCCGCCTATGGTGATCGTTACCGCCTCGTTTTTGCTAAGGCCCAGCCGGCTGATGATCGGGTATGCCAGCAGGGTGTGCGGTGCAAACATACTTGCCAGTAGTATGGCCGGTTTCATATCGTAATCGTGCAGGTATAGGAAAACGGCCGTACCGACAGAAATGGGTATCAGGAAGGTGAAGGTACCAAACACGATACTCCGTATTTTATACCTTTTGAAATCTATCATGTCTATTTCCAGGCCTGCCTGGAACATGATGTACAGTAAGCCTACCGTTCCGAATAAAACGATGCTTGCATCCCTCTCCAGTATATGAAATCCGTTTGGCCCCAGGATTACCCCTGCCAATATCAGTCCGACGATGCCTGGTATACTAAACTTCTTCAGCAGTATCGGCACCACCAATATGATCAGAAGCACCAGCGTGAATATGAGTATTGGCTCGTGGAACGGGAGTGAGAGGTCTACATTTAAAAGCATAGTGTATCTTGTTGCGTGTATTTTTCTGCTCTTCGAGTTTTAAATATACAGATTTTCTCTTTGTGTATTTCTCCTGTGTAAGCCGCCGGGTCTGTTTCACAGCCCCTTTTCCCGACCTTTCCACACTTTACGTTCCTTAATAATTTTTATAAGATGAATTTTTAAAAAGAATCTTCTTTCATTGTTAGGTCTGTTTATAAGTGGACAACTTTACCCAGCTTTGTGTACGTCCTATAACTTGTGTACAGCCTTGTAGTTTTTCACCAGAGCTCTTTCCGGGTTGTGAATTTTAGTTGCTTTTGTGCCAGCTGGTTAAGCCTGTTTTCCACTTTTTGCCCTTTTATGTGTATTTCTTTATAAACAGGAAACAGAAAGGTGGAAAAGGCGAATGTGTAAGGGAAATTATACACCTCTATCCACTTTTTACCCGCTGTGTAATCTGTTTTTGGGTGTGTAAGTTATGTGCGTGTAAGTTATCCCGTTTGTTACCCACGCTTTTCCACATGGTTTACCACAACTTTGTGGATTAGTGAAAAAAGTTTCCAGCCCCTCAGTTTTCCGTTCCATTTCTGTCTCTTTTCTCGTCCCCTCTCCCCTGCTCTTTATACTAGAGCGGTACCTGTTACCATGTCGGAAGCGCTTACACAAGTGTAGGTGCTTTTGGTTTTTACGCACAATGCGCTTTTGGGATTGGCAGAAGAAATAGGAATGCTTTCGTCTGAGAAGCAGCTGCAAAAGGAAAGAGGTATGGATGTGGGCCCGGAGGATCGTAATCTCAGGAGTTTACTTTCTAGGTAGTCCTGGTTCAAATGAACAGATGAGGCCTCAGCTGCGGAGAGTTTTTAGAGGGATCTATACTTGCTGTCCTCGGAGTTGGCTTATACTTTGTTAGCGATGTGAACTGCGAATCTGCGTATACTATAGTGCTTGGCAGGGGGAAGGGTGGTTGTCGAGCTTTTTCTTTCTCTTCTAACGTTTCCTTAATTCATACTTTCGTTTTCACTCCGTCGCATGTTTTTTTAGTGCTTCTGGTTCATCTATTCTGGTGTCCTGCCTTTCTCCTTTGTACAGCAGTAGCTTAGGCACAAGTTTTCATGTATGCTTTCTATATGAAACATCGAACAGTAGCAAAGACCTGTTACAGGCATAAAAAAAGGAGAGGCTTTCGCTTCTCCTTTTCCATTCTTACCCGTCTGTTTTAGAACTCCAGGTCCAGGTCTTCCACTTCCCAGTTTGCCCTTACCTCTATGGTGGCAGGGTGCATGTATACCGGTTCCGGCTGTACTTTAAATTCCGGGTCCGCCTTCTCCCACTTGCCGTTGTTGTTCTCGTCAATTAGCACGCGTATATAATAGGTGCCCGGTGCGATGTTCCTAAACCGGAAGGTCTTGCCTGCGCTGCGTTCCTCCACTACTTTATACTCCTTGTTTAGCAACTGCAGGGTATAGGAAGTATAATCCGTGTCGATGTTTCCGCTTAGGCTTCCCGTGGATCCTTTCCCTTCTGCTATGGCCAGTTGCAATGGTGGGAACGAGAGCGCCGTGCCCTCCAGCGGCTGTATGGCTGTGCTGTCAAGTACTACTGTCAGCTGCCTGATGTTGCTGCTGATGCTTGGCAGCGCGAAGCGCAGTTCTGTGTTTGTCCTGTCCAGGCTTACCTGCTCCGGATGTTGCAATTCCTCTACCACCACGCTATCGGCCATCAATTTTACCGGTGTTTTACCGGCAATGCGAACCGGCGTCTGCAGCTCTATTACTACCTGCTGCCCTACCCTGTAGCCGTTACTCCCGTTGTTCATAACTTTCAGCGCAGCCCCTTTTATGCGTGTGGATGGTTTCCCCTCAAACGCTATTTCCAGTGTGTCTGTGGCGATATTGCCCGCGGAATCAACAGCGGCAAGTATGGCTTTTCCACCCCCAAAACCTGTCGATTTAAACAACTCTATTGTCTTTCCATCCGGTAGCGCCTTGCTCACCAGCGTATCTTTACCTCCCACGGGTGTAGCGGTGAACTGCTGTATCCCCTCATTATAGCCTGCCACGAATCTATCGTTAAAGCGACCACGGCTCAGGAGTATAGGTTTTTTCGTATCGATTCGAACCGTCTGCAGTTTTACGGTATCCGTGTTGGGTGTGATGGTGATAGGCTGGGCCAGGTAGGCTATCCGCTCCTCTTCCGAGTCATAGTAGCTGTTGCTGTTCTTATCTATCAGTGCATACATACGGTAGCTGCCCTCCTTCACATTTTCCATTATGAAGTTGCCTTGGGCATCTGCCGATGTGAGGTAATAAGGCCTGTTCTTGCGCACGCTCATGGTATCTCCTGCCTGGTAGAGCAGCACGAGTGCCTCCTTCTCCGGCGTTTGCTTCATCAGGTCTACCACCGTTCCGCTCACGCGGCTGGAGTCTATGTATGAGCCGGTGCTGAAGGAGAGCCGCAGCCCCTGGGCCTTGTTCTTTTCCGTAATGTCCGTTATGCCCTCCCTGAAGTTAAAGGTATAGGTCGTGCTGTCCTCCAGCGGCTTCTCGAACTCCAGCGTCAACACGTTTCTGTTCGGGATCACCTTGTAGGGGTTGTTGACATTGGGGGTGATGAGGAGTTCCTTATTTAATGTATTTTGCTGAACCTCTTCGTCAAACTCCAGCGTGATGGTGCGGGTATCAACATTGAGTTGCTGGTCCTTCGGGTTGCTGCTTACTAGTTTCGGCGGTGTCTGGTCCCGTGGCCCCCCTTCCGGCGGGCTCTGTGTGGCGCAGGCGGCCATGCCTGTTGCCATGGCTGCTGCGATAAATGCTCTTAATAGCTTCATGGGCTGTGTGGTCATCAAATCAAAATAGGCAAACTTTCGCTTGCCTATCTTTCTTCCTGCGCAATTTGGCGCTCTTATTTTCTTTTTGCTATAAAAATCAGACTTGAGTAATCGTTGCCGTTTTTCTCGGCATAGCTGTTGGAGCGGTACCCATTCATCACGCTTGTCAGCATCTTCGTTTTGCCTTGCTTTTGCTTTTCACTTAGCATGCTCACGTAATAGGCGTCGAACTTCATGGGTAGCACCTCCTCCAGCTTCATTCTATGCTTTTTCAGGAAGCGCTTCATGGTGGGCTGCGTAAAGTGGTAGAGGTGGCGCGGCACGTCGTAGGCAGCCCAGTTCTCTTTGTACTCCTGCGCGTCATGTGAGTCCGCGTTCGGTACGGCTATGATCAGGGTTCCATCTTCCTGCAGGTGCTCCAGCAACTGCTCCATTGTCTCGTTCAGCGCATGGATATGCTCCAGCACATGCCACAGCGTGATCACCTCATATTTTTCCCCTTCTATATCTTCCAGAGTTTCGGCTATGATCTCCCCGGTTTGATCGGAGGCCTTCTTGCGCGCTTTGGCATTTGGCTCTATACCTCTGATCTCCCAGCCATCCTTTTTGCAGGCGCTCAGAAACACCCCGGTGCCGCAGCCATAGTCCAGTATGCTTCCTTTTACCGGAGCAAACCTGTTGATAAGCTCTACCTTCTGCTTGGTCGTAATAGAGCGCACTACATGATATGCCGTGTTGATAATCCCGGATGTGGTGTCAGAGTGCGAGATGTAATCATCTGACTCATAGTACTGGCCTATGCTCTGCGCGTCGGGCCTCGGGTTTGTGAATTTGAACGAGCAGTTCTCGCACTCCACAATCACAAAGCTTTCTTTCGATACAGCGTTGTCGTTTACTACTAAAAAGTTTTTAAAGGCTTCCTTGCCGCAGATCGGGCATTGCTCCAGTCTTTCGTAGCTCATTTATTTTCCCAGGTATACCATTAACACCGATATGTCAGCCGGCGACACGCCACTGATCCGGGAGGCCTGGCCTATGGTTTCCGGCTCCACTTTCAGTAGTTTCTCCTTTGCTTCTTTAGATAACGCAGGTATGTCGCGGTAGTTTATTTTGCCTTTGATATTATAGTTTTCAAGCTCTCCCATTTTGGCGGCCATCGCGTATTCTTTCTCGATGTAGGTTTCATACTTCACCTGAATGCCTGCCTGCTCCACGCTGTCGGGCTTAAACTTGCTCAGGTATTCGGCTACGGCGGGAACTGCTCTGGCGATGTCCTCTATCTCCACATTCGGGCGCTTGATGAGCTGGCCGGCGCGCTGCTTCTCTGCTATCGGCGCAGAGCCCAGTTCCTCCAGCAGCCTGTTGATATCTCCGGGCTCAATTGGCTTGTTATTCAAATAGGCGATGATTTCGGCTGTTTCCGTGATCTTCTTTTCCACAGCGTTCATGCGGCTTTCGTCTGCCAGTCCCAGCTCATATCCCATCTTCGTCAGGCGGATATCGGCATTGTCCTGGCGCAGCAGGATGCGGTGCTCGGCACGCGAGGTGAACATGCGGTACGGTTCGTCTGTGCCTTTGTTCACCAGGTCATCTATTAGCACGCCAATATAAGCCTCGGATCTCTTCAGTATAAACGGTTCTTTTTCGTTTATCTTGTTGTGCGCATTTATGGCAGCCATCAATCCCTGGCAGGCGGCTTCTTCATAACCTGTCGTACCGTTTATCTGGCCGGCAAAGTAAAGGTTCTGCACCAGCTTTGTCTCCAGTGTCAGGTTCAGTTGTGTGGGCGGGAAGAAGTCGTACTCGATGGCGTAGCCCGGGCGGAACATCTTTGCGTTTTCAAACCCTTCTATCTTGCGCAATGCCTCATACTGCACGTGCTCCGGCAAGGAGCTGGAGAATCCGTTCACGTAAACTTCCACGGTGTTCCACCCTTCCGGCTCTACAAAGATTTGATGGCGGTTACGGTCGGCAAAGCGGTTGATCTTGTCTTCTATACTGGGGCAGTAGCGCGGGCCCAGACCCTGGATGCGTCCCTGGAACATCGGCGATTTCTCAAAGCCGGTCTTCAGGATCTCGTGCACCTCCGGGTTAGTATAGGTGATGTAGCAGCTGCGTTGCTTGGACAGTGGCTGCGTATCGGTGTAAGAGAACTTGCTTGGGTTTTCGTCTCCGAACTGCTCCTCCATTTTGCTGTAGTCGAGCGAGCGCCCATCTACCCGTGGCGGTGTTCCGGTCTTCATGCGGCCAGCCTCAAAGCCTAATTCTTTCAGCTGCTCCGTGATACCCTTTGCTGCTTTTTCTGCTGAGCGGCCTCCCCCCATTTGCTTTTCGCCAATGTGGATAATGCCATTTAAAAACGTGCCGTTCGTTAAGACAACGGCCTTTCCGCGTATGGTTATCCCCAGACTAGTACGCACGCCTACCGCCCGTCCATCCTCTACTTCGATCCCTGTCACCATCTCCTGCCAGAAGTCTACGTTCTCTGTCTGTTCCAGGCTTAGGCGCCAAGCCTCAGCGAAACGCATACGGTCGCTTTGTGCACGTGGGCTCCACATGGCCGGTCCTTTCGACTTGTTGAGCATGCGGAACTGGATCATGGTCTGGTCGGTGATGATGCCGCTCATGCCGCCGAGCGCATCCACTTCCCGCACGATCTGCCCTTTGGCCACGCCACCCATAGCCGGGTTGCACGACATCTGCGCGATCGTGTTCATGTTCATGGTTGCCAGCAGCACCTTCGAACCCATCTTCGCTGCAGCCGCCGCGGCTTCACAGCCTGCGTGCCCAGCGCCAACAACTATAATATCGTATTCTGGAAACATGTATTCTGGTTTAAGAGATGTTTCACGTGAAACATCAGCAGGGGGTTGGTAATTCCGTTTGAGCTTAAAATTTCCGCAAAGATAACGAAGAATCTTCTTCTTTGCGCATAAGTACCTCTTGCTCTTCAGTCTTATCTTTAAAACCAAGTAGGTGCAGCACCCCGTGTATGATCACACGGTGCAGTTCGTCTTCAAAAGCAGTGCCGTGGTCCTGAGCATTGTCGTGCACACGGTCTATGCTAATAAAAACATCACCTTCAATAGTGCCTTCCTCGTCGGCATTATTGAAGGTGATGATGTCTGTTAGCGTATCGTGGTCGAGATAGGCTACGTTGATCTCGTGGAGGTACTCATCAGAGCAGAAGATGTAGGTGAGGTTGGTGAGCTCTCGTTCGTGGCGTTCAATGATGTCGGCAATCCACTCTGCTACCTGCTCTGGGTTGTTTAGCTCAAACTCTACATCCTCGCTAAAAAACTCAATTGGATGATCCATTCTCGGGAATAGGGATATTAAAGATTAGTTGTACTTTTTTTCCTTCGTCCAGAAAGTTAACCTCGTCGCACAGGTTACGCATCAGGAAGATGCCGCGGCCACCGGGGTTCTCCAGGTTCTCAGGGGCGGTGGGGTCCGGCAGGTGCTCGTAATCAAAGCCCGGGCCTTCATCGGCCACCTCAAAAAGTAGTTTGTTCTCCTCTACCTGTAACGTCAAGTATACATTCTTGTCTTTATCAAACTTATTGCCGTGGCGAATAGCGTTGTTTACAGATTCCGTTACAGCAACCATGATGTTGCCATAGATGTCATCTTCAAACTCAAACTCATCTTTAGAGTTATCGATAAAGCTTTCTATTACTCTGATGTTTTCGATTAGGGAAGGAATCTGAATTTTAACCTGATTCATATTAATCGTTAAGTGTAAAATAGGTGCTGGTTATTTGCTTATGTTTTTGAAGTACTCGTTTACCTTCTGCTTATAATACGGTGAAAGCGCAGGAGGTATGGTCTTGAGCAATTCTGTATGCTTCTCTTTTGCCTTTATATATCTCTCGAATGAAGGAGGAACATTGCGCGCGACTTCCTGAGCTGTCTTTGCTTCGCGTTTATTGTCCAATTCCCGTTCTCTCGCAGACTTCTCTGCCTCCAGCAAACGAGTCAGGATTTCGCGCTGCCGCTGAATGGTTTGCTCAGTCAAACGTTTATTAACGAGATCAGTTTCGCTTTGTTCCATCATCTTGCTAATATTTCCCAGCTTGCCATTTTGGCCCTTTTCACCCGGTTTTGCCCCCTGTTTCTCCAGTTCTTTCAAGGCATTTCGGAGAGCCTCCTGCTCCGCAGCCAATTTAGCTAATTCTTCAGAAAGTGCCTTGCCTGATTTGCCTCCTTTTTTCAGATCTTCGATTTTTTTGTTCAATTGTTGCTGCAATTCACCCATGTTGCCGGGCATCGGCTTATTGCTCTTCTGTTTTCCGGCCATGCCGCCCTGCATTTGCTGCATCGCCTGCTGCATCTGCTTCAGGGCGTCGTTGAGCATCAGGGCCAAGTTGTTCATGCTCGTCATAGCCAATTGCTGCTGTCCGGTGGCTTTGCCCAGGTTACGGTCGCGGAGCTCCTGCACGCTGTTGTCCATGCTCTGGTTCATGGCGGCTACCTCCCGTGTCACGAACGACTCGATCTGGAATACTTTTTTGGCTAGCGCAAACAGGCTATCCTCTATCACCTGGGCATTGTCGCGGATGTTTAGCTGCCGCTGCGACAGCTCCACCATGCGTGGATCGCTCTGGTTCACGCTGCGGAACTGCTTCATCAAGTCCTCCTGGTCGAAGGAGAGCGTGATCAGGTTCTCGAGGATGTCGCGGAGGTTGTCGAGGTTCTGCTGCATGCCGGCCATGCTCATGCTGCTCTTCATCTCCTCCATCTGCTGGGCCATCTGCTTCATTTGCTGCCCCGCCTTCTGCTGCGACTCGCTGGCCTTTTTGTTTTCGTTCTTCTGAAGCTGCTCCTGGCTTTGCTCCATCTGCTGCTCTATGCTTTGCTGGTCCTGCTGCTGTTGCTGCTCGTTTAGTTGGTTCGGGTTGTCCAGTTGCTTGTTCAGGTCCTTGAGTTCCTCCATCTGCTCTTTCACATTCTCAAAATCCTGCTGCAGCTCTTTCTGCTGCTCCTGTAAGGCTTGGTTGCTCTCTTGCTTCTGCTCGGTTTTCTGGGCCAACTGCTGCTCCTTCTCCCCCATCTCTTCCAGCTTGTTGGCGATGTTGTCGAGTTTTTGCTCAAACTGCAGCTGCTTGAACAGCTCCAGGGCCCGCTCCAGTTCACGCTCCAGGTTCTTCTCCCGGTTATCGAGTTTGCTCAGAAGCTGCTGCAGGTCCTGGTCGTTGGGCTGCTGTTGCTGCAGTAGCTTCTCCAGCTCTTCGTACAGCTTCTTTGTCTCGGGGTCCAGCAGGTCGTTCATGAGTTTCTGCAGTTCCTGCGCCTTCTCGGCCAGCTGCCTGCTTGGCTCGTTGAGCATGTTCTGCTTCTTGTTGAGTTCCTCAAAGAGCTCCTTCATGGAACGGATGTCCTGCTCCAGCTGCCGCTTTTTCGCTGCCAGGTCCTCCAGCTGCTTGCGGTCCTGCCAGTTCAGGTCGCGCTTGGTCTTCATCTTCTCCTCCGACTTAGATAGCTCTTGCTCCAGCTGATTTGCCCGCTCCAGCGTCTTGCTCATCTGGCTGGCCACCGACTGTGAGTTGCTGTCCAGCTCCTGCTGCAACTGGCGCTTGTCCGGAATCTTGAGCTCGAAGGTGCGGGTGCGGGTGCTTTTGGGGCCGCGGATGCCATCGTTGTCCCATACCTGCACAAAGTACTCCAGCTTATCGCCGGGCTGCAGGTTAAGGGCGGCCGTGTTCCACTGGTAGTAATAGGTCTGGCTGAGCTGCTGCTTGTTTAGCGGCAGGGCCTGGCTTTTGTATGTTGCCTGAGGGTTTTTGCCGTTGCTGATGCGGTAGGTCAGGGCCAGCCGCGTCAGCCCGTAGTCATCCGACACATCACCCCCCAACACCATAAAGGAGTACAGCGCCGTATCCTGGTACTGCTCCAGGCTGATCTGCGGGTTGCGGTCCGGAATGGTGGTGATCTGGTAGTTGATCTGCTCTTTGTTTGTCGTGTGCGCGTTGCGCAGGTTGATGCTGTAGTTCTGGCTCTGGCTAAAGGCCTTGCTGGCAGCAAACGTGCCGCCGTCTTTTTGGGCATTTATACTTTGGGCCGGCTCCTCAAAAGAGAGCTTTACGCTATCGGTCTCGGAGGTGGAGAAGTTCCAGGTGATGGTGCTGCCCTCGGGCACGGTGGCATTGCCGGTGTTCTGTATCTCCTCGGCTTTCCGGTTGAGGTATTTTGGGTATTGCACCAGCATCCGGAAGTCCTTCAGGTTCGGGCGAGAGAGCAGGTTTAACGTGTAATTGTTGGAGAAGAAACCGGAGCCCTCCAGCTGAAAATCCACAGGGCGCTGCAGCTGCTTGAACGTATAACTATAGCTGCCGTTGGCATTTTGGCTTAACCTTTGGCGGCGCCCGTTGTAGTTAATGTATACTTCGCTGGGCACGGTCTTGCCCTCCACTCCCACGTGAAGTATAAAATCCTCGCCGCGGAATGTCTGCAGCCCCTCGTTCTGCACCACAAAATTGAAAGGCGCCTGCGGCGTGTAATGCGTTTTGTAGTTGATGATGCGTTCGGTACCCTGCACGAAGATAGCCGGGTACACCAGCATGATCAGGAAAGCTACCAGGGCGGGTAGAGCGATGTACTTCAGCAGCGGCTTGTTCTCACGGTACGAAACGGCTTCCTTAAACTTGAAGGAAAGCAACTGCTGGCTGCGCTGGGCGATACTTGCCCGGATCAGCTCGTTGCTGCGGTCCTGCTGCTGCAGCTGGATGGCGTTAAGCAGCTTGTCGCGGACCTCGGGGAAGTAGGCGCCTACCTGCTGCGCCGCCTGCTCGTCGGAGAGCACCCGCCGCAGCTTTATTAGCGCAGCTGCTGGCAAGGCTATCCAGCGCACAAACACATAGATAACCGCCGCCACAAACGAGAAGAGCAGGAACGCCCGCACATACTCCGGGAAGTAGAACATGTACTCCAGCAGGCTGTACACGATGTAAACGGAAAGCAGGAGCCCAACCGCGAAAATCCCGCCCCGCAACAGCATGTTGAGGTAGAATTTCTGCTTGAACTCCTGCAATTGATGCAGCAACTGATCGAGTGCATCGGTATGTTTCATGTCTCGCTATTATAATGTTAAGGCATGGCGGCTATAGTTGTAAGTTAAGCATAAGTATCTAAAGCATTATGCAACAGGCGATAAAAAAGTAGGAATACCTATCATATAACTGTTTGCCGGCGCATTTTAGTATGCCTCCCCTACTCCAGTTCCAGTAGCACCGGGCAATGGTCCGAGTGCCTGGCTTCGGTAAGTATGGCGGAGCGCTTCAAACGGCTGCGCAGGTTTTCGGTGGCCATGTTATAATCAATACGCCAGCCCAGATTTTTGTTGCGTGCGCCGGCACGGTAACTCCACCAGGTATAGTTATGCGGCTCCTGGTTAAAGTGGCGGAACGTGTCGATGAAGCCGCTATCTACTATTTTGCACATCCATTCGCGCTCCTCCGGCAGAAAGCCCGAGCTCTTTGCGTTGGATTTCGGGTTATGGATGTCGATGGGCTTATGGCAGATGTTGTAGTCGCCGCTCACCACCAGCCCCGGCAGCGTCTGCTTCAGGTCGCCCATGTAACCATGGAAATCATCCATCCACTGGAACTTAAACTTCTGGCGCTCCTCACCACTGGAGCCCGAAGGCATGTATACGCTCATCACTGACACGTCGCCGTAATCGGCGCGCAGCACACGGCCTTCCATATCATAGCAGTCTATGCCACAGCCCACTTCTACGTGCTGCGGTTTATCCCTGGAAAGGATGGCTACGCCGCTGTAGCCCTTCTTTACGGCCGGATGCAGGTACACATGGTAGCCCATATCCTCAAACAGCGCCTTATCAAATTTAGATTCATCGGCCTTAATTTCCTGCAGGCACAGCACATCGGGGTTGGCGGCCTTCAGCCAGGTATCGAAGCCTTTGGTAAGAGCGGCACGAATGCCGTTTACGTTATAGGTTATAATTTTCATGGGTGAAATTTTTGCGACACACGTACTTCGTATCAGGTAGCACGATTTTTTTTCTTAGCGGTATCGCTGGTAAGCAGTAACAGCGATGAGACAAGTATAAGTTTCAGGATTTTATACTTCTTCATGGGCTTATACTTTGATTTTATACTTTGCCGGCTGTCGTACTACATGATACGAAATACGTGCTACGGATTAGGTTTACGGATTTCGTCGGCACGGTTGAAATACTCGATCACGTGCCATTTGAGCATTTTCTCCTGCTCTTTCAGGTTGGCAAAAGGGATGGACTTCACTGCCTTAAAGTGGGGCCAGCCCTCCTCGTCGCGACCGGTAAACTCGTAGTAGCCCGACTCGGCGAAGACGCGGCAGGTGGCGATGTGCATCAGGTCCTGCTTTTCTTCTTTGGTAAACTCCCGGATGCCCATGCCCAGTTCCTGAATCCCGATCAGGAACAGGATGGCGTTCATGTCCGGCTTTTTGCCGAAACGCTTCATCAGGTCAGCCCGCAGCTGCGTCCAGTTATGTTCCAGGTTATCGCTATCGTACATAGGTTGATTGTTAGTAGTTAACTGTTGATTGCTATACTTGAAAACAATCAGCAATTAACAATCAGCAATAATTTATTCGGCAGATCCCCGCTCCTTCAGTTCCTCCCAGTACTCCACGGCGCGGCGGAAGTGCGGGATCACGATAGAGCCGCCCACCAGGTTGGCGATGGAAGCTACTTCCATAAACTGCTCGTCTGTCACGCCTTCTTCGTAGCACTTGCCCACGTGATATTTAATGCAGTCGTCGCAGCGCAGCACCATGGAGGCTACCAGGCCCAGCATCTCCTTCGTTTTTACGTCCAGGGCACCGGCCATGTAGGTGTTGGTGTCGAGGTTAAAGAAACGCTTGATCACCTTATTGTCGTATGACATGATGCGCTCGTTCATGCGCGTGCGGTAGTCGTTGAATTCTTCTACTAAGCTCATTGTTAGGTTGTTCTTGATTAGGATGACTTTGTAATTAGTCCAAGTATAAAGTTACGGCAAAATCATCAGAATACCTTAAACCATACTTGCTAGCCCATGTTCGAAGACCTGCTGAGTCTGCTGTTCCCGCAAACCTGCTACGCCTGCAGGGGCGCCCTGGCGCGTGGCGAGGAGTACATCTGCACCGACTGCAGCGTGAAATTGACTTACACAGATTTCCATGTGCACGGGGCCACCGAGCTGAACCCACTGCAGCGCAGGTTCTGGGGCAAGGTGCCGGTGCGGTTTGCTTTCTCCTATTTATACTTTATGCCGAAGGGACGGGTACAGCGGTTGTTGCATCAGTTAAAGTATAAAGGCGCCAAAGAACTGGGCGAGCACCTGGGGCAGCGCTACGGTTCCCTCCTCTCCGATTACCACTACAGCAGCCATTTCGATGTGATCGTGCCCGTGCCGCTGCACACGTATAAACTGCGCCGCCGGGGCTACAACCAGGCCGAAAGCTTCGCCAGGGGGCTTTCCCAAAGTATGAAGCTGCCCTACAGCGGAAAGGCCATACGCCGTAACACCCCCACCAGCACCCAAACCCGCAAGAGCCGCCTCGACCGCTGGCAGAACGTGGAGCAGGTGTTTGAGGTGGCAAGGCCGGAAGAGGTGCAGGGCAGACACATCCTGCTGGTAGACGATGTGCTGACCACGGGTGCCACCTTGGAGGCCTGTGCCCGCGCTTTGCTGGCAGCCGGAGCCGCAGAGGTAAGTATAGCCACCATTGCGGCGGCATAGGTAAGGTTGATACTTTATGACGGCACGGCCCTGCCCCTCCTGCAGAAGATTTTCGCCATGCCCCTGCTTTTTTCCGTAGTCAGATTAACTGCTCTTGCGGCCGGTTTGGCGGCAGGCAGAAAATTTAAGGAGCAGAGAAACTAAGAAGATAAGCTATGAAGAATAATAACGAGGCAAAGGATATCAAAGGACCGGATGTTGTGCTGATCGGGGCAGGGATCATGAGTGCCACGCTGGGCATGCTGCTGAAGGAGCTGAACCCGGATCTGAAGATAGAGGTGCTGGAAAGGCTGGACGTGGCTGCCGCCGAAAGCTCGGATGCCTGGAACAACGCCGGTACCGGCCACTCCGCCTTCTGCGAACTTAACTACACTCCCGAAAGACCCGACGGCTCCATCGATACCTCCAAGGCCGTTCGCATTGCCGAGTCGTTCGAGATATCGAAGCAGTTCTGGGCCTACCTCATCAAGAACAGAATCATTGAGCTGCCTACCTCCTTTATCCGCAACATACCGCACATCAGCTTTGTGTGGGGCAGGGATAATGTGAATTTCCTGCGGAAGCGTTACGAGGCGATGGTGCAGTGCCACCTGTTCAAGGACATGGTTTATTCTGAAGACCACCGCGACCTGAAGGAATGGATACCCCTGGTGATGGAAGGCCGAGACAGCCAAGAGCCTGTGGCAGCCACACGTATGGATTTGGGAACGGACGTGAACTTCGGTGCCCTCACGCAGAGTATGTTCAAGCACTTGCAGGAGGAGAACAATGTGATCATGCACTTTACCCACGAAGTGCGGAAGCTGCGGCAGGTGGAGGACGGTCGCTGGCGCATCACGGTGAAGAACCTAAAGAACGGCGAGAAACGCAAGATTTACTCCCGCTACGTGTTTATCGGTGCCGGCGGTGGGGCGTTGCCGCTGCTGGAAAAATCGGACATACCCGAGGGCAAGGGCTACGGCGGTTTCCCGGTAAGCGGACAGTGGCTCAGGTGCACGAATCGCGACGTCATAGAGCGGCACGAGGCCAAAGTATACGGCAAGGCTGCCGTTGGCTCGCCGCCCATGTCAGTACCGCACCTGGACACGCGCTATATCAACGGCAAACGCGAGTTGCTGTTCGGCCCTTACGCGGGCTTCTCTACCAAATTCCTGAAGAAAGGTTCCTTTATGGATCTGCCCAAATCGATCAAGGCCGGTAACCTGCGGCCCATGCTGTCGGCCGGTTTGCGGAACATGGCGTTGACCCGCTACCTGATTGACCAGGTACGGCAAACGCCGGATGAGCGGGTGGAGGCCCTGAAGGACTACTTTCCGAATGCCAGGCCAGAGGACTGGGAACTGGCCGTGGCCGGCCAGCGGGTGCAGATCATAAAGAAAGACCCCGACAAGGGAGGCGTGCTGGAGTTTGGTACCGAGGTGGTGAGTGGTGCCAACTGTACGTTGGCTGCATTGCTTGGGGCCTCGCCCGGTGCCTCCACGGCGGTATCTATTATGCTGGGGCTACTGGAGCGCTGCTTTATGCACCGCATTAACACCGAGGAGTGGCAGGAAAAACTGAAAGAGATGATTCCTTCCTACGGACAATCCCTGAGTAGCGACCCGGCCTTGCTGGACCAGGTGAGAAACTATACCAGCGAGGTGCTGGGGCTGGTGCCGGCGGTGGAGAAGAAATAGAAAGAACAAACTGTATACATAGCATCGCGGCAGGAGATTCTGGAATGGATGCCCCTGCCGCGATGTTTTGTGTTGAGGTATACTTAACTGCTCGTCTGCTCGCGGTGCACGTCTGAGAGAGACGGCTCGGCATACTCTATTTCCCCATCGGCCTCCAAATCGTCCAGCAGCTCTTTTACTACGGCGTAGTTGATGGTCAGGGGCACCTCCAGCACAAAGAAATCCGCGTTTACCTCCACCGACACACAGCCAAGTTGCGCAAACTTTTTCCGGATATCGAGCAGCGGCGTGTCTTCGTTCTGGCGGATAACCTGTATGGTGGAGTTGCCCGAAGGCGTTACCGTTTCCTGGAAGAGGAGCCCCTCCTCCATCGAGTCATACTTGGCGCGCACGATATCATCGGTGGCGATAAGCGGCACATAGTAGGGGATGCTGTCGATTTTATAAAGGCCCTGATCGGCGTCCACCTCCTGTGCCCAGAGCGTCTCTACCATCTCGCGGTCAAAAACTTCGCTGTAGAAACGGAAAATGATCTTGTGGGCTTGCTTGTTCTCGCTCATGAAAAAAGTATAAAAGTAAAAAGCCCGAAGCGTGAGCCCGGGCTTTTCATATGAAAGTGATGTCTGTCTTACTTGTTAGAGCCAGCGTTGATCATGGCGCAACGGAAGCCGATAGTGGCTGTGGATGAATCCTGCGCCATGAAGCGGCGGGTACCCGGAGACAGCCAGTAAGCTACGTCTTTCCAGGAACCTCCTTTGTAAACACGTACCTCGTCGCTTACCAGGGAATGAAAACCTTCGCTGGAGTCGTAGTTAGTAGACTCGTCCAGGAAGCCATCACGACGGAACGGGTTCAGGTCTTCCACATCCTGGAAGGAAAGCGGACGATACACATCCTGCACCCACTCGTTCACATTACCGGCCATGTTGTAGAGGCCGAAATCGTTTGGAGGGTAAGCATAAATGTAGTCGGTGATCATGGCGCCGTCGTTCAGTGAGCCAGCGATACCAGCATAGTCACCACGGCCACGCTTAAAGTTAGCCAGGAACTTACCCATCTGCTTGCCATACGGGTTACGCACCTGGTGGCCGTCCCATGGGTACATGCGGCGGTTGTTCTGGTTTTCGTCTTCGGTATATTGCGTACCGATCATTGCCTGGGCAGCGTACTCCCACTCGGCCTCTGTTGGGAGGCGGTAGTTCGGCAGCACATAGCCCGACTCGATCGATGGTCTCTCGCCTTCTGCCGACTCGTCGCCACCACGACGACCAAATAAGCCTCTTCTGCCGCCGCCGTTAGCCTGCTGGGCAAGAATGTTATTTACCTTGTTGGTGCGCCAAACAGTAAAGTCGTTGGCCTGCAGCCAGCTTACGCCTACCACCGGGAAGAAGCGGAAGCCTGGGTAGCGCAGGTAATACGTTACGTAAGGGTCGTTGAAAGACAGTTGCTGAGACCACACGGTGGTATCAGGCAGGGCCGCCGCGTAAACTTCCGGCAGCGAATCGCGCTTCAAATCGTGCAGGTACTCCAGCCAGTGGATGTTGGCCACCTCTGTTTCGTCCATATAAAAAGAGGCCACAGTCACGGTACGCTCCACGTTGTCGCGGGTCATGGCGATGTCCTCTTCCATAGAGCCAAGCACGGTACGGCCACCCTCAATAAAGATCAGGCCCGGGCCCTGCGGGAACTCAGCGTAGTCGGCAACATCAAAAGCATCTTCATCTTCGCCGTACTCAGCACCAGTGGCAGAGCTGTAAGCACCTGGGTTTGTGCTGGTTGGCTGGCCGCCCTTAGAGCAGGCCGTCAACAGGAACCCTCCCAAAACCGCAGCCGATAAATACTTGATTAACTTCATAAAATAGTACCTAATTAAGATAAGGTTCTTGTAACGTAGATTAATGTGCAATTATAAATAATATTAGAATGCCGGACAAACAATGCTTCTGTTAATTTTACTCTTTAAGCGGCTTCTAAACAAATTGTTAATGTCGGCACGTTCAAAAACAAGCGAAACTTCGTTGGTGCCGCCCACTTCCCTGCTCATTCCCCGCAGGCCCACATCGTGGCTAAAGCCAACTCTGAACTGCTTCAGTTGGAGCCCTGCAATTACGGACAAGGATTGGTCCTGGTTAGTTCCACCAACAACGGGTACTCCTTTATATATTATCCCTAACGAAACAGGAGTGTATTTAGTGTACAGGCCTACATCTAATCTTTTAGAACTTTGCTGATGTATAAACGTGGCCGCCGGCGTAAAGCTCAGTTCGAACAGTTGCCCCTGGTCCTCGTAAGAGCGGGCGTAGAATTTGTACCCGGCCACGGCCGTGAAGCGCAGCGGCAACTCAGTTTCCCGTCCCAGCTCATAAGTTGGCTGGTTGAGGTGGGCCACCGTTAGCCCCACCCATGCCTGCTCAGCATATAGCAGCCCCCCTACTGTAAAGTCAATGTAAGTGTTTGGGTTGAATTCGATTACCTCCGCCGATCTTACCGCCACCATGCCGTTGTCAGAGAGTTGATCCCCGAAAACCAGGTTGTCGTAATCCAGGCTGAGGCGGGCTATACTTGCCTGCAGCCCCGCCGACATGGCCCAGCTGTCACTGATGTTGGTGTGGTAGGCATAGCCCAGCCCGGCCTGCAGTTTCTTAAGGCCGCCCACGCCGGCACGGTCCTGTTGCAGAAAAAGGCCGATTGCACTTTTCGAATCGGGGATGCGCAGGTCGGCGGCAAGCGAGTTGGTGATAAAGGAGCCGTTGAGTGAAGGCCATTGCTTGCGGTGCGAGAGCCCTACGCTCCAACTGTGGCCGAGGCCGGCAAAGGCGGGGTTCAGGTACAGGCGGTTGGCATACTGCTGCGTGTGCTGCACATCCTGGGCCACGGCAAGAGTGGCGCACAGGCAGGCCATGCACAGCAGCAATATCTTTTTTAAACCTGAACCCATACTTCGCAATTTAATCTGAAAGCTACTGTTTAATTGGTGGTGTGCGCGCCTGCCGCAAATCCAAAGTATAAAGTAGCACGATTTTAGCTATAATTTCTATAGCTTAGCTTTTACATCCGTAATACACCAAAACTACTATAACTCATGAAAAAAGTAGCCATTGGCTTTTTTATCTTTCTGGCCCTGCTGCTTGTTGCTGCGGTGCTGGTGCCTGTTATTTTCAAGGATAAGATTAAACTCGCCCTCGACCAGCAAATCTCCGAAAGTATAAATGCACAAGTCCTTTACGAGACCGATGACGTGAGCCTGTCGCTGCTGCGCGATTTCCCGAATCTCTCGCTGGGCGTGGAGAACCTCACCGTGGTAGGCGTAGACTCCTTCGCCACCGATACCCTGGCCCGCATCCCCTCCTTCCAGATGGGCCTGAACCTGCTGAGCGCCTTTGGTGATGAACTGAAGGTGAACTCCATTACCCTGGAAGAGCCCGTGATACGCCTGCTGGTGCTCAAGAGCGGCAAAGCCAACTGGGACATCATGAAGGAAGATACGACGGCTGCCGCAGAAACAGATACCACTGCCTCGGACTTTAACATGGCCATAAAAGGCTGGCAAGTGAACAACGGCACCATCTACTACGACGACCTGAGCATTCCGTTTGGCTTTGCGGCCTACAACGTGCAGCACAGCGGCAGCGGTGATTTCGAGAAAGACGTGTTCGATATGAAGTCAAACACCACGGCAGAGCGCTTTGTGATGACCTATGACGGCACCAACTACCTGGAGAACGCCCGCCTGGACGCCGACGTGACCATGGCCATGGACCTGAACCAGTCGCTGTATACGTTCAAGGACAACAACATCCGCATAAACGAGTTTCCGTTCAAGTTCGATGGCACTATTCTGATGCCTGACGAGGCCATAGACTTTGACCTGACCTTCAGCGCGACCGGAACTGACTTCCGCAACGTGCTGTCGGTGGTGCCGGGCATGTATACGGAGGAGTTTGAGAACATCAAAACAGAGGGCAAGCTGAGCTTCGACGGTTACTTCAAGGGCCGCATGATCGATACGCTGATGCCGGGTTATGGCGTGGACCTGAAGGTGATGGAAGGCTTCTTTAAGTACCCGGACCTGCCGGAGGCCGCCCGCAACATTAACGTGGACATGAGCGTGGCCAGCGAGGATGGCACGCCGCAGAACACCAACATCAACATACGCCAGTTTCACATGGACCTGGGTAAAAACCCGATTGACGCCCGCGTAGTGATAAACGGCCTGGAGACGATGCAGGTGGACGGCAACGTGAAGGCGAACGTAGACCTGGCTGAGCTGACCAAAGTATATCCGGTGGAGGGTATGACGCTGCGCGGCCTGCTGAAAGTGGATGCTGATGCCAAGGGTACCTACTCCGAAACTAGCATGCCGGTGATAGACGCCGATCTGAACCTGACCAATGGCTATATCAAATCCAAAGACTTCCCGGCGCCGATCCAGAACCTGAACATGGTGACCAACGTGCGCAACACCACCGGCAATACTGACGACACCCGCATCAACATAGAGCGCTTTAACATGAGCCTGGACGGGGAGCCGCTGGAGGGTCGTATGTTGATTACAGGCATAGACAAACCCGCTTTTGACGGTCGCATCAAGGGTATACTGGATCTGACGAAACTAACGAAGATCTTCCCGCAGGAAGGTATGACGGTGGCAGGTCGCATCAACGCGGATGTAACGGCCAAAGGAAAGCTGAGCGATATCGAGGCCGAGAAGTATAACAACGTGACGGCAAACGGAACCATGGCCATCCATAACCTGAGCTATGTGAGTACCGATATGCCGCAGGGCATCAAGATCGCCAAGGCCAATGCTACCTTTAACAACGAGCGTGTGAACCTGCAGAACATGAGCGGGCACCTGGGCAAGAGCGATTTCCAGGCAAGTGGCACGGTGTCGAACTACATCGGCTATGCCCTGGCCGATGATCAGCCGCTGCGCGGAAGCTTTAACCTGAACTCTAACGTCTTTGATGTGAATGAGTGGATGGTGGATGATGAGGGTGCGCCTGCAGATGAGTCTACTGAGGGCGTGGTGGAAGTGCCGGCCAACCTGGACCTGGCGCTGAACATAGACGCCAAGCAGGTGCTGTATTCTAACCTGAAACTGAGTAACGTGAATGGACAGGTGCAGGTGAAAGACCAGGTAGCGAAGCTGAATAAAGTGACTTTTAACACCTTGGGCGGCACCTTTGCCACCAGCGGAAGCTACAGCACGCAGAACCTGCAGAAGCCCCTGTTCGACATGAAACTCGATATCCAGAACCTGGGCTTTAAGGAAGCTTTCAACTCCTTTAACACAGTACAAGCCTTTGCGCCGATCGCAGCACTGCTGGATGGGAAGTTTAGCACCAACTTTGCTTTTGCCGGAGAACTTGGCCAGGATATGGTGCCGGTTTTCCAGACGCTGGATGGCAAAGGCGTGATAAAGGTGCTGCGTGCCGCCGTGCGTGATGTGCCGGTAGTGGAGAAGATCAGCAACCTGACAAACCTGCAGGAGCTGCAAAGCTTTGTGATTGAGAACAAGATGATTGATGCGCAGATTGTGGATGGCAAGCTGGTCGTGAAGCCTTTTAACCTCAGCATCGGCGACATCAACATGTCGGTGGGGGGCAGCACAGCCGCAAGCGGCAACATGGACTTCACCACCGCCCTGAACGTGCCAACCGGGAAAGTGGGGCAGCAACTCGGCTCCAGGCTTGCGGGCATACTAGGCGAGAATCAGAACCTGGTGAACACGGAGCGCGTGACGCTGAACCTGAGCGTGGGCGGCACCTTTAAGGACCCTAAAGTAGCGCTGGCCGGTGGTTCTGTAAAAGAGAAAGCCGCCGATGTGGTAGAGAGTGTAGTGCAGGAGAAGCTGAACGTGGTGAAGCAACAGGCCGATGCGCGCAAGCAGCAACTGCAGGATAGCGTAAACGCCGAGGTAGACCGCAGAAAGCAGGAACTGGAGCGCAAAGCGCAGGAGGAACTACAGAAGAAGCGGCAGGAGGCGGAGCAGCAGATACAGAAGCAGGCTACCGATAAGGTAGGTGGTTTCCTGAAGCAGATCACCAAGCCGAAGACGACCACACCGCCCGATACAACGAAGAATCAGCAGTAATTTTTTAAAGTATAGAATCGCTGGAGAACCAGCGGATTAGCATAAATCCAGCAGAAGAAGATGCTTCTGCTGGATTTTATTTTTTAAGCACTATATATTAGAGTGCAACTTTCCGCCGTTATGGTGTGTAAAAGGAGCTTTCCGGAAAGCATAATGCTTAAACCAATGCAATTCTAAACGATGAAAAAAAGATTTTTTCTCCCTTTACTGCTGAGCGGGCTGATAGGATTCAGCTCATGCGATAGCGACAATGATGGAAACGGCACAGGCCGCATGGAAGTACGCATGACCGATGCGCCTGGCGATTATGACGAGGTGAATGTCGAGATCAAGTCGGTGCAGATACACAGGGAAGACGGTGATGGCGAGGATGGCTGGATAACGTTGGATAAGATCCATCCGGGCGTTTACAACCTGCTGGACTTTGCGAATGGCAAGGATACGCTGCTGGCCAGCGCAGAACTGCCGGTGGGGCATATCTCTCAGCTCAGGCTTGTGCTGGGCGATAATAACTCGGTGAAGCTGAAGAACGGGGATGTGATCGACCTGAAAACCCCAAGCGGCCAGACATCCGGCGTTAAACTGAAGATCGATGCTCATCTGGAGGACGACGTGACCTACATGGTGCTGCTCGACTTCGACGCAGCCCGGTCGGTAGTGCCAAAGGGCAACGGCGGCTATAACCTGAAGCCAGTGATTCGCACCATTACCCAGGCGATTGCCGGCGGTATTAAAGGTTCGGTTACGCCAGCAGAGTATAAGCCGGGTATTTACGTTATCTCAGCAGAGAATGACACGATCGGTGGTTTTGCCAGCGACAATGGCGATTTCCTGATCAAAGGCGTTCCGGCAGGTACTTACCGCGTTGAGTTCATCACGGAGTATGGCCAGCACAATAAAACCATAGAAAACGTAAGCGTATCGCAGAACCAGATCAAAGACCTGGGCGTGGTAATGCTGCCGCAGGAGTAATCTTTTTGACACAAAGGATTCTTTGACAAAAGACAAAGGACTTTGATCCTTTAGAACTTTAAATCTGCCACAAAAACAAAAGAGGGCGCTTCTCCATGAAGCGCCCTCTTTTGTTTTTGGTCTTTTGTCCTTTGTCAAAAGCCTAATACACTTGGCCCATCAGCTCGCGCACGTAGGTTACGTAGTCGGTGTTGGGCGGGGTGTGGCCGTTTTTGCGCAGGTCGGTGGCCACCTGGGCGCGGTGGTAGGTGGCGTGGTTAAAGGCGTGCGTCAGGATGTCAAGGACGCGGGTGCTATACTTTTGGCCCAGGCTGTTGGTATAGTCGATCAGGCGGTTAAACTCGGCTTCATCTGAACTAGCTACCAACTCAGCAATTTTATAAGAAGCATACTCGTGCAGCTTCTTCAGCTCCTCCAGCGTGTGCTCCTGCCATACTTTAACAGGGCTCTCGGTGCCGGTGATGCGGGCGATCCAGATAGCCTGTGCGTTGAGGGCGTGGCTGAACAGGCGGGCTGCATTGGCTGGTACTTCGGGCAGGCTGCTGAATACATCGAGCATGGTTTTGTTTGCCCAGATATTATACTCCGATAGGTTTTTTAGTACGTCGTTTCCGGTCATGGTTATTAGCTTTCTCGTTTATCTTCCCAAATTATAGTTTCATCCTGGCGCTGATCAAAAAAATGAGCAGCGGCCTGTAAGCAGGCATACTTCCTGCCCCAGGCAAGTATAACGGCACATGCTGGCAGGCGCTCCTCGCCTATTACCCTTTCAGCTATTAGGTTGCCAGCAACCCAATAGCCGTGCCTTACAAGTGCTCTGCGCCGACTTGGCCTGGTTAAGCAGGCAATTTAAGCAATTTTTTGAATGTCGCGACATTGAAAGAAGGCGCAAAGCGGCGGTTTATACGTACGGATGCATCACTAAAAGTATACTTTGGCAAAAGCCAGCAGGTAGGGCAGGAAGATGATGGTGCCGATAAGGGCTGCTGTGAAGGCTGCCACCAGCACGGCACCAGCGGCCAGATCCTTTGCCCGGCCTGCCAACTGGTTAAAATCCGGCGACACGAGGTTCACCACCGTCTCAATGGCGGTGTTGATGATCTCCGCCGTTACCACCAGCCCTATACTTCCCACCAGCAGGCACCATTCCGTTTTAGACACACCAAAGGCAAAGCCCAGGGCCAGCACCGCGAAGGCCGACAGCACGTGCAGGCGCATGTGTGGCTCCGATCTTACGGCAGCGTTAATCCCCCTGAAGGCGAACCGGAAGCTGTTGTAGCGTTTTTTGAGATAGGCGCGCAAGTATGAAAGGGTTTATGGCGAAGTATAAATTCAGAAGCTTGTACGGTTTATACTTTAGAGAGTATGCAGTAGTCCGCTTTCACGGCTGCCGTTGCTCCGGACCAAAGGTAATAGAATTGGCGTTAACGCAATAGCGCACCTTAGTTGGCGTGCGGGCATCCTCGAACAGGTGGCCCAGGTGCTGCCCGCACCGCTGGCAGAGCAACTGTATGCGTTGCCGGCCATAGGTATCGAGGGGGCGATGCCGCACATGCTCCCCTACCTGCGCCCAAAAACTAGGGAAACCGGAACCGACTTCGAACTTCTTACTGGCCTCAAAAAGTATGAGCCCGCAGGCAGCGCAAGTATACACTCCGCTGTCCTGGGCATGTGGGCTCGGGTCTATTTTCTGATTGCGAACAAATTTCATTTCAGGACCGGGCAGGCAAATTTGTCATCCCCCATCCTCTGGAAGGTGGTAGGGGATGATCTATTAAGAGGAAAGTCTAGCAATTACTTTTCCAGGTCCTCCACCGGCACAAACTTCATGGAGAGGGAGTTTACGCAGTGGCGGATGTTCTTTGGAGTCAGGTACTCCCCCTCGAACACGTGGCCCAGGTGCGCATCGCAGTTGGCGCATACAATCTCAGTGCGGTGGCCATCGGCATCCGGCACACGCTTTACGGCCCCGGTTATCTCGTCATCAAAGCTCGGCCAGCCACAGCTCGACTCAAACTTATACTCCGAGGTATAAAGCGGCGCGTTGCAACGGCGACACAAGTACACGCCTTCTGCCTTATGGGTATAGTACTCGCCGGTTCCCGGGTACTCGGTTCCTTTGTTCACGATAATGCGTGCTTCTTCCGGGGTAAGCTTGTTATACTCTGATGGGTCTTTCGCTATCTTCATAGGGTTATACTTTGTGATAAGGTAATTTATACTTGTGTAAACAAACAACGCGCCGCAAGGTTTGGGTCGGTCTTTGGGCTTGCTTATACTTTATACCTCAAGGTTGCGATTAACCCACCACTGAGAGCTGCGCTCGCTAGCTCAAAACTCGCGTTTTGGCTAGTCCAGAGGAGGGGAATTTTGCAAAAGAGTAGGTGATTCCCCTCCTCGGAGGGGTTAGGGGTGGGTTTACACCTGCACATCATGAGTAGATCGCAACTTGGGTTTTATACTTTGCCTACGCCCCCTGCCCCACATGCTGCGATAAACCGCCATCCATAAAGTAGCTCGAGCCGGTGACGTAGTCAGCGTCTGGGGAGGCCAGGAACAAAGCCACCTTGGCGATCTCTTCGGGCTTGCCGGCGCGCCTCATGGGGATGTTCTGCTCGCTCTCTTTACGGGCTTCTTTATCATCTATGGCCTTCTGGTTCATCGGTGTCAGGATCATGCCGGGGCAAATGTTGTTTACGTTGATACCGTCCTCGGCCAGTTCCAGCGCCAGGGTGCGGGTAAGGTTGCGCACAGCGGCCTTGGAGGCGCAGTAGTCTGCCGTGCCCGCCGAGACAATCTCCTCATGCACCGAGGATACGTTGATGATCTTGCCCTTGCCGCCCTCCTGTTTGCGGTGCCGGATAAAGGCACGGGAGCAGAAGAAGGTGCCGTAGAGGTTGGTGCGGATGGTGCGGTCGAAAACCTCGGTGTCCATGTCGGCCACGTGGATGCCGGAGCCATTCACGGCAGCGTTGTTTACGAGTATGTCTATACTCCCGAACTCCTGCAGGGCTTGCCTAAACAGCTGCTCCACGCGCTGCTCATCGCTGATATCGACCTGAAGAACAAGGCCTTTCCTGTTCTGCTTTTCAACTTCCTGTAGTGTTTCCTCAGCGCCTTTTTTATCGGAGTGGTAGCAGATAACTACGTCTGCGCCTTCTCTGGCGAACTCTATGGCTGTTGCCCTGCCTATGCCTGAGTCCGAGCCTGTGATCAAGGCAACCTTGCTTTTAAGTCTGTCCATAAGCCTTTGTTGGGTAGAGTGGTCACCTCCTGTAAAAACCAGAAGGCTTTAGGTACACATACTGCCTGTACGGCTTATTGGTTTGAAACAGGAGGCAAGAGCAGGGTGCTTTTCTGAAATTATAATTACCAAATAATATTTTGGTGTTTAAGAAGAACAAGAGTAGGGGGAGCCTCGTTTTATAGTACAAGCAATAAATCAATATAGATAAGTTGATGGAT
Source organism: Pontibacter kalidii (assembly GCF_026278245.1). Taxonomy (NCBI): domain Bacteria; kingdom Pseudomonadati; phylum Bacteroidota; class Cytophagia; order Cytophagales; family Hymenobacteraceae; genus Pontibacter; species Pontibacter kalidii. The sequence continues at coordinate 4,212,694 of NZ_CP111079.1, read as the reverse complement.
GAGACGGGCAGTCGGGCGACTGCCTGAGAGGGATGAACCTTTATATTATTTATTCATATCTAAAGTTAAATGCTATGAGTTCTTACACTTCCTTTTTTAACAATTTATTTGGCTTCAAGGATCAACCTTCAGGAGCCAAAGAACCACGACAGGTAGTAGTTACCTCTTCTTCACAGCCAGAGGTTCTGCAGAAAGTGATGCGGGAAGAACACTTATCTCATGGGGAGACAGTGATGGCAAACTTATCCCCTGTGCGCCTCGAGAAAAGCCGGGGTAAAATGGTGCTGTATTTCTGCCCGATGAAGTCTATGGAGGTGCTCGATAAACTCTCTGCCGGTGACGGAGGAGGCATCCCCGGCCAGGTTACGGTAGAAGGCCTGTCTATACCCAGGGAGCTGAAGGAAGGGCTGTATACGCTTAAGAACGTGACAGTGACCTCCAATGGTACCATGCAGGTAAGAGCGACAGATAAAACTGAATGGAAGGCAACCTATTCCGACCTTTACAGCTGGTAAGTCTATCAGATTGAGGACCAGAAAGTAGTATATAACACAGGAAGAGCCTGCTTAGAACGATTTAAAAATAACTAACTAAATAAAAAAGCAGCCCCGAGCGGGGCTGCTTTTCCTGCTATGCGGTGAAATGGCTCTAACTACCACTCAAGCTGTAAAGGGTAATCGCTGCATCTGGCCTCCACTACCCTAAAGCTGCCATATTGTTTTTTCAGAGAAGCTGTACGGTCCGGGTTAACGGGGATGGTTTGCTTCTCTTTTCGGTTCGTTTCAATTTCCAGCGCCTCGCCCAGCGGTATCATTCTGTCTGCGGAGGCAAGCTTAAACATGGTGCCGGGTTTCATGCCTTTTGCTGAGAAAATCTGTTTGCCCGACGCACCTTCTTTGGCGGTAATGGTCACGTTGGCTGGTTGGCTGCCTGTGTACTCCAGCCACAGCGTATGGACACCGTTGTAACGCGCCTCATCGTAGCGCCCCTGGCCTTCCACACAAAGCTGCAGACGCGCAATAGCGCCTGAGCCAACATTTTGGCGCTCGGCACCGAACGTCACCACTGCTTTCACTACACCGGGAATGTTGTCAAAGGAAACAAAGATGGATTCATTCTTGCCCACTACCGGTATCTCCTTCTGTTCCAGCAGTTGCCCGGAAGCGCTGTAGAGCTCCACCTTAGAGCCCGCGTCTTCTTCCGCGATATCGGTAAACAGCATGGTTTTCATCGTAACGGAGCCTACCGGCGAGAAATCCAGCGTCACGCGCCCGCCTGCCCGGTTGGCCTTGGTGCCCGTTTCGTCCGGCACGGTCAGGATTCCGCCAAACATGCCCAGCATCTGCCTGTCAAATGGGTTGGTGAGGTCTGTAGCCGGGTCGTACGGGTCGAGCAGTAACCCCTCGGTCTCCTCCAGGTACTTGCCGTTGTGCCCTCTTCGCTGGGCCTTTACGGTCATCATGGCACGATCCTCTTCTATCATGTTCACGTGGCGCGGAAGCTCTCCGGAGCCGAACGTCTGCACCAGGTTACAGGTGGTAGGGTTGTAGCCCACGAGCTCAGCTTCCTGCGATACCTTCATGGGCTCTACTAACTCCTGCTCATCGTCGCGGTCACAGGCAAATAGAAAAACAGATGCTATAGCAACTGCGATCATTTTTGTACTAATTGTTTTCATATAGTGTTTATTAAGAGGTAAAGTGAAATCTTTCTTCCGGCCAAACTATTGGTATATTACTTATAAGACAAGGTTGTTGTGTCCAAGCAATAATAGTATTGTGGCTCATAAAATGTGCTGCTATAATCAATTTAGCCGCTTATGGCAGTGTAATTGACAGGGAATTGTTTATAATCGGAATTATGAAATTAGATAGGTGGATGCTGTTGGTTTGTAGGTACGTAGGATACTTTTTATAAGTTTAAAATTTGCACTAAAAATAAATATATTTCAAAATTCGAGTGAAATGGCCCTGGAAGCGCACTTCCAGAGTCGGGCAGGAAAGAGTAGAAAACAAGAAAGCAGCCCCTGCCGGAGCTGCTTTCTTGTTTTCTCTCCAAGTATAAAGGCTCCCTCGTTGCTTAAAGGACTAAGCTTTATACTTTGCAGGCCTTACGATGAAGAGCCGGGGTAGGCTTTGGCTCTACCTGGTAGCAGGCGCCAAGGCCTGCACTGATGGCAGTTAAGGATTCCCATACATATTTGACTCGCCCCCGTCGATGGCGATGGTTTGGCCATTCACATAGGAAGCAGCCTCACTCAACAGGAAGGCCACCACCCTGGCCACCTCTTCCGGCAGGCCCAGGCGCCTTGTGGGGTTTCGTTGGGCGTATTCGCTTTCTGCAGCTTTGGGGTCATCCGGGTTAACTTCTCTAAAGGCCTCGGCCACCATGGGGGTAAGTATGGCTCCCGGCGCAATGGCATTGGTTATGATGCCATCCTTGCCGTATTCCAGGGCGGCGTTTTTTGTCATGCCGGAAACGGCGTGTTTGCTTGCCACGTAGGCCACCTGGTTCAGCACACCCCGTATGCCGCCCACAGAGGCCACATTCACAATGCGTCCATACTTCTGCTTTTGCATGACCGGAATCACATAGCGCATGCCGTAGTAAACACCCATCAGGTTAATGTCGATCACCTTTCTAAAAACCTTGATGTCATACTCGGTCATAGGTGCCTGGCGGCCCTCGATCCCGGCGTTGTTATACAGCCCGTCGATGCGGCCAAATGCCTTTTCCGTTTCAGAAACATACCTTTTGACGTCTTCCTCGCTTGATGCGTCGCCCACAACAGTGATGATCTTTGCAGCCGGAAACGCTTGGGTTAGGTCTTTGGCTGCATCAGAAAGCTCGGCTTCATTGAAATCCATCAATGTAAGATTTGCCCCCTGACCTGCCAACTCTTTCGCCGCCGCCAGCCCCAGGCCCATGGCAGCCCCCGTGATAATGATGGATTTTTGATCAAATGCGCTCATAATATATTATTTAGGGTAGAACTCAAGATTACAGGAGGCTCGTAACATGGTATAACCTGCCTTTCAAAGGCTCGGTGTGGAAGCCCCGGCAAAAGTTAGGAGGGTGATGGGGAGAGGGTGAGCCCGGAGGTATAAAAACTACTTGGTTATACGAGGGAGGCCGAATTTGCGGTAAAGCCAACAGCAGTTGTGCCTTAAGGGAGTAGCGGAATGCAAGTATAAAATGAGCGCCGGGATGACTGTAAACTACTATAAAACAGAAAAGGGAGTACGAGCTACAAGCTCGCACCGGCTGGTTACTACAAGTATAGCTTTTGGCTTCTTCTCCTTACTTCCACCTCGTTGCTACCCAGTTTTTCTGCTGTTCAGGAGTAAGGAACGTCCAGGCAACGATGCGGCTTATTTTGTTGCCTTGGCCCATCGGAATGGTTTTTATCTCTGACGCACCGGCTGCTTTTATAGCATACAGCACACTTTTCAGGTTCGATTCTTTAGAGAGCAGGGTTGTAAACCAAAAGCAGGAAGTGGCGAATTGCTTACTCTCTGAAACCATGTTTTCTACGAACTTCCGCTCCCCTCCTTGGCACCACAGTTCTGCATTTTGTCCGCCAAAGTTTAAGGTTGGTTTCGTAATGCGCTTTTGCTGCAGGTTTTTCAGCTTACGCATGGTGCCTGCCTGGGCTTCTGCCAGGGAACTGTGGAAAGGCGGGTTGCAAATGGTCAGGTCAAAGCATTCGGCTTTCCGGATGATACCGTGGAAGATATGTTTGGAATCAGGCTGCAGCCGTAGCTCCACATTGCCCTGCAAAGATGGGTTTGCCTGAACGATGTTGTTTGAGGAATGGATGGAAACAGGGTCGATGTCTGCCCCAATAAACGACCAGCCATACTCCTTGTTCCCAATGATGGGGTAAATGCAGCTGGCGCCTACCCCAACGTCGAGGCACTTGATCTTCTTTCCTGTCGGGATTTTCCCTTGGTTGGTGGCGCCTAACAGATCAGCCACATGATGTATGTAATCTGCCCGTCCGGGTATGGGTGGGGTTAAGTAGTTGTTCGGAATGTCCCAGTGCTTAATACCATAAAAATGCGCCAGAAGGGCTTTGTTCAGCGCTTTTACCGCCTTCGGGTCGAAGAAATCCACAGACTCGTCCTGGTATTCGTTCAGCTTTACAAACGGCTTTAAATCGGGGCAACTCGCAACCAACTGTTCGAAATTGTAGCGCTCCCGGTGTTTACTGCGTGGGTGTAAAGCGGATTTTACTTTTGGATGTACTTTCTTTTTGGGAAGCATTATACTTCTTGTATTGAATTGGTAATACGTAAAATTTGAGAAGATTTTGATAAAGCCATAGTTAATTCAGCTATTTATCCCGCAAGTTTGAGCGCAGCGGTAATGTGTGGGGAAGTATGGCAGCGGGTTTGTAACTGGCGAAAGTATAGTTGCGATAATCGCCAGTTACAAACTGGCCTCAAAGTAAAACCACAAGTTGTGCTGTCGCTAAACTTGCGGGATGGGAGCAACATACTTAAATTGAGAATTGCACCTATAGGTACTCTCCTTGATGATCTGGTCTAGATATTTAATATATGCACGGTTAAATGGAAGTGAAGTTCGAGCCATATTTACTTTTTCTGCAAAATCAAGAATACTTAATAGCTTAGCTCTAAACTCTAAAGTGAACTTTGGATCTACTTGTAGTAGGGCTAAGTATGTCCAATCTTGGAACTCTTTAAATAAAGGAAAGTGAGACTCGATAATGTCAATTATATAAATTTTTGCATCCGATGAGCTAAGGAAATCTTTAGATAAACCAGACCACTTATCAGAATTGAGCAAATCCTCCTTCAATAAATATACTCTTCTCTCTACTTCATTAGCATGGCTTTTAGATTTAAGCTCAGTTGCTACTCTTAAATATGAATTATGGCTAGTGTAATTTCTTAAGCCTTGGATAAACTTGTGTTGTGGATTTTTATCGAAATAAGCTTCTGCACTTAATTTGAGATTATTAGCTACCTCTGGATTCAGAGCTATGTATTTTTTTAATTGACTTCTTGAATAGTCTACTGTTGCAAAAACACTAGTTAGGTAGTTAAAGAGTTGGCTTGTAATTATCCTTTGCTGCCTCCACCTATATTTAGAGTTTATCTCGTTCCAAACTTTCGATTGGTTCTCAGGTAAATTGTGGTAATTAACTGATTTGATAAGCTGATTGTAATTGTATTTAAGAATAGATACTACTTGCCGATTTGCTTTAAGGAACAGGTAGAATTTGTAGAATTCTCCATCCTTAAAGTTTTCTAGTTCCTTGAGATATGTGAAAGTGCCTTTACTTTTTACTTCCTTATAAAGGTCTATTATATTTTTATTTTCGTTTTCATCCATAGTACAATATAAACAAAAAAGCAGCCCCTGCCGGAGCTGCTTTTCCTTTGTCTATAACACAAGTACAAAATCGTGTGTCGAAGTACGAGATACGTGAAAGGCTACTTTTTCAAGCTGCCGATCATGTCCTCCGGCTTCACCCACTCGTCGTACTGCTCGTTGGTGAGCAGGCCAAGGGCGATGGCTGCCTGGCGAAGCGTGGTGCCTTCCTTGTGCGCCTTCTTTGCGATCTTGGCGGCGTTGTCGTAGCCGATGTGCGGGTTCAGGGCCGTTACCAGCATCAGTGAGTTCTCCAGGTTCTCTTTGATGCGGGCCGTGTTCGGCTCAATACCTACGGCGCAGTGCTTGTCGAACGAGTCGCAGGCGTCGCCGATCAGCTGGGCGCTCATCAGCAGGTTAAAGATCATCACCGGCTTAAACACGTTCAACTCAAAATGGCCGTTCATGCCACCCACCGAGATCGCCACGTCGTTTCCGATCACCTGCGCGCAAACCATCGTCATGGCCTCCGCCTGTGTTGGGTTTACTTTACCTGGCATGATAGAAGAACCGGGCTCGTTTTCCGGGATCAGGATCTCAGCAATACCTGAACGCGGGCCGGAAGCCAGCAGACGGATATCGTTGGCGATCTTCATCAGCGATACAGCCAGTTGCTTCAGTGCGCCGGAGGTTTCCACCATGGCATCGTGTGCGGCCAGCGCCTCGAATTTGTTAGGAGCCGTACGGAAGTCGTGGCCCGCGTACTTGGAGATCTTCTCAGCCACCAGTTCCGCGTAGCCAGCCGGTGTGTTCAGGCCGGTACCTACGGCAGAGCCGCCCAGCGCCAGGTCCTTCAGGTGGTCGAGCGTGTTTTCCAGTGCCTTCATGCCGTACTCCAGCTGCTTCACGTAGCCAGACAGTTCCTGGCCCAATGTCAGCGGCGTGGCATCCATCAGGTGCGTACGGCCAATCTTCACCACATTCATAAACTCCTCTGACTTGGCCTTCAGCGTGTCGTGCAGCTTCTTCACCATTGGTAGCGTGTGCTCCACCACTTTCTTGTAAGCAGCAATGTGCATGGCTGTCGGGAAAGTATCGTTTGAGGATTGCGACTTGTTCACATCGTCGTTCGGGTGGATCTTCTTTTTCTCGTCCAGCAGGTTGCCGCCCAGCAGCACGTGCGCACGGTTGGCCACCACCTCGTTCACGTTCATGTTCGACTGCGTGCCTGAGCCGGTCTGCCACACCACCAGCGGGAACTGGTCATTCAGCTTGCCCTCCAGTATCTCATCGCATACGGTAGAGATGATATCTGCTTTCTCCTGCGCCAGCACACCCAGCTCGGCGTTAGCCTGTGCCGCCGATTTCTTAAGTATAGCGAAGGCCTCGATCACCTCCTGCGGCATCTGCTGCCCGCCGATGGTAAAGTTTTGCTTAGAGCGCTGTGTCTGGGCGCCCCAGTATTTGTCTGCAGGCACCTCCACAGGGCCCATCGTGTCTTTCTCTACGCGAACTTGCATATCGTTTATACTTAGGTTTAAAGGATTATCTGTACGTAGCAAAACTACAAAAAAATACACTTGAGTGCAGGGATGTGCTTATTTTGTTGCGAGTGGAGGTGTTCAGGCAAAATCAGCAAAGTTTCCTTCAGTTACCGGGATAAGATGCCCCCGCTGCCCGGACAGGTCGCAACCTGTCCCTACAAAGTATAAATCCACTCCCGAGAGCAGCGACTTACTTATGGCGCAGGCGTCCGCTTGTGCCTTACCCACCCCTGGCCCCTCCGAGGAGGGGAATTCAGCCCTCCCCTAAGAACAGGGGAGGAATCTATCTGGAATTCTAAAGAGATCTCTCCCACAGGTCGAGATGACAAACTGCCGCAGCTATCGAATCTGATCCCAGTCTTTGGGTTGAGCGCCTATGCGAGTTTTTCCGGTGACGAACGTAAGTGAGGCAGCCCGAGGTACGAGGGCAGGAAAAGCTCCCAGCGCGATGCCCGAAGACGAGCCCTCTCGGGCTGGAGAGCACCACAATCGGAAATGAAACAATGCAGGTTGTAAGGCTGTGGATGAACGGCAGTTAGCAAGTATAGCTTGTATCAAGCTGAAGGAAGCAGCGGCTATGCAAGTATAAATAGGAACTGTTGTTCAGAAGGCAACCTGAAAGGAAACGCTTATAGCAGCTTGCCCACAAGATCCTTTCAGGATGACAAAAGAGGGACGGTGTTGTCGCTGTAATTGGCAAGTATAGCAGCAAGTATAAATAGAGTAGAAAGTATAAACAGAGTAGAAAGTATAGCCCAAGTATAAAGCACGGCTCTGCGAGCCAGCCAGGTTGCAAACCCAACGAATATAAAGACACGGGCTGCAAGCCCGCGCCAGCGAGAGAAGGCACAAGCGGACGCTTGCGCCAGAGAAAGTATAAGATATGGCCGAAGTATAAAATATGGCTTACACGGACGTGGAGATCCGCAGCAGATGGGGGTAGGGCCCCTCTTTAAGGTTCCGGACACGGTTGTACGGAACAGCAATGGAAGGGCAACGGCTAAGGAACTATAAGTATAGCTGAAGTTTAAATATGGCTGCCCCCTTACCTAATCACCCGGTGCCCCGATTCCTCGGCCAGCAGCGCGATCATCTCCAGCTGCACCGGCTTCAAGTAAGTCGTGTTGAAGTTGGTCTTGTCGGTAAAGGATACCAGGTACTCTCCCTCTGCGCCCAGGTAATGTATACTTTCGATCTCCTGCATGGTGTAAGAGCGGTGCTCCAGCAGCAGGTTCGTTATCTCGATCCTGTTCTCGTCTATGTCTACGTGCCAGCGCATGGCATGCCACGCAATCACCCCGGACACCAGCAGCATTACCGCTAGCAGCATGTTATACATACGGTTGGAGTTTCTGCCTTCCAGGCGGTTCATATACCTCCTGTACAGCTCCTGCTCCTGACCCAGCAGCGTGCCCTGCACCAGGCGCAGCGGTATAATGGCCAGCGTGAGGCCCAGCAGCAGGCCCGGCGCAAAAAGCGCCCTGAAGTTGGGCGTAAGCACATGCAGGTGCTCCTTGGAGGCATGGATGATGCTGGATAAGATGGCCAGCAGACCAGCACTGAACACGGACAGCACACAGGCGAAAAAGAAGTAGACGATGGTCAGCTTCAACTCTTTTTTCTGCATGTACTTCACCTCCTCCGCCGTCAAGGCGTCCTCCTCCCCCACCGGAGAAAGGCGGCGCAGCGCGTAACGTACAACCGGCAGCAGCACGGCTACGGCAAAAAAGGCAATCAACAGGCTTTTGAGTATCTCAAGCATAGGGTAAGCAATTAGGACCCAAAGTTAACACCCTATCCTCAAATTCCGATACATATTAACCTTGCAGCCATACCTGCCGCCGTAGCGCCATCCGTCTTCCTTATACGCCAATGAAGTATGGGCACCCAACCAGGTAGCAAAAGAATTGCGGCATAACCCTCGTTTCTAAAGTATGGCACAGCCAAAATGCAGCAGTGGCGAACAACAGGACAGGCTTATTGTTATCCCCCTTAGGCTGTTTGGAGCATGGTTTAAGGCCTCTTTATTACCTGAAGTATATCAAAATAATAATAAAAATACGGGTTAGGGAATGAGGTGGGATTATACTTATTCTTTGTACCTTCTGGCTGCCTTTTGCTATCTATTATTGAACTTTTTGTGTTGGCAGATGACTTTGTTTTTTATACATTTGAAGAAGATCATACGTTACCGGGCTTGTATGAATAGCGATGGCCTTGCCAGCCGTCTCCCGGTTTTAACTCACAACACATGAAACTTGCCAAGCTGGCTTCTTTTGTAAGGGATTACTTCATAGCGATTTTCTCTTTTCTGCTCATCTTCCTGCTTACGCTTTTCACTTACACAGAAACCAAGAAGAAGTCAGACGAGCGAAGCGCTAAACTGTTCTCTATGCGCACCGAGCAGGTGACAGAGGCCATCGACAAGCGCATGCGCGATTACATCCAGATTCTGCTTGGGGGCAAGGCCCTGTTCATCTCCTCCGATACCGTGACGCGTGAGAACTGGAAAAGCTACTACGAAACCCTGAGGCTGGACGAAAGCTACCCTGGCCTGCAGGGCTTTGGGTATACCCACGTGGTAAGGCCAGCGGAAGTGGAGCAGCACGTGAGCCAGATCCGCCGCGAAGGTTTCGAGAACTACCGCATCACGCCCGAGGGCAAGCGCGATCTTTACACCGCCATTGTTTTCCTGGAGCCCTTTACCGACCGTAACCTGCGTGCCTTCGGGTATGATATGTACAGTGAGCCGGTGCGCCAGTCGGCCATGCGCATTGCCCGCGACACAAGGCAGCCCACGCTGTCGGGGAAGGTGCGGCTGGTGCAGGAAACGGGCCAGGACGAGCAGGCCGGCTTCCTGATTTACCTGCCCGTGTACCAGAACAATGCGGAGCCGGAGTCTATTAAAGAGCGGCAGCGACTAATAAAGGGTTTCGTGTACAGCCCCTTCCGGGCCAAAGACCTGATGACCTCGGTACTTACCCACAGCTTTGATGACATCGATGTGGAAGTATACGACGGCAGCGAGCCCTCTAAGGCCAACCTGCTTTTTGCCACAGGCTCCCAGCTATACTATGGCAGCAACGATCGGGAGCACAGCAACCTGAGCACCATCACCATCGGCAACCATACCTGGCGGCTGTACGTCTCGGCAAAAGATAGTTTTGGGCGCACCGCGGAGTCGGATTTGCCCTACTTTATACTTTTGGGCGGCATCATCATCAGCTTGCTCATGTTCTTCATCATCTGGTCGCTTTCCAACACGCGCCGCTCCAACAGCCTGAAGCAGACTATTACCGACAACGCCACGGCGGCCCTGTTTATACTCGACTCGAAGGGGTACTGCACGTTCATGAACCCGGCCGCAGAGGAAATGACCGGCTATACGTTGGAGGATATGCGGAAGAAGACACTGCACGAGATGATGCACTACAAGCACCCGGACGGCTCGCCTTTCCCAGCGGAAGAGTGCCTGATGCACAGTTCCCTGATCAACGTAACGCCATTGAGGGGCTATGAGGATATGTTCATTCGCAAAGATGGCACTTTCTTTAACGTGTCGTGCTCAGTGCAGCCAATGGGAGAGAGCGGCAGCGAGAGCTTTGCCATTATTGAGGTGCGGGACATTACCGACGAGAAGCATGCCCAGCAGGCTATTGTCGAGAGTGAGGCCCGCTTCCGCACCATGGCCGACAACGCCCCGGTAATGATCAAGATCATGGACGATGCCACCAACTTCATGTACGTGAACAAGCAGTGGCTCGACTTTACGGGCTACAGCTTTGAGGACACGATCAACATGAGCTGGAAAGAGGTGGTTCATCCCGATGATGTGGAGCGGAAGGAAGCCGTGACCCTGCAGGCGATAAAAGACCACCGCCCTTTCAGGATAGAGTTCAGGATGCGCCGCTTTGACGGGGAGTACCGTTGGATGGTGGCAACGAATACCCCGCGTTTCGGCGCCAACGATGAGTTCCAGGGGTTCATTGGCTCTGTGATCGATATCACGGAGATAAAAGAGGCCGAGCGTAAGGTGAAGCAGAACGCAGAACTGCTGCAGAAGCTGTTCCTGGAGGTGCCGGCGGTGGTAGGCCTGGTGCGGGCCCAGGATTTCCAGTACGTGCTGGCCAACCCGGAGTACCGCAAATTGTACGGCAACCGTCCGTTGGTGGGCAAAACCATTTACGAGGCCCACTCCGAGGAGGAGGGGCGCGGCTTCTTCAACCGCCTGGAGCAGGTCTTCGAGACGGGTGTACCCTTTGTCGGAAACGAGGTGTCTACCGCCATCGACTTTAGGAACAACGGCGAGCTGGTGTACGGCTACTTTAACCTGGTGTACCAGCCGCTGGTGGACGAGAACGGCAAAATAGAGGCCGTGCTGCTGTTTGCCGTGGAGGTGACGGAGCTGGTGAATGCCCGGAAGGCACTCGTGCTCACCAACGATGAGCTGAGCGGTAAGAACAACGAGCTGCTGCGCATCAACAACGACCTTGACAACTTTGTCTACACTGCCTCCCACGACCTGAAGTCGCCGATCGCCAATATGGAGGGGCTGGTTACGCTGCTGCGCGACATCCTGCAAGGCAAGCTGCACGGCGAGGACATGCAGGTGCTGGACATGGTGCAGAGCTCGATCAACAAGCTGAAGGGCACTATCGCCGACCTGGCCGAGATCACCAAGGTGCAGAAGGAGCTGCAGTCTGCCATGGAGCCGCTCCTGTTCGAGCACATGCTGCAGGACATCACCTCCGACCTCGGCACAGTAATGGAAGAGCATGGGGCGGTGCTGCACACAGACCTGCAGGTGAAGAACATCCTCTACGCCCGCAAGAACCTGCGCAGTATCATCTACAACCTGGTCAGCAACGCCATTAAGTATAAATCCCCGGACCGCAAACCGGAGATCAACCTCAGAACGTATGAGCAGGGCGATTACGTGGTGCTGGAGGTGCAGGACAACGGCCTGGGCATTAAAAAGGAGCAGCAGCACAAGCTCTTTACCATGTTCAAGCGCCTGCACACGCACGTGGAGGGCACCGGCATCGGCCTCTACATCGTGAAGCGCATTATAGAGAACAACGGCGGCAAAATAGAAGTAGAAAGCGAGCATGGCAAGGGTACTACCTTCAGGGTATACTTCAGGCAGGTGCCCGTAGAGCAGGAAGTATAGGTTGATGATTTGAAGCTCTGGAAATTATCCCCCTGTTTACCTATTGGCTCATTCACTCATTCAGAATTAACTAAATGGCTAAGATAAAGACATCCTACTTCTGCCAGAACTGCGGCGCCCAGTCGGCCAAGTGGATCGGCAAGTGCCCGGCCTGCGGCGAGTGGAACACTTACGTGGAAGAGGTGGTGCAGCGCGAGGAGGTAACGCCCACCACCGCCTGGAAGGTGGGCAGCAGCACGGCGCAGGTATCCAACAAGCCCAAGCCCATTGCCGACATCAGCTACCAGGAGCAGCAGCGTGTCGTGACGCAGGACCAGGAGCTGAACCGGGTGCTGGGCGGCGGCATTGTGCCGGGCTCTATGGTGCTGATTGGCGGCGAGCCGGGCATCGGTAAAAGTACGCTGATGCTGCAGATCGCCCTGAGCCTGCAGGGGCTGAAGGTGCTCTACGTGAGCGGCGAGGAGAGCGAGCAGCAGATAAAAATGCGCGCCGAGCGCCTCATGGCCCAAACCTCCGACTGCTTTATCCTGACCGAGACCGGCACGCAGAACATCTTTAAGCAAGTGGAACTGGTGCGGCCGCAGGTGCTCATCATCGACTCTATCCAGACCCTCCACTCCTCTTTTATAGAGGCTGGCGCGGGCAGCGTGAGCCAGGTGCGCGAGTGTACCGCCGAGCTGCTGAAGTTCGCCAAAGAGAGCGGCACGCCCGTTTTCCTGATCGGCCACATCACCAAAGAGGGCAACCTGGCGGGGCCAAAGATACTGGAGCACATGGTAGACACGGTGCTGCAGTTCGAAGGCGACCGCCACATGACCTACCGCATCCTGCGCACTACAAAAAATCGCTTTGGCTCCACCTCGGAGCTGGGCATCTATGAGATGATGGGCTCCGGGCTGCGGGAGGTGAGCAACCCGTCAGAGATCCTGATCTCGCAGCGCGAGGACGCTTTTAGCGGCATCAGTATAGGCGCCACGCTGGAGGGCAACCGCCCGCTGCTGATAGAGGTGCAAAGCCTGGTGAGCCCTGCTACCTATGGCACGCCGCAGCGCACCAGCACCGGCTTCGATGCCAAGCGCCTGAACATGCTGCTGGCCGTGCTGGAGAAGCGCGGCGGCTACCGCCTCGGCGCCCAGGACGTGTTCCTGAACATTGCCGGCGGCCTGAAAGTGGAAGACCCCGCGCTGGATTTAGCCGTGTGCGCCTCCATCCTCTCCTCTTTCGAGGACATGCCGATCTCCAACACCGCCTGCTTTGCCGCAGAGGTAGGCTTGGGCGGCGAGGTGCGCGCCGTAAACCGCGTGGAGAACCGCATCACGGAGGCCGAAAAGCTGGGCTTTACCGATATCTACATCTCCAAGTATAACAAGAAAGGCGTGGACCTGAGTAAGTTCTCCATCAACGTGCATGCGTATGGGCGACTGGAGGAGGTGTTCGCAAGCTTGTTCGGCTAAGCGCTCCTGTAAAGTATGAATTTGACTATTTCTCAGCCACAGGTATGAAGGAACGCAGGTATAGCAGCCTGCGTTTTTTTTGTACTGTTCTTGGTTAGTGTCTGTTCTGCCGCCAAGTATAAAGCTTGATAGAGTACAAGTGTCTTTATGTAGAGGAGTGATTAACCTGTATACTTTAATTTGCCTTTACCTGTGCTTTGGTTTGTCCTTTGGCTATTATTAAAGTATAAGTTAGTAATCAAAGCAGTTGCTGGCCATATGTTTAACAAAGCTTTTCTTATTAACTTCCTGTAAAACTATAAATTTAACCTTGCATCGGAATTTTGTTGTTGGTTGATGTTGTTCAAAGTTATATTATTACTGCTGCGGATGCTCTGTGTAGTATAGTAATGGTATAATTCCTTTAGCCAAAGAAAAACAATATCTCCTGATGAAACAGATTTACATGCTGCTGTCAGCCTTTCTGCTGCTGGCTACCAACCAGCTCCTCGCCCAGAACACAGCCATCATCAGTGGCAAAATCTCCAGCCCCCTCTCCGATCAGGTAGAGCTCATCATCTATCCCAACCCGCTGCTGCCGGAGGAGGTGAAGACGGAGGTAAAGCTCGACAGGAATTCCTTTTGGCTGGAGGTGCCGGTGCAGAAGCCTCTGGTAGCCGAGCTGGTGCATGGCGATGAAGTGGCGCAGGTATACCTGGAGCCTGGCTACGAGCTACAACTGAGCTCCAACGGCAAGAGCTTCCTAAAGTCGCTGATCTATAGAGGCAAAGGTGCTAATGAGAATAACTACCTGGCAAAGTATACCTATCGTTTCGAGGAAGAGGAAGAGTACCAGGTGCTGCCGGATAACATCAAGCTACAGGAAAAGGAGTTCACGCAGTTCTTAAATTACCGCCGCGAGGACCAGCTGGGTAGTTTTGAGAAGTATAGCGGTAAAATGGAGGTCTCAGAGGAGTTCAGAGCGTTTCTGCTGGCCGAGATCGACTTTAGCTATGCCATAGACAAGCTGGGTTACCACCCGCTGCGCCAGCAGATAATGCAAGTATCGCTCACCAGGCCATCGGCGGCGTTTTATGATTACCTGCACCACCTGGACCTGCAGAAGCCTACTAACCTGCTAAGCCCGTCTTTCCAGAATTTCCTGCGCAGCTACACGGCATACTTTGCGAAGGAGGCTGGCTATACGGAGAAGGATCCGCTGTATTACAAAGCCCGTTATGATGTGGCGGAGCAGAAGCTGCAGGGGCAGGTAAAGCTGCTGGCGCAGGCGCAGGTGCTCAAGCAGTCGGTGCAACAGGGGCATTTGAAGTATACCGAACTGATGCTTCGGGACTTTAACGCCAAAAACCGGGAGGAAGCTGTGAGCGCTTACCTTGCCGGTCTGCTCAGCGAGAACAGCACGTTGGTCGCCGGCGGGCAAGCGCCTGATTTTAAGCTCAACGACATCAACGGCGACACCATTTCGCTCAGCGATTTTAAAGGAAGTTTGGTTTATCTGAACTTTTGGCGTAGCGATTGTGGTTTGTGCCACGTGGAACTGCCGCACCTGCAGCGCCTCACCGGTAAAATGGGTAACCACAAGATCGTTTTCCTGAATGTGGCCATAGGCGACAACGAGGAGCAGTGGCGGAAGCTGGTGGAGAAAAAGGAGCTGCAGGGCGAGCACGTGCTGGCAAAGGGTGCAGCTGCCGAACTGGCAAAACGCTATGGCCTGAAAGACGTGCCCGCCTACTTCCTGCTGGATGAGGAAGGCCGGTTTATCTCCCTGAAAGCCCGCCGCCCCAGCGACTATGAGGCGGCTAACGATATCTTGCGGCATCTGGAGGTGCGGCAGGCCTCACTTAAATAGACATTTCGTTCACAGTTTATACCCAGCCCGGCTTCCCGACAGGAGCCGGGCTTTTTTTTTGCTCGTCACTGTAGTGCCGGGTCCAACCACCTCTACCCATCATCACCTCACCCCAGCCCTCTCCTTTTCTCGAGAGCCCCTACTCCAAAACAGGAGAGGGAGTTTCTGATACCGGGTCCAACCACCCCTGCCCCTCCTTGTCCAAGGAGGGGAGCTTGTAATTGCTTTGTCTAAAGTATGAACTCCGATTCTGTTGGTATTGCGCGGACAGGTCGCGACCTGTCCCTACAAAGTATGGAACCCACCCCGGAAGGGAATCCTGCTCTTTCGGATTTGCAATCCGGAAATATAATAGCCGTGGATTTGTAATTTGCCATAGCAAAGGCAGTAGCTACGGACAGAAAAGCGGATTGCAAATCCGCAGGTAACAGCGTCCCGGATTGCAAATCCGGAACAGCAGGACAACAAAGTATAAACCCACCCCTAACCCCTCCGAGGAGGGGAATTCTGTAGCACCAAGCCCTGTCATCCCGAATAAAATGAGGGATTTACCGGGAATTCTAAAGAGATCTCTTATTTCATTCGAGATGACAGTAAGGCCGTAGCTATCGAAAACTGATCCCAGTCCTTGGGTTGAGCGCCTATGCGAGTTTTTCCGGTGCCGCAGGCAGCCCGAGGTACGAGGGCAGGAAAAGCTCCCAGTGCGATGCCAAAGGACGAGCCCTCTCGGGCTGGAGAGCACCAAAGCAGGAAATGCAACTGTAGGTTGGTAAGTCTGGAGGATGAACGGCAGCTAGCAAGGATAGCTTGTGTCAAAAAGAGGGAAGCAGCGGCTAGGAAAGTATAGCCCAAATATGAAGTATGGCTCTGCGACCTAGCCGGGTTGCAAACCTGACATCATAGCAGGACACGAGTTGCAAACGCGCGCCAGCGAAGAATGCAGCCCAGGTAAAGGCACAAGCAAACGCTTGCACCAGTAAAGCGGCTATGATAGTATAGCAGACACAAGAATAGAAGTATAGCCAAAGTATAAAGTATGGCTCTCCAAGCCAATCGAGTTGCAAACACAACACCACAGTAGGACACGGGTCTGAAGGATTGCGCCAGAGAGTTATAAAAGTATATAGCCTGCTTCAACCGCTGCGCCAGCAAATGCAAACTCCCTCAAAATAACCGTTGAATGTTTTGCTGCGTACTTAAACCCTACACCTCCGCATGGTTCGGGGTGCTATGAAAGCAAATTTGAAGTAATAAATACCCTACTTTTTAACCCCAAATAATATGGCATTAATCAATAAGAGTGACATTGAGAAGCTGCTGAATGTGCAGAACAACACACAGAATGCTTTGTGTATCTCTCTTTACATCCCCACGCATCGTGCCGGGCACGAAACCCTCAATGGTCAGGACCATATCTTATTCAAGAACAAACTTAGAGAGGCACGTGCCCTGCTGCAAAGGCACGATGTGCCCGAAGCCGAGATTGAGCAGTACCTGAAGCCAGCCGAAGAGCTCCTGAACGACAACAGTTTCTGGCGTCACCAGGCAGAGGGGCTCGCCGTTTTCCTTACCAAAGGCTTTTCGGCCCATTATACCCTCCCCTTCACTATGCCAGAGGTAGTGTATGTGCTCGACCAGTTTTACCTGACACCGATGTTGCCGATCCTGAGTCAGAACGGCCGCTTCTTCATACTTAGCCTGTATCGCGAGAAAGTAGCCTTCTTCGAGGCAACCATCGAGCGGATCAGGCAGATAGATATTAGCTCCTTTGTGCCGGAGACGATGAACAAGGCCCTGAAGTTCGACGTGAAAGGCAACGACCAGGACTTTACCCACTCCACCACTACCGTAAACGGCTCTAATATTGTGCACGGCCCGGGCAGCACGAAAGGCGATGAAGAACACGAGCGTGTGCGTGAGTTTGTGATAGAGATAGACAACAGCATGCAAAAGATACTGCATGATGCGCACGAGCCCCTCGTGCTGGCCGGTGTAGACCACTACTGCAGCCTCTACAAGCAACACAGCAAGTATAAGCATATCGTGCCTCAGAACATCAACGTGAACGAGGGCATTGATACCATGAACTCACTACATGAGAAAGCGCTGGCTATCATGAAGCCGATGATGCAGCAGGGCCACAACGACTCGCTGACCCGATACCAGAACGTAGCCGGAACAGGCGCCACCTCCGAGGATGTTGCCACAGTGGCGGCAGAGGCCGTGCATGGCCGCGTGGATACACTATTCATCACTCCGAGCCAACCTGTTTGGGGGAAGTATGACGCTAAAAGCGCTACTGCCGAGATACACAACGAGTATAAGCGCGGCGATGACGACCTGATAAACCTGGCAGCCATTAAAACACTGGCACAGGGCGGCAAAGTGTTCGTGAGCAGCTATAACGGGCTAACAGAGTCTGCCGATGGAAGTGCCAGCGTAAAGGCGCTTTTCAGGTACTAAATGGCCACTCTTTTGGCTGTTAGCGGCAAAAAGTATAATTTAGTGGGGCAGCCAGAGCGGCTGCCCCTTTATTTTGGCAGAAAGCAGTACCTCTAGCTGCTGCCATAGCACCTGTATACTTCTATGGCACTTCATTTAGCCGATGGGTTTAACTTTTTATCAAAACTGACGCCGCTGCGCGCGCTGAATGCGCTGCAGGTGGTAGGCAGTTACCTATACTCCAAGCTCACCGGCAAGGCAACGCACTGGGGCTACCCGCTCAGCATCTCGCTGGAGCCCACTACCTCCTGCAACCTGCGTTGCCCGGAGTGCCCCAGCGGCCTGCGCTCCTTCTCCCGCCCCACCGGCATGCTGCAGAACGAGCTCTTTAAAGACACCATAGACCAGCTGCACCGTCGGCTGATGTACCTGATCTTCTATTTCCAGGGCGAGCCCTACCTGCATAAGAGCTTTCTGGAGCTGGTAAAGTATGCCTCGGACCGTGGCATCTACACGGCCACCTCCACCAACGCGCACTTCCTCGACGACGCCACCGCCCGGAAAACCGTGGAGTCGGGGCTGGACAGGCTCATCGTGTCGATAGACGGCACCACGCAGGAAACGTACGCTGCCTACCGTGTGGGGGGCAAGCTGGAGAAAGTGCTTGAGGGCACGCGCAACGTGGTGAAGTGGAAGAAGGAGCTGAAGTCGAAGACGCCGCACATCATGTTCCAGTTTCTGGTGGTGCGCCCCAACGAGCATCAGCTGGAGGACGTGAAAGAGCTGGCAAAGGAGCTGGGTGTGGATGAGGTGGTGTTCAAGACGGCGCAGATATACGACTATGAGAACGGCTCTCCGCTTATCCCGACAATAGATTATTACTCCAGGTACAGCAACAACGGCAACGGCAGCTACAGCATCAAAAACAAGCTGCTCAACCACTGCTGGAAGATGTGGCACTCCTGCGTGATCACCTGGGACGGCTTGGTGGTGCCCTGCTGCTTTGACAAGGACGCCGAGTACCGCCAGGGCGACCTGCAGCGGCAGAGCTTTGCCCAGGTGTGGCGCGGCGAGAAGTATAATTCGTTCAGGCAGCAGGTGCTGCGCTCCCGCAGCGAGGTGGAGATGTGCCGCAACTGCACCGAGGGCACGAAGGTATGGGCTTAGACTTTTGGATCGATATCAACTTGAACACACTTTATGAAAGACATTAACGATGCCCTGGAGCTGCTGTTGAGTAAGCTGGAGGCCTGGGGCAAGCATGCCGTGCTGCTGCTGCCGAACATCCTCGTGGCCCTGCTGGTGCTGGTCCTGACCTTCTTTCTGGCCAGAGTCATCCGCAACTCGCTGGGAAAAATCATAGGACGCTTCTCACATAGTACAGCCCTGAACAATCTGGCCCTCACGATCATCTACATCATCATGCTTAGCATTGGGTTCTTCATGGCGCTCAATGTGGTGGGGTTGGATAAGCTGGTTGTCTCGCTGCTGGCAGGTGTGGGTATTATAGGACTGGCGCTGGGCTTTGCCTTCCAGGATATTGCCGCCAACTTTATAGCAGGGATTATTATTGCCATACGCAAGCCATTCAGGGTGGGCGACTTCATCGAAACCAACGACTACACCGGCACGATAGAGCGTATCACGCTGCGCACCATCGACATACGGCAGGTAACAGGCGAGATGGTTTGGCTGCCAAACAAAATGGTGTTCGAGAACCCGGTTACCAATTTCTCTGTGCGCGGCACCCGGCGGGTAGACCTGGAGGTGGGGGTGTCGTATGGGGAAGACCTGGAACGGGTGCAGCAGGTGGTGATAGAGGCGCTGCAGGAGGTGAAAAACCGTGTGAAGGGCAAGGAGATCCAGGTGATGTATGACGCCTTCGGCGACAGTTCCATCAACTTTAAGGCCCGTTTCTGGATTCACTACAAAAAGCAGCTGGACTACATAGCAGCCAAGAGCGATGCCATCATCAAGATCAAAAAGGCCTTTGATGAAAATGAGATCCTGATCCCGTTCCCGATCCGTACGCTGGATTTTGCTATAAAGGGAGGCGATAAGCTAAGTGAGGAGCTAAAGGCGGCCATGAGTGCCTCCGTTAAAAACGGGCAGCAACTTGGCGGAAGCAACCCCTAGGTGGCTTTGGCTTTATGCTTTAGCAGCAACAGGAAGGGCCGGTATTGCACCGGCCCTTCCTGTTTTACTTGTCATTCTTATCCAGGTTTTTGCCTAGATCCTCCACCTGCTTCAGGAACGTGTCCACATTCTCGTCGGCGTAAGGGCCGTACGAGTTGGAGATAGTTCCTTTCAGGCCGCTAGCAGTTTCCAGCGCGTAAAGTATAGACATGTCGTCCGGGTTGCTCTCGCCCTCAAAGCGATAGTGGTCCACGATACGCACCTGGTCTGGGGCAAAAGACTCCTTCTCTTCCATGGTACAGAGCTTTCCATCCCGCCCTACCTTAAAATCATACTTGTAGCCATCCTTGCGAAGGCGGTTCAGCACATTCACCAAAGATCTCTCTTCAACTTTATCTTGCATGGTATATCGTTTTAAGTGGTTCTACTCTTAAGTATAGAACTATACGCAAAAACAAAGTTTAGATACGGAGTTTGGTCACGAATAGTGCGTAGGGAGTGATGAATGGTGCTGCGTACCGGTGGCTGGCCAGGCCAAACCATTCATTGCTCATTGTTTATTGATCGCTGATTTCTCCAGGTCCTGCTGTATCTTCTTAAAGTCGATGGAGGAGCAGGCGCCGCAGCTCTTGGCGCAGCCGCTCTTGGCCGAGAACACCTGGTACACCATGCGCAGCATGTAGGCTACCGCCGCCAGAAAAATAAGCAGAATGAGGACTTGCTGGATCATACTTTAGAAACCTTTAAGAAGTATAAAAAGTTTAGGCCACGGGCTTTTTCCAGAACTCGCCGATGGTCTGCAGCATCTCCGGGTGCACGTTGCCGTTGCTGGCCACGATCTCCCGTCCAAAGACAACATCGCCATCCCCGGTAAATTTGCTGAGCCTTCCGCCGGCCTCCTGCACAATAATAACGCCTGCTGCCACGTCCCAGGCATTCAGGTTGTACTCGAAGAAGCCCTCGAAACGGCCGCAGGCCACGTATACCAGGTCCAGCGCAGCCGAGCCTATGCGCCGTATCCCATGCGACCGAGACATAAAAGCGCCCAGCACCTGCAGGTACTGCTGCGTCAGGCCAAAATCATAATAAGGAAAGCCGGTGGCGATAAGGCCATCCTGCAGGGCCGGGGCATCAGAAACCTTTATCGGTGTATCGTTGCAGAAGGCGCCGCCGCCTTTGTAGGCCCAGAAACACTCGTCGCGGTTCGGGTCGAACACGGTGCCCAGCACTACCTCCTCGCCGTCCATCAGGCCCACGCTCACGCAGTAGGCTGGCAGGCCGTGTATAAAGTTGGTGGTGCCGTCCAGGGGGTCGATTACCCAGTTAAGACGCTCGCCCCGGGTGGTGTCGGTGCCTTCCTCAGTAATGAAGCCGGCCTCGGGGAGCAGCTTGCGCAGGCCTTCCACCAGTTTCTGCTCCGCCTCCTTGTCCACATAAGAAACCAGGTCGTTAAAGCCCTTCTGCTCGATGCTGGAGCGCTCAAAGCCTTCTCCTTCCTTCTGTATAAAAGCGCCGACGCTGCGGCAAAGTATGTTCAGGTTGTTAGCCAGTTGGTTCAGGTTCATATCTTTTGTGCTATACTTTGTGGATGTGCCAGGGCTTGTGCCTTTTTAGAGAACCATACGGCGTAGGCGCCTCTAAGTACGGCGGCCACCATAATGGGCAGGAAAGCGGCATGGTACATTTGCGGCCACAGCGGCCAGCCGATAAGCGCCACGGTCGTGATGATGGCGGTAACCAGCATGTACTTGCGCACCCACTCCACAAGTATGATTTGGCCCAGGAAAAAGGCAACCACGGCATGTGTGGGGATGGCCCAGAGCAGGTTGAAGTTGTAGGCAGTGGCCTGGTGGTCGGTGGCAAACCAGAGCAGCAGCACCACAATGCCCAGCACGCCCAGCATAAAGAAGAACGCCATATCGAATACGCGGCTGCGGCGGCGTTTGATAAAATCCATCACCGTAAGGGCAACCACGATCAGCAGGAAAGTCCAGAACAACAGCTGTGGCGTAAACCAGCCGGCCTCTAGCGGCTGGGAAGGGTCGCGTTCAAAGATCACCTTCTGCTCCAGTGTCAGTGGCGCAGTCTTGCCATTCTGGGAGATGGTGGCGCTGCCTAAGCCTTTCGCCAAATAATCCGGCAGGAACATGTACTGGTAAGGCGTTGCCTCCTGATCGATGCGGGCACCCAGGGCTATGTCGATGCCGAAATCGCCCCACGGCTGCGGACCTAAGTATAAATCGATGAGGTTGCGGAAGCTGTAGCCTTTATCGAAGTGGCTGATGTTGAAGGCCAGTTGGTTGGGGAAGGTCGCTTCTATGCCGTCGCGGATGCGGGTGGCGCAGTTATCAAAGAAAAAATCGTAGAGGTAGAAGCGGTTCTCGGGCAGGTAGTTGTGCGTCAGGAAATTCCAGTACTGCTGCTTCTGCGCCTCGGTAAAATTGAACTCCTGCTCATACACCGAGCGGTTGTCCATGGTATAGCTGTACACGAAGTCGCGGAAGTGCGCTGCAGACAGCTTGTAGCGGAGCTTGCCCTGCGCGAACTTAAGGTAGAAGTTGGGCTCGTCGAAATCAAACGTGCCGTAGTTAAAGACCACGTCCATGCCGGTGGCCGGGTCGTTTACGCGCACGGCGCTGTGCCCGAAGATGGCGTACAGGTCAGGCCCCGGCGAGCAGGTGATGAGGCTGATCTTTGCCTCCGGCGAGAGCGCCATATCTTCAAACTGCGCCCAGGTTGGCAGGGTGAACATGCTGAGCAACAACGCCAGCGAGATCTTTTTCAGGTAATTCTTCATCTTATTCTTTATCGGCTTTGCCTCCTTTGGCGGCTCCGGACACCACTAGCACAAATTCCCCTTTGATGGCTTTGTTGGAGAAAGTATGAATCAGCTCCTCCAGGGTGCCGTTGATGGTCTCCTCAAACATTTTGGAGATTTCACGTGAAACAGAGGCTTCGCGCTCCCCTCCGAAATACTCCTTAAACTGCGCGAGCGTTTTGAGCAGGCGGTGCGGCGACTCATAGAAGATCATGGTGCGCTCCTCCTCGGCCAGGCTCTGCAGGCGCGTCTGGCGCCCTTTCTTTATGGGCAGGAATCCTTCAAAGGTAAAGCGGTCGGTGCTGAAGCCGGACTTTACCAGCGCCGGCACAAAGGCCGTGGCTCCCGGCAGGCATTCTACCTTGATGTCGTTTTTGAGGCACTCGCGCACCAGGTAGAAGCCGGGGTCCGAGATGCCGGGCGTGCCCGCGTCTGAGATCAGGGCCATCACCTCCCCTGCCTTCAGGCGGTCTACTAAATGGGCGGTGGCTTTGTGCTCGTTGTGCAGGTGGTGGCTGTGCATGCGCTTCTCAATGCCCAGGTGCTGCAGCAGCTTGCCGCTGGTGCGTGTGTCCTCGGCCAGTATAACGTCCACCTCCTTCAGTATCCTGATGGCCCGCAGCGTGATATCCTCCAGGTTGCCGATGGGTGTCGGCACCAGGTATAAACTTGTCTTTTCCGGTTCCTGCATGGCGTAAAGATACGACTTAATTGTTGGTTGATAATTGCTGGTTGTTTGGTTTATAGGGTAACGTATAGGAGCCGGATGCAACACAGCAAAAGCTTTTAAGCTGAGAACAACAGCAATTAACAATTACCAATCAGCAATTAGTTGCCAGCCATCATGCGGTCATAAATCTCGTCAATACGCCGGGCCAGCGCCAGGTCTTTCTCCGTGACGGTGTTGCCGGCATCGTGGGTGGTGAGCTCTATGGCTACCTTATTATACACATTGCTCCACCAGGGATGGTGGTTCATCTCCTCGGCCACCTCGCCTACCGCGTTCATAAAGGCTAGCGCCTGCTTAAAGTCTTTGAACGTGAGGCTGCGTTTCAGGCTGTTTTCTTCTTCTCTCCACATAAGGTATAATTTAAAGTATAAACGGCTGCTGCAAGTATAAGATTACGAGCCGGGATAACCAGCCTAAAAACGCAGGCGTATAGTATGGAACTGCCCTGAGTGGCAGCCTCACATAAAACTATGAAAACTATGGCAAACAAACCAACCAAGTTGCCTGCGCAGAAGCAGGAGCAGCAGCCTGGCAAAGAACATAAAATGACCCCGCAGCCCGAGTACATCCGGGACAGCTATAAAGGCAGCGACAAGCTGAAAGGCAAAAAAGCCCTGATAACCGGCGGCGACAGCGGCATTGGCCGCGCCGTGGCTGTGCACTTCGCCCGCGAGGGGGCCGATGTGGCCATTGTGTATTTAAACGAAGACAAAGACGCCAAAGACACCCTGCAACTGATTGAGCAGGAAGGACGCAAAGGCCTCATCATCTCCGGTGACATTGGCGATGAAAAATTCTGCAGAAATGCCGTGCAGCAGGTGGTAAAGGAGCTGGGGGGGCTGGATATACTTGTCAACAACGCCGCCGAGCAGCACGAGCAAAACGACCTGAGGGACATTTCGAAAGACCAGCTCCAGCGTACGTTCCAGACCAACATCTTCTCGATGTTTTATATGACCAAGGCCGCTCTGGAGCACATGAAGGAAGGCAGCGCCATTGTGAACTCTACCTCCGTT
This sequence comes from Pontibacter kalidii, assembly GCF_026278245.1. Classification (NCBI taxonomy): domain Bacteria; kingdom Pseudomonadati; phylum Bacteroidota; class Cytophagia; order Cytophagales; family Hymenobacteraceae; genus Pontibacter; species Pontibacter kalidii. The sequence continues at coordinate 4,188,195 of NZ_CP111079.1, read as the reverse complement.
ACCTCCTACCGCGGCAGCCATCACCTCATGGACTACGCCTCCACTAAGGGCGCCATTACCTCCTTTACCCGGTCGCTTTCCTCTAACCTGGCGGAGAAAAAAATTCGGGTTAATGCCGTGGCCCCCGGCCCTATCTGGACCCCGCTCATACCCGCCTCCTTTGATGAGAAAAAAGTGAAGGAGTTTGGGCAGGATGTGCCGCTTAAACGCCCCGGGCAGCCATCGGAGGTCGCGCCCGCCTACGTGTTCCTCGCCTCCGAGGACGGTTCTTTTATTACCGGTCAGGTCATCCACGTAAATGGCGGCGAATTGGTCGGTAGCTAAACCTAAGCGGCCTAAACAGAGTAAAACCAGGTAGAAGCGCCTTGGCAACAGGGCGCGATGTAAATTAAAAGAATACAATTATGGCTGAAGATAAAGAGGACAAGAACAAACTGCAGAACCAGCTGCCTAACAAGCGCGGCTTCCGCGAGTTAGAGGCAGACACAGGTGACGAGGAAATGCGTGCCGGCCACATTATTCCGGGCGCTGATCCGCCGAAGAACGAGCACCAGCGCGGTGGCTTCGGTAACCGCGACGGCAAAGAGGGCTACGGCAGCGACACCGCCTCCGAGGGGCCGAGTGCCACTGGCGTAAACGACTTTGCCGACGACGGCATTCCGCCGCCAGACAACATGCGCACCGAGGAGGAAGGCCGCGGCACCTAAGCATAAAGTATAAAATTGATTTAAAGTATGGCCGGCAAGTATAAATCTTGTCTGTCGTGAAGTTGAATTAAAAAAGGAGGATATCATGCCATCATATAAGCACACACAGCCCGGCGGTGAAAACAAAGGAAAGCCGACCGGACGAGGACAGGACAAGGCCGCAGGCGGAAAGCCTGTTGACCCGAACCAGACCCGCGCGGAGCACGAAGAGCTGAAGAAGAAGCACACTGACGGGCCTGACAAGGCGGCCGGGAAAAACACGCAGACGAACAACCCGAACCGTAACACCAACAAGCCTGAAATTGATAACAACAAGTATAATTAGAATACCTAACATTGCTTAACTGGAAATAGCACCTGTACCACGGGTGCTATTTCTGTGTTATCTTTACGGTGCTGCCCTGGCTGCGAAAATAGAGACATATGCCCCGTTACGCCCTCACAGACATACACGGCTGCGCCCGCACATTCAAAGCCATGGTGCACAACCAACTCCAGCTCTCCCGCAACGATGAATTGTACCTGCTTGGCGATTTCGTGAACAAGGGCCCCGACTCCAGGGGAGTGGTTGATTTTATACTTCATCTCCAGAAGCAGGGCTACCAGGTGCACTGCCTGCGTGGCAACCACGACCAAATGCTGCTGAAGTCGGTAGAGAAAGGCAAAAAAGCGCTCACCCTGACGCCAACAGAACAGGAGCTGGTGCTGCAGAGCTTCGGTATCAATGGGTTTGAGCACTTGCCAGAGAAATATGTCAATTTTCTCGATACCCTTCCCTACTACCTTGAGCTTCCCGATTACTTTCTGGTGCACGCGGGCTTCGACTTCAGGCAACCAGATATCTTCTCCGATAAAGAGGCCATGCTCAACATCCGGGGCTACACCCCCGACTGGAAACGCCTGGGCAACAAGAGGCTGCTACATGGCCACACCCCCACCTCGCTCCACGCCATCAAAAAAGCTGCCTCGCACAAAGACCAGCGGCTAAACCTGGACGCGGGCTGCGTGTACTATAAAAACGCTGCCTACGGAAACCTCGCTGCGCTTGATATGGACACGCAGGAGCTCTTCATACAGCCCAACATAGACCGGCCCTACCCGGTGGCACGCAAAGGGTAAGTACTATTTTGGTCCTGGCTCTCTTATCGATGTGTATTTGTTTAAACATTTGTGCTGCCAAGTTGTACTACTTTATATCTATTTTCTGCTATATACGTAAGATGTTGGACTTCAGTTTTTTGGATTCTGCCTGATGATGTTATAGATTGCCTTTTTAAGAGAATAGGACTACTTTAAGGAACGTCAGAGTACACTTAATTCTGCTTTATAGATAGTATTAGGATAAAAGCTGTATTTTATTTAGCCAGTAGGTGTAACCCTCCTGTCAAATGCCAGCTACATGTAAAAATCCTGTTATATCCTTTTATAAGTATTTTATTAGAATTATATAAAAAAATAGAACAGGATGTTGCTTAAATGATAGATAAATTATCTTATTTTGTGGCAATTATACTTTCTTTAAAATAGCACAGGAAATTTTTTTACATACTTATAGTTCAGCTATGGCACAACTCTACAATCTCCCTATTACACGACTCCTCAGATCACTGCTCCTGCAGTGCGTTTTCCTGCTCGGAATAGTCGCCGTTGGTGTGGCGCAAAGCACCGTTACATACCAAGGTCCATGGCGAACACCAACCTCTGACAATGTAAAGAGCAGTGGCTTGGTTGCGGATGGTGCTAATATTGCGCCAAGTACTACCGGTGGTTCAGCCCAGTTCAGAACCACCTCTGCTTATGTCGACATTAAACTCCAGAATGGTGAACTAACAGGCTATAAGCTGAGCTACAGTCTGGTGGCTACTACACCTGGGGGAGGCTCTGCTAGCATGACAGTGAGCTACAGCACCGACGGCGGTCAGAGCTTTGGAAATGGTGCTGTCACTAGTGCTGTGACAACAGAAGTTTCCCGCGAAGAGTTATACTTGCCAGCTACTGCAACAGATGTAAGGTTCCAGTTGGCGGATATATCAAATGCCTATGTGTTTCTGGATGCGGTAACAGTTTCGCAGCAACCTGAATTTGAAAGTTTCTCTCCTGCAGAGGGAGTGCCGGGTACACAGGTTACAATTACAGGAAAGCACTTAAATGAGACTTCTGCAGTATTTTTCGGTACAGTGCCAGTGCCAGTTGAAAATATAGCGGTGAATCCTGAAGGTACAGTACTTACCACAGCAGTGCCAACAGGTGCGTCAAGTAATTTTATTAGAGTAGTAACACCATACGGAGAGGTCATAAGTGCCACAAAGTTTGTAGTGCCAGACCCTGTGTTTGCTGCTGATGTTCAATTCAGCCCAAGCGCCGCAGGTGCAGGAGAGACAATAACACTGTATGGCCAGTATTTCACTGGTGTAAATGAAGTCTTATTTAACGGAGCGGCCGCAGCCCCTGCAACTATTGAAGTTAAAAGTGATACTGAAATTGAAGTAGTAGTGCCGAAAGGGGCTACTACCGGCTCTATAACGGCTACTAGCCCGGCGGGTAGCGGAGTAAGCAAGGACTTTACGGTGTACGGCCCGCAGATCATAGCCCAGGCAGAAGGGGAAACAAATGCAGGCTTGGAGTTCTCTCCAACAGAAGGCCCTGCGCTTACGACCGAGGTAACCATTTACGGCAAGTATTTTACAGCTGTAAATGAGGTGCTTTTTAACGGGGTGAAAGCTACATCATTTGCGGTATCGAACGATAGTGTGATAACAGCAACAGTGCCACTTGGTGCCGGTACAGGCCTGATCACGGTGAAGAGCCCGGCGGGCGAGGCGGTAAGTACAACTGTTTTCAATGTGCCGGCTCCTCAGTTTGCCGCGTATGACGGAGTTGATTCTCAGTTTAAGCCAACATCGGCAGGCCCTAACATGCAGATAACGCTGTATGGCGTGAACCTAGCCAGCGTGAGCAGCGTGGTGTTCCTGGGAGCAGACGGTGACGAAACAGATAATGTAGAGGCTACTTTTGCTGCCCCTATTAGTGATACTGAATTGGTGGTAACAGTGCCAGTTGACGCCAAGACAGGAAAAATACAGCTGCTCGCTCCTGGAGAAAAAGTAGCCACCAGCGAGCAGACCTTTACGTTTGTTCCTGCCCCAGTTATTGCCAGCGTAGCAAATACAACAGCAGGAGATGACAGAACTTACGGTATAGTAGGTGACCAAATCACCATTACTGGCCAGAATTTCGGAACAGCGTACGAAGTGACGCTCGGAAGTGCAATCCTAACTCCGACTACCGAAACCAACACAGCTGGCTTTGTAGTGAATGCGGAGGGTACAGCTATCACGTTCAACATTCCATACGGAGCGGAATCAGGTAGCGTAACTGTAAGTACGCAAGGTGGAGAAGCTACCTGGCAGGGCCCGTTTGACGTAGTTTATGCCCCAATCATTGCAAGCTTCAGCCCAACAAAAGGACCGATCGGTCAGGAAATCACTATCACAGGCCAATACCTAAAGTATGTTTCTGAGGTGGTGTTCCTGGGCGATGAGTCCGCTGTTGACGAAGTGTCTGTAACAGAGTTTGTAAGTGCAACAGATACGGAGCTGAAACTAACAGTGCCACAAGGTGCCGAGACGGGCTTGTTGAGTATTACCAACCCGGCAAACACAACTACTTCTACAGGTCAGTTCGAAGTAGTACGTACGCCGGTTATACTGTCTTTTACGCCCGCCCAAGGTGTAGTAGGTACAGTAGTAGCTATTGAAGGCTATAACTTCACCAAAGAGGGTGAGCTAACGGCTGTATCATTTGCTAGTGCAGACGGAACTGTAGCTGCTGAGTATACTATAACAAGCGACACGACCTTAACCGCAACAGTGCCAGCAGGCGCCATTACCGGCCGTATTACTGTTTCAAACGCAAACGGACCTGGTGAAAGCCCATCAAACTTCACCATCACTCAGAAACCAACCATTACAGGTATTTCGCCTCTTAAAGGTGTAGAAGGCTCAACTGTGGTGATTGAGGGTACTGAGTTTGTTGGCGATAACATTACAGTAACTTTCCTGGGAGAAGGTGCAGTAGTAGTCGCTACAAGTATAACTGTTGACTCTCCAACTAAAATCACTGCCACTGTACCTGCAGGTGCCGTAACAGGCAAGCTGATGGTAACAAATGCAGCCGGAGACAGTGAGCCAAGTGCAGGCACGTACACAGTTGTAACAAGCCCCGAGATTATCAGCTTTAACCCAATTGAAGGTAAAGCGGGTGATGAAGTAACTATTAAAGGATGGTTACTGGAGTCAGTAGCTGCAGTAGGATTTAACGGAGACGTACAGGCTACGCCTAATTATAATGCGGCTGATAGCACTATCACAGTAACAGTGCCAACAGGTGCTACGACTGGTTATCTTACCTTAATTGTGGGCGAGGAAGTAGTTTTCACAAGTGCAGATGTTTTCACGGTTTTCCCTGCCCCAACGATTGTTTCTTTTGACCCTATACAAGGCGAAGCAGGAACAGCGGTGACAATCAGAGGTACCAACTTCGAAGGTCTATCAGAGGTTGTGTTCAATGAGGCTAAAGTGGAGGATCTGACAGGAGTAACAATTTCCACAGTTGAAGATGGCGGTGTTACTTACCAGGAATTTACGGTTGCGGTACCAGATAGCGCAACTACTGGCCCTATAACAGTAACAGCAGATGGTGGTACAGCTAATAGCGGGGAGAACGTGTTTACAGTTCCAGTGCCAGCAAATATTGCCTTCACTCCAACTACTAGCTATGCTAACCAGCAAGTGGTTATTACTGGTGATTACTTTAAGAACATAACCAAAGTAACCTTCAATGGCGAAGAGGCAGAGGTAGTAAGCAAGGATGAAGAAGCAGGCACAATTACTGTAAAAGCTCCATTTGATGCGGGTACAGGCCCTGTTGCTGTTACTACACTGGCAGGTACTGGTACAAGCGCTGATAACTATACTGTAATTGAGCCAATTATAGAAAATCTTAGCGCGGAGGATGGCACAGCCAAAGGTTATGCCGACAGAACGCTTTTAACTATTACAGGCCAGAACTTCAGCGCTTACTACAACGAAGCGACAGGCGCTGTGGAGCACAAAGCTCCTGAGGTAGTATTTAATGGAGCTCGGGTTACAGCAACGACCTATACCAACGAATCTATTGAGGTCCTGGTGCCGACTAGCGCGCGCACAGGAAATGTGACGGTAATATCTGGAAGTGGTGAGAGTGAGCCTATGTACTTTGAGGTAATGGCTCCAATCATTTCAGCCGTAAATCCAACAGCAGTATACGCTGGTCAATCTGTAACTGTAACAGGCAGCAACTTCATAGATGTACAGTCGGTAAGTTACGGGGGTATCCAAATTCCTAAAAGCAATTATTTTGTTAGTTCTGAAACGGAACTAGTGTTCAGTGCTCCGGTAATGACTGCAAATTCAAGTAATACACTAAGTATTACTTCTAAAAGTGGTACAGGTACATCAACACTATTAACTGTACATAAGCCGATTATCACTAGTGTGTCTAGGACTAGAGTATATGCTGGGGTAAGTACGCTTAAAATCTCAGGTACTAGATTTGATGAATATTATAATACCATTACTAGGGATGTTCAACGGTCCGCACCGACAGTAAGCTTTGCGGGAGCAGCTGGCGCAAGAGTAAATGCTACAATACAATCAACTGCTTCTGTCTATAGTACAACAGAGGAGGGTATAGATGAGGTTGTAGTAACTGTTCCAAGCACGGCCACGACAGGAAGAATCAGAGTAGCAAGCGAAAGTGGTACGGGTGAATGGAGCCAGAATATAACCATCATTGGAGCGCCAACTATTACAAGCTTCTCTGCTAACTCAGGATTAGTGGGTTCTACATTCACAATCACTGGTACCAACTTTGATGAAGCAACTGAGGTAACTTTCTTGGGAACCGATGCAGCCGGCGACGAGGTAGCTTTGACAACAGGTTATACAATCAATGCAGCAGGTACACAGATCACCTTGACTGTTCCTGCAGGAGCTATAACTGGTAAGATTGCTGTAACAACACCTTACAATGGAGGAACAACAGTAACAAGCACAGATATCTTACGTGTAGTATACGCGCCGACAATTACAGAATTTACACCTACTTCAGGGGCGTCCGGTGAAACGATAAAGATTACCGGTACAAACCTTTGGGACCTATTCGGTACAGGCAGCGTGCCAGACGGTGCCATAGAAGTATACTTCAACAGACACGACGGCTTTGATATTCCTTCAGTAGGCGTGATAGACTTGAGAGCAGCTGTGACAGCCTACGATCAAGTAGGTGGGAACTGGGTAGAGGTGAAAATTCCTGATAATGCTATCTCGGGTAACATTACTGTAGTAAACAGAGCCGGCAACGCAACTTCAACAAGTGAGTTCGAAGTTACCAGCCCTGTTCTTGTAAGATTTGAACACAATAATGAAGAACAAAGCGTTATCAGCAGCACAAGCCCAGCTCGAATCAATGAGCGAATCCTGCTGAGAGGCTATAACCTCGAGGGAATCGGAACTGTTAAGATCGGAAGTGTGTACGCTACAAACTTCTACGAGCCTGGAGATGATACAAGGTTAGAAGTGGTAGTGCCAAGCGGAGCCAGAACAAGCGCAGTTTCGATAACGGCAGCCGGGGGCGATGATACGAGTGAGCCGCTAGAGTTACAAATTGCCGTTCCGACTATTACAGCAACGCCTGCACTTCTGAGCTTTAAAGTAGAAGCTGGACAGTCCTCGCAGCAGACTTATACGGTTAGTGCTCGAAGCCTGGCTGTTGGAGAGACCCTGAAGTTTACATTAACAACAACGGACAACTTCCTGATGTCGATGGACGGAAGCAACTGGAGCAGAACGCTGCCAAACCTTACAGCTGATGATTTTGGTAATATTGCAGAAACTACCATTCATGTGAAAAACGAGCCAGGTGAGGATGCTAATCCTGAGCAGACAGGGACCATCTCTCACTCATCTCTTGACGCAACAACTCGTGTGGTTACACTGGAATCGGAAATTCTTCCCCTCCCAGTAGAACTCATGGCCTTCAACGCGGCGCTGCAGAATAACAACGTGCTGCTGACGTGGGCAACTGCCTCTGAGCAGAACAACTCACACTTCGAGGTAGAGATGTCGAGAGAGCCGAAGAAGGGCTTTGAGAAGGTAGGCCGTGTGGACAGCAAGGGCTCTAACAGCTCGGTAAGGCTAGACTACCAGTACGCACACAAACTGGGCAACGAGACAGGAACAATCTACTTCCGCCTGAAGCAGGTTGACCTAGATGGTACCACAGACTACAGCAAAGTAGTAGCCGTAAACGTGAAGGCCCGCGAAGTGATGCAGCAACTGCTGGTGGCTCCGAACCCGATCAACTACAACTCTAAGCTGTACTTTACAGCTGAAGTAAGCGGCAAGGCCACACTGGTACTGCACAACATGACCGGTAAAAAAGTATACACTAAAGTGGTAGAGGTGCAGGACGGCCCGAACGAAGTGCAGCTGCCGGTATACGATAAACTGTCGAAAGGCATGTATGTGCTGCGTGTGGAGCTGAACGGCCAGGTAAGCCAGATAAAAGTGATGAAAGAATAGCAACAAAAGATTAAGCTATACCATAAAGGCCCGGTGCAAAAGCGCCGGGCCTTTATTTTTGCCTCCTGCAAATGGAGTTACGCATTTGATATCAGGGGGAACCACGTATATAAACTTCTGAAACATTGGTTTATTCGGGCGCATACTTTAATTTTGGGAGCTTAACATTACGAAGACTGATGCAAAGAGATACCGCTATATTCGACCTGATAAACAAGGAAAAAGCACGCCAGACGCATGGCATAGAACTGATCGCCTCTGAGAACTTTGTTTCGGAGCAGGTGATGCAGGCCATGGGCAGCGTGATGACGAACAAGTATGCCGAGGGCCTGCCAGGCAAGCGCTACTATGGCGGCTGCGAGATTGTTGACCAATCGGAGCAGTTAGCCATCGACCGTGCCAAGGAACTGTTTGGCGTGGAGTGGGTAAACGTGCAGCCGCACTCAGGCGCGCAGGCGAACTCGGCTGTCATGCTGGCGGTGCTACAGCCGGGAGACAAAATCCTGGGCTTCGACCTCTCCCACGGTGGCCACTTGACGCATGGCTCCCCTGTAAACTTCTCTGGAAAGCTATATAACCCGTCTTTCTACGGTGTAGAGAAGGAAACCGGACTTATCGACTTTGATAAAGTGGTAGAGACAGCCCGCCGTGAACAACCGAAGCTCATCATTTGCGGCGCCTCAGCCTACAGCCGCGACTGGGACTACAAGAAACTGCGCCAGGCAGCTGACGAGGTGGGCGCCCTGCTGCTGGCCGATATCTCCCACCCTTCCGGGCTCATCGCACGCGGCTTGCTGAACAATCCGTTTGAGCACTGCCACATCGTAACCACCACTACCCACAAGACATTGCGCGGCCCCCGTGGCGGCATGATCATGATGGGCAAAGACTTCGAGAACCCGTTCGGCCTGAAGACACCAAAGGGCGAGACACGCATGATGTCGTCTGTTTTGGACGGCGCGGTATTCCCAGGAACGCAGGGCGGGCCGCTGGAGCACGTGATCGCGGCGAAGGCAGTAGCATACTTTGAGGCGCTTTCGGATGATTACCTGAGCTATGTAAAGCAGGTGCAGCAAAACGCGCAGGCCATGGCCAAAGCGTTCGTGGCGCGCGGCTATGACATCATCTCGGGAGGCACGGAAAACCACATGATGCTGATCGACCTGCGCTCTAAAGGTATAACCGGTAAACTTGCCGAGAATACGCTGGTAAAGGCGGATATCACCATCAACAAGAACATGGTGCCGTTTGATGACAAGTCGCCGTTCGTTACCTCGGGTATGCGTGTGGGGACGGCCGCCATTACGACGCGTGGCCTGAAAGAGCAGGACATGGAGCGCATCGTGGAGTACATCGACCAGGTGCTGACCAACCACGACAACGAGAGCAGGCTCAGCAGCGTGCGCAGCGATATCAATAACTGGATGCAGGAGTATCCGCTTTTCGCGTATTAACAGTAACAGAAAGAATAGAAGGAGGACCCGCTTTTGATGGATCAACCATTTGTGGAGGAAGAAGAACCGCAGGAGATGTCCTTTGTGGACCATCTGGAGGAGTTAAGATGGCACATCATCAGGGCGCTGGGCTCTATCTTCGTGTTTGCGACCATTGCTTTTCTGGCGAAGGGCTTTGTGTTTCATGATATTATACTTGCCCCTTCGCGCACCGATTTCCTAAGCTACCGGGTCATGTGCCAGGTGGGGCAGTACTTCGGTTCAGGCGCGCTCTGCTTTGACGACATGGGCTTTACCATCCAGAGCAGGCAGATGAGCGGGCAGTTTACGATGCACCTGATGGTTTCAGCGGTGCTGGGGCTGGCCTGTGCCTTCCCGTACGCATTCTGGGAGATCTGGCGTTTCGTAAGCCCGGGGCTATATCCGCAGGAGCGTAAAAACTCCCAGGGAGCTGTATTCTTCGTGTCGGTGCTGTTTATGCTGGGCCTGCTGTTCGGGTACTATGTGGTATCGCCCATCTCGATCAACTTCCTGGCAGGGTATCAGGTAGACCCAAGCATCCTGAATGAGTTCGACCTGTCGTCCTACATTTCCACGCTCACCACGCTTTGCCTGGCCTGCGCCATCATGTTTGAGATGCCCGTGATCGTGTTCTTCCTGACGAAGGCGGGGCTGATAACGCCGGAAACGATGAAGCTTTACCGGCGCCATGCCCTGGTGGTTATACTGGTGGTAGGTGCCATTATTACGCCTCCGGATATCGTGAGCCAGATGCTGATCTCGTTGCCGCTGATGCTCCTCTACGAGGTAAGTATCCATATTTCGCATAACATTCGTAAAAAAGACCTGAAGCGACTTAACGAACAAAACACACAATCCTAATGGGACTTAATATTGCAATTGGCGGCGACCATGCCGGCTATACTTATAAAAGCATGCTGAAGGGGCTGCTAGCGGAGCTTGGCCACCAGGTGCAGGATTTCGGTCCTGACTCTGATGCCTCTGTAGATTACCCGGACCACGTGCACCCGCTAGCAAAGGCTGTGGCAAGCAAAGAGGCTGATTTCGGCATCCTGATCTGCGGAAGCGGCAATGGTGTGGCCATCACAGCAAACAAGTACCAGGAAATACGCGCGGCGCTCTGCTGGTTGCCTGAGCTGGCGAAGCTGGCGCGGGAGCACAACAACGCTAACGTCCTGTGCATACCGGCCCGGTTTGTGTCGGAGGAGGTGGCCAGGGAAATGGTAAAGACTTTCCTGAGCACTGCCTTTGAGGGCGGGCGCCACCTGAACAGGGTAAATAAGATTGCCGCCTGCTAAACCGAACAGGTTAAGATAAGATCAAGCTAAAATAAGAACAGCCACCCTGGAAAGAGTGGCTGTTCTTATTTTAGCTTGTAGACCCCGGCCTCACCTGTCGCCTCATACTTGCCGAAGGTGTCGGGCAATTTGTAAGAGAGCTCTGGCATCAGCCCGGTTTTATCCACCAGGTACTGCGGCATCTCATGCCTGAAGTTCTCGTGCAACTGGAACACGGCCTGGTATTCGTTTAATCTGCTGAAGTGGCGCTGCGCCAGGTTCCAGTTTAGGTATGGCGTCACCGGCTTGTTCTGCATATAGTAGCTGATGTCGCTGCCCAGCACAAGCACCGTGCTGCTTTGCATAGGCACCGGGCTCTGCTCCGGCAGCAGCAACGGCGATTCGTCCATCTGCATAAACTGGTTAATGCCCAGCACGAGCCGGTAGCGCAGCAGCAGCGCTACCGCCAGCATCACCAGGAACACGGTGTTCAGGATCCAGCCTTTGCGGTTGGAGGTGAAAAAGAACTGCCCGAAGTAGGCCACCGGCGGAAGTATAATCACGAAGGTGGCCACCGAGATCTCATCCCTTGTAAAAATGACCAACAGGCTCGTTAGCAGCCACACCCACATCAGTTGCTGAAACTTAACCTGGAACACGAGGCGCTGCGGCAAGGAAGCGGCGCTGAGTAAGGAGAGTATCAGTACAAACCCCGGGATCATCATGAGCTTGGCCACATCGGAAGGAGGACGTAGAAAGGCCACCTGCAGGTGCCAGGGACGCAGCAGATGCAGCTCCAGAAACTCCTGGGCAGTGTTGGTGTACATGTAGTAGGTCATCAGCACCGCATACGGGAAAAGGAAGCCGCATAGCATGAGCATGGTGCTACGGAAGGTGTTGGAGGCAAAGAAGATAACGGCAAAAACGCCCACCAGCAGGAACACCGCCAGCGGCAGGTAACTCATGGCCGCCAGGCCCAGCATAAAACCACCCACAAAAAGACGGTTGTTATCAAACCCCTCGCGGTTAAGCGTGATGATGTAGGGCAGCGAAAGTATAAGAAACGTGTTGCCGATGAGCAGTGGCGTGAGCATGTTAAACTCAAACGAGAGGCTACCCAGGACCAGGTACAGCAGCGCCGGCAGATAGTTTTTGGTGGCATACACGTTGTGGCGGTTCAGGGTGCTGTTTAGGAGTAGCGCCTGCAGGAGTATAAGCCCCATGGCCGTAAGCCGGTACGCCAGAAAAGAGCGCCCTGCCACCACATCCAGCAGCCAGAAAACTAGGGCCGAAAGGGGTGCTGTGTTATCGTAAATATCACGGTACATGTTGTAGCCGTCGGCCAGGCGCTCCCCCACCAGCATGTGCAGCAGCTCAGGAGCAGTTGGCCGGATGCCGAGCAGCACCAGCGGTAGCTGTATCCCTATAAACAGCAAAATCAACAGGAAAAGGCGTGAAGGCAGTATGCTACGGAAGTAACTTATCAAGGAAAGACAGAGTTAGAAAAACGGTATTAAAGTATAAAAAGCACGCGGGCAAGTATAAAAGCTGTCTTACGTTACCCCAGCAAGGGATAGTTAGGGATAAAACAGCAAAAGCCCTTGCCCCAGCTTGCCTAAGTATGGTGCCCTCCCCGAAATGAATAGGGCGCTTTTGGGGTAAAAATGCGAAATTAATATGATATTTGCATCTTCGTATGGAAAGTAAAAGACAACAGAAATTCTCGCGCCTGATTCAAAAAGAGCTGGCAGACATCTTTCAAAGAGAGGTGCCGCACCTGTTTGGAGGCGCTTATATATCGGTGAGTGTGGTACGCGTGTCGCCGGATCTGGGTGTGGCCAAAATATACCTGAGCATCATGATGGCCCAGAACAACGAGGCTGTGCTACAGGAGGTGCGTGTAAACGCCAAAACTATCCGCCACCAGCTGGCGCAGCGCATCAAGAACCAGGTGCGCATCATCCCGGAACTCATCTTCTACCTGGATGATACGGCTGAGTATGCCGCCAAAATCGACAAGCTGTTCGAGAACATAGACATCCCGCCACCCCGCGAGGAGGACGAGGACGACGAAACATACCCTAACAAGTAGGCCCAGGCCGCACACCACCCTTATGCAGTACGACCCTATAAAGCGCGTGCTTGGCGATGTGTTCAACAAGACACCGTTCCTGCGCCGTGTATTTTACAACCTGCTGGACCTGCTGTTGCTGCGCGCCTGGCACGTGCACAAAGAGCTGAACGAGTGGGCTGCTCATCGCCGCGGCAGCGAGCAGCACATCCTGGATGCCGGCTCCGGCTTCGGGCAGTATACCTACAAGCTCTCGGGCATGAGCAGCAAGTGGCGCATACTTGCCGTAGATGTGAAGGAGGAGCAGGTCTCGGACTGTAACCGCTTTATGCGCAACATCGGCCGCCATAACGTGCTGTTCAAAATTGCCGACCTGGTGAAGTTCCGCGAGCCTGAGAGCTACGACCTTATCCTTTCGGTGGATGTGATGGAGCACATTCTGGAGGATGTGGAGGTGTTCCGTAACTTCCAGGCCTCACTGCGTCCCGGGGGCATGCTGCTCATTTCCACACCCTCAGACCAGGGCGGCTCGGATGTGCACGGCGACGACGAGACTTCATTTATCGAGGAGCACGTGCGCGACGGCTACAACATCAGGGAGATAGAGGACAAGCTGAGGCTGGCCGGCTTTAGCAAAGTGCAGGCGCGCTACTCCTACGGCAAACCCGGGCAGGTGTCATGGCGTTTGTCCATGAAATACCCGCTACTGATGCTGAACGCCTCTAAAATTTTCTTCGTGCTGTTGCCGTTCTACTACCTGGTTACCTTCCCGGTGAGCCTGGTGCTGAACTGGCTGGACGTGAATGGCAGGCACCCTTCAGGCACCGGCCTGATCGTAAAGGCATGGAAATAGTTTAATTGCTGTTTGTTAAATTGTTAATTGTTTGTTCTCCAGAATGCTTAACGATATTACCTTTTAACAATCAGCAAGCAACAATAAACAATTAAGATGAACGTACCTTTTCTCATAGCGAAGCGATATTTTTTCTCTAGGAAGAAGAGGAACATCATCAGCATTATCTCCAATATTGCCATGATCGGGGTGGCCGTGGGCTCGGCGGCGCTCATCATCGTGCTGTCGGTGTTCAACGGCCTGGAAGACCTGATCCGTGAGATCTACTCCAGCTTCGACCCGGATCTGAAGATTACGGCCGCAGAGGGCAAGTCCTTTGAGACGGATACCGAGTTCATGAACCGCATCCGCAACACGCCGGGCGTGGCCGTGGTATCGGAGGTGATAGAGGATAATGCCCTGCTCCGTTACAACGAGCGCCAGATGGTGGTGAAGGTGAAGGGCGTGAGCGAAAACTTCTTTGAGCAGAACGAGATCGGTGCCTCGGTAGTGGAAGGCTCCAGCGACCTGTACTTTAACAAGACCTACCGGGCCCTGGTGGGGCGTGGTGTGCAGTACCAGCTCTCTATCCGGCCAGGCAACCAGTTTGTGCCGATGCAGTTCCTCTACCCGCGCAACGTAAAGTTCAACCCGCTTAACCCCGAGGGCTCCTTTAACAGCCTCAACATTCTGCCGGGCGGCATTTTTGCCATAGAACGCCAGTACGACGATGCCTACGTATTTGTGCCTCTCAACTTTGCCGAGGAGTTGCTGGAGTATGGCCGCCGCCGTACTGCCCTGGAGATAAAGGTGGACGAAAGTGCCCGTATAGACCAGGTGAAGCGCGAACTGCAGCAAATACTGGGCGAGGGCTTTAAAGTGCAGAACTCTGATGAGCAGCACACCAGCCTGCTGCGCGCCGTGAAGGTGGAGAAGCTGTTCGTGTTCATCACCTTCGCGTTTATACTTGGCATCGCCTCCCTTAACATCTTCTTTTCCCTCTCCATGCTCGTTATCGATAAGAAGAAGGACATTGCCATACTTGCCTCCATGGGCGCCACAGCCAAGACCATCCGCAACATCTTTCTGCTGGAGGGAGCGTTGGTGGCTTTCATCGGGGCTGCCTACGGCCTTTCCATCGGCATGCTGATCGGCAACCTGCAGCAAACATTCGGCCTGGTCAGCATGGGTATGGCCACCTCGGTGGTGGAGGCGTACCCGGTAAAGATGGAGGTGGCGGACTTTGTTTTTACAGGTCTGGCGATCATCGTCATCACGCTGCTGGTATCTATCCGGCCGGCCAATAAGGCCGCGGCCATGTCTGTTACCGAGAACATCTAGGTTCTTCCCTGCCACAGTACAATTTCTCGACTTTAGAAACATCTGAGGCGCGTGTCTGTTTCAGCATAAAAAGTTAGCTAGTCTTACAAAAGTGCAAGTCAAAGGGCATGTTTTAGATAGGAAATGAGCGGCTTTTTAAGTAAATTTGAAGTCCTAAAATGTCTTTGGCATGAATGTTTATACCACGCAGCCTTTTCAGGTAGTCTATTCGCTCTTCGAGCACGAATACCTGGGTTACCTGTTTGAGTCATATGTGGTACAGGTAAACACCAAAGGGCAACTTACCCTGCAACACCAGAACATCTCGGCGAAAAATGCCGATGAGTTTAAGGCGCGCCTTGACGCCGATGATTTTAAGCTTATCGCCCTGATGGACCAGATACAGCAGGACGCTGTGCTGAGAAAGTTCTCTCCCAAGAAGAAGCTCTCCGCAGCCGATTTCTTCCTGAAAGTATACGACTCCGAAAGAGGCGACAAGGCGCTGCAGGAGGCTATCAGCAAGCACATGCAGACCCAGATGGGTAAGATACTGGAGCTGCTGCGCAACGGCAAGATGACCTTTATCATGGGCAAGGACGGAGACCCAGCCTGGCGCCAGATCCATATTGCCCGGGAGCGGGCCACGGTGCTGTTTCATTTCAGGCGCAACGACGATAACACCCACTATTTCCCGACGGTGAAGTATGCCGGGCAGAAGCTCGAGTTCCAGTATAAGAACGCGGCCCTGATCTGCCACACCCCCGCCTGGCTGTTGCTGAACGACAAAGTATACAGCTTTGAGAAGAACGTGGACGGCAAAAAGCTGCAGCCCTTCCTGAACAAGAAGTTCATTGTGGTGCCCCGCTCGGTAGAAGAGAACTACTACAGCAAGTTTGTGGCGCCGCTGGTGGAGCAGTTTGACGTACATGCCAAAGGCTTCGACATCCGGGACGAGAAGTATGTGCCGAGCCCGTATCTTACTTTTTCGGAGATAGCTGCCACCGAGGCGCCCGTCGTGATGGCCGGCAGAGAGGAAACCGTTGATCAGGAAAAGAGCAGGATTCTCTTCGATCTTTCGTTCAAGTATGGCGATTACATGGTGGAGACACGGGAGGCCAAGCGCGTCAGCGTGAGCATGGAGAAAACCCCGGATTCCTATGTTTTCCACAAGCTGATACGGGACGTGAGCACCGAGAAGAAGTTTTTGAAGGAATTGAGCAAGCGCTCCCTGGAGGTAAAGGATGGCCATGCGGTGTTGGAGAAGAGCGCAGCTTTCTCGTGGCTTAACAGTAACCTGCAGGGGCTGGAGGAAATAGGCTTTACCGTGCAGCAGAGCCAGCGAAACGGGAAGAACTACTTTATCGGCGACATTACGCTGGATGTAGGCATCACGGAGAAAAACGATTGGTTTGATATCTACGGCACCGTGCGCTTCGGCGAGTTCGAGATTCCGTTTATCAGGCTCAGGAACAACATCCTTACCAAGAATAACGAGTTTATGCTTCCTAACGGGCAGGTGGCTATTATTCCGGAGGAGTGGTTTACGCAATATATAGAGCTGTTTGCCTTTGCCGAGGGGGAGGAGCACCTGACGCTGCGCAGGCACCACATGGCGCTGGTGAACGACCTGCAGAACGGCAACCTGGCCACAGTAACCATGAGCCGCAGGCTGGAAAAACTGCGCGAGTTCGAAACCATAGAAGACCAGCCCATGCCGGCCGGCTTTAGGGGAGAACTGCGCCCTTACCAGAAGGCAGGCTATAACTGGCTGCACTTTGTGCAGAACTATAAGTTCGGCGGCTGCCTGGCCGATGACATGGGCCTGGGTAAAACCGTGCAGACGCTGGCCATGCTGCAGCACCGCAAAGAAAACGGGGCAGAAAGCGCCACGCTGCTAGTGATGCCCACCTCGCTGGTTTACAACTGGATGAACGAGGCGCAGAAGTTCACGCCGAACCTGCGCATACTTAATTACACCGGCACTTACCGCGAGAAGAATGTGGAGCTGTTCTCGGAGTACGATGTGGTCCTGACCTCCTACGGCATTGTGCGTCTGGATGCGGAGCTGCTTAAAACTTACTACTTCGATTATATCATACTGGATGAGTCGCAGGCGATCAAAAACCCCGACTCCAACACCTCGCGCTCGGTCAGGGAACTGAAGTCGCGGCACCGGCTCATACTTACGGGCACGCCAGTGGAGAACAGCACCATGGATCTGTGGGCGCAGATGTCGTTCATTAACCCGGGCCTGCTGGGCTCACAGCACTTCTTCCGAAACGAATTCCTCAAACCGATCGAGAAGGAGAAGGACGAGCAGAAAACGCGCCGTTTGCACGCGCTCATCAAGCCGTTTATACTTCGCAGGCACAAGTCGCAGGTGGCCCGGGAGCTGCCCGAAAAGATAGAGAGTACCACCTTCTGCAAGATGACGGAGGAGCAGGAGCACGCCTATGAGGAAACGAAGTCCTTTTACCGCAACAAGATCCTGACGAACCTGGAGGAGAACGGCCCGGGGAACACCCAGTTCATGCTCTTGCAGGGCCTCACCAAACTGCGCCAGATCGCCAACCACCCCCTGATGACCGATCCGGGCTACGAAGGAAGCTCAGGCAAGCTGAAGGAAGTGGTCCATAAAACCATGGATGTGGTAAGTAAGGGGCATAAAGTTTTGATATTCAGTCAGTTCGTGAAGCACCTCGAGATCATTAAGAGGTCCTTGGATAAGCGGGAGATAACGTATACCTACCTGGACGGCAACACCAAGAACCGCCACGAGCAGGTAGAGCGTTTCCAGAAAGACGAAAGTATACAGGTGTTCCTGATCTCGCTGAAGGCCGGTGGCGTGGGCCTGAACCTGACTGCTGCCGACTATGTGTTTATACTTGACCCCTGGTGGAACCCGGCCGTAGAGGCGCAGGCCATAGACCGCGCGCACCGCATCGGGCAGCAGAACACGGTGTTCACCTATAAGTTCATCACCAAGGACACGGTGGAGGAAAAGATACTGGCGCTGCAAAACCGCAAGATACGGCTCGTTACCGACCTCATCAGCACTGACGAAACCGTGATCAAGAGCCTCACCAAAGAGGATATTGACAACCTGCTGAGTTAAGGCTTGATTGTTGGTTGTTGATTGATAATTGTTTTTCAGTAGAAAGTATAAAAACGCCGCCGCAAGTATACATGCAGCGGCGTTTCTTTTTTTATGGGAGTATAACTTTAAGGCCCGGAGGTGGTTGAAAGGAGTAAGTAAGAACTCCCCTCCTTGGTTAAGGAGGAGTAGGGGTGGTTTGACCCGGCACTGCAAAACCAGCAATCACACAATTCATCAATTACAAAATGCAGCTCCACCTCAGCACATACGTCAGCCAGGACTACCTCAGCGTATTCAACGCCTTTGATGAGCAGCTGTTCGGGAAGCTCTCCCCGCCCTACCCCAGGCTAAAGCTGCTGCGCTTCGATGGCTCCGGGCCCGGCGATGTGGTGGCGGTAGAGCTGCAGACCGGCATCAAATCCTTCCGCTGGACCAGCCTGATCACCGAGAGAAGTATAACCGGCACCGAGGCGTACTTTGTAGACCAGGGCCAGGAACTGCCGCCGCCGCTAAAAGTATGGCATCACAAGCACCTGGTTTCCAAAAATGGCAGCGGCGCCGTGATTCATGATATCATCACGTACAGCACCGGCTTTAAACCGCTGGATTTGCTGCTCTACCCGCTCATGAAGGTGCAGTTCGGCATGCGGAAGCCGGTTTACCAGCGGGAGTTCGGGAAAGTATAAAAACCTTTCCCCCACCCCATCAGTTTACTGCACAAAAAGTATAATGCCGTATAGGAAAGTATGAGGAAGGCAGCCATCATCGGGGCGGGTATAGGAGGCATTGCCACAGCCGTGCGCCTGGCCGTGAAAGGCTATGAGGTCACGGTGCTGGAGGCCAACCCTACTTTTGGCGGCAAGATGCAGGAGTTCTGGCTGGGCAAGTATAGATTCGATGCCGGCCCCTCGCTGTTCACGCTGCCGCACCTGGTGGATGAGCTGTTCACGCTGGCTGGCCGTACCCCCTCCGACTACTTCCGCTACACCCGCCTCGACCCGATCACGCACTACTTCTGGCCCGACGGCAGCCACGTAAAGGCCTGGGCCGACGCCGGAAAGTTTGCCGGGGAGGCCGAGCAGCAGCTGGGGGTGCCAGGGCAGGCGGTGCGGGAGGCGTTGCGGAAAAGCGCGCGGCTCTACCAGGGCACCGCCGGCACGTTCCTGCAGAAGTCGCTGCACCGGCTCGATACTTACCTGAGCCCCGACGTGCTGAAGGCATTGGGCTGCCTCTCCGATCTCGGCCTGACCACCACCATGCACCAGGCCAACGCCAGCCAGTTCTCCGATCCGCGTATGGTGCAGCTGCTCGACAGGTTTGCTACCTACAACGGCTCCGACCCGTACCAGGCGCCCGGCACGCTCAACATCATTCCGCACCTGGAGCACAACGTCGGCGCCTTCTATCCGGAGGGCGGCATGTATGCCATCGCGGCTAGCCTGGTACAACTGGCGGAGGAACTGGGCGTGGCATTTAAGTATAACGAACCCGTAAAGCAGATTTTAACCTCAGGTAAAAGTATAACCGGCGTAGAAACCAGCCACGCAACGTATACAGCCAATGTGGTGGTCAGCAATATGGATGTGGTGCCCACGTACCGCAAGCTCCTGCCCAACCAAAAAGCGCCGGAGCAAACGCTGCAGCAGCCGCGCTCCAGTTCGGCGCTTATCTTCTACTGGGGTATCAGGCACGAATTCCCACAGCTGCACGTGCACAACATCTTCTTCAGCCAGGACTATAAAGATGAGTTTGAGCACATCTTCAAGTATAAAACCGTCAGCCCCGACCCTACCGTGTACATCAACATCACTTCCAAAACTGACCCGCAGGACGCGCCTGCAGGCGGGGAGAACTGGTTTGTGATGGTAAACGTGCCGCACAACCAGGGGCAGGACTGGCAGCAGCTAACCACAGCCACCCGGCAGGCGGTGCTGCAGAAGCTGAGCAAAATGCTGGGCACCGATATTTCGCCGCTCATTGAGGAAGAGCAGTTGCTGGACCCGCTGCTGATCGAAAGCCGCACCTCTTCGTTTGGCGGGGCCCTGTACGGCAGCAGCTCCAACAACCGCATGGCCGCTTTTTTGCGCCACCCCAACTTCAGCTCCAGGTTAAAAGGCTTATACTTCTGCGGCGGCAGCGTACACCCCGGCGGGGGCATTCCGCTGTGCCTGCTCTCGGCCAAAATCGTGAGCGAGCTGGTGCCTGCCGTTGCCCCCTCACCCGCTAAATCCCCAAAACACCATGCCTGACACCACGACCGCACCTGCCCTAGCACCCGTTGCCGCCAAGTATAAAAAGTATGCGCTGCCGCTGGCCGTGGCTATACTTGTTATCTTCCATGCGGTTGGGTTTTGGGGCTTGATGTTCAGCGGCAGGCCGGAGTATTTCCAGAACCTCACCCCCATGAACCTGCTGCTCACCAACACGCTACTCTTTGCCTTCCACCGCTGCTGGAACGCGGCGTTTATACTTTTTGCGGTGGTGGTGTGGGCCGTGGGTTTTTTCTCGGAGGTGCTGGGCGTGCATACCGGCCTGCTGTTCGGGGAGTATGCCTACGGCGCGGCGCTGGGCGTGAAAGTATGGGAGGTGCCCCTGCTGATCGGCCTGAACTGGCTGATGCTGGTCTACAGCACCGGCCACATCAGCAACTATGCGCGCCTGCCCTGGTGGGCAAAAGCCATAGTTGGCACGCTGCTCATGCTGCTGCTCGATTTTTTCATAGAGCCGGTGGCCATGCGGTTCGACTTCTGGGACTGGCAGGGCGGGCAGATACCGCTTAGCAACTTTGCGGGCTGGTTTTTGGTGGCGCTGGGGCTGCAGGTGTACTTCCAGCGGGCATCCATCTATAAAAAAAACCGGTTGGCCCCTTTCGTTTACCTGGTGCAGCTGCTCTTTTTCGTGGGTATTTTCGGGCTGCTATAATTTTCTGTTTTCCATGATAGAAAAAAAAATATGTACCTTTGGAAAAAGGTAACCTGTGTTTAAGACCCCTTTACCAAAAGAAAAGGTCATCAGAAAGCAGGCTATGCTGTTGCTGCGGGATAAGGTATTTTTACATACATGGTTTTACCAGAAATAATTTTAGGTCAGCTACTTCAGGTATTCAAGAGTGAGGGGATAGAGCGCCATACGGAAGAGGAGCTAATGGAGCGGTTGGGAATACAGCAGAGCGACTACAACGCCTTGTTCTCCAGCAAAGCCGACATGGTGCGGCAGGTGGTGCAACACGATTTGTACCTGGGGGAGCAGCGCGACCAGGAGCTGCTGCAGAGTGCCAGAAACCCGGTGGAGGAGATTATCCTGCTGCTGCTGCACGGCATCAGGGAACTGCAGGCAATCAGCCCGGTCTATATCTATGACATGCAACAGTTTTATCCGCAGGTATGGCAGTTGTGCCTGGACCACCTCAACACCTATAACCACGACCTGAATTTCGGAGTGATAAACAAAGGAGTGGTGCAGGGCTATTTCCGGAAGGACATCAACCTGCAGCTGGTTACCAAGATCATCCTGGAGCAGTTTAACCTCATCATTAACCCGCACGTTTTCCCGCCAGACCGCTACGAGATGGGCGAGGTTTTCCGGAGCATCTACCTATACTATGTGCGCGGCCTCTGCACCGACAAAGGCAGCAAGCTGGCAGAAGACTACTTCTCGAAGAGCAACATTTAGGAAACCTTTACTTTACAAGGGATAGGCTCTACAACGTATAAAGCGCTGCGGCCAACGTATTTTACGTTGGCCGCAGCGCTTTATAGGATATTTCAGGTAGCTTTTAGCTGATGGAAACACGCACCTTCTGCGTATAGGAACGCAGGGCGGTTTTAAAGTCGGTACCATTGTCTTCCATGTCATTCAGTATCCAGACGGCGGCCAGCACGTGCGTCAGCTGCTCGCCCTCGTCGTCGCCCCCCACCTCAATGGCAGGCTGCTGTTCATCCACAATAGCGGCCTCTGCGGCCATTAACTCGTCCAGGTTATAATTCTCAACCAGTTTCTTTATAGCAGGTATCTTCATAGTATGCTTAGGCGTCTAGTTTATGGATCAGTTCACGAACGGCTTCCTCTTTGCTGGCAGCCACGGAATCTACCAGCTGGCCGTTTTTGAAGATGGCGAAAGTTGGCAGGTTCGTTACGTTAGCCAATTTGCGCGCCTCCGGGCTGGTCTCGGCGTTCACATCCACGAAAGCCACGTTGGCAAAAGCCTCGTCGTCGGACAAACGCTTGAACTTAGGCGAGAACAGGCGGCAGCTGCCACACCAGTCGGCATAGTATTTCACCACCACTTTCTGGTTTGCGTTCAGTACTTCGTTAAAATCGTTGTCAGTTGCTACTATAACAGCCATATTTCTTCTTTTTGTGATTTACGTAAATTCGTTCTATCCCTATATAACCAAAGTCAAAAGTAAATGTTTCAGTCGGAAGTAAGGCAATAGTTTAGATAGATTTAATTTATCCCTTTATAGATATGGTCTATATCGTAATTTCCGGCGCATCCTCCCCTCTCTCCTGAAACTATACCCGCAGCTTTAAAGTTATAGCTTAGAATAAATTAAGGCGACAAAATTATACTTAAAGCGGTTAAGGAGGATAATAAAACCTATAGCCCAATTTTGTATCTTTGCAGCCTAAAACCAGGAAAGCACGATGTTAGATAAGTTAGAAGCCATCAATCAGCGTTTTGAAGAGGTAAGCCAGTTGCTTATCCAGCCGGATGTGGCCAGCGACATGAAGAAATTTAAGGCGCTGAACAAAGAGTATAAAGACCTCGACAAGATCGTCGTTGAATATAAGAAGTACCTGAACATCCTGAGCAACATCGACAACGCCAAGCAGGTGATAGCTACGGAGAAGGACGAGGATTTCAGGGAGATGGCCAAGGAGGAACTGGACGAGCTGCTGCCGCAGCGCGAAGCCATGGAGGACACCCTGAAGGAGCTGCTGATCCCTAAAGACCCGAACGACAGCAAGGACATCATTATGGAGATCCGTGCCGGGGCGGGCGGCGACGAGGCCTCCATCTTTGCCGGCGACCTGTACCGCATGTACAGCCGCTTCGCGGAGAAGCATGGCTGGAAAATGGAGCTGATGGATGCTACCGAAGGCACCTCCGGAGGGTACAAAGAGATTATCGTAGGCATATCCGGGGAGGACGTGTACGGCAAGCTGAAGTTTGAGTCGGGAGTACACCGCGTGCAGCGCGTGCCGGCCACCGAAACGCAGGGCCGTATCCATACTTCCGTGGCGTCGGTAGTGGTGCTGCCGGAGGCCGAGGAGTTCGACGTGGAGATCGACATGAACGACATCCGCAAAGACCTTTTCTGTTCTTCCGGCCCGGGTGGTCAGTCGGTAAACACCACGTACTCTGCCGTGCGCCTGACGCACATCCCAACGGGTATCGTGGCCCAGTGCCAGGACCAGAAATCACAGCTCAAGAACTACGATAAGGCGCTGGCAGTACTCCGCTCGCGTATCTTTGAAGTGGAGCTGGCCAAGAAGAACGAGGCCGAGGGTGCCCAGCGCAAGAGCATGGTAGGCGGCGGCGACCGCTCCGACAAGATCCGTACCTACAACTACCCGCAGGGCCGCGTAACCGATCACCGCATCGGCTACACCGTGTATAACCTGCCCAACGTGATGGACGGCGGCATTGACGACTTTGTAGAGGAGCTTCGTATTGCCGAGAACGCAGAAAGACTGAAAGAAGGCGCCACAGCGGAATAAGCAACAGGCGCTAAAAAATAAATGAAAGGGATGTAGTGCAGCATTATGGCGGCGCTGCATCCTTTTTCTTTTTAATTGCTAAATTGTTGCAAGGTTAAATTGTTACGTAACCTACTTCATGCATATCCATACTTTCCAATAACGAACAACTAACAACGAATAACTATACTTGAAGTTCCTGCTCACGATACTGCCCCTGTTCCTGCTGCTGTCGGTGTTCGGCTGTGAGCCCAAGGAGGAGGTGATTACCACCGACCCTGGGGCGCTGCTGGCTTTCTCGGCAGACACCGTACTGTTTGATACCGTTTTCGTGAGCCGTGGCAGCATCACCAAGCGCCTGAAAGTGTACAACCGTAACGAGAAGGCCGTGCGCATCAGCGAGATCACATTGGCAGGTGCCGCTTCCTCTCCTTACCAGCTCACGATTAATGGTGTGCAGGCGCCGCTGGCAAACAACCTCGAGCTGCGCGGCGGCGACAGCCTGTACGTGCTCGTAAAGGCCAACATCAACCCCTCAGACCAGAACCAGCCTTTCCTGGCGGCAGACTCCATCCTTTTTACCACCAATGGGCAGCAGCAAAACGTGAAGCTGGTGGCCTACGGCCAAAACGCCTACTTTCACCGCAAAGGCAGCATTGGCACCACCACCTGGCCCGCCGATAAACCACACGTGCTGCTGGATTCGGTGCTGGTGCCTGAGGGGGGCATCCTCACCATCGAGAAAGGAGCCCGCATTTACGGCTACAACAAATCGGTACTGCTGGTGGCGGGGCAGTTGCAGGTGCAGGGTACGCCGCAGGAGCGGGTGAGCTTTAGCGGTTACCGCCGCGAAGAGGATTACCGCACAGCGCCTGGCCAGTGGGAAGGCATCCGGATTCTGGCAACCAGCGGGGGCAGTAGTATAAAGTATGCGGATGTGAAGAACACTGTCTACGGCGTGCGCATAGACAATCCGGGAAAGGCAGGCACGTTGATAGAGGGAAGCATCGTGGCGCATGCCATGCTCGGTGGCGTGGTGGCCTTTACCTCGGAGGTGCGGCTGGTGAATACGCTCATCTATAATTGCGGGCAGTATGGCTTCGGGGGCTTGGGCGGCGGCAAGTATGAGTTGCTCTATACTACCATTGCCAGCTACCAGAACCCGTTGCAGCGCGAAACGCCGCTGCTGGCCGTAGTCGATTTTATACCTGAAACGGAGATTGTGGACCAGCCTACTTCGCTGCGGCTGGTGAACTCGATTGTGTACTCGGATGGCTACAGCACCTCGGATGAGGTAGTGGTAGAGCCGGCCACCGCCGCCACGGAGGTAACCAGCAACCTGCTACGCACCGAAAGGCATAAAGCACAATTCTCCGAAAACAATATTCTGAACACCGAGCCAAAGTTTAAGGCGCCTCCCAAGTATGATTTCAGCCTCGATACCCTCTCCCCTGCCAGCGGCGCAGCCAAAGTACTGCCAGCCATACGTCAGGACATAAAAGGCGCCACCCGCAGCAGTACCCAACCCGACGCAGGCGCGTATGAACGTACGATAGATTAAAATCAATGCTGAATGAGTGGTTGAGTGAATGTGTGAATAAAAGTTGCTATAAATTCTGTGGCTATACTTATACTTGCGCATACAGGCTTTAACCAGATAAAGAGTCTGTCTTGATCCCTTAAAAAGATCATGCACTCATTCACACATCCACTCATTCAAAATTATACTTTATGTGGTTTCAGAAAGAGATAAGGCTTCCGGCCGTTAAGCGCGGATTTCATTTGATAACAGACTTGCTGGAGGCGCAGCTGCCTGAACTTGAAGGTATAAACGTTGGCTTGGCACACATCTTCATCAAGCACACCTCCGCCAGCCTGACCATAAACGAGAACGCTGACCCCACCGTGCGGCAGGATTTCGAGCGCCACTTTAACCATATGGTGCCCGAGAACCAGCCTTACTACCGCCATACGCTGGAGGGCTCCGATGACATGCCGGCTCACCTGAAGGCTGCCATGCTCGGTACATCCGTTACCATACCCATCCGCGACGGGCAGTTTAACCTGGGCACCTGGCAGGGCATCTACCTCTGCGAGCACCGCGACCACGCCTCCAAGCGTACGGTGGTGGTAACGCTGCAGGGAGATTAGTTATTGGTTGTTAGTTATCGGTTATTAGACTGTTGAACAAGTATAATGGTGCACTGGGATGCGCCTTTTATACTTTGAGGTATTCCCCAAACAACCAGTAAATAACAACTAAAAAACCAAGCTGCGATTACCAAACCCCTACCCGGGAAGGCTATCAGGGGTTTTGGACGAAAGATTATTTGCCAAATGACAAAGTATAAAACCACTTATACTTCTCATACTTATACTAGTGACATCGCTGAAGTTGCGGACAGGTCGTGCCTGTTCCTACAAGTATAAACCCACCCCTGGCCCCTCCGAGGAGGGGAATTATCAGCAGGCGATTGTCATCCCCCTGCCCCTTTCGAAGGGGACTACCCCATCCCTCCCCTAAAAACAGGGGAGGAAGCTCGGTTCAAGCTCTGTCAGCTGTGGCTATCGATTCTGTTCCCAGTCCTTGGGTTGAGCGCCTTCTATTGATGCAGTGCTGAGCTTGCTCAGCAGCCCGGAGCGGCAGCGAGGAGCAGCTTCAATAGACAGCGCGATGCCCGAGGACGAGCCCTCTCGGGCTGGAGAGCAGAAAGTGTACTATGAAACAAGTTGGTTGTATAGTCGTGGATCAGCAGCAGCTAACAAGAATAGCTTGTGTCAAGTTGCGGGAAGCGGAAGCTAGGAAAGTATAGCCCAAGTATAAGTATGGCTCTCCGAGCCAGTCGGGTTGCAAACCCGACGCCATTGTAGGATACAAGTCTGAAGACTTGCACCATGAAAGGGGTATTAGGTATTAGGAAAGCGAGCGAGATGTAGAGCCATACTTTAAATCTCTTTACCTGACATCTAATAACCAATAACGAACAGCTAATAACTAACTCCTACCTTACGATGCTGATCCGCCTGATCTCGGTGCCGTTGGTGCTGGTAAGGCGAAGGAAGTATACGCCGGATGGCAGGTGCTGCACATCCAGTTGCAGAGTGCGGTGGCGGGTCTCGGCGGTGAGCACGGTCTTGCCCAAGCTGTTGATAAGCTCCACGTGCCGCACACGTATGCGCGCGGGCTGCTCTATATATAGATAATCAGAAGTTGGGTTCGGGAATACCGTCAGGTCGCTTACGGTTACGTGCACGAAACCCTCCTTCACTTCCGTATCGCTGGTGCTGCCGTTGCGCACCGTCAGCTTCACGCTATACTTCCCGGGGCGAGGGTAAGTAACCACCGGATTTTCCTGCGTGGAGGTGGTCGGCACGCCCCCCTCAAACTCCCAAAGCCATTCTGTTGCCCGAACGCCTTCCGATGCCGCGGCAAACTGTATGCTTTCCCCGGCCACCACCAGGCTGTCGGCCTCCCGGACCATCCCGAAATCGGAGCGGATGGAGGCGGAGCAGGCCAGTGAGGACAGCAGGCCGCTGCGGCTGGTGCTGATGACGGCGTTCATGTAAGCGGCCTGGCCGTGGGTGAACAGATTCATGCAGGCATCAAAGCTATAATCCATGTAGTTCTGGTACATGTCACCATAGGGGCCGTTGTCGCAGGATATCCGAATACCGCCTTCGCAGTCAGTGGTGTAGTACTTCTGGTTAGGAGTGTCGCTGATGCCGTCGGAGTCGGAGCAACTGGCATCGTCGTCTCCCCAGATGTGGCTCAGCCCGAGCCAATGGCCCACCTCATGGGTGGCGGTACGGCCCAGGTTATACTCCGAGCCGAACTTGTTGGCAGGTGCGGCACCCACGGCTGTATAATGCAGCACCACCCCATCCAGGCGGGGCAAAGTGGTGCCAGGCATGGAGGCATAGCCCAATACTTTGTCTTTTACGTTCCCTACCCAGATATTCAGGTAGCGGTTGGTGTCCCAGGCGTTCGTGCCGCCATTCTCCGCTTTCTTGATGTAGTCATAGGCATAATCGAACTCGGTGCGGTAGGTTTGGGTGCGGGTGATGCCGGTGGTTGGGTCGCCGTTGGGGTCAATGATGGCCAGGCAAAACTCGATGCGGGTGTCGGCGGCGTAGGGCGCAAAGTGGGCGGGGGTGTTCCCGGCATCCGCGTTGCGCCTCCTGAAGTCAGCGTTCAGCACCTCCAGCTGCGAGAGAATCTGCTCGTCCGAAATGTTCTCGGCCTCATCGCTGTAAAGCACGTGAAACACCACCGGGATGGTGATGGTGGTGGCGACGCGCAGGTTTTGCCACTGCCGCTGCTGCTGTAGTTTCTGCTGCACGGCCTGCTGCACCCGCTGCTGCTCCTGCCCCAGCGACGGATGCTGTGCCTGCATGGCCTCCACGTATGTGTTGGTGGCGCAGCTGCGGTTGCCCATTAGCTGCTGGGCCAGGCCGGGAAAGGCCAGGCCAAGGCAAAGAACAGCCGAAAGGGCAAGCGTACGCATGAGGTAAAGGGTTAGCAGGTTTACGGGCATCCCATGTGCCTGTAGCTATGCAAGATAAGGAAATTCAGGAAAGGGAAAAGCTTTTATGAGCACCCGCTAGAGGTTCGCCTTTACCTCGTAGCGCAGCGTATCCCCGAAGATCATTTTCTGCACGCCCTCTACCTGGTAGCTGGAGATGTCGCCGGTTCTGGGATCGGTGCTGAGCTCTATGGCACGGTTCGAGAAAAAGATGATGTTCTTGTCCTGCAGGCGCGCGCTAAGTTGTTTTAGCTTTCCGTCGGGCGTCATAACCAGGCGCAGGTAGTGCACCAGGGTGGCGGCATCCTCTAGCTTTATGAACTCTATGGCCACAGCGCCATCCTCCAGCACCTGCTCCCGCCGGGTATAAAACTCCTGCAGCGAGGGGCGGCTCAGGTCAGCCTGCTCAAAAATGGCCAGCTCATCCTCCCAGTCAATCTCTGGCGTCTCCACCACCTCCGGCTCCCGGCCCTGCGCAGCCACGGATTTCAGCACCATGGGCTGTTTCGCCTCCAGCTTCTGCCGCTGCTCGTGCAGGTAGGTCGTCAGGTTAAAAGCGGCCTGCCCAGCCTCGTCAGTAGCAGGCGGGGCAGGCCGTTCACAGGCAACAGTGGCCAGTAAAAGGCCCATCCACAAGAGAGGTTTATACTTGGCCACAGCGGTAGGGTTAGTGGTTTATCAAAGATTCGCCGGTCATTTCCTCCGGCTGCTGCAGGTGCATTAGCTCCAGAATAGTGGGGGCGATATCACCCAGCTTGCCCGGGTGCAGCATGCCTTTAAAATCATCGCTCACCAGCACGCACGGCACCAGGTTGGTGGTGTGGGCCGTATTGGGCGTACCGTCCGGGTTAATCATCATATCCGCGTTGCCGTGGTCGGCGATCACGATGGTGTCGTAGCCATTTTCCAGGGCCGTGGTGATAACCTTGGCGGCGCACTCGTCCACTACCTCGCAGGCTTTTACGGCGGCCTCAAACACACCGGTGTGGCCTACCATGTCCGGGTTAGCGAAATTCAGGCAGATAAAGTCGGCGCTTTTCTTCTCCAGTTCCGGCACAATGGCGTCGCGTATATCATAGGCGCTCATCTCGGGCATCAGGTCATAGGTAGCTACCTTGGGCGAGGGGCACATCAGGCGGCTTTCGCCCTCAAACTGTGTCTCGCGCCCTCCCGAGAAGAAGAACGTTACGTGCGGGTACTTCTCTGTTTCCGCAATGCGGATTTGCTTTTTGCCGGCCTTGGCCAGCACCTCTCCCAGCGTGTTGTTCAGATTGTCCTTCTCGAAGATGGCCTCGGTGTTCAGGAAGCTGTCGTCGTAGTTGGTCATCATCACGTAGCGCAGGTCCAGTTTGTGCATGTCCTGCTCGGGGAAGTCTCGCTGCGTCAGGGCCTGGGTAATCTCGCGGCCGCGGTCGGTGCGGAAGTTGAAGCAGATTACCACGTCACCGTTCTTAATGGTGGCGATGGGTTCCTGGCGGTCGTTCACCTTCACGATCGGCTTGATGAACTCATCCGTTACGCCGGCATTATAGGAGTCGAGCATGGACTTAATCAGGTTCTGCGATGGCTCGCCCTCTCCTTTCACCATCAGGTCGTAGGCCAGCTTTACGCGCTCCCAGCGGTTGTCGCGGTCCATGGCGTAATAGCGGCCCACAATGGAAGCGATGGTGCCGGTGGTGTTCTCCAGGTGCTCCTCCAGCTCGTTGATATACTTTACACCGCCCTTCGGGTCGGTGTCGCGGCCGTCGGTAAAGGCATGGATGTATACATCGTGCAATTCCTGGTCGTAAGCCACCGTGCAGAGGGCCTTCAGGTGGTCTATGTGCGAGTGCACGCCGCCATCAGACACAAGCCCGATGAGGTGGACAGGCCGCTTGTTTTCTTTGGCATAGGAGAAAGCGTTGGCCAGTGCCGGCATGGCCGCCAGCTTCCGCTCGGCAATGGCTTTATTGATGCGCACCAGGTCCTGGTACACCACGCGGCCTGCGCCTATGTTCATGTGTCCTACCTCCGAATTGCCCATCTGCCCCTCCGGCAGGCCAACGGCCTCGCCCGAGGCCTGCAGCGTGGTGGTGGGGTATTTCTCGAAGATCGCATCGATGAAAGGAGTGTTGGCTTTATGAATGGCCGAAGCCGCCAGGTCGGTGGCAATGCCCCACCCGTCTAAAATCACTAAGAGTACCTTCTTATCCATGCCGCAAATATAACTATAATCTTTGAAGCTGCAGGCGCTAATTGGGCCGCCGCTGCGGCGCGCAGGGGGCTAGTGCTCAGCCTGGCAGCTATAAAAGTATACGTGCGGCCAGGTGTGGGTGCTTTCTTTATCAGTATAATCGTGTTATATTAGAGACGCGGAATCTCCTCCATTACTTGGCATAGTTTTGGCTCATGAGAGAGCAAGTATTACAAACAGCATTTATGAAAAACTTTAAACACTTTGCAGTTGCCTTCTCGATGTTACTAGTGGCCGTTTTACTGACGGCAGGTCCGGCTGTGGCGCAGGGCGATGCGATGAACAACGTGAAGCAGGCGATGAGGGCCGGTTCGGCCAAAGACCTTTCCAGGAATTTTGGCAGCATGGTGGAGATTACGCTGGACGGGGCTGAGGCGACCAGCTACAGCAGCACGCAGGCGGAGTTCGTGATGAAGAACTTCTTTTCCAAGAACGCCCCCGTGGACTTTAGCGTGAACCACAACGGCACCTCCGACAAGGGCCAGTTGTACGCCATCGGTACCTATGCTTCCAAGGGTGGTTCCTATACAGTGCTGATCCGGATGAAGTCCTCGGGAGGGAAATACCTCATCCATTCGATGAACTTTATAAAAGATTAAGACAATACTACTGAGATTTTTACAAAGGCCCGGGTTTATACCGGGCCTTTTTTTATTTTTGCACCGTGAAACCGACATACCTGACCGAAGAAAGTATAAAGGCGTTTATCGCCGCGGCGCTGGCCGAGGACGTAGGCGATGGAGACCACTCCTCGCTGGCGGCCATTCCTGCCGATGTGCAGAACCGGGCGCGCCTGCTGGTGAAGGGCGATGGTGTGCTGGCTGGCGTAGAGCTGGCCGGCTATATCTTCAACGCCGTGGACCCTGGCCTGCAGTTGGATGTGCTGATGCGCGACGGCGACCGGATGAAGCAGGGTGACGTGGCCTTTACCGTGCAGGGCAAGGCCCAGAGTATCCTCACCGCCGAGCGCCTGGTGCTAAACTGCATGCAGCGCATGAGCGGCATTGCCACGTATACCAACCATATGGCGAGCCTCATAGAGGGGACCGGCGCCAAGCTGCTGGACACCCGCAAAACCACGCCCAACTTCCGGATCATGGAGAAATGGGCCGTGGTGATAGGCGGGGGCCACAACCACCGCTTCGGACTGTACGACATGGTGATGCTGAAGGATAACCACGTGGATTATGCCGGCGGCGTGCGCGAGGCGATCACCGCCACCCAGCGATACCTGCAGGAGAAAGGCAGGCGCCTGAAGATAGAGGTAGAGACACGCAACCTGCAGGAAGTACAGGAGGCGCTGGAGACAGGCGGCATCCACCGCATCATGCTCGACAACATGAGCACCGATATGATGCGTGAGGCGGTGGCCATGATCGGGGGCAGGTATGAGGTAGAGGCGTCAGGCGGTATTACGGAGGAAACCATTCGTGCCGTGGCCGAGTGCGGCGTGGACTTTATCTCGGTAGGCGCGCTGACGCACTCCAACAGAAGCATAGACCTGAGCCTGAAGGCTTTTTAAAGACGCGTTGCCCTTTGTAACAGAGGGGTTTTATACTTGATACTCGCTCTGCAGGCCTGGCCGGAGGGGCTGGGAAAGAAGAAGACAGAGATTTTATACTTATACTATTTATGCAGCAACCAAACCAAAGAGGTCGCCGGATGGCGCAGGGGGCAAACCCGCTCGCTATCCGTACCAAGAAGTACCAGCTAGACAAGAACGATTATACCCGCATGGCCCTGGGCCAGGTGTGGAGCAAAAGCTGGTGGCAGGCGCTTATTCCGCTGGCGCTGTTCCTGCTGCCGGCTGTGTTCAGCTTTTCATGGTGGTGGGTGGCCGGGGCCATTATCGTAACGCTGCTGTTCGTGCTGCTGCGCTCCGCGCAGGTGATGAGCGTAACGCAGGTGGAGCAGGGAAGCCCGCTGTTCGAGAAACTGACCTATGAGGTAGACCAGCGGCAAATCCTGCTCAAGCGTAACGAGCGCGAGGGCATGGCCCTGACCTGGGACATGATCGGGCGCGCGCAGAAGAAAGAACAGGGCTACATGCTGTGGCTGCAGCCCCCGACAAAGGAGCAGCTGCCTGGCGGTTGGAAAGGCTGGCTGGCCCGCACCTTCCAGGTGCCGGTGTTCATCTTCATGCCGTTCCGCATCTTTAACAGCCCCAACGACCTGAAGCTGATGGAGAGCTACCTGCGCCGCAAAAGCCTGATAGCTTAGCAGTACCACAACCCGGTTTGGGTTTTTTATCGTAAAATTTTAACAATTAAGGCTTTGCTGGCCCCGTTGCTGGCAAATCCTTTAAAGGGAAAGTATAAAAACGTACAAAAATGAATAAGAACGTAACAGCACTCTTTGCCGCCGCATGCGGTTTGTTTATGGCTTCCTGCGGTACGCCATCAGATCTGAGGCCTAATGAGAAAGTATCTACAGACTTTGTAGAGCCGGGAACGCGCAAGACTTTCAATGTGTCTGATGCCGGCACTATGGAGGCTACAGCTGGCGCTGTGCAGGGCAATGAAGATCACGAACAGGTAATGCCCGACAGTGACCTTGGCGGTAACACCCTTCAGCCGGGCGATAGTGTTATCGAAGCGGTAAAGACCAATACTGAAGCGGGCGCTACAAAAGAGTAGTTCTGCCACAGAGCAAAGCCTGCCGCTGCTGATGTAACAGCAGCGGCAGGCTTTTTTTATCCCCATGGGATTTAGCTTGCCCTTCTACCGGGGTTAAGATTATTTCCTCTATATTTGCAACACTATTGCTTTTAGCCCCCTTCCATGGCAGCACAACAGGACGCAGCATCGTGGTTTAGTACCTGGTTCGACTCGCCGTACTACCACATCCTTTACCAGCACCGCGATATGCAGGAGGCGCAGCATTTTATGGACAGGCTGCTGGCTCACCTGCACCCCAAGCCGAACGACAGGATACTGGACCTGGCCTGCGGAAAGGGCCGCTACTCGCGCTACCTAAGCCAGAAAGGCTATGATGTAACTGGCATTGATCTCTCGGAGCGAAGCATAAGCTACGCCAAAAAATACGAGGGTGAGCAGCTGCACTTTGAGCGTCACGACATGCGCGAAGTGTACAGGCCCGGCTATTTCGACTTCATCCTGAACCTGTTCACCAGCTTCGGGTACTTCGACAACGAGACCGAGAACGTGGTAGCCCTCCGTGCCACTGCCGAGAGCCTGAAGCATGGCGGCAAGCTGGTGATCGACTTCATGAACACCGATAAGGTAATCGACGAGTTGGTGGCCGAGGAGGAGAAGCAGGTGCAGGGAATAAACTTTAAGATAACGCGTGGCGTAGAGAATGGCTTTATCGTGAAAAGCATCCGCTTCCGTAGCGATGGTAAGGAGCACAGCTTTGTGGAGCGGGTGCGGGCGCTACGGGAGGAGGATTTCCTGGAGTACTTCGGCATGACGCAACTGCGCCTGGTCGATACCTTCGGCGATTACGCGCTGAACCCGTACCATCAGGCCTCCAGCGACCGGATGATATTTGTGCTAAAAAAATAACGGCCCTGCATGATCATAGCTATACTTGCGCTTTTCTTTACGGTAGTGCTCTCTGGCTTTTTGGTGAAGGTTTTCCCGCCTAACAAAACCAAGTGGCTGAAAATGGCTTTGGCCTTTAGCGGGTCTTACCTGTTCACCATCACCATCATCCACCTGCTCCCCGATGTGCTGCTGAACAGCCATGCCAGCCCTTACCGTGTGGGTTACTGGGTGCTGACGGGCTTTTTCCTGCAGCTGGTGCTGGAGCTGTTTTCGCATGGCGTGGAGCATGGGCATATCCATCACCATCAGGGGCGTGTCGGTTCCATGCCGTTCCTGCTGCTGGGCTCTTTGTTTGTGCACTCTTTTCTGGAGGGGAGTATACTTGTGGAGCAGGGGCACGCGCATGGGCACGGCGGTGGCCACGCACACGGGTCTGATAACTTCTACGTGGTGCTGCTGGGCATTGCGCTGCACCACATACCGGCCGCTTTTGCGCTGATGTCGGTGCTGATGTCGCGGCTGGAGAACTTCAGGAAAGCTTTTCTGTGGTTGCTAATCTTCGCGGTGGGCTCACCGCTGGGCATTATTGTAAGCAACACGGTGCTGTCGGAGGCGGCCCCTGATGGGCTGCTCTTTACGGCGCTGACGGGGCTGGTGGCCGGCAACTTCCTGCACATCTCCACCACCATCCTCTTCGAGACAAGCCCCGACCATCATTTTAACCGAAACAAACTGGTTGCCACGCTGCTAGGGCTTGTGCTGGCCCTGCTGAGCGATTTTGTGTAGGCGGGAGTAGGCCATAAAAAGAATGGCCGGGGTAGAAACCCGGCCAAACTCACCTCAAAACACATGCAGCATCTCTGCTGCACAAAGTGTAATAGTCTTCTCAAGGAAATAGACTGTGGGCTAAGGCAAAGGTTTAAAGCAAAGTATAAATATTTTCCTTCTGCTCCCAAGTTAATGTATCCCTAGCCCCCTTTGAAGGCAGGGCCAGTTCTATGGCTTCTGTCATCCTGTAAGTTTGGGATCCTGGACTTGTTTCGGGGTGTCTTGTGGGCAGGCTGCAGAAGCTTTAACTTGCTTTATACTTTCCCGCTCTTTCGGACTTGCCATTCGTAGGTACGGCTTATTCGGACTCCCTCATCCTCGTATGCTGTACTTTATACTTGAGCTAGACTTTATACTTCTCTGGCGCAAGCGTCCGCTTGTGCCTCTCTTAGCCCTTGCTTCCCGCAACCTGACACAAGCTATCCTTGCTAGCCGCTGTTCATCCACGGCTGACGAAGCTTGAACAGAGCTCCCCTCCTTGGCTAAGGAGGGGTAGGGGTGGTTGGACCAGGTAGAGCAGAAACTCCCTCTCCTGTTTTGGAGTAGGGGACCTCGAGAAAAGGAGAGGGCTGGGATGAGGTGAAATTCCCCTCCTCGGAGGGGCCAGGGGTGGGTTTCATGCTTGTAGGGACAGGTCGCGACCTGTCCGCGCGATACCAGTAGCTATGAAACTTATACCTTAAAGCAATTTCAGGCTCCCCTCCTGGGGGTAGGGGCCCTCGAAAAAGCCAAGGAGGGGCAGGGGTGGTTGGGCCCGGTCCTGCAGAACGCGGATTAGTACTTTTGCAACAGCAGGAGCTGGAATAATTCCGCCTCGTAGAGGCTAGGGGTGAGTTGAGGAGAAGAAGCTACGTGGTTGCGTACAGCACACCCAATAATGGTATAAATCAGAGTATTCCGGAGCAAAGGGCAAGCAAACGCAGCGGTTTATACTTGCTGCGCCGAAGAGCTGTTGCTGGCAGTTGCCGCACCAAGCCGGAGCGGTGCTATAGGCTTACCCATCTCTTGTCCCGGGCGTTTCAATGGTAGGGATGATGCCTACGGGCCTAAAAACGGAGGAGCAGGAGCTGTTAGTAAGTATAGATGGATAAGTGAATCAGAGCCGCGCCAGTAGATAGCAAGGCCAAAGTATACAGCAAAGTAGCCCTAGCCTGTTATGAGCTAAGGCAGGTATAAGCTAGAAAAGTGGAGTTAAATAACCGTAGAAAGCAGGGTGGCAATAAGGGCCTTTAAGGTAACCACTACGGCGTTAGAGCCTGCGGCTGTGTCAGACTCTTCTCCTTCTGAGGAAAAAGCATCACGGAAGTAAGCTAACGGGCTCTCCAGAACCTCGGCATCCAGAACCGACCGCTCGCGGGGTTTAGTGGAGGCCACCTTCGGCTTTGCCTTATCGGGAGTGGTGTCGGTGTCCTTCGCAGTAACTGCCTGGCGGGCCGCCGCATCCTGCGAAACCTGCTGGGCAGGGGCGGAAGTATCGTTGTTGGCTTCTGCGTAGGCTTGGGTAGTGGGCATAAGAATCATGCACAGCAGCAGGATAGCTACCATCGGCAATACATCACGCATTTTTCCCCAAGTTTTAGTCATGCACAAATTTATACATAAAATAGATAAAAGCCAAGAACTGGTGCTGGTGATTTAGAGAAAATCCGATAATATAGGGTGAACGTATGTTGTTGAAGCCGTGGAATTTAAAATAAGCGAGGCAGGTCCTGTTTATTTGCCTTTGATTGGCCTTACAACCTCCAGCCGAACGGGCACCACGCCCCTCTTGACCATGCCCACGCGCTTTGCCGCAGCCTCCGACAAATCCACGATGCGACCACGGACAAAGGGGCCACGGTCGGTAATCTCCACCCTCACCGATTTGTTGTTTTGCAGGTTCGTTACCTCTACCTGGGTGCCGAAGGGAAGCTTTCTGTGCGCGGCAGTTAGCTTACTGCGTTTGTAGCGCTCGCCGTTCGCCATTTTACGGCCCTGAAACTTGCGGCCATAGTAGGAGGCTTTTCCTTCCTCGGTATAGCCTTTCTCCCCGAAGCTGGGGGCGGTGGTGGCGCAGGAGCTGAGGCAAATAGCCACTGCGGCGGCAGCCAGCGTACTCTTAGCGGCTCTGGAAAGTATGGAAATGGGTGATGCGGGTAAAAAAGGAAACATAAATTAAGCTGTAACTGATGGTTTAACGGCCAACCTGACCGATGAATTGCCTGATGCAGTGGCTTAAATCCTGCACCGGAAGCGTTTCGAGCGGATGGCGGGTGTTGGGCAGCACCTGCAGGCGCGCGTTTGGCAGCAGCCTGCAGGCCCACAGCGTCTCCTCCACCGTCACCATGTTGTCGCGGTCGCCGACGGCTACCTGAACGGGTAGCTGCAGCTGGGGCAGAGTGTCGGGGGTAAGGATGGGGCTTTGGCCGAGCCAGCGCATCATACCCGCCGTTTGGCGCATTACGTGCTTCCAGTCCTGCGGGGCGTGGCGCCGGGCAAGTGTGGCGGCAAAGGCCGGCACCTTCTCCTCCACCCTCTCCGGGTTCAGCAGCTTTGTCTCCTGCTCCGCCGCCTCCGCCGACCAGGCAAACTTGGTGGCCAGCGTGTAAATGCTGCGGATGCGCTGCGGGTGTTGGAGGGCAAGGCTCAGGGCCGCGTAGCCGCCCATGCTATATCCGAAGACATGTGTGCTGTCTAGCTGTTGCTGTTCCAGGAAATCAAGTATATCCTGCACAAACAGCTGCATCGTGAATGGCTCCTGCGGCAGCGGCTTGCCCCCGTGGCCCGAAAAATCCAGCGTGTGGACCCGGTAAGAATCCTGCAGCGCCTGCTTTAGCGGCTCCAGCATAGTGGCAGCGCCCAGGGCGCCATGCAGCAGCAGTAAGTTTTCCATCGGCAGGGGTGTCTGGTTAAAGTATGGAAGGTGCTCCGGCCAAATCTACGAAAAACACCTCAACCATACCGCCTAAAAGTATAAATTGCTAGCCACAAGTATAAACAGCGCAAACCTATGACGATTGAAGACCTGCAGGAACTGTGCCGGCAGCTGCCCGGCGTTACCGAAAGTATAAAATGGGAGCACGACCTGTGCTTTTGCGTGGCCGATAAGATGTTTCTGGTGGTGGGGCTGGATAAGGCCCCGGTCTCGGCCTCGTTTAAAGTGGCCGCAGAGGAGTTTGAGGAAATGAGCAGCCGGACCGGCTTTAGTCCCGCGCCTTACCTGGCCAGGTATAAATGGGTGGCGCTGGATGATATAAGCCGACTGGCGCCGCAGGAGTGGGAGCAGCGCGTGCGGGCGTCGTATGCGTTGGTGGCTGGCAAGCTGCCGAAGAAGGTGCGGCAAGGGCTGGGGCTGGAGGCCTGAAAAAGCCGGAGCTGTGGGCCCCGGCTTCTGTTGCTATCGCTGCAGCTGGTAGTTATACACCTCCATGGCCTGCGTCAGCTTGTCCTTCTGGAACAGGTTTATCACCAGTTGGGCGCCCAGCACACCAGCGCCGGCGTACATCAGCGGGTTTATTCTCAGGTTGGTGTTGCCGTTTACCTCCTGCGAACTGTTGATGGACTTAACGGCACCCACCGCTAGTAAACCAACCCCCACGATCGAAACCCCCGTATTGATCAGCTTGTCGCGCTTGTAGCGTTGCAGCAGCCCCATACTGGAGGCGTTGTCGGCCAGGGCTGTCTCCAGGTTATCGAAGTTCATCACGTACAGCGGCCCATTATCCTTGGAGAAAAAATAAATGCGCTTGCGGCTGGTGCGCGGCATGCCGTAGCCACCATATCCGTACCCGTACGGAGAGTAGCCGTAGCCGCCATCGTAGTAGGTGCGGGTGGTGTAGAACTTATCGATGCGGGGGCCGTCGGTGAGTCGCTTGGCGAAGGCGTTGTAGCTGTTGCCAGACTCCACGCGCGCAAAAAAGCCATCCTCGCTCTGGAACACGTTCACCATGCTCGGGTTGAACTTGAGGGAGTCGTCGAGCAGGAAGTGGTTGGATTTGAAGATGGGCGACTTATACTGCAGCTTGTTGGCATAATAAACCTGGCCGTCCTGCAGTTGTATAAAGTAGCGGCCTTGCCCGGTGCCCACCTGCCCAAAGGCGGTATAGCCAAGCAGGAGGCAAAGTATCAGCGGTAGTAGGTTCTTTGTCGTCATCATACTTAAGAATATAGGATCCGGTGTTTTAGGTTAATACAGGAAAAAGAGCATCACAAACATCCCCAGCAGGGCCAGGTATACCCAACGCATGAGCTGGGGACGGTGCTTGCCCGGCACGGTGCTGCTCACCACCAGCACGGCAGCCAGTAGGCAAAGCAAGTATAAAAGTATAAACGTAACCGCCTTTACCCAGTTCGGCACAATCGTGTTTTCAGGTTGGAGCTGGTTGCTCATGCCAATGCCCGACAGCAGCCACTGCAGCCCGAAAAACACCGCCAGCTCAAAAACAACAAAGTATAGAAGCCAGTTCAGCCAGGTGTTTTTGCCGCTGCTCATGGGTGTGTGCTTTAAAAATGGTATCCCTTGTTCTAAAAGTTCCGGCGTAAAAAAGCTGCGTGCGGCACTAAGGATAACGTACGCTACCGGCATTATGGTATAACAGCTTGCCTGCGCCCCGCCTACCGTAAAGGCAAGCACCTCCTGGCCTGCCGCTGCAGCACCCGGTCGCTAGTTAAAATCCACCTAAACCTACGCATTTTTCTGATTCTTCGAAAGCACCTGCCCGGCACTCTTTACGGTGCAGCATCAGGTGAGGCGGCTACTCTTCCGGGTTCGGGTGAGGGGATACAAGATACGGCACCTTGCGCAGGTTAAACGGCTTATACTGAGGGTGTAATGGATCTTTGTGAAGTGCCGATATAGAAGTATAGCAGTATGAAAGTATTATGGCTTGTTTTTTGTACTGTTAATGATAGGAAACTTCAGGGGCCGTTTACCGGCAGCTAGGCGCTTTCTGCGCTAAATGGAGGCTATATATAGGTAAACGGCTGTTTATCAGGTGTATGAATTTCTGAAGAATCTAGTTGTACTATTATTTTTTTTGAAACAAAATCCGGGGGAAGTACCGTTAAAATACCAGGAGAATGTAGGGCTATGAAGTTAATTCGAAATATAACGTTAGATAAATATAAATTTTACACTGGTGAGGAGGCGAGGAAGATATTCAGCATAGCTTACGAGGACCTCACCACCGTAATCTATTATCAAGACGAAAACAACGATTTTAAGTTAGTAGTGGCGAAGGAGGATGACCCTCCTATCATT
Source organism: Pontibacter kalidii (assembly GCF_026278245.1). NCBI lineage: Bacteria > Pseudomonadati > Bacteroidota > Cytophagia > Cytophagales > Hymenobacteraceae > Pontibacter > Pontibacter kalidii. The sequence continues at coordinate 4,147,762 of NZ_CP111079.1, read as the reverse complement.
GTAGAGAAAGGAATAACAAGGGCCGAGGCCTTCCGCTTAATGAACACCCGTCCGTAACCCGGACGGGTTTTTTGTTGCCTAGTATACTTCTCTGCCTTTACGTTGTTTCACACACTCTCCCGTTTACCTTATCTATGAGCCTCAAAAACAAATACTATAAGATTGCCGTGTATGGCTTCGTGCTGAGCCTGTTACTGCAGCTGGTGCTGTTCTTCGCCGTGGACCCTTATATCGCTTCCGTCATTTCTCCATTTTACCCTGTCTGGTTCATTCTGTTTGTGGTGGGCTGGCGCAAAGAGCACCCGCGCCGTTAGCCAGGGCCTGGTTTATACTTTAGCCATGTTGTACTGAGCCTTGAGCAGGTAGTGGTAAAATAAAGAAAATGCCCTGCTAGGGCGTGGATGCGGCAAAACGGGCACTTTTTATGTCGTTTTATACTTATAGGGTATAGCCAAAGACGACAGTATGGATAAGACGCAAGAGAGAATTATGGCCGACGAGAACCATGTGCAGCATATGTTTTTGCTGGTGGAGAACGCTGAAATGGTGTGCGTACTAAACATTGCCGGCCACCCTTACCGCCTGCGCGAGCTGATTTTTATGATGATTGAGAATGGCTGCAGCGTGGTGCAGACTACATCTGATGGGTTCAACACCTTTGAGTACGACCAGGAAACAGTGGAGGTGCACGATTTCCTAACCTCCATCATCAAGGCACGGTTTATACAGTAAGCAGGCAGGCTGCTCCTGAAAACAAAAAGGCTACCGTTGCGGCAGCCTTTTTTATGCTTTTAGAGTTGCTTTATTTCAATTTCGCGGGGCTTGTTGGTGCCCTCAAAGTATGGCAGCCTTACCTGCAGCTGTCCATCCTCGTGCACAGCCTCAATGCGACCCAGGTCTACCTGCGGGGGCAACTGGAACACCCTGTTAAACAGCGGGGCAGCCATCTCCGGGTTCTCTTCGTCATGCAGGATCGAGAACAGGGTGAGGCGGTTGTTGTGCAGTACTACCTTAAACGATTCCGGGCTTACGCCGGCGGCCCAGACATTAATCACAGCGCCTTTCTTATACTTCTCTACCTGTACGTACGTCTCACTTACGCCTCCGCCGATGGTGTTCAGCAGGTTTATCTGATGGGCGATATTCTTTAAAAACTCTTTATCCTTTATCAATTTCATCTCTTTCTCCTTCTTAGTTCTTATAGCTTCCACAATGCAAACGCGGTGCCAAAGACTTCACTATATCGCTCAGGTTTGGGTGCGTTGATTTGAGTGTCAAAATGGCTATAATCAGGCCATTGGCCTGTAAGAAAAGTGCCAAGGTGTCATTCCTGCGGTGCACGAAACAAGGGTATTTCACGAGGAGGGGCAGCATTGTCTTAGCTCCTTTAAGATCGTATTGACTCTGACTATTTTTCCTAATTTGGGAATAGAATAGCGTGGATATGAGGTGTTTTCCATTGTTGGGAAAATCTTGGTTCGAATAGCACAAATATTGGAAGAGAATGAATATTTTTTATTTCCTATACTGATTTAAAGTTGTAACAGTAATGCTTTGTGGTGCAGGGAGTTATAGGCTTGGAGTGAGCAGGTATATAACTAATATTATATGGTATTGTTTAGGCGAAGTATAAGGAATTGCGGTCTGGCATGTTTCTTTCTTTATAATGATCGAACGAAACAAAGTATAGTACCATGAAATTGATCTTTACCCTCGCCGCAGCTCTTTTCCTTTTTGCTTTTACCACGCAGGCACAGGAGGTAGTTGTATATGAGCAGAATTTCGCAGCAGCCCCTTCTAATATAAGTACTTCAACCTGGACTATAGACAATAAGTACCCTAACGGCACGACCGGAGGATCCTACTACAGAACAAGGATTGCCTCCAGTACAGGTACCGTAAAGCAGTTTACCCTAAGCAAACCAATCTCTACGATGGGCATGTTAGGCCTGATGGTAACCTGGCAGGAGTATAGAACACAACACTGGCGCCACAATGACAACTCGCAAACTATCCTGAAGCAGCAGCAGAACAGTAATTCTACTAAAGTCGATAATACTAATCCAATAGTGTTGGAGTATAGCCTGGATGGTGTGAACTACTCCTCTAAGGGTGTCAGCTTTACGCAGAACACAAATAGCTTTTATACATGGGCCCCCATCAATGGAGGCAACCCTGTATTTCTTCCCGCTGATGTCCTGAACCAGGAGAAGGTATACCTGCGCTGGACAATTACAGTGAACGCCGTCAATGAAGATTTCTATGCAATGGATGATTTAAGGATTGTTGGCGAGGAAGAGCAAGTGGTGGCGCCCCTTCCGGTAGAGCTAATGTATTTCAAGGGTGCCGTGCAGGGCGCTAACGCCAGCTTAACCTGGGCCACAGCGCAGGAGATAAACAATGAGAAGTTTATAGTGGAGCGCAGCCAGGACGGCAGAAGCTTCAGTAAGATTGGGGAGGTACAGGGCCATGGCAACAGCAGCACGCTCGTTAGCTATACTTTCACCGACACCAGCCCGGCACAAGGAACCAACTATTACCGCTTGCGCCAGGTAGACTTTGGCGGAGCAGAGGAAGCTTCCAACCTGGTGGCCCTGCAGTTTAAAGGCATGCAGCACGTGCTGAACGGCAACATCGCCAAAGTATACCCAACCATCGCAGCCACTGAGGTAAGCGTAAGTCTGACCCTGGGCAACGCGCAGGTTACGGTGCTGAACGCCAGTGGTCTTCAGGTAGCGCAGTACAGCAATGCCAGCCAGCACCTGGTGCTGCCGGTAAGCCACCTGCAGCCGGGCGTATACTTTGTGAAGGTATCTGACGGCACGCAGCAGCAGACACAGCGTTTCGTGAAAAGATAAGTGAGTATAGGATCTTTTTCTTGAGCTTTTACGAGCCCCGGACCTTTCCCAGGATCCGGGGCTTTGCTTTTGCACGACGGCCAGGCGGGCTGTCGCCTCCATCCTTAGGGCCTGGTATACTTTCTAACTCAAGTTGGGATCAATACATGAACTGAAAGTCTTACCCCACCCCTGCCTCCTGGGAGGGTCAGGTTAAGCGCATCTTGAGTTTTATACTTGCCCTTTCAAACTTCTCGCTGTCCCCAATTCTTTTTTGCATTCCTGAAAAGATCTGGAGGCTGGGCACAACTATCCTTCCTGCTACGCGTAGCTTTAGGACAAATTAATGATAATGTTTACTATGAAAAAGAACTGGATTGTGATGCTTTGTGGAATAGGCTTGCTTAGCGCCTGCAACAGCCCTGAAGGCGGCGTTGACAGAGACACCATGGAGGAGGCTACAGCTGATTCTGCCGTTGCTTATGAAGATGAGCGTGGGCGGATAGAGGCAGATGGTGCCGAGGTGATAACTGTGGAAGAGACCTACTGGGCTAACATAGACTGGGATGCCCCTGAAACGGGTAATGCGGAGATGAAGGAAGCAGAGATAGAAGCGCGCGCCACAAACGAGTACAACATTTATACTTTGGATGACCGTGTGCTGTTCGATACCGACAAGGCGGAGATCCGGCCCGAGGGGGAGGAGAAGCTGCAGCAGATAGCCAAGGCACTGAACAACCTGCCTCCTAATGCCGTAATCCGGGTGTTCGGACACGCCGATGCCCGGGCCGGGGCAGCGTATAACAAGCAGCTCTCCGAGGAGCGCGCCAATGCCGTGAAAAACTGGCTGCAGGAGGAGGGTGACGTCGACGCCAACCGCCTGTCTATAGGCGCAATGGGCGAGCAGGCTCCCCGGGCCACAAACAAGACACCCGAGGGCCGGCAGCTTAACCGCCGTGTATCCATTGTGGCGGTTACCCGCCAGCCACAGTCCTAAATGCCTATTCGTTTAAGAAGCCGCTGGCCAGTACCAGCGGCTTTCTTTATGAACGTGTACAGCTGTCCGCAGCCGCAGGTATTTTAGCCGTGGGCTCTGGTTCATGCCTTTTATTTAAGCCGTACTTTCTATACCTTTTGCCATACTCATTCTCACCCGGTTTATGTTCGACCTATACTTCAAGAATAACTTTGTGAGTATTTATTTTGATAAGGAACGGCGGCTGGGGAAGGCTGTCTGGAACGGTCATTTAAGCGGGGCAGAGTACAGGGAGTTGGTGCTGCTGTGTCTCGACCTGACTGACAGGCACGAACTGCTGGGCTGGCTCGGGGATAACCGCAAGATGCAGACCATTGAGCCCGCCGACCTGCAATGGAGCCTGGAGGTGTTCGTGCCGCAGATTGTAACAGGGCCACTGCTGCGCATGGCTAATCTTCCCTCCGAGTATGAGGAGAACCGGCAAGCAATGGAAATAATGCTCGAGAAAAAGAGCAAACTGGATCAGAAACTGGTCATCCGCGACTTCGACAGCGAAGAGGAGGCCCTGGCCTGGCTGCTGGAGTTAACGGAGTAGCGATGTATACTTTCTGCGAGGAAAGCTCCTAAGCAACACCCTATTATGCCCGTACAAGTATAAATGCTGGCTGTAAGCTCGCTGGAGCCGGGGGAGTGCAAGCATACCTGCACCACAGCCTGATAACCGGCCCCCGCAGGATGCCGCACCCACGCCCAGCCTATACTTTCAGCAGCAAAAACAGCCCTCCCGCCATGCGCCTGAAACGTTCGGAACCCTCGGCTCACGGGAAAGCCGGGCGCCACCAGGTCTTAGTTGCTCTTTTGGGCAGCGATACAGGCCTCCTGCAGATTTATCACTGTCCAATCGGTCATGCACTGTTGATGGAATCATAGGAAGGAACAGTATGCGCCAAGGGGGAAACTCACGCAGGATTCTTTCCGCTTGCCGTCACTTCCCGTGTTCTCAAGATCTTCTGCTCTGCTTCAGGTTATCTGCGCCTTGCCTTATTTAAAAGAAGAAACGTAACAGTATATAAAAGCTCTGCTAAGTAATTACTGTAGCAAAAACCCATTATGGAAGTAGTATTCTTCAGCTCCAAGGCATACGATCAGCAGTTTTTCTCCAAAGCGAATGAGGAGTATAAGCATCACCTCAAATTCCTGGAGACCCACCTAAACGAGGGTACAGCCGTGTTGGCAAACGGGTACGGGGCAATTTGCATCTTCGTAAATGACATAGTCAATAAAGAGGCACTACAGGTTCTGGCAGAACAAGGCATAAAGCTTGTCGCGCTCCGTTGTGCAGGCTTCAATAATGTGGACCTGGGTGCGGCAGAGGAACTGGGGATAAACATTGTGCGTGTACCGGCCTATTCGCCTTATTCGGTGGCCGAGCACACCGTAGCGCTATACTTACCCTTAACCGTAAGACCCACCGGGCCTATAACCGTGTTAAAGAGGGCAATTTCGCCTTAAACGGACTAATGGGCTTTGACCTGCATGGCAGGACCACGGGCATCATAGGCCTAGGAAAAATCGGCCTGGTAACGGCTCAGATCCTGAAGGGCTTTGGGTGCCGTGTGCTGGGCTACGATGTGGTGAAGCGCGGTGAGGAAGAGGAGGCAGGTATAGCGTTCACCGACCTCGATACGCTCTACAGAGAGTCGGATATCATCTCGCTGCACTGTCCGCTTACCCCGCAGACGTACCACATGATCAACGAGGCGTCGATTGGCAAGATGAAGGATGGCGTAATGATCATCAACACCAGCCGGGGCGCTACTATCGATACACGGGCCGTTATCAGGGGGTTGAAGAGCGAGAAAATTGCCCACCTCGGGCTGGATGTGTATGAGGAGGAAGCGGATCTTTTTTTTGAGGATCTTTCTGACAAAGTGATCAAAGATGACGTGTTCATGCGGCTGCTCTCCTTTAACAACGTACTCATTACAGGGCATCAGGCCTTTTTCACGACAGACGCGATGCAGGCCATTGCCCGTGTTACCCTTCAGAGCATCACGGATTTTGAGCAGCAGAAGCCACTGGAAAATGAAGTAAAGCCCTAGGTATGCCTCCCATTCTAAGAAAAGAGGCAAGGGCCTGTAACCAATTACATGTACAACCATGAAAACAAGTATTAAATCCTTCTTCTGCTTTGCCTTGGCGGTGCTTAGCTTTGGCTGCAACGATGATGGCGGAACAGCCACACCAGTAGACTCCTTCAGCTATACTTTTGAGGAAAGCGCTGAGGGCTGGGAAGGCGGCGTGGCTGATTACCCAGCCGATTGGGACACAAGCCGGCTGGAGTTCAGGTTTGCCCGCACCGACTTGCCTGCTTCGGTTAACAAGGACGGTATGGCGATGCGCATTTCCGGAAGGAACTTCAGCGACGACCTGTTCATGTTCATGAAGAAGCAAGTAACCGGGTTGGAGCCAAACCAGACTTATAGCGTTACCTTCCGGATAGAACTGGCCTCTCAGTACCCGGAGGAGTCAGTAGGAATAGGCGGCAGCCCCGGGGCGAGTGTTTACCTGAAGGCGGGAGGATCAACCATAGAACCAATGGCGGTGGTAGAAGGAGACTACATCCGGCTCAACATTGACAAGGGCAACCAGGCCCAGGGCGGCGAGGATATGGTGGTACTAGGTAATGTGGGTATACCTGGCGAGGATTTTACTTATCAGCTTATCCAGCGCGACAACGAGCAGCAACCGGTAGAGGTAACCACCGACAGCAACGGCAGCCTTTGGCTCATCATCGGTACAGACTCCGGCTTTGAAGGCACCACCACGCTATATTATAACACCGTGGAGGTGATGCTGGAGTAGCCAGAGCCAACAACTGTTGCTCCTCCGTGGCCCCAGACACTGCAGGGGCTTTGTAGTGGCTACAGTTCCTCTTCCTCTATATGCGGGGCAATGCTGGTGAAGTCGGCGGCGTTTTCCTGATGAAACCATTTATACTTGCCCCAGCCCCCAAACCACCCTAGTACATCCTCCCCTGCAAAGCCGTGTTGCCTTTCGATAAGAGGCTGTGGTAGGAGGAATAAGGCCAATCGCTGAAATCAGGTATAAGGCCGTGGTACTGCGGGTTAAAATTTAAAAAATTAGCCTGGTAAAGTATACCTCTGAGGTCACCTCTTTTCTCCCGAAGCGGTGCTGGAGCAGGCGGCCAGTGCGGTCATACTTCAGGTTGATGGCCTTGGCGTAGGCGTTGAGCAGGTGCCCGGGCTGCCAGTTTATACTTATGAGCTTCGTCTCATTCTCTGTTACCCATTGCGGCTTCAGGGCATCTTCGTCTTTTATTTGCACCAGGAAATGCACATGGTTGGGCAGCAGGCAGTAAGCAAAGGTATCAACGTAAGGTGCTACATACTTCCGATAGAGCTGCAGAAAGTAGTGGTAATTGTCGTGGTGCCGGAAGAGTGTTTCTTGTTATTGCCGCGGGTATAAAGATGGTATAACTTCCCCGGCTCCAGTTGTATCATCTTTTGCATCTATACTTCTACGAACCAGCAGCAACGTTGGATCAAAAAGACCTGGCGGCTCAGAAATACCTCGTGGTGTCCGGAGGGCCCGCGGGTGTCTGGTGGAAAGGCTGTTGCTTGGCTTTGTAGCTGAGGGCGCTAGAGGGGTTAGACGCTCGCGGGTCGTAAAGACGCCGCGAGGTCTGGATCTCACTCAGTAACATTATAAATAAAAAAGGAGCAAGTTTGCTTGCTCCTTTTTTATTTATAATGTTTGAAGTTACTTAAAAAGCTTATGCTTGTCATTGTAAGTAACAACAGGTAAGCTTAGTCTATCCCTATCCCTTTCCCTTGGCCGTTGTGTTCGCCTTACAACTTTTAGCAGCTTCACAATATCTTCTACAGCATTTTCAATCTTTACCATGATACCATTCTCACTTGCTTTCTTCTGCTCTTTTACAAATTGATATGCAAATGAGCGAGAAATAAACTCAACTTTTTCAAAGTCAATGTATATATCGTCTATTGTTGAATGTTTCTCGAAAACTAGTGTAGCAGCCTCTCCAGAGTTTTGCCAAAGTAATCAATAAGCTTGATCCTTATGCTCATTTTAGTAGTTTCTTTCAAGCTTACCTTGCTCGTTTACTTTGGATAGACAAGCGTTATCTATTAGGTCTAATATCTCGGTGTCAATAGAATAATCAAACTTTCTGGCATATAAAGCATTTGAGATTACGAGGTCTTTATAATTTTCATTAGTAAGTATTTCTGGGTGTTGTGTTCGATCTTTAAAAATCATATATCTCTTGTTATTATTTATAATGCTTCTTAAAAGCTTCTCATCTTTAGTATTCAAAAGTATAGTCTGGAAAAAGATCTCGTCCGGTGCAAAGGTAGCTTTATGAAAAGATACGTATGCCGGGTTCTTTTCGACATAATCTAGAATATATTCCAATGCATATATATCAATCGTCCACCATTGGGACCCACCATACGGAACTAAGTTATTAGGCAGCCTTCTCGTTAGAAATGGAAAAAAGTTAGCTAAAAAATTAAGTGCTTTAGCAGTGAACCTTTGATGAAATTTAAACCCAAAGAAGTACTTGTCAAGGCGAAATGCGCCTCCCCTGTTTTGCCACCTCTTATAGTTAGGGATAGGGAAATATTCTATGAAGACACTATACTTAGAAGTGTGAAAATAGTCATTTATAATCTCATTACTCTTTATTGGATAGTCTTGCCCGCTTAGTAAAACGATAGTGTCGAATTGTTGCTTTGACGCTTTAATGGCATTCAAGGCGTTTAATGTTGCTTCAACCAGTTCGAAGCTAGCCCAACTTGACTTTACTCTTTTGACATAATTAATCTTATTGCCAAAATCTGATAAGCTAGAAAAATCATGTAAAGAGACTTGTTTATCGATATGTACAAAAAATGTGGATGCATTATCATCTAGCCTACTTAACAAACGGTAAAGTTGTGAAGGGTTCTTGTGGGCCAAAATTATATAAGCCTTTTCCATCATGGGGAACATGTAATATCAATCTATCTTTAGATATAATCTAAAATTTATATAACGGATTTACGAGAGGTTTGGGTGATTTTTGTTGACTCAGAAGAAGAATAATTCCCCTTTGTTTTTGGTGTTTTCACCAAAAACAAAGGGGAATCAATCAATAGTAGTAGCCTGTATTCCTTTGTAGCTTTGGCTATGAGGTATGATAAATTATTTCCGCCTTCGTTGTTGTTGGTGAAAACTCCAACAACAACGAAGGCGGAGCATGGGGTGAAGAATTGGTAGGAAAAAGAAGAAGGAGGACCATCGGCCCTCCTTCTCTAGTTATTTACGATCCGCAAGCTTCGCAAGCGTCTGGGTTATCCAGCGAGCAGCTCATGTCGCTGCGGTTCTGGTCCTGGTTGCTGTAAACCGGCGAAAGGGTTTCGGCGGCTTGCTTCTCTACGGTAAACTTAATAGCGTCTACAGCAGACTTGGTGCGCAGGTAATACATACCGGTCTTCAAGCCGCGCTTCCAGGCGTGGAAGTGCATCGAGGTCAGTTTGCCGAAGTTCACGTTCTGCACGTGCAGGTTCAACGACTGGCTCTGGCAAATAAACGCGCCACGGTCGGCACTCATGTCAATCACAGCACGCTGGCTAATCTCCCATACTGTTTTGTACAGGTCCTTGATGTGCTGCGGGATGTTCGGAATATCCTGCACAGAGCCATTGGCCGCGATAATATCGTTCTTCATCTTGTCGTTCCAGATACCCAGCGCGATCAGGTCCTTGAGCAGGTGCTTGTTCACCACCATAAACTCGCCGGAAAGCACGCGGCGCAGGTAAATGTTGGAAGTATAAGGCTCGAACGACTCGTTGTTACCCAAAATCTGCGCAGTAGAGGCAGTAGGCATAGGTGCTACCAGCAGCGAGTTACGCACACCGTGCTTCACCACGTCCTGGCGCAGGCTTTCCCAATCCCAGCGGCCGCTCTCTGGCGTTACGCCCCACAGGTCGAACTGGAACTTGCCTTCGGATAGTGGAGAACCTTTAAACGTCTCGTATGCTCCCTGCTTCTTGGCCAGGTCCTTAGAGGCCGTCATGGCAGCGAAGTAGATCGTCTCGAAAATGTCTTTGTTCAACCCTTTGGCCTCGTCGCTCTCGAATGGCATGCGCAGGTGAATAAAGGTATCGGCCAAGCCCTGTACGCCTAATCCAATAGGGCGGTGGCGCAGGTTCGAGTTCTGTGCCTCTGGCACTGGGTAATAGTTTATGTCGATAACCTTGTTCAGGTTAACGGTGGCATGGTAGGTTACATCAAACAGCTTCTGATGATCAAAGGTCTTGTTGCCGTTGTCGTCCTCCTTCACAAAGCGCGGCAGCGCCAGAGAGGCCAGGTTGCAAACTGCTATCTCATTCTCATCCGTGTACTCCATGATCTCGGTGCACAGGTTCGAGCTCTTAATAGTGCCCAGGTTCTGCTGGTTCGATTTGCGGTTCGCATGGTCCTTATACAGCATGTACGGGGTGCCCGTCTCTATCTGCGACTCCAGGATATGGAACCACAGGTCCTGCGCTTTTACGGTTTTGCGGGCGCGGCCTTCGCGCTCATACTTCTCGTAGAGGCGCTCAAAGTCCTTGCCCCAGCACTCGCCCAGGCCGGGAGCCTCGTTCGGGCAGAACAGGCTCCAGTCGCCGTTCTCCTCCACGCGCCGCATGAACAGATCCGGCGTCCAGAGGGCGTAGAACAGGTCGCGGGCGCGGTTCTCTTCCTTGCCGTGGTTCTTCTTCAGCTCCAGGAAATCGAAAATATCGGCATGCCATGGCTCCAGGTAAATGGCGAAGGCGCCTTTGCGCTTGCCTCCGCCCTGATCTACGTAGCGGGCCGTGTCGTTAAACACCTTCAGCATCGGGATGATACCGTTAGAGGTGCCGTTGGTGCCTTTGATGTAAGAGCCCGTAGCGCGCACGTTATGGATGCTCAGGCCGATGCCGCCGGCGCTCTGGGAGATCTGCGCACACTGCTTCAGTGTGTCGTAGATACCCGGAATGCTGTCGTCCTTCATGGTCAGCAGGAAGCACGAAGACAGCTGCGGCTTTGGTGTGCCGGCGTTGAATAATGTTGGGGTGGCGTGCGTAAACCACTTCTCGGACATGAGGTTATAAGTCTCAATGGCAGATTCGATGTCCTCCTTGTGGATACCCACGGCCACACGCATCAACATATGCTGCGGGCGCTCCACGATCTTGCCGTCCAGGCGAAGCAGGTAAGAGCGCTCCAGTGTCTTATAACCGAAGTAGTCGTAGTTGTAGTCGCGGTCGTAGATGATGGTGGAGTCGAGCAGGGCGGCATGCTTGCGCACGATCTCGTACACATCCTTGGCGATCAGCGAAGCGTTCTCCCCTGTTTTCGGATCCTCGTAAGTATAGAGGCGCTTCATGGTGTTGGAGAACGACTTGCTCGTAACCTTGTGCAGGTTAGAGATGGCCACCCGTGCCGCCAGCACGGCGTAATCCGGGTGTTTGGTGGTAAGCGAGGCAGCTGTCTCGGCAGCCAGGTTGTCCAGTTCCACGGTGGTCACGCCATCGTAAATACCGTCAATCACCTTTTTGGCCACCTCAATCGGCGACACATAGTCCATGTGCAAACCATAGCACAACTTCTCGATGCGTGCGGTAATCTTGTCGAATTTGACGGACTCGCGTCGGCCGTCTCGTTTAACTACTAACATAGCGTATACAATTAGCGGGTGTCAAGGGCCCGGGTGGTTAATGAAATAAACAGGTGTATGTAATAAGCCGCTGCCATTCCGGCAGTCGGGTATACTTTAATATAGCTATACAATCAGCCCATACGCAGATATAAGTATAAGCCGTTGCAGTACAAGTGATTATGCTTAAAGCCAAATGCTTTTGCTGTAGCGCAGGGGTGAGATGCCCTGCGGGCGGCGATGATGCCGGCTGTTGTCCCGGAGCGGCTTGCGGTCGCCTCTGTTGCTGCTACTGCCGTCCGGTACCTTGGTAATAAGAGTAAGTCCAGGAGGGGGAAGGGATGTGCTTCCCTCCTGGCCCTTGAACTTACAAAGGAAAATCTAATCTTAAAAGTCTTCGTCCAGGCTGAACATCTTTTTATCCTTATCGCCCAGCACACCGGCCTTCTGGTACTCGCCCACGCGCTTCTCGAAGAAGTTTGTCTTACCCTGCAGCGAGATCATCTCCATAAAGTCAAACGGGTTAGTAGAGCCGTAAATCTTCTTATAGCCCAGCTCGCCCAGCAGGCGGTCGGCCACAAACTCAATGTACTGGCTCATCAGCTTGGCGTTCATGCCGATCAGGTCCACAGGCAGCGCGTCGGTCACGAACTCCTGCTCTATGGTTACCGCATCTTTTATAATCTCGTGCACGCGCTCCTCCGGCAGTTTGTTCACCAGCATACGGTACAGCAGGCAGGCGAAATCGCAGTGCAGGCCTTCGTCTCTGGAGATGAGCTCGTTGGAGAAGGTAAGGCCTGGCATCAGGCCGCGCTTCTTCATCCAGAAGATAGAGCAGAAGGAACCTGAGAAGAAAATGCCCTCCACAGCCGCGAAAGCGATCAGACGCTCGGTAAAGTTCTCGCTTTCAATCCAGCGTAGCGCCCACTCGCCTTTCTTTTTCACGGCAGGCACGGTCTCCAGGGCGTTGAACAGGAAGTCTTTCTCCGACTGCTTCTTTACATAGGTATCTATAAGGAGCGAATAAGTTTCGGCGTGAATGTTCTCCATCATGATCTGAAAGCCATAGAAGCAGCGCGCCTCCGGGATCTGCACCTCGTTCATGAAGTTCACAGCCAAGTTCTCGTTCACGATGCCGTCTGAAGCAGCGAAGAAGGCCAGCACATGGCTGATGAAGTGGCGCTCGCCATCGTTCAGGTTCTCCCAGTCCTTCAGGTCCTGGCCCAGATCAATTTCCTCGGCTGTCCAGAAACTGGCTTCTGCCTTTTTATACATCTGCCATACCTCATCATGCTGTATCGGGAACAGTACAAAGCGGTTTGGGTTTTCTTGCAGTATTGGCTCCATAATCTTTTAAAATAAGCGTTTTATTGGTTGAAGGGGTAAGCTGATTAGCTTAGAAAACACCCCGTTTAAGTTTTGGTTCGGGTAGATGTCTGAATGCCATCCACCAATATCCTGACTTCAAATATATAGAAATGAACTCGATTTCCGGGGCGAAAGTTGTTCAATTTATGCACATGCCCCTACAGTTGAATCTGGGCCGATTTTAGCTGCAACTAACATGGTTATCCACATCTTGATTTACATATATATAATGTGCTAAATATTGTAATAAGTCTGTTTGCTAGTGGCTTAATTCAATGTGGGTGCTTTTTGGAGGCTGCAGCTGTGTAGACAAGGTGTAGGAAATGTGCATCAAGTGCGCCAGTTTATACATCTAAATGAAGTATAGCCAATGGAGCTAAAGTGTAGGTGCTGGCCTTTGTGGAAAAACGGCAGAGGAAAGTGATTTGTTAACTTGCTGTTGCAAAACCGCTTATGCGATTTATCGACAAAAATTAAAAACGCCTATGTGGATATGCACATACTTTTCCACATATGTGTATAGGTAAAGTATAGGCGGCGAACAATTTGTTATACAAGCCGTTGCAAATATCGAAACGAAGCCGTACTTTTGCGGACTAAATCTTTTTAAACATACATTGAAGCTGATGTACGCAATTGTAGAAATCGCAGGTCAACAGACCAAAGTAGAGAGCGGTAAGTTCATCTACGCTAACAAGCTTTCCGGCAATGAAGGTGACGCCGTTGAGTTCGCCAATGTTCTTCTAACTGATGACAACGGTACTATTACTGTTGGCGCTCCTTTCGTGGATGGTATCAAAGTAACTGGTAAGATCCTGGGTGAGGTAAGAGCTGACAAAGTGCTTATCTTTAAGAAGAAGAGAAGAAAAGGGTATAAGAAGTCGAGAGGTCATCGTCAGAACTATACCAAAGTTCTTATCGAAAGCATTGGTTAAGCAGTAAGAGGAAATTAATCGTAGAACCTTTTGGGCTGGCTTGGCTAACCCAACTAAATAGTAAAAGAAAATGGCACACAAAAAAGGAGCTGGTAGTTCTAATAACGGCCGCGAATCGCATTCTAAACGACTGGGTGTTAAGATTTACGGAGGCCAGGACATTATCGCAGGTAACATCATCGTAAGACAAAGAGGTACTTCGCACCACCCAGGCAAAAACGTGGGTATTGGCAGAGACCATACTTTGTTCGCCTTGGTTGACGGCGTGGTAGAGTTCAGAAAGAGCGTGAAAAACCGTTCTTACGTTTCTGTAGTACCTAAGGTAGAAGCAGAAGCTTAATTTAAGCTAAGCTGATAGCAAAAAGAGGGATGCCCGGCAGGTGTCCCTCTTTTTTTAGGAAGTATTTCAGGAATACGTAACCAACCACCATGGCGGGCGTACATATAAGCAGGGATTGGATTTGCGATTAAACGAAAAAGATCCTGAAGGAAAAGGACACGAAAGTGTCCTTTTCTGTTTTTATACCCTCTCCTGCTTGCTTCGGGCCCTTCGCTACAATTTAAGGGCAACTAATTTCCTTTTTCCACGGATATACCTTTACTTTGTTATTCTTATCAAGAAAGACTGAGGGATAGGGCCCGATGACGTCTTAGCAACCATGTATAAAGCTTGGTGCTAACTCCCTCCTGGTGCATCAGTAGCCAGGGAAGATAAGATTGATCCTGTCTCTCTTCAGGTGTCCTTCTTGATAAGTTGTGTAAATGACGAACGAGAAGAAAGACACCGGCCATGACCAAAACACATCCGATTTATACTTTGCTGCGGGAACGCGTGCTTGTGCTTGACGGCGCGATGGGCACCATGATCCAGCGTTACCAGCTCACGGAAGCCGACTTCCGCGGCGAACGCTTTAAAGCCCATCCCTCCGATCTGAAGGGCAACAACGACCTGCTTTCCATCACGCGGCCGGACATCATCCGAGCCATCCATACCGAATACCTGCAGGCCGGTGCCGACATCATCGAGACCAACACCTTCAGCTCTACCAGCATTGCCATGGCCGATTACCACCTGGAGCACCTGGTGTACGAGCTCAACTATGCGTCGGCAAAGGTTGCACGTGAGGCAGCAGATGAGGTGGAGGCGAAAGATCCTGCGCATAAACGTTTCGTGGCGGGCGCCATTGGGCCAACCAACCGCACTGCTTCACTCTCGCCGGATGTGAACAACCCTGGCTACCGCGCCATTACCTTCGATCAGTTAGTAGAAGCATACTATGAGCAGGTGCGTGGTTTGGTGGATGGTGGCTCTGATCTGCTGCTGGTAGAAACCGTGTTTGATACGTTGAACTGTAAGGCGGCTCTTTTTGCCATCCAGCAGTTCGTAAACGATGGCGGCAAAGAACTGCCGATCATGATATCCGGCACCATTACCGACGCCAGTGGTCGTACATTGTCCGGGCAAACCGTAGAGGCTTTCTGGCACTCGATCTCGCACGCGCCCATCCTGAGCGTAGGCTTTAACTGTGCCCTGGGAGCCCGTCAGCTGAAGACCCACATCCAGGAGCTCTCCCGCATTTCAGACTGTTACATCAGTGCTTACCCGAACGCCGGTTTGCCGAACGCCTTTGGCGGCTACGACGAAACAGCCGAGCAAATGGGGGCCATTGTAGAGGAATACCTGAAAGAGGGGCTGGTGAACATACTTGGTGGTTGTTGCGGCACGACGCCCGTGCACACCAAGGTCATTGCAGACTTAGTGCAGAAGTATAAACCGCACGTTCCCACGCCGGTCGCTCCTCTCCCTCGCTACAGCGGCCTCGAGCCCCTTACCATCACTCCTGAAAGCCTTTTTGTGAATGTCGGCGAGCGCACCAACGTGACCGGCTCCAAGATGTTTGCCCGCCTGATCGTAAACGGGCAGTTTGAAGAAGCTTTGGCCGTAGCCCGGCAGCAGGTAGAGGGCGGTGCGCAGATCATTGACGTAAATATGGACGAGGGCATGCTCGACTCGGAGCAGGCCATGACCAATTTCCTCAACCTGATCGCCTCCGAACCCGACATCGCCAAGCTGCCGATCATGATCGACTCCTCGAAGTGGAGCGTGATTGAGGCCGGGCTGAAGTGTGTGCAGGGCAAATCCATCGTTAACTCCATCTCGCTGAAAGAAGGTGAAGAAGCCTTTAAGAAACTGGCCCGCAAGGTGCGTCAGTACGGTGCCGCCGTGGTGGTGATGGCCTTCGACGAACAAGGCCAGGCCGATACGCTGGAGCGCCGGAAAGAAATCTGCGAGCGCTCTTACCGCATTCTGGTAGACGAAGTAGGCTTTCCGCCGCAGGACATCATTTTCGACCCGAACATCCTGGCCATTGCCACGGGCATCGAAGAGCATAACAACTATGCAGTCGATTACATTGAAGTAGTAAAATGGATCAAGGCCAACCTCCCACATGCGCTGGTAAGCGGCGGCGTGAGCAACCTGTCTTTCTCCTTTAGAGGCAATGACCTGGTACGTGAGGCGATGCACACCGTGTTTTTATACTATGCCGTGCAGGCTGGTATGGACATGGGCATTGTGAACGCCGGCATGCTGGGCGTGTACAGCGAAATTCCGACGGAGCTGCGCGACCTGATAGAAGATGTGATCTTTAACCGGCACCCGGAGGCAACCGAAAAGCTCGTGACCTATGCCGAAACGATAAAAGGCAAGGGCAAAACAGCCTCCGCTGCTGATACTTCCTGGCGCGAAACTCCGGTAGAAGAGCGCCTGAAACACGCCCTGGTACGCGGTATTGTTGATTACATTGAAGATGACACGGAGGAGGCGCGCCAAAAAGCTGTAAAAACGCTGGATGTGATCGAAGGGCCGCTGATGGCCGGTATGTCGGTGGTGGGGGACCTGTTTGGTGCCGGTAAGATGTTTCTGCCGCAGGTGGTGAAGAGCGCCCGCGTGATGAAAAAGTCCGTGGCCTACCTGCTGCCCTTTATGGAAAAGGAAAAGCTGGCGTCCGATACCTCCAAATCAACCGCAGGTACGATCCTGATGGCGACCGTGAAAGGCGACGTGCACGACATCGGTAAAAACATTGTGGGCGTGGTGCTGGCCTGTAACAACTACGAGGTGATCGATCTGGGTGTGATGGTGCAGCTAGACAAGATCCTGGCAGAAGCTGAAGCCCATAAAGTAGACATCATTGGCCTGAGCGGCCTGATCACGCCCTCGCTGGACGAGATGGTGTATGTGGCGCAGGAAATGGAACGCCGCGGCATGAAAATTCCGCTCCTGATTGGCGGCGCTACCACGTCGCGGGTGCATACGGCCGTGAAGATTGCGCCGCAGTACAGCGGGCCGGTGGTGCACGTGCACGACGCTTCGCGTAGCGTAACCGTGGTCAGCAGCCTGCTCAGCAGCGAGCGCGATAGCTATATCGCAGAGATTAAGGCGGAGTATCAGAAAGTGAGAGAAGACCATTTGGGCCGCACCAAAGACCGCGCCTTTGCCAGTATAGAAGAAGCCCGCGCCAACAAGTATAAAGTTGACTGGGACACAACGCAGCCAGTAAAACCGAGCTTTATCGGCAACAAGACATACACCAATTTTCCACTTTCGGAGATCGTGCCCTACATCGACTGGACGCCATTCTTCCATACCTGGGAGCTTAAGCGCCAGTACCCGAAAATTCTGAACGATCCGGAGTTAGGTACCGAAGCAACCAAACTGTTTAACGATGCCCAGCAAATGCTGCAGGAGATCGTGGATAAGCAGTTGCTGGAAGCGCGCGCGGTGGTAGGCTTTTATCCGGCCAACGTGGAGGCGGATGATACCATCGAAGTATACGCTGACGATTCACGTGGAAATGTGCTGACGGAGTTCCACACCCTGCGGCAGCAAGGTAAGAAAGGTGCGAATGTGCCGAACCTGGCTTTTTCGGATTTCATAGCACCTAAAGAAACCGGCGTAGCGGATTACATCGGAGGCTTTGTGGTGTCGGCAGGCTTTGGCATCGAGAAACTGCTGGAGCAGTATGAGGCCGAGCACGACGACTATAAGTCCATTATGGTAAAGGCCCTGGCCGACAGATTAGCCGAAGCCTTTGCTGAGTTGATGCACCTGAAAGTACGCAGAGAGCTTTGGGGCTACGCACCGGAAGAGAGCCTGACCAACGAGGACCTGATCAAGGAAAGCTATAAAGGCATTCGTCCTGCACCAGGTTATCCGGGCTGCCCGGACCATACTGAAAAGATCACGCTTTTTAACCTGCTGGATGCCGACAGAACATCAGGTGTTATACTGACCGAGAACCTGGCTATGTACCCGGCTGCTTCGGTGAGCGGTTTATACTTCTCGCATCCGGAATCCCGTTACTTTGGCTTGGGCAAAATTGGCGAAGACCAGGTAGCAGATATTGCGCAGCGCAAAGGTATGGCCAAAGAAGAGCTGGAACGCTGGCTCTCGCCGAACCTGAACTACGAGCCAAAGCCGGTAGCACAGCAGGCGGTGTAGTCTTCGAACCACCCCTACCCCTCCTTAACGAAGGAGGGGAGCTTGTACTTACTGCTGGCTGCTCTTCGGGATTACAAATCCCGAAGCACCTAACATGAGGATTTGCAATCCGACTTTGCTCTTAGCCGCAGCACAACAGATGGCAATATGTATAATCGGATTACAAATCCTGATCATACCATACTTCCGGATTGCAAATCCGAAAGAGCAGAGAGGGAGCCTGATGTTACTGCCGCTCCTGTCATCTTAATAGCATTACTTTACCTTTTTGTCATCCTGAAAGGATCTTGGTGGAAGGAAAATTAACAGCGGCTTCGAAGTATAAACCTACACAGCAGTACAGTAATTCCCCTCCTTGGAGGGGCGCAGGGGTGGGAGAAGCGGATACGGATAACCTCGGGCAGGACAAGTTCCGGATTAGGAAATCTAGAACAACGGATGATCAAAGAAGCATTACTTATAAGCTCCCCGCCTTAGCCAAGGAGGGGGTGGACTCGGTAAAACCAACAACAAAATAGTTATCAGTTTAATCGTCAATATAACTTGAAAGTAACAGACCACTTTAAAAACGCCAACGGCAAAACGCTTTTCACCTTTGAGATACTTCCTCCGCTGAAAGGCGAGAACATGCGGACTTTGTTCAGCCACATCGACCCGTTGATGGAGTTTAAGCCGCCGTTTATTGATGTGACCTACCACCGCGAAGAGTATGTATACAAGCAGCGCGAGAACGGGTTGCTGGAGAAAATTACCACGCGTAAGCGCCCGGGCACGGTAGGTATTTGCGCCGCCATTCAGAACAACTACAAAGTGGACACCGTGCCGCATCTGATCTGCGGGGGCTTTAACAAAGAAGAAACCGAGAACGCGCTCATCGATCTTCATTTTCTGGGGATAGATAATGTGTTGGTGTTGCGTGGCGATTGTGTGAAGAGCGAGCAGCGTTTTGTGCCGGAGCCGGGCGGACACCATTATGCAACGGAGCTGATCGAGCAGGTGGTGGCGATGAACAATGGCTGCTACCTCGATGACGAGCAGGTGAGCAACAGCTGCACCAGTTTCTGTATCGGCGTGGCGGGCTATCCGGAAAAGCATTTTGAGGCGCCGAACATAAAATCGGACCTGCGCTGGCTGAAGAAGAAGGTGGAACTGGGAGCCGAATACGTTGTCACGCAGATGTTTTTTGATAACCAGAAGTACTTCGACTTCGTGAACCGCTGCCGCGAGGAAGGCATCAATGTGCCTATCATCCCGGGCCTGAAGCCGATGACGACCAAATCGCAGCTTAGCTTACTGCCGAGCTTATTTCACATCGAAATCCCCTGTGATCTGGCCGATGCCATCGAGACCTGTCCGGACAACAAAGCGGCGGCTCAGGTGGGTGTGGAGTGGGCTATTCAGCAATCAAAAGAGCTGATGGAATTCGGCGTGCCCTGCCTGCACTACTATTCCATGGGCAAATCAGGATCGGTCAGGAAGGTGGCCGAGGCGCTGTTTTAAAGAGAATACCTATTACACACTACCTATACTTTAACTACCTTAGGCTGGAGCTACAACTCCAGCCTTAATTTTACCCTGTCGGTGCACTGGAGGCCGTTCTCAAAGATTGGCTGCGGATAGTTTCGCAGGAAATAACCTTTGTCTATACTTTCAATAGTAAAACCACAACGCTTATAAAGCGCTAATGCCGGTAGTGTGCTGTTGCCGGTGCAAACAAAGAGCCGCTTTATACTTTGCTGACGTGCCAAATCTATTGCATATGCTACAAGTTGCCGGCCTATCCCTTTTCCCTGCCAATCTTCTTCAACGGCAACATTCATGATCTCAGCAGTAGAGTTATCTTGTAGTTGAAATACCAGGGCGCCCACTATCTCTGTAGCATGTTCGGCAACAAAAGTATGGCTCTGATGCAGGTAGGAAAATATGATTTCCTCGCTTGGGTCGGCAAGCAGAAGCAGTTGCATCGGTGGGGGCTCATCAGGGGCTAAGGCACGAATTTTAAACTGTAGCATTTATACTTGCTCCGGCTTAAAAATTTCCGCGATCATACAGCGCACGCTGCCGCCACCGCACTGCTCGATTACGTGTATCGGGAAGTATAGCAGGTAGTCGTTGTGCTTTTTGAGTCTGGCCAGCTGATTTCCTGAAAGCGAAGTATAAGCCGCCTCAGACATGACAAGTATACGTTGGTTCTGCTTGTTGCGCAGCTGCAGCATGTTGCCGGCAAAATGGTGGTGGGTTTGGCTGGCGGTAAGCTCGATGATCTCTTTTCCGGTACCTTCCAACTGCTGGCGCAGCCGCTCTCTGTCCCCGGCAGCTACCACATCCATCCCTACTACGGCAAAGGTATCGCCCACGCAAAGCATGACGTTGGTATGGTAGATAAGCTCACCGGTAGGTCCGTAGGCGCGAAACGTAACCGGTTTATACTTTAACGTATCGCAAAACGCTTGCAGCGGCCCGGCTTCTGTTCGGGGAGATAAGGCAGCATAAGCGATTCGGTTTTCTCTGTCGAGGACCATACTTCCGGTTCCCTCCAGAAATGCTGGCCGGGGCAGGTCTTCGAAATACTCCAGCTTTACGTGCTCGCGGTAGCCATACTTCTGCGTGAGTAAATCAATCACATCCTGCCGGCGCTCGCCACGTCGGTTTGCGGGAGCCATGGGGTAGGTCACCAGCTGGCCGTTCTGGTGCGTCGAGAACCAGTTGTTGGGGAAGATGGCATCAGGCGTGCAGGAATTCTCCACATCCCGTACCACGATTACCTCCACACCGTTTTCCTGCAGTTGCCGCACCATCTGCCTGAACTCCTCCAGCGCCTTGGTCTGTACTTCTGCCGGCGTTAGTCCCTCGGCCTGTTTCTGGAATTTATTCGTTTCGGCGGCATCCGGATTGTAACAGAAATTGGTCGGCTCAATCATCAGAATGGTGTCGGTGGTCTGCTTCCTGCTTGCCATAGCCTACAACTCCGGAAAAACTGGCGACAAAGTATAAAGTACAGGCTTACTCGGGCTGGCGTCGAGTTGCAGGCTGGCAATCTGCAGGTTCAGCAAGTATAAACCATCGGCAATGTGGTCCGGAACATAGATCAGCTCGGTAATGGTGGCGCCGCAGCGGATGTTTTTAGGATATTGCCAGAACGCGTGGTGGCACAGCAGCTTGCCTTCGTCCATTTCGCGGTCTACGGATGGTAGGTCCAGGAGCAGGTGCTGTACGCCTTTTTCTGCCAAATACTGCCCGATGGTATGCTCCAGGTAAGGCGGATTAGTGCCGGAATAGTGGCGCGTAAGTTTAAGATCAGTGTTTGGCAAGGTGCGAAGTATAAGGGCCTCGGATTTTATACTTTGCAGCTGTGCTTTCACGTCCTCCAGCAGCACCACCTCATCGCCGTTTTCCAGTTTCTGCGGCTGCACGGTTATCAATTGCGCCACAAATAAGAAGCGTTTGAGGCAGTTGTGGATAGTGGCGTTCTCATCAGCGGAGATGTGGCCGTAGCACTCGGTGTGGGTGCCGTTGCCATGGGGCGTCAGGTGCACGCGTTTGTAGTTGGTGCTGCCGCCTGCTGCCACCGATCCCACAAAACTCCCTACCCGGATCACATCAAACTGAACCGGCTCGGCCCAGAAGCACTCCGGCTGCAGCTCCCCGTTGTGCAGCGGCATTGAGATATCCAGCGGCTGCAGCGGGTTAAACGTATACGTTTGGTCGAGGTAGGTGATGGTGGCTTCCATGGGGTGGCAGGCTTTTTGGCAAGTATAGCAGAAAATACCGAAAGCTACGCGCCGCGGCGCCGAAAGTATGGGCGGTTAGTTTTCCAGCAGCCAACGCACGGCTTCCTCTTCCGAGGAAAAGTCGCGGATCTCGTAGGTCAGTTCGCCGGCTGCGCTGGCACGGGTGGTGACGGAGGCCAGAGCCAGTTTCTTGAAGAGGTTGTCGGGCATTACGCGCGCCATCTTCTTCAGCGGTGTGTGGCAATACAAAGCAAAGTAGATGTTAGCGAGCCAGTCCTTTGTTTTAGGGCCGATGACGGACACCTGCATCGCGTTTACCAGCACTCTCTCCGCTTTCCTGGAGGTGATGGCCTCATGGGCCCTCATGGCCTCGACCACAAACCGCTCCTCCACTACGGGCTGCAGCCATTCCGCCCTGACGTACGCATGCGCATCATCAACCTCTATCTTAAATTCGTCTGAGAGAAAAATCGTTCTTGGTTGCAGCATGTGGGTTCCTGTTTCCGGACTAAGGGTTGTGGCTATATGTTGATACGAAATCAGCAGCATTAAGTGCCTGCCATTGATTCTCCCCAGGCGGCAGAAGCGACGCTACTCCATCATCAGGTCCAGCGTGATCTGGTCGGCGAGCAGCTTTCCTTTATCGGTCAGGTAGAGCACGCCATCATTTATACTTGCCAGCTCCTTCTGCTGCAGCTCCTGCAAGTATACCTGGTGCGATGCCTGCGCATCATACTTATACTTGTCGCGGAGCAGAGCCAGGTCGCAGCCCCAGATGGTGCGCAGCGTGGTGAGCAGGTAATCGTTTGCCTGGTCGGCCCGGCTCAGTACCTCTGTTTCGGCAGGGATGGTGCCCTCACCGATGGCGGCCGTATACTTGCGGTTGTTGGACACGTTGTACTGCCGGCTGTGGCCGTTAAACGAGTGGGCGCTCGGGCCCACGCCCAGGTAATGCACCCCGCGCCAGTAGTTGCTGTTGTGTTTAGACTCAAAGCCTGGCTGGCAGAAGTTGGAGATCTCGTACTGCACAAAGCCGTGCCGCGCCATCTGCTCCAGCAGGATCTCGAACTGCTGCGCCGTAAAGTCATCCTCCGATGGCCTGAACTTGCCTTTCTTGCTCCAGCGGCCCAGTGCCGTGTCGGGTTCTATGGTAAGGGCGTAGCAGGAGACGTGCTGCACATGCAGCGAAAACAGTGTTTTTAAATCTTCCCGCCAGATGGTGTGGTCCGGTGCCGGGATGCCGTAGATCAGATCCACGGTGATGTTATCAAAACCCGCTGCCTGGGCGTCATGCACGCATTGCAGGCTTTCGGTGGCGTTGTGGGCGCGGTTCATCAGGCGCAGGTGCGGCTCATGAAACGATTGCAGGCCTATGCTCAGGCGGTTGATGCCAGCCGCCTTCAGCTCCCGCAGCTTCTCCGGAGAGAGGTCATCGGGGTTAGCCTCCAGCGTAATTTCGACATCCCCCGAAACTATAAACAGCTTTTGTATGGTTTGTAGCAATAGCTCCAGCTCTGCCTGTGTGAGCAGCGAGGGGGTGCCGCCGCCAAAGTATATGGTGTGCACCGTTTGCCCCTGCAGGTACTCCTGGCGCAGCTCCAGCTCACGGGCAATGGCCGCTATAGTAGCCGCCTTATGCCCCATCGAGGTGCTGAAGTGGAAATCGCAGTAGTGACAGGCCTGCTTGCAGAAAGGGATATGGAGGTATATGCCGGACAAAATTTAATGTGCTAAAGGTTTAATGCGGTAATGTGCTAATGGATGAATGTCTAAAATTGGTTATTTGTTCATTCCAGAATCATTATGCATGTTTTGCTAACAAACAGCCGCTGATTTGTGCTTAATTTTGCTGAGATTTATACTTGCTGCGGACTCACAGTTAACTAATCATCACATCAGTACATTAAAACCACTAGCACATTACCCAACGCAAATGTACAAAATAGCTGCCTTCTTGTGTTGCCTGATGCTGTGCCTGGTGCAGGTGCGTGCGCAGGAGGTGCAGCCGCCCCCTACCCCGGCGAAGCAGGAGCCGGCCAAAAAAGCGGAGGAGAAGCAGCCTGAGAAGACGCAAAAAGCGCCGCCCGCCAACAGAATGCAGCTGTCGGTGAAGGCGGTGGATGCCGGCGGGGCGCAGGTGCTGCGGCGCTATAACTTCCGGCAGGCCCTGCCCGACTCTGCCGAGGCATTGAAGGAGGTGCGGGCGCTGGTGTACCGGCTGCAGCAGGATGCCTTCCTGCTGGCCTCTGCCGACAGTTTATACTTTGGCCGCGACACGCTCCACGTGAAACTTTATGTGGGGCAGCCCTTTGCGTGGGCGCAGCTGCGCAACGGCAACCTGAGCGAGGGGATTCTGGTGGAGGCCGGGTTCCGGGAGAAGTTCTACAACAATGTGCCCTTTAAGCCTGCCGAGTATGTGAAGCTGCAGCAGCGCATCCTCGACTACGCCGAACGCAACGGCTACCCCTTCGCCAACGTCTGGCTCGACTCTGTAAGTATAAACGGCAACCAGGTGGCGGCCACGCTGATGGTGGAGAAGGCCTTCGCAGTGACGTATGACACGCTCGAGATCGTGGGCAAAACCAAGACGCAGCCCAAGTTCCTGATGCGCTACCTGCAGCTACTGCCCGGCCAGCTCTATAACCAGGACCAGATAAATGCCTCCGAGCGGATGCTCACGCAGCTGCCCTACATCAAAGCCACGCGCCCGGCGCAGGTACGCTTCACCAGCGATAAGGCCAAGGTGTACTATTACCTGGAGGACAGGCAGGCGAATCAGATCGACGGTGTGGTGGGCTTTCTGCCGGACCCTAACCGGCAGGACAAGCTGCTGATCACGGGCGAGGCCAATCTCAATATCCGCAATATCCGGGGCTCGGGCAAGCAGCTAGGGCTGCAGTGGCGGCGGGTAAGCGCGGGTTCGGTGGTGCTGAACGGCGAGTACCTGCACCCCAACTTCCTGGGTAGCCCCTTTGAGGTCGGCACTAAGTTTAGCCTGCTCAAGCAGGATTCCACCTTCATCACCGTGCAGCCGCGCCTGCAGCTAGGCTACTATACTTTGAAGTATGGCAAGTTCAGTGTGTTTACCGAGTGGCGCAACTCCCGCATACTTTCGGAGGTAAGCCCGCAGCGCCTGCAGCAGCTCGACCTGGCCGACGCCCAAACCACCACCTACGGCCTGAACTACCTCTGGAACAACCTCGACGATTTCTACTTCCCGCGGCGCGGGCGGTTGCTGGAGCTGCAGTTCTCTGCCGGCACTAAAAAGCTGCTGCGCAACGCCGATCTGGAGAAAAGCTTTTACGACACGCTGGACATGAAAACCTCACAGCTGAGCCTGAGCCTGCGGCTGGAGAATTTCCTGCGGCTGGGCAAAAACAGCGCCCTGCTCACCAGGCTGCGCGGCGAGGCCCTGCTTAACGACCAGATCTTCCTGAATGATATGTATCGGCTGGGTGGTCTTTCCTCCCTCCGCGGCTTCGACGATTATTTCTTCTATGCCTCCAGCTACGCTGTGGGCACGCTGGAGTACCGCCTCTTCACCGCCTCCGACTCCTACGCGCTGCTTTTCTACGACCAGGGCTATTACCGCAGCGACCTGGAGCGGCTCTCTGCGGAAGATTACCCGTTCGGCGTAGGGGCGGGAATCAGTTTCAGCACGGCGGCAGGCATTTTTCAGTTGGTGTACTCGCTGGGTCAGTCGGAGCAGCAGTCGCTATCGTTTAAGTATTCCAAGATACACTTTGGGATAACGAGTAAATTTTAGCAGGGCCTAACTTTTTTAACGTTTTTAGGTATATACACTTGCATGGTAAACATCTTTAGTATACTTTTGCATCATACAAACAGTGCGGGGTGGAGCAGTTGGTAGCTCGTTGGGCTCATAACCCAAAGGTCGCAAGTTCGAGTCTTGTCCCCGCTACCTCAGAAAAATGCCTGATTCAGAAATGAGTCAGGCATTTTGTTTTATACGTTTACCGCCTCTGTTAAGCCCCTCCAAGTATAAACTCCTTCCACAAAGTATAGCAGCCGAAATTATATTTTAAGCAGGTGCTGTAACTACATATCCAATCCAGTATATTGTGCCCAGAATTATACCTAATCCTGCGATAGCCTATACTATTGATAGCATTGCGGCTGGTGCAGCAGCAGTGCTTGTATTTTTCGGATAGCCTCTCGTTTATTATCAATCCAATCTTTTTACAACCATTTTATGAAACAACTTTACATTTTTCTGGCGCTCCTCGTGTGCGCTTTCTCTTCGAGTGCCCAAACCGACTCCCTGCAGCTGCAGATCCAGGAGATTGAAAACTCGCTCAGCTACCAGTATGGCGAGATAGCACTGGGTGACGGACTGGCTAAGATCACGGTGCCGGAGGGCTTTAAGTACCTGGATGCGGAGCAGTCGGAGTACGTGCTGACGGAGCTTTGGGGCAACCCTGCCTCTGGCACCACCATGGGCATGCTTGTGCCCCAGGATAAAGGCGTACTGGACGACGATGTGTGGGTGTTCGACATAGAGTTCGACGAGATCGGCTACGTGGAGGACAAGGATGCCGGTGACATCGACTATACTGAACTGCTGGCCTCCATGCAGGAGGACATGCTGGCAGTCAGCAGAGAGCGTATGGCCAATGGCTATGAGGAGATTCAGCTCATTGGCTGGGCTTCTGATCCATACTATGACCAGGAAAGCAAGATTCTGCACTGGGCAAAGGAGCTGAAGTTCGGAGAGTCAGAAACAAACACGCTGAACTACAACGTCCGGATACTGGGGCGCAGAGGCGTGTTGATGCTGAATGCCATTGCTAACATGGAGAGCTTGCCCGCGGTGAAACAAAACATTCCGCTCATTATAAGCAGCGTTGCCTTCGAGCAGGGGCACAGTTATTTCGACTTTAACCCCGATATTGATGAGGTGGCCAGTTGGACCATAGGAGGCTTGGTGGCCGGCAAGGTGCTGACAAAAGTAGGCTTCTTTGCGTTGATCCTTAAGTTCTGGAAAGTGATAGCCGTTGCTGTAGTTGGTTTGGGTGGTGCTTTATGGAAGCGCCTTAGAGGCAGAAAAGAAGAGGACGTGCCCGTTGCAGAGGAAGAGCAGGAAAAAGTGGTGAGTTAGTGTCGTCCTTGTTGCTAAGCAAAAACGCCCGGTACAGGAATGTGCCGGGCGTTTTGGTTTTATTCAAGCCTTCACAAGGCCCCAGCTTCCGAGCCACATAAAAGGAGCCCCGCATACTTTAGCGGCATGTGTTCCTGCGCCGGCACTGCGCCTTTCATAGGCACTATATCCGTCAGGTTCTATAGTTGCTCCGGCTGCCTGCCACGGTGTCCCGGTAAGTACTCAGGTTGAGCTTCACCCACCCCTGCCCCTCCCAAGAGGGGAATTTTGAACAAAGCACGTGATTCCCCTCCTCGGAGGGGTTAGGGGTGGGTTAAAGCTTTCAGCTCATTTATTAATCGCAACTTGGGTTAATCAGGTAAACTCCGGGGATCATACACGGCACCCCCGCCTCTGGCTAACACTAACCGGCTCTATGGTGGGCGCAATTACCAATTTACCATCGCTATCCTGGCAGCTGTTCCGGCGGAAAAGGTAACGTTCAGGTGGAGTGGCGTAGGGCTGCTTTGTTTTAAAATATAACCGTTCAAGGTGTGTTCCCTACATGAAAAGGGCTCCAACAACGGTCAGCGATATACCGCGGAGACTGCCCTGATCATTTCCTGTGCCTCCTGCAGCGCCTCGGCATAAGGTTGGTACAGGATGCGTTGCGGTATTTCGCCGGGGAGCTGTTCCGCATCCCAAAGCCCTGCATTGTTCCAGGGTAACAAATGGTCCCAATCCGGGCGGTCGATGACCGGGTAGAGGCAGATGCCCCAGAAAGGAATGCCTTTCTGCAGCACGGCAGCGCACTCTTCGGCAACAAAGCGGATCCAATGGGGGCGGTCTATGCCAGGGTGGCTGGTCTCAGTTAGCACCACGGGTTTGTTGTAGCGCTGGTATACTTCTGCTAACATGTCCCGCAGGCCCAGCCACCGCGCGTCGGCATGCTCTTTTACCCAGTTCAGGGTATCATGCGTGCCTATCTCCCATTGGTTGTTGTAGTAATAGTTTGCGCCCAGTATATCCACGTAATCCCGGGAACCGCCCAGCTCCGGGCAGGTGCGGCCACAAAGTATATCTATTGCCTGGTACTGGGCCTCATGTGCTTGTTGTGCCTCGGCCATCTGTTCAGGGCTTGCATCCAGGGGAGCCACCACATGCACCAGCGGCTCTGTCGTCATGATCCGGACCGAAGGATCAAGCTCCCGCATACCCGCTACCCCTTCAATGTAGGCGCGCATCAACGCATACTTTACCTCCCACCCCAGCCCGGTACAATAAGGAGAGGTGCCCTTTACATCGCCGCCAAGCCAGGAAAGAAAGCTTACTTCGTTGATGGGGGTTACCACCAGAGTATCGTCGGGGGAGTTGGAGCGGTAGAAATCAACAAAAGCGCGGCACATGGCCGCAAAGCGCCTTGCAAACATGGGGTGCAGGGGTGTCAGGTCGTCCGGGAAGCCGAAATGACACAGGTCCCATACTTGCTGTATCCCAAGTGCCCTGCCTTGTTTTAGCATTTGCTCTACCGCTGACCAGTCATATTGATAGGGGCTTTTCTCTACCTGGCTCCAGCGGATGCCTTCCCGCACGGTTCGGATATTGAATGGGAGCAGGTTCTGGTAATCCTCCCGGAGTTGTTGCAGGTGCCCGGTCAGTAAAAGGAAGTCGACCCTGTTGCCAAAGGCGTTAAGTTGGTCGGTGCATTCAAAGCCTGCCATCCAGAAAGAGCGGAATGGGCTTTCCGGCAAGGGTTGGTAAGATTGAATGGAAGATTTGTCTGCCATGCGCTGTTTACAGGGTTAATTCTTGCTGATGATCAAGCGGGGATGCTCACAGCATTAAACAGCTTCCCCATACCCGCTCTTACCGATGTTGAGTTCTGCACCGTGCTGTTTTGAGCCATTAGGCCTTGGTTTTTTTACGCTGTCAAGCAGTTCCGATCTTTCCAGCTCCGCTATTTTTCTAAACAGGGTGAGCGCCTGGGCCACCACCTGGTCCATGTTATAGTATTTGTAGGTGGCCAGCCGGCCCACAAAGTATACACCTGGGGTAGCGTCGGCCAGCTTTTTATACTTGTTGTAGATCGCTGCGTTCTCAGGCCGCGGCACGGGGTAATAGGGGTCGCCCTCGGCCTGCGGGTACTCATACACAATGCTGGTTTTCGGGTGCTGCTGCCCTGTCAGGTATTTAAATTCCGTGATGCGGGTATAAGCATGCTCGTTGGGGTAGTTGACTACGGCGGCAGGTAAGTGTACGGACTTATCCAGTGTCTCATGCCTGAACTCCAGCGAGCGGTAACGCAGTTTGCCATACTTGAAACCAAAATATTCATCCACGGGGCCGGTGTAAACCATCTCCCGGAACGGAATCAGGCCCAGAATTTCATGGTAATCTGTATTAAGCATGATTTTGATGTTAGGGTGCGCCAGGAGCTTTTCGAACATGGCCGTGTACCCGTGCAACGGCATGGCCTGGTAGGTGTCGGTAAAGTAGCGGTCGTCGCGGTTGGTGCGTACCGGCACCCGTGAGGTGACCGACTTGTCCAGCTCCGAGGGGTCCATGCCCCACTGCTTGCGCGTATAGTTGCGGAAGAACTTCTCATACAGCTCGCGCCCCACCCGGCTCACCACCACATCCTCCGAAGTACGAACCGGCAATACCTCCTCCGCCACAGACTTAAAGAAGCCGTCAACATCAAAGGCAGTCAGGTTAAGGCCGTACAGTTTGTTGATGGTGTCGAGGTTAATCGGAATGGGCACCAACTGCCCGTCCACGCTGGCCAGCACCCGGTGCTCGTAGGGGCGCCAGGCTGTGAACCGTGACAGGTACTCGAACACCTCTTTGGAGTTGGTGTGGAAGATGTGCGGGCCATACTTGTGCACCAGTACCCCTTCCTCGTTGTAATGGTCGTAAGCGTTGCCGGCAATGTGGTTCCGCCTGTCGATGATCAGCACCTTTCTGTTCAGTTGCGATGCCAGCCGCTCCGCCAGTACGCTGCCTGCAAAGCCTGCACCCACGATCAGGTAATCAAACATACTACCTCCCCTCGCTTTGGATGCCGCTTTTTCTCTTTACCACATGGGCCATCAACGCTACCATGGCGCGCCAGGTCTGGTCCCAAGACATGTCGCGCATAAAGCTGCTCACCTTTTGCTGCCATGCCTGGTCATTCTGCTGTGTCATGGCCGCCTCCACGGCTTTCACGAATGCCGCCGACGTGCCGGCGATGTGCACCAGGCCCTCCTCACCGTAAGGGCGCACTACGTCCCGGATAGGGGTAGATACCACGGGCTTGCCTGCCGCCAGGTACTCAGGTGTTTTGGTGGGGCTGATAAAGGTTGTGGACGCGTTAAGGGCAAAGGGCAGCAGGGCCACCTGCCAGCCGCTTATGTAGGCTGGCAACTCCTGGTAAGACTTGACTCCCAGGTAATGGATGTTCGGGCGCTGCGGCAGCGTGTCGGGGTCTATTTTCACCACCGGGCCAATCATCACGAGCTGCCAATCCGGCCGTGCGTCGGCGAGCGCCGTTAGCAGGTCCACATCCATCCGCTCGTCTATCACACCGAAGAAACCGAGGCGGGGCATGGGTATGTCCCTCTGATCGGCAGGTGGTGTAAGTGCCTGCTTGGCCCGGGCGAAATGGTCCTTGTCGATGCTGCTGGGGAAGGCCGTTATCGCGGAGTGCCAGCTGCGCTTTGCCTCATACAGGCTCTGGCCTCCCGTAAACACCAGGTCGGCCCTTTTAAAGAGCTCCAGCTCCAGTTCCTTCAGGCGTGGCGGTGCAAACTTAAAAGCCGACAGCTCATCCATGCAGTCGTAAACCGTGAGGGCGGGCTTGAGGTGCCTGGTAAAGCCAAGGGCCATGGGGGTGTAGTACCAGAGAACGGGCGCCTCCAACTTGTGCTCCGCAAAGAACTGGTCCAGAAGGTGGCGCTGGATAGCCTCAATCTGCTCTTCCCGGAGACCGTGCGGTAGTTGTGGTACCACTAACAGGAGGTTCTCACCTCTGGAGGAGGTATGCAGGTATGGCTCCTCCACGTTCTCGAACACCGGCTCCTCTATAAAGAACAGGCGCCCGTAGTGGGCAAAGCGAGATAGAAGGTGCTGCGGCCGCTGGTACACAAAGTCCCAGCGCAAATGCGAGAGGCACACCACATCCCGGAGTTGCTGCAGGAAGCAGCTTATTTCCTTTTGCTGCGGACTATCTGGGCTTTCGCGGGTAACTATCGGAGGTGCAGGGGCAGTCTCGCTCCCTGAGTGTGGCGCGGGCGTGTCTTTGAACATAAGTTTGTTTCTTTAGAATGTATGGGTGTCTGCAGGTGCAATTATAGGGATAGGTACTGCCACTGCCTGATTGGTATAGTACGCTTTCTGCAGGGAAAGGTCATGATGAAAAGTAAATAAATGCAATTTCTGTTTGGCGATGCCGCTGCCTCAGGTGTCCACGCACGCATTTGCTGTGTAGAGTGGGGGTAGGGCCTGTGGTAAAAAGCGCGCCAAATGACTAATTTTGGATGTAGGTTTTACCATATAATGAGAAGGCAAGGGTTGGAGAAGTCTAAAGAGCAGGAAGAGAAAAAGGCAACGAGCAGCGGGATCGGGGTGCAGAACGAACGCTCGCTGCACGCGGCCCTGAAGCAATGGTATGCGCAGCCAGAAGACAATTTTGAAGTGCCGTTAAACGGTTTTTTTATTGACCTGGTGCGGGGCGAGCAGTTGGTGGAGATACAGACGCGCAACTTTGCGGCTATCCGGCAGAAACTGCAGACGCTGGTACAGGAGCACCGCGTGCACCTGCTCCACCCTATTACCTTTGAGAAATGGGTGCTGCAGGTAGATGAGGCAGGTACAAAAGTAAAATCGCGGCGCAAATCTCCGTACCGGGGCAAACTGACGGACATCTTCGAGGAGCTGGTCCGGATTCCGGAACTGATAAAGCATGAGAACTTTACGATGGAGTTTCCGATGATCCGGGAGGAGGAGGTGCGTTGCCGTGACGGCAGGGGCAGCAAGTACAGGAAGCGCGAAAGCATAAAAGACAGAAAGCTCCTCGAAGTGGTCAGTTCCCATCGCTTTACAACAGCGGCTGACTTTCTCCGCTTCCTTCCGGAGGGCTTGGTTCGCCCTTTTTCCAATAAAACGCTGTCAGTAGCGCTTTCCCTGCCTATTCACCGTTGCCGCCAGATTACGTATTGCCTGCGCAAAATGGAAGTGATCCAGGTGGTAGGCAAACAAAAAAATGAACTCCTGTTTGAAAGTGCATGAGGATAAACTCCTCTCTTTCTCTCTGCCAAAGCCGCCTGGTGCGCCCTGTAATCGGGCGGCCCTGTAGTAAGGCTTCGTTGTGGCTGCGGTGGTGCAACTTACAGGCGTACGGTGTCCCGCGCTAGATCGGCAGTGCCTGCAATTCCGGTTGCAGGCACTATTGTTTTAGTGGTCTTTCGGCACAATTTGCAGGAACACAATGCGTTAAGTATTTACATCTTATAAAAATCGAAGACGCCATGTAACCTTTTGTAGGTTTTGGCAATAGAGGTAAAGGGTGGCGTGGCGCCTTTTTTGTCGCTGCCGCTCTTCTGCTGGTCTTTTCTCTTCTGCACAGTGGCTAATGCTAAGCCATTGTGGTCGATACAAAGCTATTAATGGTGTATCTTAATATATATGATTTTCGTAATACAAAACTCTGAGCCTATAGATCACCCTTAACTCCTATCTAGATGCGCCTTCTTTTTCAAAGGTATTTGTTTCTTAGCCTACTCTCCTTATTGCTGCTGCTTAACCACACCGGCGTGGCACAGGATAGTTGCCCTACTACTATTACCGTGAACGGGCGTACCGTACTTTGTGAAGGAGAGACTACTGAGCTGCAGGCGCCTGAAGGAGATGGGCTCAGCTACCAATGGATAAAAGACGGTGCGGACTTAACCGGGCAAACGGGGCGGATACTGCAGGTGAGTGAATCCGGGGCTTATCAGGTGCGGGTTACAGGCAGCACCTGCGATACGAACACCTCCAGCGAACGGGTGATTACCGTAAACCCCAAGCCAACTTCTCCCGGCTTTATCGTTTCCCCTACTCCGGCACCCAACAACCCTATATGCTCCGGCGATGAACTCACCTTCTCTGTAAACGCGCCCGATCCTGACGTAACCTACACCTGGCTTTTTGGGGATGGCAGCACAGCCAGAGGATCAGAAGTGACACACACTTATACTTCGATTGGCGTGGGAGATGAGACGTTTGAAGTAAAGGCTTTTGCTGCCAACTCTCTGGGCTGTGAATCTGATACAGCCAGGCAGGTTATCCGTGTAAACAGCCTCCCGGAAATCAGTTTTTCAGAAGAGAGCAATTTTCAGGTATGCTTGCCGGATACTGTAGAGGATAGTGAGATAGAGGAGTTTGCCATAATCAACAATGAAGTAGCAGAGCCTTATCTCTCCGACATCCGTACCTACTTTGTGGATTGGGGCAACGGAGACCCTGAGCAACAGTACAGCCGCGGCGATTTCCCGATCTCCAACCCCACCGCCTACGATACCATCGGTACGTTTCCCATCACCATCAGGGCTATTGCCGGTAACGGTTGTGAGGTGACCTTTACGCAGGATTTCAACGTGAGCAAGGAGCCTAAGGCCAACTTTTCTATTGCGGAAAAGAAGCGGGTGGAGGAAGACCAGCAACCGCCCTGTGTGCCTATTATCGTTACCCTGGCTGATAGTGCCACGGGGGGCGGGCTTTCCTATAAATGGTCGGTGCAGCCGGCGCAGGGGTGGTCCTTCGAGACAGGCGACTCTGCCTCCGCAGAGCCAAGTATAAGGTTCACGCAGTCCGGCGTCTACACGATTGAGCAGATCGTAACCAACGGCTGTGAGTCTGATACCACCTCGCAGGGTATTGTGGTGGGCTGGCCGCAGGTGCAGCTGCCGCCAAGTGTTACCGTTTGCGGGCCTACGGAAATAGACTACAGCAGCAGCGGCCCGGGCGGTGGTTTTGGCGGCGGCCTGTTTGTGGATAAGAATTTAGGGGAAAATATTACCGTCAGGCTAACCATAACCGGCCCTACCAGCACCACGCAGACCTTTCCCTCTGATGTGTTTCAGTACAAGTATACCTTTTCCCAACCCGGCAAGTATACGGTGTCGTTGGAGGCGATAAATGAGTGCGGCAGCTCCAATGCCATTTACCAGGGGCAGCCGGCGCCGGTGCAAGAGGTGGTTATACTGCAACAGCCCGCAGCGCCTATTGTGCAAACACCCATTACCGCTTGCGAAGGCGATATGATCGAGCTCACCCCATCCGGCCCGGGGCCGATCTTTGCCTGGTTCGATACCAACGATCCCGCTGCAGCACCTTTGTTTACGGGGCCTACTTTCACCACACCTTCCCTAACAAACGATATTACCTTCTATGTAGCGGCCATCGACACGGCTAATGGGGTTGTTTGTATCAGCGACTTTACCCCCGTACCCATCACCGTGGTGCCCGCCATCGACGGTAACACCATAGAGGTGCAGGGAGAGCAGGTGCGAAGCCTGTGCGTAGGGGCTGTGCCGCCCTCCATAACCGGTTCTACTCCTACTGGCGGAGCCCCGGGCGCAGCGCCCCGCTATCGTTGGGAGGTCAGCACCACCAGCCCGACGGCAGGCTTCACGGCTGCTCCCGGGACAAATAATACCAAAGACTATACCCCCACCGAGGCCGTGTCCGGCGATACCTGGTTCAGGCGCGTGGTCTTCTCCGGAAGTTGTGCCGAAAACATCAGCAATGTGGTTTCTATCCTAGCTGTGGATCCGGTGCCAGCCAGCGCCAACACTATCGCGGTTAGCCCTACCGAGATTTGCGAGGGCGACACACCCGGACAGCTTATCGGTTCAGAGCCTACGGGCGGCGGCGGCAGGCCTTATACTTTCCTGTGGGAGGTAAGCACAACCGGCCCTGAAACTGGCTTTGCCAGCGCGCCCGGAACAAACGACGACGTAAACTATGAGATACCGGCAGGCGCGCTGCGGCAGGGGGAGACTTGGTTCCGCAGAGGGGTAACCTCCGGCGGCTGCACGTCCTATTCAGAGGCAGTTAAGGTCACGCTATACCCAAGGCTGGCGAATAATGAGATCAGCACCGACGAGCCTCAGGTGTGTGTCGGTACCGCGCCATCCATCCTTAACGGCACCGAGCCGACTGGCGGCAGTGGCAGCTACAATTACTTATGGCAGAGTAGTACCACGGGGCCAAACGCAGGTTTCAGGGCAGCTGCAGGAGCAAGTACGGGCCAAAACTATTCGCCAGGTATACTTACTACCACCACCTGGTTCCGCCGTGTGGTAAGCTCTGCCTCCTGTAATGCCGACACCTCCGACGTGCTGGAGATAAGGGTGGCCCCTGCTCTGCGCAACAATGCCATCACGGTGGCACAGCCTGAGGTTTGCCAGTCGCAGGAGCCGCCACAGATAACCGGCAGCACGCCTACAGACGGTGCCGGCGGTTATACGTACCTGTGGGAGAGCAGCACTACAGGGCCGGATGCCGGATTTGTGGAAGCGGCTGGTACGAACACTGGGCAGAGCTATCAGCCGGCAGCCCTTATCCGGGAAACCTGGTTCCGCAGGATCGTGTTTTCCGGTGGCTGTTCCGATACCTCTAATGTGGCAAGTATAAACATACTCCCTCTGCCTGCTGCGCCTACAGTTGCCGTGAACAATGCAACAGCATGCTTTGGCGAGTCGGTTACGCTGGCGGTAACCAATGCCAATGGAATGGACTACAGGTGGTATACTTCCTCAACAGGCGGTAACCCTGTCTTTATCGGGGCAGAGTTTCCGGTGGATAATGTTACCCAGTCTACCACCTACTATGTGGAGGCGGTGAATACCCAGCAGTGCGCCAGCACGGCCCGAACTCCGGTTACGGTGTCGGTGGTAGTGGCAGAGGCAAGCGCCGGCGAGGATGTGACCATTATACAAGGCCAGCCCGTGGAGCTGCGCGGCTCCGGCGGCGCAACCTACTTATGGGAGCCAGCCACTGGCCTCAACGACCCGACCCTGCAGAACCCTGTGGCCAGACCAGAGGAAACTATCACTTATACGCTAACCGTCACCACGGCCGAGGGCTGTGTGGATACGGCGAGCGTAACGGTAGAGGTAATCCCTGCCGTCGAGGTGCCGAACGCCTTCTCCCCGAACGGCGACAATGTGAACGAGGTGTGGGAGATCAAGAACTATGAGAATTACCCGGACATGCGGGTGGAGGTATTTAACCGCTGGGGCAACAAGATCTTCAGCTCTAAAGGGTATGGCGTGCCGTGGGATGGTACCTACAATGGAAAGGAGCTGCCGGTTGCCACCTACTACTACCTCATCTACCTGCGCAGCGCCAACGAGGAGCCGCTTTCCGGTAACGTGACCATTATCCGTTAAAACATGACCAAGCCGCTTATACTTATACTTTCGTTGATGGCCGTGGCCATGCAGGCTATGGGGCAGCAACGGCCGCAGCATAGCCAGTACATGCTCAACAACTACCTGCTTAACCCGGCCATCTCAGGCATCGAGGATTACGCCGACATCAGGCTGAGCCACAGGCGGCAGTGGGTAGGGATCGACGGTGCCCCGAGCACGTATTATCTATCGGCGCACACGCCGCTGAACAAAGGTGCGGCCAGCAACAAGTACCACCGCGCGCTGGCCCACCATGGTGTCGGGGCGATCCTGCACACCGATAAAACAGGGCCGCTGCGCCGCACGGGCCTCAGTGTGTCCTATGCTTACCACCTGCCCCTTACCACCAGCCTGAACCTCTCGGGGGGCGTCTCCACCGGCCTTATCCGCAACTCCATCAACGCCAGCGACCTTGACTTCTCGAACGATAACGACCCCTTGCTGGCTGGCGGCAACATCAACAACACCGTGCTGGACCTGAACCTGGGCCTGTGGCTGTACTCGCGTAATTTTTCGGTGGGAGTGGCCGGGGCGCAGCTGCTGGAGGATGCTGGCAGCTTTAACGCAGACAGGAGCGGCGAGGCAGTACTGCCTCTGCAGCGGCATTACTTTATTACCGGCAGCTATCGCCTGGAACCAACCGAAAGTATAGACGTAATCCCGTCGGTGATGGTGAAGCTAGCCGACCCGAGCCCGGCTTCCATCGATGCCAGCCTGCGGGTAATGTATGCCGAGCGCTTCTGGCTGGGCGGCGCCTATCGGCATAACGACGCGCTCACGGCCATGGTGGGTGTTTACATCAGCCCCCTACTCGACCTCTCCTATTCTTATGACTTCACTACCTCCGACCTGAACAGGGTAAGCGCGGGCACGCATGAGGTGGTGCTAGGCTTTAAACTCCTAAATGACAGGCGCATCATTTGCCCGCAGTGGGTTTGGTAAGTATAAACTAAGCTTTCTATACTTCTACAGCACCGCCCCTGCAGCTGCCTCCGCCGCTGCAGGGGCGGTTTGTTTTATTCCAATATATCCTTTAGAAAAAATCTCCGCAGCGCATGTATGCGATGTTACCTTGCTGGCCAGCTGCAATGGGTAAGGTATAAATGCAAAAAGTAATAAATGCCGGGAAGGTGTTTTGTAGAGGAAAATAAGCCTATATTAGTGATATATATGTCTTTGTATATATAGTGCAATGTTATTTGATAATGAATAAATTTAAATTTTTAAGCAAAACTTGTATTGTGCCAAAAATTGTGAAATAATAGGTGTATCATAGAGGATAAATGCATGGTGCCGATTTAATAATTTTTCTATGTAACTTTTAAAGTCTATTATTGCACCTGAAAAATTGACTCAGTGAGTAAAGCCTGCCCGAGGTTGTTGATTTAGTACAATGTAGAATACCAGAGCAAAACTCAATGTTTCACCTTAAAGAGTAAGGATATAAGAAAATTTTACAAATAACTGAATGAGAAGCTGGTTAGAAAAAGTCATACTTCTGGTAGTGTGCTTTTGTGTAGTTGCTGCCGGGGCTGTTGCCCAGACGGCGCCTACGCTTGGGGCTATGTATGAGTTTGGGGCCTTGGCGTCATCATCCATTACGAATACGGATAGTACAGTGGTACAGGCCAAGGTTGGTGGAACTACTGGTGCTGGGAATTTAACTGGTTTCCCCCCCGGAGTAGCAGAGCTGGGAATACATCCAAACGATGCTTTGGCACAGAAGGCGGTGTCCGACGCACGTGCCGCCATGACTTTTATGGCCTCCCGAACTGGGAGCAGTCTCCCTGTTGGCAACCTCGGTGGCCTAACCATCACGCCTGGTGTGTATACCATAAGCGGAGATGCTATACTTAACGGCAAACTTACGTTCAATGGCCAGGATCAAGACGCACCGGTTTTCATTATCAAAGTAACCGGCTCACTGGATATTGTGAAGGCAGAGTATGAGCTATCAGGTGGCGCCGCAGGCATAAATTTATTCTGGCTCGTTGAGGGTGATGTAACGGTACGAAAGAGTGCTGCTGCCCTAGGTAACATTTTCTCCATAAGCAACATCACCATGGAGGATGGTGCGCAGTTACAGGGGCGCCTGGCCGCCATTTCCACTGGTAGTAACGGCAAAATCACCCTCTCCAACAACGTAATTACCCATCCTGCTGATTTAGAGGTTACGCTTACAAAAGAACCTGGTTCCAGGGGGCGCGATACCTACGCCTTTGGAGAGGAAGTTACCTACTACATCAGGGTAAAGAACAACGGACCTACTAATGCAGAGAATGTGGTGGTTTCCGGTGAGGCTCTTACCGGTGTGATTCTGCGGCAATTTTCCACTGATCCTACCGTAACCTTTAGCGGCTCAAGTTGGAGTATAGGAGACCTCGATTACAAAGAAGAAATTATCATTACGGTGGTCACCAAGACAAACAAAGCGGGTATCCGCTCAAGTATGGTGAGTGTGGAAGGTACCACTGTAGACGAGATCCATACGAATAACACCAGCAGCCTTAACTTCTGCGTGCTGGTATCCGAAACCGGTGTCATTTCGGGCCCAACGGAAGTATGCCTTAGCAATGAGTTTGTCTACAGCATCTCGCCTGTAGATGGAGCCACCAGCTATGCATGGAGTGTTCCGTCTGGCTGGAGCTTTACACCAATCGGCACGCCTGGCACGGCCACTTCCATAAGGGTAAAGGTAGGTAGCGCACCTACGGCGGATAGAATGGGATTTGTGAAGGTAACAGCCAGTAATACCTGCGGCGAAGGCCCTGCCAGAACATTAGATATAATGATCCAATCAGACGTACCGCAGCAGCCCGGCCCTGTAACCGGCCCAGAAGCTATTTGCCGGGGCGCGACAGGGCTTACTTACAGCATTGCACCTGTGGCCAATGCCACATCCTATACCTGGATTCTTCCTGCCGGATGGGCTTTTGCTTCAGGGCAAGGCACTACGATGACAGGTAGTAACTTAACAGAGGTTATAGTGAACCCAGGCGACAACAGCGGCACCATCACAGTTATTGCCTCTAATGCCTGCGGCGACAGCGAACCGCAGACCAAGTATGTGCAGGTGGATGACGCCACGCCGGACGCTCCTACCAGTATCACCGGCACGCAGCAGGGTTGTGTGGACACCGTTGTACCATATGAAGTGGGAGAAGTGCCTACAGCAGTTGAGTACCTCTGGGAAGTACCAGCGGATGGCGGCTGGGCTATCGTGTCGGGCAACGGCACCAGCAAGGTAATGGTGAGAGTAGGTTCTACGGCCGGAAACATTACGGTAAGGGCGAAGAACGGGTGCGGTGTGAGCGAGCCTTTCTCCAAGTTTGTAGAGCCAGTTACCTCGCCGAGTCCTGCGCCGGGGCCTATCACAGGAGATGTTTATACTTGCGTAAACCAAACGGGCCTGGAGTACTCCGTTGAGGAAGTGCCTACTGCGCTGTGGTATGAGTGGAGCCTGCCGGAAGGCTGGGAAATTGTGAGCGGGCATAACACCAACAAGATTGTCGTAAACGCCAAAGCCAACGGAGGCGAGATCTCTGTAATAGCATGGAACGACTGCGGCGAGAGCGACCCGAGTACACTAACCGTTATACCTACAGAAGATGTGCCGCAGCAGTTGGGGCCAATCACGGGTGGACAATACGGTTGCGTAGGTAAAACTACCACCTATAGCGTCGAAGAAGCGGATGGGGTTAACTTCTATCAGTGGGAGGTGCCGAATGAAGGAGGATGGGCAATTGTGAGCGGCCAGGGCACAACCAGTATTGAGGTATTAGCAGGGTCTACGAATGGTAAGATAAGCGTAACCGCCGTTAACGGTTGCGGGAGCGGTGCGATGAGCACGTTGGATGTTGTGCCTCAAACGGCGCCTCCTGCTGCCCCCACGCCAATCATCGGCCCTGCAGAGGTCTGCGAGGGAAGGGCTGGCTACGAGTTCCGGGTAAATCCTGTCGTGGGCGTGAACTACTATGAGTGGAATGTGCCGGAGGGCTGGATCATTACCGAGGGCCAAGGAACGGCACGCATCGTTGTAACAGCCGGTGCAGAAGCAGGAACCGTTACAGTGAAGGGCGAAAATGACTGCGGTGAAGGAGCCGAAGCGAGCTTAACGGTAACAGTAGTGCCATCGCCACCAGATCAGCCGGGGGATATTACAGGCCCGCCGTCTGTCTGCATTGGCCAGCAGGGCATAGAGTTTTCCATTGAACCGGTAGCTTTTGCCTCTTCTTACATATGGTCTGTAGGCGAAAACAATGGTTGGGTGATCGTTTCTGGCCACGGCACCACCAGAATTGTGGTGAATGCCGGTCCTGAGCCAACAATTATCAGTGTCAGAG
The DNA here is from genome assembly GCF_026278245.1 of Pontibacter kalidii. Taxonomy (NCBI): domain Bacteria; kingdom Pseudomonadati; phylum Bacteroidota; class Cytophagia; order Cytophagales; family Hymenobacteraceae; genus Pontibacter; species Pontibacter kalidii. The sequence continues at coordinate 4,106,822 of NZ_CP111079.1, read as the reverse complement.
CTGTTAACGCCTGCGGTGTAACCGGCGAGACGCAGCTGGCAACCATCATGACAAGTGAGAAGCCAGCTATGCCGGGCCCTATAACGGGTGAAACAGTACCGTGTGCCGGTGGTACCTACACCTTTAGCATTGGCGAGGTAGAAACAGCCTACAAGTATAACTGGTACTTCCCGGAAGGTTGGAAAGTTATTGAAGATAACGGTATCTCTATCAGTGTGGAGACAAACGGGACAGGCGGAACAGTAAGGGTTTCTGCAGAAAATGGCTGCGGACCTGGTGGTGAGCAGACGCTGCAGGTAGCTCCTAGCACCGTGCCGCCGGCAGCTCCGCTAGCCATACTTGGCGACCTGGATGCCTGTGCAGACAAAGAGGCGACATTCTATGTAGAGGAGGTAAACGAAGCATCAGAATACATCTGGGATCTTCCGCAAGGATGGTCTTTCATATCCGGAGAGGGCACAGCCAGCGTAGTGCTGCAGGTGGGTACTGTTCCGGGAACCATTTCAGTTACTACCAAGAATGGGTGCGGTGTGGGTGGCTCTGTTTCGCGGGAAATTAACCTGAACACAGCACCACCAGCAGCCCCAGGCCCTATTACAGGAGCACCACTGGTATGTACAAAAAGCACCTTCACGTATAGCATTGAGCCGGTAAATACAGCCTCTTCATACTTCTGGCAGGTACCAACCGGTTGGAGAATAATAAGCGGCCAAGGCACTACAAGTATAGAAGTGGAAGTTGGTACAACCACAGGCGATGTGGGCAGCGTGTCTGTGACAGCGATCAACAGCTGCGGCGATAGCGGCACTACTAAACTAGCGGTAAACGCGTCGGATGATACGGCCATCACCATAGGTGCCATTACAGGCCCGGCGACCACCTTCTGCGAGAATACGGAAGGCCTTACGTATAGCATTGAGCCGGTAAACGGTGCTGTTTCCTACGAGTGGACAGTACCAGCCGACTGGACAATCACGGCGGGAAGAGGCACCACCAGTATCACCGTAACAGCCGGCACTGAAGCAGGGGACGTAACAGTAACAGCCAAGAATGCCTGCGGAAACGGAAGCACTGGCCGCAAGGCAGTCATGTCGCAAACCACGCCGCTGACACCGGAAATATCCTTGGGATCGGTAAACCCTTGCCAGGGCGTGACCACCACCTATAGTGTTACGGCCAGCGCCACAGGCAACGTGGATACCTATATCTGGGAAGTGCCGAAGGGCTGGGAGATCGTGTCAGGGCACAACACAAGCACCATCGAAGTTCTCGTGAACGGCACTGCAGGAAAGATCAGGGTAACGGCGAAGAACAGCTGCTCGGAGAGCGGTACTGCCGAGATGGAGGTAATACCATCACCGGCCCTGCCTGAAACACCAAGTGCTATAGTAGGCACTCCGGAGGTATGCGCCGGCGGCACCGTAACCTACAGCGTGCAGAACCCATCCGTTGGGGCAACCTACGAATGGACCACACCGGAGGGATGGGAAATCCTGTCGGGACAGGGCGAAGCTACCATTACAGTAAGAACCGCTCCGGGAACAGGAACAGTTACAGTAAAAGGTACAAACGGTTGCGGCACAACAGCCCCGGCCTCTTTGGATGTAGCGGCTATGGCTGAAGGTGGAGTCACGAGCATAAAAGACCTCAGCACACCGTGCGTTGGTCTGAGCTATGAGGTAGAGCCGGTGCCAGGAGCCACCAATTATACCTGGACGGTTCCGGCAGGCTGGACGATCACCTCTGGGCAGGGCACGACCACCATCACGGTAACGTCTGGTTTCGGCAACGGCGACATCTCGGTAGTGGCCAGCAACGGCGGCTGCACCGACGGACCAGTGTATTATACTCCGAACCCGACATTTGCAAACAGTGAGCTGCATTTCCCGAACGTGTTCTCGCCTAACAGCGACGGTACGCACGACCTGTGGGAGATCCGCAACCTCACCAACTATCCTGACAACGAAGTAACGATCATAAACCGCTGGGGCAACCAGGTATACCACAGTAAGTCTTACAAGAACAACTGGAACGGCGATAACCTGAGCGAAGGCACCTATTTCTACGTGGTGCGCGTGAAGCTCTGCGACGGGCAGGACAAAATGTTTAAAGGTTACGTGATGATAGTAAGGTAAGGAGATGGAAACGAACGTGAAGGCAATACAGAAACTACTCGTGCTGCTAGGTATTGTGCTGGCCCCGGCTGCCTTTGCTCAGCAGGCGCCGCAGTATAGCCAGTACATCTTTAACGAGCTGGTGGTAAACCCCGCCTATGCCGGCAGCAAGGAGATTCTGAGCATTAACGGCACCTACCGTACCCAGTGGACGGGGCTCCCAGGCGCACCAATCTCACAAACCCTGAGCGTGGACGGGCCAACCGGCCACAAAAGCCTGGGTTGGGGCGTGCACCTGGTAAACGACGAGATCGGGGCGCAGAGCCAGACCTCAGCCTATGGTGCCCTTTCCACCCGCATCCGGCTGGACCGCTACTCCGACCTGGCGCTGGGCGTGGCCGTGGGAGCGTCCCAGTATGTGCTGGACGGCACACGTCTGGACCCGGGAAGTGAGATGCCGGATCAGGCTATACCGGAAGGGCGGGTGTCGCAGGTGTTGCCGGACGTGAAAATTGGAGCCTTCTTCAACACCGAGCGCTTCTACGTAGGGCTATCGGCCGCCAACCTGGTCCCGTTTAAAGATGATAAGACCGAGATCGCCACACCGCGCCGCCACTACTTCCTTTCCAGCGGCTATGTGTTCGACCTGAGCCGGGATATCCGCCTGAAACCAAGTATACTTATCAAGGAGGATTTCAGAAGCCCGACCGCCCTGGACGTGAACGCTTTCGTGCTGCTCTACAACCGCTTATGGCTCGGGGCGTCCTACCGTACGGCGGTGCCGATGTTTGCGAATCAGCAGATGAAGCAGCTGGACAAGCGAAACGCCGTGGCGCTGATTGCACAAATTTATGCCACAAAGAAGCTGCGGATTGGATATTCTTACGATATTAGCCTAAACGAACTTAGAAATTACTCTAGCCACGAAGTATCGGTGGGCTACTATTTCCTGAAAAAGAAGTATGGCCGCATCCTGACGCCTCGAAACCTATAGCTTAATGCCACCCTTATATGAAGCGAATTTTTACCCTTGCCCTGGTGCTGGTTTTACTGGCCACCTGCAAGAGCCTGCCTGTGCTGGCACAGGAAATGAAGCAAGCTGACAAGTACTTTAACAACTTTGAGTTTAGCCTGGCCCTGGAGTCCTACAAGAAGGTGCTGGAGAAGGAGGAGCCGAGCCTGAAGGTGGTGCAGCGCATCGCCGATAGCTACCGGATCCTGAACAACAGCAAGGATGCCGAGTTCTGGTATGCGCAGGCTGTCGCCTTCCCCAACGCAGACCCGGCCAACATTTACCTGTATGCGGAGGCAGCTAAGCGAAATGCCAACTACAGCAAAGCCAAGCAGCTGTTTCAGGAGTATGCCGAAAAAGTGCCGGAGCAGCGCGAGACAGCTCTACGCATGGTGGCCTCCTGCGACACGGCCATGAAGTGGATGAAGTACCCGGAGCCCTACGATATGGCACGGCTGGAGGCGATAAACTCCGAAAGCGCTGATTTCGGGCCGGTGCGTACCGAGGCGGGCCTGCTTTTCTCATCAGACAGGCTGGAGGCAAAGGGTAAGCGCAACAACTGGACCGGCAACGGCTTTATCCAGATGTACCTGGCCCCAAAAGAAACAGACAGCACCTGGGCGAAGCCGGAGCTACTCCCCTCGTCCATCAATACTGATTACCACAACGGCCCGGCCGATTACCTGGAGAAAGACAAGACGCTATACTTTACCCGCACGCACGTGGTCAAGAAAAGAGCCGTACCGGGCAATAATTCCGACCCTACCAGCTGGTTTAAGGGCAGCGACAAAGGCACGCACACCAACCGCCACGGCATCTACATGTCCAGGTTCAATGGCAAGAAGTGGGAGAAGCCGCAGGCCTTTAAGTATAACAACACCGATGAGTTCTCGATAGGGCACCCGGCCATTACACCGGATGGTCAGGTTTTATACTTTGTATCGGATATGCCGGGAGGCCACGGCGAGACGGACATATACTACAGCGAGCGCCAGGCAGACGGTTCGTGGGGGCAGCCGACCAATGCTGGTCCCGTAATAAACACCAGCGGCCGCGAAAGCTTCGCAAGCCTGGGAGAGGATGGTAGTTTATACTTCTCTTCCGACGGACACATGGGCATGGGCGGCCTGGACCTGTTCAAGGCTGTTGGCACGCACAAAGCCTGGACAAAGGTGGAAAACCTGAAATACCCGCTCAACACCTCGCAGGACGACTTCGGGATACAAGTAGACAGCACCGGCAAAAAAGGCATGCTTTCATCGAGCCGCTTCTCCGAAAATGGCTTTGACGACATCCTGACCTTCAAAAAGTATGAAGTACCGTGCATCCTGATAGGCACCACCATAGAAAAGCTTGCGCAGGAAGGCACCGTGAAAACACGTATCTCGCCGGTTTCGGAGGCAAAGCTGCAGCTGTATGTAAGTGGAAGCGAAGAGTTTGTGGAGGCGGTTTCTGATGCGAAAGGCAGGTTCTCGTTTCCGGTTGTGGCCGGCACCAAATACGTGATCAGGGGCAGCAAGCCAGGTTACCTGGAGCAGGCGGTAACATTTACCCCGGAATGCCTCTATAAAACCGACACAGTGCAGGTGGAGCTGATATTTATCCGCAGCGCGCTGAACACACCGATCGTGATTGAGAATATTTACTATGACCTGGATAAGTTCGACATTAAGCCCCAGGCCGCAAAGGAGCTGGATAAACTGGCGCAGACACTGGAGGTAAACCCGCTCATCCGCATCGAACTGAGCTCCCACACCGACAGCCGCCAAACACACGAGTACAACCAGGTACTGTCGCAGCTGCGCGCGCAGGCGGCCGTGGATTACCTGGTGTCCAGAGGCATTAGCCGCGACAGGCTGGTGGCAAAAGGCTACGGCGAGACAAAGCTCATCAACAAATGTAAGGACGGCGTAAGCTGTCCGGAGCAGCTGCACCAGGAGAACCGCCGCACCGAGTTTAAGATACTGCGGTAGCAGCAGCAAGAAAGAGTAGCAAGTATAAAAGGGGAGTCCCGCGGCAGCTTGTCGCGGGACTCCCCTTTTATACTTCTAGTAGCTGATTTATACTTGCCCAAAAGGGCCGCCTCTCGCCTAAGAATAGGGGAAGAAAATTTTGCAGCCCTGGGTCCAACCACCCCTACCCCTCCTTAACCAAGGAGGGGAGCCTGTAACTGCTTTAGCCGAGGCATAAATTTCATAGCCTCTGTCTCTACAAGTATAACTCACCCCTAGCCCCTCCCGAGAGGGGAATTGTTCAGTATGCGATTATCATCCCCCTGCCCCCTTCAAAGGGGGACATATACTTGTTCCATAGCAATGGCAGCAGCTATCGAACTGATACCCAGTCCTTGGGTTGAGCGCCTTGTGAGATTCCGGTGCCGCCTTGGCGGCATTGCGACTGAAGGGTAGCAAAGGAAAGGAACACAGCGCGATGCCAAAGGACGAGGCCTCCCGGCCTAGAGGGCACCAAAGTATGAAATGAAACAAGTAAGTTGTAAAGCCGTGGATCAGCGGCAGCTAGCAAGAATAGCCTGGTTCAAGTTGAAGGGAACAACGGCTATGGAAGTATAACTCAAGTATGAAGTATAGCTCTAAGAGTCAGTTGGGTTGCAAACCCGCGGCAGCGATAGAATGAAGTATAGCAGCAAGTAAAGACACAAGCGGACGCTTGCGTCAACAGGAGCAATGAAGTATAAACTGACAAGTATAAAAGTATAGCCCGAGTATAAGGATGGCTTTTCAAGCCAGTCGAGCCACAGACCCGACAGCATAGCAGGACACAAGTCGGAAGATTTGCGCCAGATGAGGCTGGCAAGATAAAAGGGATAACTTCCCTCCGCTTGCAGCAGAACGTATAAGCGAGATGTACCAGCCCAACCTTAACCCCTCCCATACTAGCAGAGCCTCTTTCATAACTTTTATCTATCTAACTACGAAAAAAATCGTAATCAAATTTCCTATTACGAAACAATTCGTATATACTTGCAGTACAAGATCCTAAGACTACTTAACTGCTTATTCGCTATGACTTTACATCAAGTCCCAAAACCCACAGAGTCGGAACTGGAGATACTGCAGGTGCTGTGGCAGCACGGCCCGAGCACGGTGCGCTTTGTGCACGAGGAGCTCCGTAAAACCAAGGATGCCGGCTATACCACTACCCTTAAAATCATGCAGCTGATGACGGAGAAAAAAATGCTGGAGGCCGATAAGTCGAGCCGCTCGCACATTTTCCGGCCGCTGCTGCAGGAGGAGGACACGCAGCAGCAGCTGCTCGACCGATTTCTGGATACGGCCTTCCGGGGTTCGGCCAGCAAACTGGTGATGCAGGCGCTGGGCAACAGCCGCGCATCCAAGGAAGAACTCGACGAAATCAGAGATCTGTTAGATAAACTGGAAGGAGGAACCAAATGAACCTGATACAAAGCCTGATGCCGGAGGGACTGGTGAGCGCCCTCGGCTGGACACTGCTACATGCGTTGTGGCAGGGTGCCCTGGTGGCGCTGCTCCTGAGCCTGCTGCTGGTGCTGCTGCACCGCCACTCGGCCAGAACCCGTTATGCAGTGGCTAGTTCGGCCATGCTGCTGCAACTGCTGCTCTCGGCGGGCACGTTTGCCTTCTACTTTAGCAAAGCAGGTTTTGCAGCAGCACCGATGCAACGTATGGCTGAGGCGGCGGATGCGCCTGCAATACGTATAAATGCCTCGTTCTGGACCGATCCGCTGGGGGTAGCGCAGGTGTACTTTGAGCAGCACCTGCCGCTGTTGGTAACGCTGTGGCTGCTGGGCCTGGTGCTGATGTCGGTACGGTTTATAGGCGGGCTAGCCTACACGCAGCGCCTGCGCCATTACAAAACCACTGCTTTGGGAGAGCAGTGGCAGCAAAAGCTTAATGGCCTACAAAAGCGGCTTGGAATGCAGCAGGCGGTACGGCTGGCAGAGTCGGCGCTGGTGCAGGTGCCCATGGCCATAGGCGTTGCCAAGCCGGTGATCCTGCTTCCGATGGGAGCTGTTACGGGCCTTACGCAGGCGCAGGTGGAGGCCATACTTGCCCATGAGCTGGCGCACATCCTCCGCAAGGACTACCTGCTTAACCTGGTGCAGTCGGTGGTGGACATGCTATACTTTTACCACCCGGCCATGTGGTGGGTTTCCGGGGTGGTGCGTGCCGAGCGTGAGCACTGCTGCGACGATGTGGCTGTGGCCCTCTGCGGCGACTCCCTGACGTATGCCCGCGCCCTTACCGAGCTGGAGGCGATGCGTATGCCCGCCGCACCAGGTATGGCGGTGGCCTTCTCGGGGCAGCGTGGCTCTTTAATGAACCGCATCCGGCGCCTGGTGGGGCAGCCGTTAAAGCCGACTTTCACGGAGGGCTTTGCCGCGGGGCTAGTGCTGGTGGTGGGGATGCTGGCGCTATCGGTTGGGGCGATGGCGGAGCGGCAGCCGCCGAAGGCAGAGAAGCTGCCCCAGCCTGAGAAAGAAGTAGCTGAGGCGGCGGCGAGCGTGGCCGAGGAGGCAGGAGAAGCCATGAGTTTTACCGCACAGGATGCGCAGGGCAACAACCGTAACGTGGTCATTATCACGAATAAAAAAGGCAAGGTAAAAGAACTGTACGTGGATGGGAAGCGCATCCCGAAAAAGGAAATCGATAACTATAAAAGCCTGATAGACCAGCGCCTGCAGGCCACGAATAATGCGCCTGAGGCCACCCGTGAGGAGGTAGAGCTGCTGATGGAGCAGGAGCGCGAGGCTATTGCCCGTACCCAACGCGGCACCCGCCAGGAAAGAATCATCATAAACCGCTACAAGGGGCAAGGTGTTCCGCCGCCGCTGCCGCCAGTGCCGGGCGAGCCGCCACTTCCGCCTTTAGCGCCACAACCGCCTGTTCCCGGGGTGGGCCCTCCACCGCCTCCCCCTGCCCCATCGGCGCCCCCTGTAGGGGCGAGCAAGAAAGAGCAGAAGGCGTATGAGCGCGAGCTGAAAAAGTATGAGGAGGAAATAAAGCGCTACGAGCTAGAAATGGGTCAGGCGATGAGGCGGTATGAACGAGAGGTCGTGGATAGGCGTATAGGGCAAGACAGCCTGAGACACAAAGAAACCATGATCAGAAACCATGAGAGAGCCGCTGAAATGCGCGCCCGGCAGGAGGCGCGCCAGCATGAGATGCAAGCCCGCCGTGCCGAGATGGAGGTGCGCAGGGCAGAAATGGAGAAGCGCCGCCAGCAGCAGGCCGAAAACATGCGCCAGATGAAGGAGGAGATGGTGAAGGATGGCCTGATCGAGAGCGATAGCAGCAACCTGAACATCCAGGTAACGAATGGCGAGATGTTCATCAACGGCAAAAAGCAGCCGCAGAAAGTGTACGACAAGTACCAAAAGTGGATGAGGCCGGAGCGAAAACAGTAGCCTGGGCCTGGGCCGGGGAGATGCAAATTTGATAATAAAGCCTACCTTTAATGTACAGAAAGGTAGGCTTTATACTTTTTAACTGCCTGGCATACTCTATTTTATAGTTTGCTTATACATCCCTAACCGGGGTAAATTGCGTAAGTAGGCGTACCTGCCCCTGGGCCGGCCCTGAAACGTTTGTTTAAAAATGTTATCATCCATACCTTGCTTTATGGCTAAAATGTTTCCCCTAACCCAGACGTGCCTGCGCGCTGCGCATGTATGGCTGCTGCTCCTGCTCTGTTTTGCCGCCTCTGCCTCTGATACCCAGCACATGATACCGCTCTCGCTGCAGGAGCGGGTGCAGCACGCCGAAATGGTGGTAGAGGGCGAGGTGGTGCGGCAGCAGTCTTTCTGGGATGCCCGGCAGGAAAATATCTATACTTCCAACATCATTAAAGTATACAAAGCCTTTAAGGGCGAGGTGCAGGCGGAGCTGATCGAGGTGATTACCGAAGGCGGCACGGTTGGCCTGAAAAAGCACGTTTTCTCCACGGCGCTCAAGCTAAGGCCGGGGCAGCAGGGCCTGTTCTTCCTGAAGCGCCAGCAGATGCTGCAGCGCACGCCCGGCAACCTGCCCCTGAGCACCCGTGCCTATGCCAGTGAGCAGGGCTTTGTACGATACGATGTGGAAAACCGCACTGCACGTGGCGTTTTCGAGAACTACAGCAGTGTGCAGGAGCTCTACAAGGCCGTGAGCGAGAAGACCGGCCAGCAGTTCCGGACCATCTCCGAAAACCAGAAACTGAAGGCATCCTCCGTGCAGAACGGGCAGAAAGAGGAACAGGCCACCACAGCCCCGCTCATCACCGGCTTCTCTCCGACAGTAGCCAGCGCAGGCACCGGCACCATCCTTACCATCACCGGCTCAGGCTTTGGCAGCAGCCGCGGCAATGGCGCTGTGGAGTTCCCGAATGCCGACGATGGCGGGCAAACGTACGTAAGGCCCCTCCCGTCGGAGTACATCTCCTGGAGCAACACGCGCATTACCATGTATATCCCCTCGGTAATGCAGGACGAGGGCACAGCGGGCTCTGGCCGCATCCGCGTAACCACCAACGACGGCAGCTCTTTTACCTCTATTGGCCGTATCGAGCTGGAATTTGCCTACTCTAACATTGATTTTAACGATAGATCCTTCCAACCTATACTTACTAACCAGAACGGAGCCGGTGGCTACACCATTCTCTACTCTGAGAGCATGGACAGCCGGCTGGCTGCCAAGGAGGGCTTCCGCAGGGCAGTGAACACCTGGGTGTGCGTGTCGGAGATTAACTGGAGGCTGGGGGGCCTTACCACCATTAACGCCGCCTCCGACGACGGCTCCTCGGTGGTTCGGTTTGCCCCGCAGACAACGGTGGGCGAGTCGGTGCTGGCGCGAACCATCAGCCGCTACGAAGGCTGCGCCAACCGCGACACCAAAGACACGCTGTTCTGGGTATCGGAGTTCGATATGGAGATCAACAGCGAGATTGACTGGCAGTATGGCCCTGGCGGCCCCGGCGGGAAGCAATTCGACTTCGAAACAGTAATGCTGCATGAGCTGGGCCACGCGCACCAGTTGGGGCACGTCAATATTCCACGCGCTGTTATGTTCTACGCCATAGAGTTTGCCCGCCTGGAGCGCGACCTGAGCCCGCTGGATATCCGGGGGGCGCAGCTGGTGATGGACAAAAGCGCCGGGGAGAACAGCTGTAACGTTGCGCCCATGGTGCCTAACCCGAACGGCGAGTGCAATCTGGCGCCTGAGATACTCACCTTGGAGGCAGCGTTTACCTCGACTAACGCGGTGGAGTTAAACTGGACAAGCCGCGGCGAGCAACAGGTGGTAAGCTACACCGTGCAGCGCAGCCCCGACGGCGTAACATGGGAGGATGTGGGTAGCGTGGTCGCCGAAGGCCCAAGCGACACAGACCTGTACTACACGTTCACCGATCCGGATCCGCTGCGCGAACAGTCCTACTACCGCCTGGAGGTAGTATACGGCAACAGTGAGAGCAGCTTCTCGCCACGCGTGATAGTGGTTAACCCGGCCGACCTCCGCGTACTAAGGTTCTTCCCGAACCCTGTGGCAGGGGAGAATACGCGGGTAACCCTGCGCTACCTGGTTAGCCGCAGCACTACCGTGCAGGCACAGCTCTATGACGCCAAAGGGCAGGCGGTAAGAGAGTATACCATCAGCTTCAGCAGCGGCACCAGCGCCTACACCATAGACTTAGAGGGACTTGCTGCCGGCATTTATTTCCTGAAATGGCAGGAAGGCAACAGAAACGGCACGGAGCGGTTACTGAAACTGTAGCAACAAGTATAAAAACAGCAGTGCCGGGGCTATAAACCCCGGCACTGCTGTTTTTATACTTCCTGTTCTTTTAATCGATCTTGATCTTGCGGGTTGGTTTCTCTTTGTCCTTGCCCTTGGGAACGGTTACGTGCAGCACGCCGTCTTTGTAGCTGGCCTTAATATCATCTTCCCTCACGGAATCCGGCAGGCGGAAGGAGCGGCTGAAAGAGCTGTAATTATACTCCCGGCGGGTGTAGTTCTCCTGCTCGTCATTTTTCTCTTCCTCCCGCTCGGAGCTGATGGTCAGCATGCCTTCGTTCACATCAATGGTGAAGTCCTCTTTCCGCATGCCCGGGGCGGCCACCTCAATGCTGTAGTCCTTGTCGTTCTCGCGGATGTTGGTGGCAGGCACGTTGGCCATCATCTGCTGGCCCATACGCGAGGGCATTCCCCACATGTCGTTCTCAAAGAAGCGGTCTACATCGCTAAAGAAATCGGAGAACACGGAGCGGGCCGGAGCCATGCTTCCCCTGTTTCTCCTTGTCATTAAGTTTGCCATGATTTGGTCCTCCTACTGTCTTTAAGTTTAGCAACTAAATTTAAAACCTAAAACTTTGGCTCTTACCATTTTCTACGAGCGGGTATCGTATACGTTGTGTTGTGGTAGGCCTGTTGGCAGCCAGGATAGGGCACTTCGCTTAAAATACACGCTCGCTCGCCAGGAGATTAACGTATAAGGATGCACTCTGTGGGGGCTGTGCCAGGGCGGAAAACAAAGCAAAAAGGCAGGCAACATGTAGTTGGGGAAACTAGCTGTTGCCTGCCTTTTCAGGTAATGGCACCTGTTATACTTAAGCCTAGCACATGGAAGAAACTACAGGCTCAGTATACCTGCCATAACTGTAGAGGTTTTAGAGCATTAAGGGTTTTCTTAGCTTGGAAGGACTGTGAACGATGAAACAAAAGTGCGCACCTGCTGCCTATAACACAAGGTATTTGGAGACCCTTTTGTAACATCAGGAAACAAGCGTTTTGCTTTTAATTGCAAGCAGAAAAGTGTTATTACAGGAAGTAAAGGCCTTTTTTAGTTGTTGAAAAAGCAGCCATTTGTCACATCAGGCCTCCAAAAAAAATATGTTATACCATTAAAAAACGCTGGCCGCAAGCGTAAAAAACAAGGTGCGGGCGCTGTTACAGGGGTAGTGGGTGGTAATATTATAGGGATAAAAGTATATTTGAGCTAGCCCGGAAGAACCCGGTCTGCCCAGCCGCCAATTATGGAAAAGAAACGACGCAAGTTTACGCAGTGCCCCAACTGCGGCTACATATTTGAGGAGGTAAACAACTACTGCCCCAACTGCGGCCAGGAGAACCACGACCTGAATGTGCCGGTGAAGCACCTGGTGGAGGAGTTTCTGGAGGGCACGCTGCACTACGACGCCAAGTTCTGGCTTACCTTGAAGTACCTGCTGTTTAAACCGGGGCTGCTTACCGAGAAATTTATACTTGGGCAGCGCGCCTCCTACGTGCCACCGTTCCGGCTGTACGTGTTCATCAGCCTTGTTTTCTTTTTCCTGCTGGCCATTAGCCCCAACACCATGCAGGTGGACCTAAACAACCCGGACAGGCTGGCGCAGCTGGACCCGGAGGACAAAGAGGCGCTGGCAGAGCTGGACTCTGTACGTGCCACTTTAGGAGGGCCTGTGGCCGAGCAGCAGGAGCTCGATAAAAGTATGGGGGCCCTGGTGGAGAAGGCACGGGGCGGAGACGTGGATACCAAGCAGGTGCGTGATAAGATGATCAAGAACACCTCTTTCCTGATGTTCCTGCTGATGCCGCTATTCGGGTACCTGCTCTACCTGTTTTACAGAAAGCAGCGCCGCAACTACGTGGAGCACCTTATGTTCTCCATCCATGGGCATTCCTTCTTTTTCATCCTGTTCACGGTTTACCTGGTGCTGAAGTTCTTTTTGCCCCAAAGTGCGGAGATTTTCTTTTTGGTGCCGCTGATTACGGCAGTTTATGTTTACTTTGCCATGCGGCGTGTGTACAAGCAGTCATACCTGCAAACGCTGCTTAAGTTTATACCTGTTTCATTCCTTTACGTGTTCTGCCTGGCCGTTGCTCTTCTCGGAAACGTGGTGGTGAGCCTGCTGCTGAGCTAATTTATACTTCCCCGTTATGCCGCAATCCATACTTACCTGGGACAAGCTGATTTCTAAGAAACGTTTTGAGACCACCGATAGAAAGTATACCTCCGATGAGTCGGTGCGGGGCGAGTTTCAGCGCGACTACGACCGCATCGTGTTTTCCTCGGCCTTCCGGCGGCTGCAGAACAAGACGCAGGTAATGCCCATGCCCGAGAGCGATTTCGTGCACACCCGCCTCACGCACAGCCTGGAGGCATCGGTGGTCGGACGCTCGCTGGGCCGCATCGTGGGCAAAAGCATACTGGAGCGGTACCCGCAGCTGGCGCAGGAGAAGAACATACAGGAGGCCGATTTCGGGGATGTGGTGGCCGCCGCCTGCCTGGCCCACGACATCGGCAACCCGCCTTTTGGGCACTCGGGCGAAGACGCCATCTCGGCATACTTCAAGAGCGATGAGGCCCAGCCATACCTGCAAAACCTGTCCGAGGCTGAGAAAGCAGACTTACACAGCTACGAGGGTAACGCCGCCGGTTTCCGGGTGCTGACCTATACCTATCCGGCGCACTGCAAGCTGCCTGATGGCGTCAGCCACAGCGGCCTTAGCCTGACCTATACCACCCTGGCCACCTTCACAAAGTACCCGAAGGAGTCGCTGCCGAAAATAGCCGGCACTAAGCATACCAGTGAGAAAAAGTATGGCTTCTTTCAGACGGAGAAGGAGTGGTTTAACACCATTGCACAGGAGCTGGGGCTACTGAAGAAGGGCGAGGATGAAGAGGTGTTTTACCACCGCCACCCGCTGGCCTTCCTGGTTGAGGCCGCCGACGATATTTGCTACCGCATCATCGATTTTGAGGACGGCCTGAAACTGGGCCTGGTGCCACAGGAACAGGGTATGGACTTGCTCCGCCAGATCCTCAACGATGACCCCAACCGCAAGTCCAGCCTTACTTTTTATGACTGGAAAGAGGAGATCGGCTACCTGCGGGCGCGTATCATCAACAAGCTGATAGAAGAGACAACGGCCATCTTCCTGCAGCACGAGGAGGAGATGCTGGCCGGCGTCTATGATAAGCCGCTGATCAACGAGGTAAGCAGCAAGCCTGTGCTGGATGAGATAAAGGAGCTATCCATAAAGCTGATCTACCAGAACCGGCCGGTGCTGGAGATTGAGGCTGCCGGCTTTGAGGTGCTGGGAGGCTTGTTGGACGCCGGCATAAAGGCCGTTTTCAGGCCGGAGTCGAAGCACCACCGCAAGTTGGGCGCACTTATCCCCCCGCACTACCTGCAGCTCCCCGAAAACGTCACTGACTACGAGCGCATCCTCCACATCTGCGACTTCGTGACCAGCCTCACCGACCAGGCCGCGCTGGGGCTCTACCGCAAGATAAAGGGAATCGAGTTGCCGAGGATGTATTAGGGAAGTACAGACCTAGCACTACTCGTCCCCTCCTGCTTTATCCACATTTCGTTTGTCTATGAAATGCAAAGGTTCATCTGTGCCCCTGCCCAATCAGCCCTCTCCTAAGTCTCCCATTTCGTCTATGAAAAAACAGGGTTCATCTTTGTCCCTCTCTGATCTGTATAATGAGAGCGCCTGGCGTAGCACAGACTCTTTATTAGCATTACTTTTATACTTTATAGAATAGCGCTACAGGCGTAACCTTCGGGTTAAAATCACCATCCCTAAACAAACAAAAACACATGAAAAGCAAGTTTATTTTCTGCCTGTTGTGGTGCGTTACCAGCCTGTCGGCTATGGCGCAGAGCAATGGCAACAAGATTGAGTTCACGGAGTATACGCTCCCGAACGGCCTGCACGTGATCCTGCACCAGGATAACTCCACGCCTAACGTGGCGGTGTCGGTGCTGTACCACGTGGGCTCTAAAAACGAGGTGGAGGGCCGCTCTGGCTTTGCCCACTTCTTCGAGCACCTGATGTTTGAGGGCACCGAGAACATCGGCCGCGGCGAGTATAGCTCACTGGTGCAGAAAGCTGGCGGCGCCCTGAACGCGAATACCTCTTTCGACCGCACGTATTACTACGAATTGCTGCCGTCTAACCAGGTAGAACTGGGGCTGTGGCTGGAGGCCGAGCGCATGAAGCACGCCAAGGTAGACGAAGTAGGTGTGGAAACCCAGCGCAAGGTGGTGCAGGAGGAGAAGCGCGAGCGCATCGACAACCAGCCTTACGGCTCGATGGGCGAGAACGTGTTTTCCCTGGCTTATACCAAGCACCCTTACAAAACCATGCCGATCGGCTCTTTCGAGGACCTGAACGCCGCCAGCATTGAGGAGTTCCGCGACTTCTACAAGACCTTCTATGTACCGAACAACGCTACACTTTCCGTAGCCGGCGACATCAATGTAGAAGAAACGAAAAAGATGATTGAGAAGTACTTTGCGGGTATCCCGAAAGGTACCAAAGAGATCCCGCGCCCGAACATTACAGAGCCAAAGCAGACGGAGGAGCGCCGCAAAACGGTGTATGACAACATCCAGCTGCCCGCTGTGATTCAGGCATACCATGTGCCGGAGCAGGGAACGGATGATTTCTATGCCCTGTCGATGCTGACCACGCTGCTGAGCGGTGGCGAGAGTGCGCGCCTGCCAAAGGCGCTGGTAGATAAGCAGCAGAAAGCCGTAGCTGCCGCTTCTATCCCCTTCCCTACCGAAGATCCGGGCCTGTTCCTGACCTTTGCCATTGCCAACATGGGCGTAGAGGTAAACGATTTGGAGCAAGCCATGGATGCCGAGATTGAGCGCGTGAAAACCGAGCCGCTTTCTGACCGCGAGTTCCAGAAGCTGCGAAACCAGGTAGAGAGCAACTTTGTGCAGCAGAACCGCACGGTGGCCGGTCGTGCCGAGAGCCTGGCCAACTACCATGTATACTTTGGCGATGCCAACCTGATCAACACGGAGCTGCAGCGCTACCTGAACGTGAAGAAGGAGGACATCCAGCGCGTAGCGAAAGAGTACCTCACCAAGAACAACCGCGTGGTACTGCACTACCTGCCAAAGTCAGCGGAGGCAAAACAGTAGTTTTTAGACAAAGGAATTAGCTAGACAAAGGACTTTATGACAAAGGACAAAAGAGGGATTATACTTTCAAATAGTCTTTTGTCCATCGTCAAACCATCTTTTGTCAAAGTATAATCAACGAAAAATCATGATAAAGAAACTATATAGTACCGCATTGCTATCGCTGGCGCTGCTGTGCGTCATGCCGGCGCAGGCGCAGCAAACCACGCCTCCTGCTCCGGGCCCTGCTCCTAAGATTGAGCTGGGCGAGTATGAGCACTTCACGTTGAAGAACGGCCTGAAAGTATACGTGGTCGAAAACCACAAACTGCCGGTGGTATCCATGTCGCTGGTGCTGGACCGCGACCCGATTCTGGAAGGCGAGAAAGCCGGTTATGTACAGGCCGCCGGCCAGATGATGCGCACCGGTACCGTTAGCCGCACCAAGGACCAGTTCGATGAGCAGGTAGACTTTATCGGCGCCGACCTGAGCTTCTCTTCTACCGGCTTCAACGCCTCTTCCATGAAGAAGCACCTGCCTGCCCTGCTTGATCTGACTACCGACGCCCTGCTGAACCCGAAGTTTACGCAGGAGGAGCTGGACAAGATCAAAAAGCAGATGAAAGCGAACCTGGCGCAGGCTAAGGACAACCCGGATGCCATTGCCAGCCGCACCCGCAACCTGGTGCTGTACGGCAAAGATCACCCTTACGGGGAGCTGATGACCGAGCAGACGGTGGATAACTTCACGCTGGAGGACATTCAGAAGTACTATAACACTTACTACAAACCGAACATCGGTTACCTGGCCGTGGTGGGTGACGTGACGCCGAAGGAGATGAAAAAGCTCCTGAAAAAATCTTTTGTCAAGTGGAAGAAAGGTGATGTGCAGGAGATAAAGTATGACCTGCCGCAGCAGCCGGAGCAAACGCAGGTGGTTATTGTGGATCGCCCAAGCTCGGTGCAAAGCTCGCTTATACTTACCAACCCGGTGGATATGAAGCCGGGTGCGGAGGATGCGGTGGCAGCCTCCCTGATGAACAACATCCTGGGCGGTGGCATGGATGCCCGCCTGTTCCAGAACCTGCGCGAAACGCACGGCTATACCTACGGCGCTTACTCTTCTATCAACTCCGATGAAATATTGGGCCGCTTTAATGCCAGCGCCAACGTGCGCAACGCCGTGACCGATAGTGCCGTGGTAGAGTTCATGAACGAACTAAGCAAGATCCGCAACGAGCGCGTGAGCGAGGAGGAGCTGCAGGACGCCAAGGCTTACATGATGGGTAGCTTTGGCCGTGGCCTGGAGAACCCGGCAACGGTGGCGGTTTACGCCATCAACACCGCCCGCTATGGTTTGCCACAGGATTACTACCCGAACTATCTGAAGAAGGTGGAGGCTGTAACAGCGGAGGACGTGCAGCGCGTGGCGCAGAAGTACATTAACCCCGACAAGATGTACGTGCTGGCCGTAGGCAACGCTTCTGAGATTGCCGATAAGCTGCAGAAGTTCGACAAGGACGACAGCCAGATCACCTACTACAACACGGTGGGTGAGAAAGTAGACCGCGCGGCCATGGGCGTGCCGGCTGGCTTAACGGCAGAGCAGGTGATCAACGACTATATCAAGGCGATCGGCGGCAAAGCCAACATCGAGAAGCTGAAGGATATCAGCATCACAAGCAACGCCACCATCCAAGGCATGACGCTGGTGTTTAAGCAGCAGCAGAAAGGCAACGACAAGTTCCTGGTGCAGGTGCTGATGAACAACAGCCCGATGCAGCGCGTGATCATCAACGGCGACAAAGGCAAAATGGAGGCCCCGATGCAGGGCGTGAACAAGGAGATGACGGCAGAGGAGCTGAAAACGCAGAAGCTGGAGGCAAACCTGTTCCCGGTGCTGCAGTACGAGAAGCTAGGCATTGAAACCAAGCTGACAGGGGTAGAGGATGTTGACGGTACCCAGGCCTACGCCGTAGAGGTGAAACAGCCGAATGGCCAGAAAGCCACCCATTACTTCGCTAAAAACACAGGCCTGCGCCTGAAAGAGGTAAACAGCCTGGAGACGCCTCAGGGCGTTATCACCCAGACCAAAACCTTTGGGAATTATAAAGAGGTGAAGGGCGTGAAGTTCCCATACGTGGTAGAGACAGTGGTTGGCCCGCAGGCAATAAAAGCTGAGGTGCAGACCATTGAGGTAAACAAAAACCTGAGCGACGATACGTTCAAGCTCTAAGGTTTATACTTGCTGATTAAGTATAAAGCGGCTGTTCTTAAAGGAGCAGCCGCTTTTTTGTTGGTGCTTTCCTGATAAAAGCTTCCCTGGCGCAAGCGTCCGCTTGGGCCTCTCTTAGCCGCAGCTTCCTGTAGCTTGAAACTAGCTATCCTTTCTAGCTGCCGTTCACCCTCTAGACTCACTTACCTATCGTTGCATCTTAAGCTTTGGCTCCCTCCAGGCCGGGAGGCCTCGTCTTTGGGCATCGCGCTGTGTTCCCTTCCTGCCTTCGCTGCGCTGCGGCTGCCCTTTCAGGGCACCGGAATCTCACAAGGCGCTCAACCCAAAGACTGGGATCTGGTTCGATAGCCAGAGCAGACAGAGCTTGAACAGAGCTCCTCCCCTTTGATAAGGTGGGATGATTGAGCCTGGCAAAGTATAAACTCAGAACGAGGTAGCTCAGAACAACTCCCCCTGTACCGGCTGCACGTACTTCTTCGGCAGCTTTAAATCAAAGCCGCATACTTTGTTTAGCCTCTCGATAAGGTAGGTAGCCAGCTCCGGGGCCAATGTATTGTCGGGTTCGTGCACGAAGAAGTATAGCTGACGCAGGCCGTTAGCAAACCACTCCTGCAGGCGCTCCACCCAGGCATCGATGCGGGTATAGTCGGTAGGGTGCAGGCCATTGCCTACGAAGCGAATCATGGCGGAGGGTGTGGTGAGGCGCATGTGCAGCACGTCGCGTCGGCCAGCCACATCGGTTATCACGGCGCCCACTTTATACTTCTCCATCACCTCAAAAAGCTCCAGGCTGGCCACATTATCCACAAACCAACCCTCGTGGCGCAGCTCTACGGTAATAGGTATGCTTTCGGGGATGAAAGCAAGGAAGGCCTCCAGGTCGGGCAACTGGGCAGGGGCAAAGTATGGCGGCAACTGCAGAAAGGCCTCCCCTAGCTTGTCCTCCAGCCCGGCAATGGCCGCGCAAAAGGCAGCGGTTACATCCTGGGTGCTACGCAGCGCAGCCTCGTGGCTGATGAGCTGCGGGAACTTAGGGCAGAACTTAAAGCCGCGCGGCACCATGTTGCGCCAGCGGTCGATGGTGTCGGGGCTGGGGATGTGGTAGTGGGTACTGTTAAGCTCAATGGTGTTAAACTGCTTTCCATACCACAGCAGCGATTCCTTCTCGGGCATCCCGGCAGGGTAATACTTCCCCACCCAGGCCTTGTTTACCCACACGGGCAAGCCTACGTATACCTGCGGCTTCAGGTAAGAGCCCGACTGCTGCAGCAGCGGCAGCGTGTCGGGGTGGTTGGAGGGCAGCGTAAAGTCTACGCGGCTGATGTCGGGCAGCTTTCCAAAGTCCATACTTTATGCTTTTAATTGCTATACGTGCATCTGGCTGGCAATGGCAAACGTAGCATAACCTGCGGCTTTGTTTTTGCCAAAACGCAGTAAAAACAAGGCGAAATTTAGGTAAGACCGACTTGACAGGGAGAAAATTTTTAATTATTTTTTATAGCCTATTTTCTATACATCTAACGCATGAAAATATAGCCATACTTACTATAAAAGGCGATTTCTGCATTATCTGCCCCAGGTTAAATTTCTCTCTTCTACCCATATCCCCCCACGCTCTCTGTGCAATAACGGCGTAAAAGGCCTCGTTTAAAAACAAATTCCGTAATTTCGCGGCTTCACCAACTAATAAGTGATATGAAACATAATAGAAAAAAGTGCTTTATTTTTTCCTTAGTCATTTTTCTATTTGTCGGCATTAGCCAACCAACATTTGCACAAAACAACAAGGCCGGCCTGGCTAAACTACAGCAAGGCGAGGCATCCTGGTACGGCAGCCGTTACCATGGCAGGCAAACCAGCAGCGGCGAGCGTTACAATAAAAACGACATGACCGCCGCCCACAAAACGCTTCCTTTCGGCACGAAGGTGAAAGTGACCAACCTCGACAACAACCAGTGGGTCATCCTGCGCATCAACGACAGAGGTCCCTTTGTAGGCGACCGTATTATTGATGTATCAGAGGCGGCTGCCCGTAAGCTCGACTTCCACAGCCAGGGCATTGGCAACGTAAAGGTGGAGGTGCTGGAGACGAAGGCAGACCTGGCTTCGGCCGCAGGCTTCTCGTTCGACGTGCCTTCCTATGCAAAGAACCAGCTTGGCTCCGGCCTGGAGTCTGCGGCCTGGCTTAGCTTAAGGTAAGGTGCGCAGGCTGTTGCAGCCATCTTAATTTCCTGGAGTAATTTACCGCTTTAGAAGCGTGGTGCCTGCAGAGGCACTGCGCTTTTGTTGTATATAGCCGACTTTAGTCTAGAAGTATGCTTGCTTCATCTATAAAAAGCTGTTCTTGAGCTTTTAAGCCACGTCCATACTTTGAGATATAAAATGGAATCGCTATACTTAGATACCGAAACCTAACTCTTTTAAACTTTAACTAACCTGCTATACTTTGAAAAGACGAAATTTCCTCGAATTGTCGGCCCTGGGCTTTGGAGGCTTAATGCTGCCTTCCATCCCTGTCTTCGGTGACACAGTTTCGCCAGAGCGCTTGCTGGAGACCGTTGACACGGCCCTCAAAAAGAAGCTCGCCGACGTTGCCCTAAACACAGCCAAATCCAAGGGCGCCTCTTATGCCGACGTACGCATAGGCCGCTACCTGCAGCAGTATGTCTTCACCCGCGAAAAGCAGGTGCAGAACATCGTGAACGCCGAGTCTTACGGTGTGGGCGTACGCGTGCTGGCCAACGGCACCTGGGGTTTTGCCGCCACTTCTGATGTAACCGACAAAGGCATTGCCAAAGCCGCTGAGCAGGCCGTGGCCATTGCCAAGGCCAATGGCAAGCTGCAAAAGGAGCCGGTGAAGCTGGCCCCGGTGAAAGGCTACGGTGAGGTAAGCTGGAGAACACCCATCGAGAAAAACGCTTTTGAGGTGCCTGTAGGCGAGAAAGCCGACCTGCTGCTGGCTGCCAACGCCAAAGCCATAGACAACGGCGCCAACTTTGTAAACTCGGCCCTGTTCCAGGTGAACGAGCAGAAATACTTTGCCTCTACCGAAGGCTCCTATATCGACCAGGACATCCACCGCATCTGGCCAAACTTTACGGTTACGGCTGTAGATAAGGCTAGCGGCAAGTTCAGAACCCGCGAGGCGCTGAGTGCCCCGATGGGCATGGGCTGGGAATATATGATCCCGAAGGCATCTGAGAAGATAAAAGGACCTGAAGGCACCGGCCTCACCGGCTATCGCTATGCGTACGACATGCTGGAGGATGCGGCCCTGGCCGCCAAGCAAGCCAGGGAGAAGCTAACGGCAAAATCGGTGATGGCAGGTAAGTATGATCTTATACTCGACCCGAACCACCTCGGCCTGACGATACACGAATCCGTGGGGCACCCGCTGGAGCTGGATCGCGTGCTGGGCTACGAGGCCAACTATGCCGGTACCTCTTTCGCTACGCTGGATAAATGGAGATCGAAGGACTTTAAGTATGGGTCCGATAAGGTGAACATCTTCGCCGATAAAATACAGCCAGGCTCGCTCGGCTATGTGGGTTGGGACGACGAAGGCGTGAAAACAAAGCAGTGGGACCTAATCAAGGACGGTGTGCTGGTGAACTACCAGGCCATTCGCGACCAGGCCCACATCATCAACGAGCCGGAGTCGCACGGCTGCTGCTACGCCGATAGTTGGAGTTCGGTGCAGTTCCAGCGTATGCCAAACGTGTCGCTGGCGCCGGGCAAGGAGAAGAAGAATGTGGATCAGTTGATAAGTGGTGTGGATAAAGGCATCTACATCGCGGGGCGCGGCTCCTACTCTATCGACCAGCAGCGCTATAACTTCCAGTTTGGCGGCACTACGTTCTACGAGATCAAGGGAGGTAAGATTGTTGGCCCGCTGGAGGACGTGGCGTACCAGAGCAACACACAGGAGTTCTGGAACTCCTGCTCCGACATGTGCGACCAGAGCGATTACCGCCTGTTCGGCTCGTTCTTCGACGGAAAAGGGCAGCCAAGCCAGATCAGCGCGGTGTCACACGGCTCTGCACACACCCGCTTCGATGGCGTGAACGTGATCAACACAGCGCGTAAGATCTAACGATTTTAAGTTTAGAGTTAAAAGTTGATAGTTAAAAGTGGATTCACTGGAGAGCGGCAGCACTTACAGCAGCCGACTTTCTGGCCTTCTGCCTTTTTAACTTTCTAACTCCCTTAACTCATAACTCTCAACCCTTAACTAACATAAGATGGCAATATTAACGAAAGAGGAAGCTCAGGCGATACTGAAGAAAGCGCTGGGTTTTTCGAAGGCTGATGAGTGTGAGATCACGCTCAACGGCAACACAGGCGGCAACATCCGCTACGCCAGAAACGAGGTATCCACGAGCGGTGCGGAAGAAAACATTTCTATGGCGGTGGAGTCGCGTTTTGGCAAGCGCTCCGGAGTGGCCACTATCAATGAGTTCGACGATGCGTCGCTGGAGAAAGTGATTCGCCGCTCGGAGGAGATCGCGCGCCTGGCGCCGGAGAGCCCGGAGTACGTGGAGCTACTCGGGCCCCAGCAGTACATCACCACCAAGGCCCACTTCGACTCCACAGCCAAGATAGACCCGGCCTACAGAGCCGAGGCAGCAGCCAAAAGTATAAAAGCCGCTACCGCCAAAGGTCTGACAGCCGCCGGCTTCCTGGAGCACTACACCAACTTCACGGCCAAGATGAACAACAAGGGCCTGTTCGCCTATCATCCGTCTACCGTGGTGGACTTCTCGGTAACCATGCGTACCGAGGATGGTACGGGCTCCGGTTATGTAACCCAGGACTTCTCGGATGTGAGCAAACTGGACACGGGCAAAGCCTCGCAGATAGCCGCTGAGAAAGCCGCCAACTCGCGCAACGCCCGTGCACTGGAGCCAGGAAAGTATACGGTTATCCTGGAGCCAGCCGCCTCGATAGACCTGCTGCAGAACATGTTCTACAACATGGACCAGCGTAATGCCGAGGAAGGCCGCAGCTTCCTGAGCAAGCCAGGCGGTAAAACCAAGGTAGGCGAGAAACTGGTGGATGAGCGCATCACGGTATACTCCGACCCAACGCACCTGGAGGTGCCGTCTTCGCCTTTCGCCGGCGATGGCCGTCCGCAGAAAAAAATCACCTGGATAGACAAAGGCGTGGTGAAGAACCTCTACAACAGCCGCTTCTGGGCATCCAATAAAGGAGCTGTCTCCGTACCGCCGCCAAACAACATGATCATGGAAGGCGGCAATACCAGCCTTGAGGATATGATCAAGAACACCAAGCGCGGTATACTGGTTACACGCCTGTGGTACATCCGCTCCGTGGACCCGCAGACGCTGCTCTACACCGGCCTTACCCGCGACGGAACGTTCTACATCGAGAACGGCAAGATCCAGTACCCGGTGAAGAACTTCCGCTTTAACGAGAGCCCGGTGATCATGCTTAACAACCTGGAGGCATTGGGCAAGCCGCAGCGCATCAACGGCAGCCTTATCCCGCCCATGAAGATCCGTGACTTTACGTTTACGAGCCTTTCGGATGCGGTGTAACTGCTGCTGATTTATATCTCGGATGCCGTATGCAGCTTGCTGTGTGCGGCATCTGTTTTTCATGTTTGATGATAAACAATGCCTACTATACTTCGCGTACATGGCTTCAGGTTCTTCTTTTTTAGCAACGAGGGAATGAGCCACCACACATACATGTAGAAAAGGCCGAGGCTTATGCAAAATACTGGCTGGAGCCAGTTGAGCTTGCAAGTTCCTATGCCTTTGATGCAAAGGAACTGAATCAACTCCGTAAATTAGTAACAGAAAACAAGGCGCTCTTTGAGCAAAAATGGCATGAGTATTTTAGCTAGAAAGTCTACACCGCAGGCACAGAAAATATGGTTTACAGATGCTAAGATGTATGTTCTCCTAACAGATGGAAGGGAAGTAGGCGTTCCTTTAGAGTGGTTTCCTACTCTCCGTGATGCCTCTGAGGCAGAACGTATGAACTGGCGCTTAATTGGTGGTGGCGCAGGTATTCACTGGGAGGAGCTTGATGAAGACCTTTCTGTGGCCGGCCTACTGTAAGCAACTCTTAACTCTACACTTTTAACTCTTAACTCCCCTAGTGCAACCCTTCACCTTCGTGCGCCTGCAATACCGCTCCGGCAACTGGGATACCGACCCGCGTATGCCGAGCAATTTGCTGCACTCGCTTATCCAGTACACTACGGTGCCGGTAAACGAGCAGGAGAAGGTGGTGTCGCTGGAGAGCGCGGAGTTGTTTAACTACCCCTTCAGCTACCTGAGCGGGCATAAGCTGGTGCAGTTTAACCAGAAGGAGCGGCAGAACTTTGAGACCTATGTGAAGAACGGCGGCTTTGTATTTGTAGACGACTGCAACCACGACGTTGACGGGCTTTTTGCCAAGTCGTTTGAAGAGCAGATGCGGCAGATATTCGGGGCGAATGTGCTGAAGAAGATCCCGAACAACCACAAGCTCTACCGCAGCTTCTTTACTTTTGAGGAAGGCCCGCCGACCACCAGTTTTGAGCTAAACGGCTGGGGCGATGACCTGGTGCACGATTATCTGAAGGCAATAGAAGTGAATGGGCGCATCGCCGTGCTTTACAGCAACAAAGACTACGGCTGTGAGTGGGATTATGACTTTCGGAACAAGCGCTGGCTGGCCGAGGATAACACCAAGTTCGGCGTCAACATCATCATGTATGCGCTTACCAGTTAATGTTGCCGACCCCGCAGTGTGCGCAGCTCCTGCGAGTGTCTAATCATACTACCTAAGTATAAAATGACTGAACAAGACATAAAACACCTGCTAACAAAGCTGCCCCGGCTAAAGCAGGAGATACAGAAAGTAATTGTGGGCCAGGAGGAGGTGCTCGACGAGGTGCTGATCACCATGATGGCGGGCGGGCACGGCTTGTTGGAAGGCGTGCCGGGCTTGGCCAAAACGCTGCTCGTGCGCACGCTCAGCAACGCCATGGATCTGGGCTTCCGCAGAGTACAGTTCACACCGGACCTAATGCCCACCGACATCCTGGGTACCGAGGTTCTGGAAGAGGACCATGCCACCGGCAAGCGCTTTTTCAAGTTTAATGAAGGGCCGATCTTTTCGAACATCGTGTTGGCTGACGAGATAAACCGCACGCCACCCAAAACACAGGCTGCGCTGCTGGAAGCCATGCAGGAACACGAAGTAACCTATGCCGGCACGACCTATTCGTTACCGAAGCCATTTTTCCTGCTGGCCACCCAGAACCCGATAGAGCAAGCCGGAACGTATCCGCTGCCCGAAGCACAGTTAGACCGTTTTCTCCTGTTCATCAAAATAAAGTACCCAACCGAGCAGGAGGAGCTAAACATACTGTCCAGCACTACAGGCACCAGGCAGGTGCAGGTGCAGCCCATTATAAATGGTGATGAAGTATTGCTGCTAAGGCAATTGGTGCGGGATGTAAGTATAAGCGAAGAGTTCCTGAGCTTTGTAAATCAGCTGGTTCGCGCCACCCGCCCCGACAGCACATCGCTGGAGTTTATCAGAAAATACTGCCGTTGGGGTGCCGGCCCACGTGCCGGGCAGGCTCTTATACTTACTGCCAAAGCCAGGGCATTGCTCAACGGCAGGTTTGCTGTAACGGCAGACGATATTTACACCATGGCTTACCCGGTGCTGCGCCATCGCGTGCTGGTAAGCTTCGCCGCCGAGGCAGAGCGCATCACGCCGGATAAAGTAGTAGAGGAATTGCTGCAAAGTATAAAGCTGCCAAAGGCAGTGCTGGTTTAAAAGACGCTAGACACAAGACTTTTCCTGGCAATATGTGCTCTTTCGGACTTGAGGTTTGGAGCAGCAGTATAATATTCCCCTCCTCGGAGGGGTTGGGGTGGGTTCATACTTGTGAGTGAATGTTTAAAAGCAGAAACAGATGGAAGAGACAGCAACTATAAAGCTGACGGAGGCAAGCACACAGCTCCTGAAGAAGATCGTGGGGGAAAGGATCTGCTACTTCTTTACTGAAAGTATAAAGGTACACGCTACCGATGGCAAGGTGCTGTACTGGGCGCCGGAGTTTGCACTAGGCCTCACAAAGAACAAGCGCGACCAAAGTTTTATCAACATCAGCGCCGATTACAGGCTCTCTGACAAGTCCTCTACCACCTACTATACTTTTGAGGTAGAGGAAAGCAATACTCCGCTTCGCTGCGAAAAGCTGCTGCAGTCCGGGCGGCACTCGGAGCTAAAGCTGCTGTCGTCGCCGGTGCTGATGATAGAGGTGTACCAGGACTGGAACCAGGAGTTCGACGAGGCCATACATTACGACGCTGCCATTGTTTTTTACACTGACGCCCGAAAGTACATGCTAAAAGTGCGCGAGGAGCTAATCGGCGGTGTGGATATCATACTGGATGAAGCAGCTATCGAAGATGAGCTAAGGGATCTGAAGTTGCGGCAGAGTTTGGTGTAGTTATCCTAATTATGAGTATGGTAAGGTAGCATGAATAGGAACTTCAGAAAGATAGCTGTAAGTATTAGTATCACAAGTGTAGTACTAATACTAGGAGGTGTATTCATGCTTTGGTTCGCTCTTGAAAAGAGCTTTTGGCTGACTACGAGAAACATCTGCGTTGAACTAAGTGATCAAGAACAATTAGTAATGATTTCAATTGATGAGCAAGCCACCTATCCTAATTCTATGGAACTGAAAATGACGGGTACAATTAACGGACATGGGCTTCTTAAATTTGGGTGGAGCGATACTTCTTTTTACCGCTCAGATACGCTGAGAGATGACTTTAACATACATTATGAAAGACTGGATTGGTACAGCGATACTTGCTACTTCAAGTATGTGCCATTGACAGCAACAAAGGGTGATTTGAATATTGATTGCAAGATCTTTTCGAGTAGAAAATGATGAGGTAATCCTGACTATACTATAAATCCTGAAAATCCTGATTTACCCTTGACCACCCACAAGTTCATCGATCCAAAGGTATTGGCTACCATAAAAGACCTGCCGCTGTTGGCAAAAACGGTGGTGGAGGGTTTTTTGGCGGGACAAAACCAGAGTTTGCGGCGCGGGGCGGGGCTGGAGTTTAGCCAGTACCGCAGCTACCAGCCTGGCGACGATCTGCGGCAGCTCGACTGGAAGATGTTTGCCCGCTCCGACCGCTATTACATCCGCGAGGCCGAGGTAGACACCAACATTACGGTGCGGTTTATTCTGGATGGCAGCGCCTCGATGGCGCATGAGGATGTGAATGGCATCAGCAAAATGGAGTATGCCCGGTTTCTGGTAGCCTCGCTGGCCTACCTGGCCACCACACAAGGCGACGCGGTGGGGCTGTACGTGCTGCACGAGAACCGGCTCATCAACCTCACGCCGCGCTCCGACAACATGCACCTGCAGCGTTTCTGGCACCAGCTGGCCGAGGTAACCCCGCAGGGCAAGTTTCCGGGCATGGAGGTGGCCGCCAACCTGTTTGCCGACAGGCGGCAGAAGGAGCTCACGGTTTTTCTGTCGGATTTATATGAGCACGAGCACGAGATAAAGGACCTGCTGTATAAGCTGGGTGCGCAAGGACACGAGCTGCTACTGGCCCACCTGATGAGCCGCAACGAGCTCGACTTTGCCTACACCGGCACCCTCACCTTCGAGGACCTGGAAACAGGGAAAACGCTACAGGTAAGCAGCGCCGCCCAAAAGCAAGCCTACTTAGCCAAACAGCAGGAGTGGCTGCAGGACATCGAAAAAGACATGCGCCACAGCCACATCGCCTACGACCGCTTTGTAACCGATGAGCCGCTGGACAAGGCGCTAAGGGCTTTCCTGCAAAAACGACTGCTTTACGGCTAATTTTGAATGAGCGAATGAGTGATCGAGTGAATTGTCAAACACAAAATAACGCTCCCCTGTCATCCTGGAAGAATCTTGTTCGAAGGGAGGTTAAGCCTCCAAACATGGCCACCAGGATTCTTCCAGAATGACAGAAAAAAACTTTCTAACTCTCTAACTCCCAAACTCTCTAACTCCTAAACTCTCTTGACTTTCCTCTCCCCCATATGGCTTTTTGCAGCGTCGGCTATACTTATCCCGATCGCCATTCACCTGTGGAACAAGCGGCAGGGGAAGACGGTGAAGGTGGGTAGCCTGCGCTGGCTGGAGGCCTCGGCGAGTAACCGCTGGAGCAGTATAAAGCTGAGCAACTTCTGGCTGCTGGTGCTGCGCTGCTTTGTACTTATACTTTTAGCGGTGGCGCTGGCGCAGCCGGTGTGGGAGCGTCAGGCACAAAAGCAGCAGGGGAAAAGAGCAGTGGTCATCGGCGAAGAGCTGCTTTATTCTTCCGCCTTAAACCCCCTTAAGCCGACCATAGATTCGCTGTTGCAGCGCGGCTATACCTTGCATAAGTATACACCAGACTTAGAGCAGATACCGCAGGAGGCTTGGCAGCAGATTAGCAATCGGACACAAGATAGTCTGGTAAGTAGCAAGTATAACTACTGGAGTCTGCTACCGGTCCTGGCAGCAAAGTATAAATCGCCCCAGGATAGCGTGCTGCTCCTTACCTCGGACCAGCAGCAGTACTTCGCAGGTGCTCGCCCCGAAGCAGTTCCGCAGCACATCCGCTGGATTCCGGTTGCCACAGCTGCAAGTATAACATGGCTGCAGGCTGCCACTCAGACCACACCCGATAGCCTGCTGCTTATACTTGGCCACAGCTCCCGCGAAGGCACAAAGTACAGCAGGTACAGAACAGCCGCATCCGCACAAAGTATAAACCTGCCCGGCAACCAGAAGCTGCAGCTGCAACGGCAGCAGGACTCGCTACAGGCTACTATTTCCGGTAACATAAGCAAAGTAAAAATACAGACTGAGCCGCTGCAGATAGCCATACTTGCCGGTGAGGCGCAACAGGCGGAGGTATCCTACTTAAGCGCCGCATTGCAGGCCATCAGCAGCTACACCAACTTGCCAATTCAGGTGAAAGCCGATACCGCACAGGCCGATTGGATTTTCTGGCTGCGGAACGAGCCGCTGCCCCAAAGCATAAACCAGCAGGCAAAGCAGGGGCTGCAGGTGTGGGTGCAGCAGGGACAGGAGCCACAGCCGGTAAAAACTAGTTTCACAGGGGCAGGCGGCACCACTATAAGCGTGCATCGGGTTGCGAAACACGAGCTACAACAGCAAATCGGTGAGCTTTGGACAGCAGCGAGCGGAGAACCTTTGCTATACACTAAGAACATTGGCCAGGGCCGAATCTATACTTTCCAGAGCGGGTTTGCCCCAGCTTGGAGCGAACTGGGGCAGAGCGCGCAATTGCCTGAGCTACTGCTGCCGCTGCTTTTGCCGCAGCCGCAGGCAACCTACGACTACCGCGCCCTGGACGAGCAGCAGCTGCTGCCGGCAGCCCGTGTGCAGGCAGCTACAGCAAGTGCAGACAAAACCACCCGCGTGCCACTGCTAAGGTGGTTTGTTTTAGCGGCCTTTGTGTTATTTTTAATCGAGAGAACCATCGCCAGCAGGCGCAGCAGTCTATAAATGGCCATACCAGAGAGCATCCATACCTTACAGCGGATCCGCAGGCAGTACGTGCAGGCGAAGCTGTGGCTGTATGCCCTGCAGGCGCAAGCGGCAATACTGGTAGCGGTGGCTATACTTTGGCGCTGGCAACTCGAGGCCCCTTTGCTGGCTGTAACGGCCTTTGGCATCCTGCTGTCCGCCGTTTTATACTTTATACTTCGCTGGAAATCGGTTTCGAAGATTGGCTTGCAGCACGTAGCGCGCCACCTGAACCGGCAGTACCCGCAACTCGAAGACAGCACCGAACTGCTCCTGCAGGAGCCACAAAACCTGCTGCAACGGCTGCAGCAACAGAAAGTGGCGGCTATCCTTCAGGAGCTTCATCCGGAGAAGGTCTACACGCTGAAAGGCGCACCCACGTATGTGGCGCTGGGGCTGGCATTGGCGCTCTCCGTAGGCATTTTATACTTGCCAGCGGCCCCGCTGGCGGCTCTCTCTCCGGGTAAAGAAGTGGAGATCACGTTCCCGGAGGCACCCGCTGCAGCTGCCGACACCGCTGCGCAGATCCAGAGTATAGACATCGCCATCACACCGCCCCGCTACACGGGCAAGCAAACCTACAAAGCCGAAAGTCCGAACCTGCGCGTGGAGGAGGGGGCTACCGTTACCTGGCGCATCCGCACCAGCAAACCCGCACAACTGCAGCTGGAGCTGAACGAGCAGCCACCGCAGGCCTTTAAGCAGGGGCAGGAAGGGTATGCTTTCTCGCGCAGTTTTACAGAGCCCGGCCTCTACACCATTAACCTGAACGGAGAGAAATCAACCTTTTACACGTTGGAGATCATCCCCGACGAAGCTCCTTCTATCCAAATCAGCAAACCGAAAGAGTATACCGAGATTAGGTTGGGAGAGCAGCAGCGGGTAACGCTACAGGCGCAGTTCAGCGACGACTACGGCATCCGCGAAGCGAACATGGTCGCGACGGTAGCCAAGGGTAGCGGCGAGGCCGTGAAGTTCCGGGAGGAAGAGATCAAGCTGAACCTGCGCGGCAACAGCCGTAGCTACCGTGTCAGTCAAACGCTCGACCTGCAGCAGCTTGAGATGAGCTTCGGCGATGAGCTATACTTTTACCTGCAGGCCTGGGACCACCACCGCGGCTACACCCGCTCCGAAACTTACTTTGTGCAGATCGAGGACACCACCATCGTAGAGGCTGATTTCGACATGACGGCCGGCGTGAACCCGGTACCGGAGTACTTCCGCAGCCAGCGTCAGATTATCATAGATACGGAGAAGCTGATCAAGGAGCAGAAAAGCATCAGTAAGGCAGCTTTTGAAGAGCGCTCCAATAACATTGGCGTGGACCAGAAGCTGCTGCGCCTGCGCTACGGCAAGTTCCTGGGCGAGGAGTTTGAGAGCGGCATCGGTCCGGGAGGCGGCATACCCGAGGGAGCGGAGGAGCATGAGGAAGAAACGCATTTTGAAGGCGACGGACACGACCACCCGGAGTTCGAGAACCAGAACAGCCCCGAAGCCCTGCTGGACCCATACCTGCACAAGCACGATATGGAAGAGGCCGCCACGATTTTTGAGCCTGCCGTGAAAGCCAAGCTGAAGGGCGCGCTGGCGCAGATGTGGGAGGCGGAGCTACGGCTGCGCACGCACAAGCCCAAAGAGGCCCTGCCCTTCGAGTACAAAGCCCTGCGGATGCTGAAGGACGTGCAGCAGTCGCAGCGGGCGTATGTGGCCAAAACCGGCTTTGAGGCACCACCGCTAAAAGAGCCGGAGCTGCGCCTGACCGGAGAACTAAATAAGATCACGCCGCAGAACGGGCAGCAAAGTATAGACCAGCAGCAGGAGCTACCGCATACACGCGCCGTGCTAAGCTGGCTGGCAAAGTATAAACAAACAGGCAAGTATACACCTGCCGATGCGCAGTTGCTGGAGCAGGCAGGGCAAGAGCTGGCGGAGCACGCCCTCAGCAACTCAGGCAAAAATTTAAAAGCGCTGCAGGATGTGCGGCAGCTGATCTCAGAAATAAAAGCAGGCAAAAAGCTGTGCGCCTCATGTTTGGCAGCAGCAGAACAAGCCTGGGCGGAGCTACTGTCCCCAGCCAGGCAAACACCGCAGCCAGGGCAGGCGGTGCGAAGCAAGCTGGCGGAGGAGTATAGGAAGCGGTTAGAGAATTAGAGAGTTTAGGAGTTAGAGAGTTGGGAAGTTAAAAGGTTAGGCAGTGCCGGGTCCAACTACCCCTACCCCTCCTTGGCTAAGGAGGGGAGCTTTTCACCTCTCCCCAGCCCTCTCCTAAAAACAGGAGAGGGAGTTTATACTTACCATTATCCCTGTCATCTCGAGTACTCTTGAGGCGGGAGCCGAGGAGAGCCAGCGTAGCTGTGAGAGATCTATCCAGAGTTCTAAAGAGATCTCTCCCAAGGGTCGAGATGATAAATAGCGGAGGCTATCGAACCTGTTCCCAGTCCTTGGGTTGAGCGCCTTGTAGATTTCCGGTTTCGCTTCAGCGAAATTGCGGAGACCGCAGGTCAAGCAAAGGAAATGTACACCGCGCGATGCCCGAGGACGAGCCCTCCCGGGTTTGAGGGAGCCAAAGCCAGAAATGAAACGAGCTGGTCGTAAAGCCGTGGATGAACAGGACTTAGCAGGGATAGCTTAGCTCAAGATGCGGGAAGCGGCGGCAAGGAAAGTAAGGACAAAGTATAAACCAGGTATGAAAGTATAACTCAAGTATAAATCATGGCTTTTCAAGCCAGTTGGGTTGCAAACCCAACACCATAGCAGGACACAGGTCTGAAGACTTGCGCCATAAAATAATAAAAGGCACAGCCAGGAGAGGCAAAGAAACTATAACACAAGCATGATAACCTTCCAAACCCATATCGGCCTATTACAACACCTCCCCGGCATGCACTACCTGGAAGTGCCGCAGGAGGTAGTGCAGGATTTGGGAACTCTCAACATCCGCCTGATCTGTAAGGTAAACAACACGCTGAACTTTCAGTGCGGGTTGATGGCGCTGGGCGAGGGCAAAGCCTACATCAGCATTAGCAAGAAGCGCATGCAGCAGCTGGGCGTAGCGCTGCACGATGAGGTAACGGTAACGCTGGAGAAAGACGATAGCCAATACGGCACCGAAATGCCTGCCGAAATGGAGGAGCTGCTGCAGCAGGACGAGGAGGGGAACAGGCGTTTTCTGTTGCTCAAGCCCGGCATGCAACGCTACATGCTCAACCATGTGTCGGCGGTAAAAAGCCCGCAGCTGCGCGTGGACCGCGCCATAACCTTAATCGAGAACCTGAAAGAGCTGCCGGAGGGCAAGGAGAACTTCCGGGCCATGCTGGGCCTGCCCCCGCGCTAATAAAATAAGATGATGCAACTAACCTGGCTTATAGCGATACCTGTAATCCTGCTGCTCCTGTGGCTGGCCTGGCGCCGGCCTAACCGGCAACGACTGCCGTGGCGGCTGCTGGCTAGCGCTATGGCCGGAGTGAGCCTGGTGCTGCTGGTGTTTCCGCCCGTAACGCAGCAAGCGATCAGCCCCAGTACGGCTATACTTCTAACAGAAGGCTACCATGCTGATACTTTAGATGGGCTGCTGCAAAGGCTGGAGGCAAAGCCGCAGGTCTATACGTATCAAGCTGCTTCGTTTAAGGGCGAAGCCATTAACTCATTAGCCGAGCTGGAGCAGCGGCAACCGGGCCTGCAGACGGTACATTTACTAGGCTATGGGCTGGACGAGCAAGGTTTAGAGCAGCTGGAGCACCTGAAGTTGCTGCCCCACCTCACGCCGGCGCCTGCCGGGGTGCAGTCGGTAAGTTGGCCGCAACGCATAAAGCTGGGTGAGGCCGTGGAAGTGGCTGGCAAGTATGCTTCCGGGGCAGCAAGTATAAAGCTGTACCTGCACGCCGCTGGCAAAGCACAGGATTCTGTAGAACTGGTTGCTGATAGTACCCACACCTTCCGCCTCCGCTACACCCCGAAAGTGCAGGGCCGCTATACCTATACTTTACTGGCGAATACCGATACGCTGGGGCAGGTACCGGTGCAGGTGGAGCCGCCGCAGGAGCTGGGGACGCTGCTGCTGGCCTCCTCCCCTAACTTCGAATTCAAGTTCCTGAAAAACCACCTGGCGGAGCTGCAGCACCGGGTGGCCTTGCGCACCACCATCAGCAAGGAGATGAGCCAGAGCGAGTGGCTGAACATGCCCCGCACCGATCTCAGCCGCATCACCCCTAAACTGCTGCAGCAGTTTGATGTGGTGATAACCGAACCGGAGGCGCTGCAAAACATAAGTGCCGCCGAAAGAGATGCGCTGAAAAAAGCCGTGACAGAAAACGGGCTGGGCGTGCTAACCATTGCCACTGCGCCTGCTACGCATCGCAGCACAGCCTTTTTTACAAACTTCCGGAGCAGCAGGGTATCGCAGCAGAGCACCCGCAGCGCCCGCGCCAGTTGGGCCGGAGCCACAGAAGTTACACTCACCGCCGCACCTTACGCGTTGGCAGATGCCGCTGCATTAACAGCCTTGGTAGAGGAGCAGGGCAATAACTTATTAGCCGGGGCAAAGCGTGCAGGCTGGGGGAAAGTAGCCATGAGCCTGGTGCCGCAGACATTCCCGTGGCAACTGGAGGGCAAACCCGAAGTATACGCCAGCTACTGGGCCAGCCTGCTGTCGGCGGTAGCCCGGGAGCAGGTGCAGGAGCGGTTCTGGCAGGTAGTGCAGCCGCAGGTGCCACAGCCCGGCGCGCCCGTTATACTTACTTTCACGGATCACGCTTCAGAAGGAGCAGTGCCCACAGCCGCCGTTACCAGTACAACCGACACCACAAGTATAAACCTGCCGCTGGCACAGCATACGCATCAGCCGGAGAAGTATAGCGGCACCTTCTGGCCCCGCAGCAGCGGCTGGCATCGAGTGGAAACAGCAGGCGCCAAACCCTACTTTTTCTTTGTGCAGGATTCCACGGATTGGACGTTTGAAAGCATCGCTACCAGACAAACCGCTACACAGGCTTTTGCCGCGCAGCAACGTATAAGCCCTGCCGAGGCTGCGGTTGCTTATAAAGAAGAGCCGCTGCCGCTAATCTGGTTCTTTGTGCTGTTTGTGCTCAGCAGCGCGTTTCTGTGGCTGGAGGAGAAGTTGTAGTATGATGGTGCAGGTGCCGGACCCGTATAGTCCCGGCATTAAATGCACTTTTAAAGCAGCGGTCGACAACCGCTAGTGCATCAGCGCCGATTTGATCATGATGAACTCGTTGATGTTATCGGTGTTGATAACGCCGGCCAGGCGACCGTTCTCGAGCACAGGGTAAAGCGGCACGCGTGTTTTCTGTAGCTCGGTATAGGCGTCGGAGAGCTTGTCGTGCACGTTAAACGTCTTCACTTCCCCCGACATGACCTTGACCACGGGCGTCTCCATCTGCTCCTCTTTTACCGCTTGTATCAGCTGTGAGCGCGTTAAGGTGCCTACCACCATGCCTTCCTCCTCCACTACGAACTCATGCTCAGAGCCGGTAAGCAGTTTGTTCAGCGCATCACGTACAGTGTCAGTGGGGGCAAGCGTCACAAAATTGGTAATCATGCCCTCCCGTACAACATGGCCGCGCAGAAAGTCGAGGTGCTGTACCACCACGTTCTCCGAGTAGGCTCCGAAAAACACGAAAGCACCGATCAGGATAAGAAAGGGGTTGTAGAACAAACCGATGAACACGAAGAAAATCGCCAGCAGCTGGCCCAGGTTGGCCGCAATCTGCGTGGCCCGCACACGCCCCAGCTTAAAGGCCAGCAGCGCCCGCAGTACCCGGCCGCCATCCATCGGAAAGGCCGGTATGGCATTGAACACCACCAGGACCACGTTCACAAAGAGCAGCAGGTAAAGGAAGTTCGCAGGCGTAATGCGCAGGAAAAACTCCTCGTCGGGCGTGGCTGAGAACGAGGGCAGCACCAGCCAGAGCATAAGCGCGATCACCACGTTTACGGCAGGGCCAGCCAGGGCAACCAACAGCTCCTGCTTCGGCTTTTCGGGCATCTTCTCCAGGCTGGCCACGCCGCCAATGGGTAGCAGCGTAATCATTTTAGTGCTGATGCCGTAGTGCCTGGCCGTAAGGGCGTGCCCCAACTCGTGCAGCACCACACAGAAGAAGACTGCAAGTACAAACCCCACGGCCAAAAATATGGTTGCCGTATCGCTGCCGCGCTGTGCCTCGGTAAAAGCCACCCACCCCAGCAAGAGTGCAAAGGTCCAGTGCACGAGTATTTTTATGCCTGCAATCCTGCCTAAGTTCAGCGACCACTTCATCAGCTTTATACTTTAGTTCTCAGTGGAATAACGCACTACGCAAGCCTAATGTTTACACAGCTCGCCCAGCCCGCCACAAAGCATAAGCCACGGTGCCGGTAAATGTTTTTTCATACTTTTGATAACAGATGAGTAGCTTTAGCCGCTGTCGCCCGTAAACGCCGCACGGGGACTGGGTGCAGGCGCTCACGTACTACAACGTATAAATCCGGAGGAAATGGCAAACTTAGAAGAGAGAGGGCTGGAACGGGAACTGCAGTTTCAGGCATCGCGGAGTGGCGGGGCCGGCGGGCAGAACGTGAACAAGGTGAACACCAAGGTGGAGCTGCGGTTTCAGGTGGAGGGCTCGGAGCTGCTGACAGAGGAGGAAAAGGCGCTGGTGCAGGAGAAGCTCGGCAGCCGCATCAACAACGAAGGCTACCTGCAGGTAGTGTGCCAGACCGAGCGCAGCCAGCTACAGAACAAGGAGCTGTGCGTGCAGCGGTTTTACGAGCTGCTGCGGCAGGCGCTCACCCGGCAAAAGAAGCGCAAAGCCACCAAACCCACCCGCTCCAGCGTGCGCCGCCGCCTGGAGGGCAAGAAAAAACAGGCCGATAAAAAAGCGAGCCGCGGCTTCCGGGGCGATTTTTAGTACAATTTATTACGCACT
This sequence comes from Pontibacter kalidii, assembly GCF_026278245.1. Classification (NCBI taxonomy): domain Bacteria; kingdom Pseudomonadati; phylum Bacteroidota; class Cytophagia; order Cytophagales; family Hymenobacteraceae; genus Pontibacter; species Pontibacter kalidii. Next base: position 4,070,061 of record NZ_CP111079.1, on the reverse strand, counting down.
ACCCTTGCTCCTGCTGCGTTAGGTAAGATATTTGCGACAACAGCATCAGCGTTTTTCACCCTTATTTATGATCAAGAGATTACTGTTTTTGGCTTGCCTTGTTTTTGGCGTAAGTATGGCCGCCCAGGCCCAGAAGTATAGAACGGCGGCGGGCGTGCGCCTGGAGAGTGACCGCTTTGGCGTAAGCCTGCAACAGAAACTGCACGAGAGAGGCACCCTGGAGGGCATTGTGCAGGTGGGCTCGCGCGAGTACAGCGGCACCGTGCTCTACGAGTGGCACCGCCCCATCCTGGGCAAGCGCTTTAACTATTACCTGGGCGCAGGCGGGCACATCGGCAACCTGAAGGATAGCGGCGTTTTTACCGGCGTAGACGCCATTCTGGGGGTAGAGTACAAGGTCAATGGGCTGCCGTTCCTGCTCTCAGCCGACGTGAAACCGGCCGTGCACATCAACCACGATGACTGGGTGCACCTCTCCTCCGGCGTATCTATACGCTATGTTATCGTGAAGGAGAAAAAGGAGAAAAAGAAGTTGTGGCCCTTTGGCAGGCAGGCCGACAACGATGACAGAAAAAAGAAGAACCGCAGACAGGAGGAACCACAGCAGCCCCGCATCCTTGATATCTTCAAGAAAAAGGACAACTAGTAGAAGGGCGCTATACGCTTAGCGCCTGTGCATACTCATCGGTCCTGATTTATATAATTAGTAACAAAGGAAGGAAGAACCAGAGACCTCAGCCTATGGTGGAAGTATAGGCTGAGGCTGGTGCAGGGGTAGCAGTGGCAAGCAACTGCTGGCGCGCAGCCACCTGGGCTGGGTAGTCGGTCATGGGCCGTAGGATGTCTTTACCGGCAAGGTAGAGGCTCACAAGTATGGCGACGATCAGGAACAGGATTTTCATAGTTTTATTTTTTTTGCTGATCTGTCCGGACTTAGGCGCGGTTGGCCACCACTTCTACCACAGGCAGCAGGTTCGGCTGCGACTTATACTTGTTCAGCTCCAGGCGCTCGCTGATTTCTTTGGTTTCGCTGGCGGATTTCTTAATGGTGGCGCCAACAGCCAGCAGGATAACGAAGATTAGGATTACGATTTTCATGGTTGTATTTTGATTTGGAGTTTTAGGTATAGGTTAAGAATTGGTCGGATGCGCTGTGCCTTACTTAAGTGCTGGGGCAACGATCTCTACTTCTGGCAGCAGGTTAGGGTAGCGCTTATATTCGTTCAGCTCGATGCGCTTCTTTACTTGCTCCATTTCATCAGCTGACTTTTTGATGGAGGCTCCCATGCCAGTCATTAATGCGAGGATTACGATTACGATTTTCATAGTAGTAGATATTTAAAGGTTTTAGTTTCTTTATCGTTTCTGACTTAATAGATAGCGGCTGGAGGCATATGGTTGCTTGGGCTGCTATAATTTTTTTTATTTCTGATTGTGGTATTACACGTTGTGTGCCAAACTGCATAACTAACTGTGAAACAGTTATTTAAGCTTAAAACCCTGTCTTGTACGGTATAAAAACTGTCCGCTGTCGAACACTTTGCTGTACGCCACCGAACAGTTTATTGCGCCCCTCCTGCAGCTCCTAGTAAATAAGCATATTTCATTCTGCCGCAGGGGTTGCTCAGAGGCATAATGTGGGGCATAGCGCAGGCTCCAGGTCAGCCACCTGGCAGGGCAGGAGCCGCGGCACGTACAGCCTGCAAGTATAAATCCTAAGTATGGAATATAGCTGCCCTGCTCTTTCTTTTGAATTGGTAATCAGTGCTATAGGAGAAGGGTGCGGCAAAGGCAGCTGAAACGAATCAACCTCATCATAATTTATATAGTATAAGAAGGCAGTTTAAGTGCAAAAGAACCTATGAAGCCAGTGAAAGGAACATTGATAGCGTTGGGTGGAGGAGATGATGATGGCTTGATCAGGCTGATCAGGTCGGAAGTGTGCAGCCTGAGCTCCCGCATAGAGGTAATCGCAACGGCTACACCCCGGATTCTGGATGCAATAAATTCGGGTAAGGCCTATAAAGAGGCATTTGAGGAATTAGGCTGCGCCAATGCCCATTTTATGCATATAGACGAGCAAAACCCCGCCGATACACCCGAGCACCTGGAGCGCATCCGCCAGGCCGATGTCGTGTTCTTTACCGGCGGTGACCAGGTACGGCTGGCCAGTTTCCTGAACGGTACTGAGTTGTTGCGTCTCATGCGCCACCGCTACCGCACCGAGAACATCATCATCTCGGGCACCAGCGCCGGCGCCGCCATCATGTCCGACAGCATGATCTACGATGGCTACGGCCACTACTCGCTCATAAAAGGCGAAATGAAGACCACGGAGGGCTGCTCCTTCATCAAGAATGTATACATCGACACCCACTTTGCAGAACGGGGGCGCTTTGGCCGCCTGGCGCATGCCGTTGCCCATGATCCGGAGTATGTAGGCATCGGGCTGAGCGAGGAGACAGGCATCATCATCAAGGAGGGCGACCAGGTGGAGGTTTTTGGGCCGGGCGTGGTAACGGTTATAGATGCCAGCGAGATACGGTTCTCCAATACCCGCGAGGTGAACGACAACGAACCTATAGCCGTGGAGAACCTTAAGATGCACCTGCTGGTGCATGGCTACCGTTACTGCCTGCGCGAACGTCTCTTTCAGGCGGTGCCGCAGGAGCCGAGCGAGGAGGTGGTGTAGAAAGAGGGGGTTATCTGTAATACCCAGGTTGCGCTTTACTAATGCAGTGCAGGTGTAAACCCACCCCAACCCCTCCAAGGAGGGGAATCACCTACTCTTTTGCGAAATTCTCCTCCTCTGGACTAGCCAAAACGCGAGTTTTGAGCTAGCGAGCGCAGCTCTCAGGAGTGGGTGAATCGCACGTGAGTTGTATAGTTGGTGTAGCCTCAGAAAAGGGTTTCGCAAAAAAGGAGATTTGCTTATAGTGGACTATACCTCTTCTCCATTCCCAGCCCCCATATTTTCTAACCTTCTAACTTTTTAACTTTCTAACTCCCAAACTCTTCAACCCTCTAACTTTCATCACTTTCTGTCCTCCTGTTGCAGCTCCATGTTAATGGCTACGCCGGCTTTGGCGCCTTCGGCGGCGGCTACGATAACCATCTGCATGTCGCGGGCGGCGTCACCGGCCACAAAAAGGCCCGGGATGTTGGAGTGCTGTTGCCTTCTGGTCTTGATCACGCCTTTGTTGGTAAACTCACAGCCCAGCTGCTCGCCCAGATCTGATTGTTGTTTGGTGCCCAGCGAGAAGAACATGGCCTGCTGCGGGCGCTTTTCCCCGTTGCCCAGCACAATGTGCTGCAAAGCGCCGTCCTCGCCCTCCAGCCGCACAATCTTCTCCCGCTGCACCTTTACCCCGTTTCGCTCCAGCAGCTCCAGGTCATCGTGGCGCAGGCTGTCGGTGCCGTCGGTGTAGAGGGTTACATCGTCGCTCCAGTTCTTCATGGCCAGGGCCTGGCCAATACCTTTGCGCTCGCGGCCATACACGGCAATGGCTTTGTCGCGGCTTTCCCAACCATCGCAGTAAGGGCAGTGGTGTACACTTTTGCCGTACAGCTCCTCCACCCCCTCCAGTTCAGGCAGTCTGTCTTTCAGGCCTGTGGCCAGCAGCAGCTTACGCGAGCGGTATACTTTGCCATGCTCATCGTTCACTACAAACTCGCCTTTGGTATAGGTAGCGCTTTCTATCACCACATCCACCAGCTCCACCTCATACTTCGCCAGCTCGGCCCGGCCTTTCTGTATGAATTCGCGCGGGTCCATGCCATCGCTCGACAAAAAGCCGTTCATGTTCTGCGACCAGCGGTTGCGTGGTTTGCCACTATCAAACACAACCACTTTGCGGCGCGAGCGGCCCAACAGCATGGCCGCATTTAGCCCCGCAGGCCCGCCGCCTATAATAATTACATCGTACATGTCGTTTGCTTTCGGTTCAGGAGTTTTATAACGCAGGGCAGCTAAATAAGATAGAGCCTGTGACAGGATAATGTTATACTTTACCGCTGTAGCCCTTATTTGCCGCCCGTATTGCCAGTTTATACTTTGCTGAGGCGCGGAGGCCCTTCAACAATGACAAGGGCAGGTATGAACTGATACATTGAATGTGATAAAAAATGCCCTGATGAGCTGTGAGTACAGGAAATGCTCCCTTTATACCTGTTTTTCGACTCATTCTTAAAAATATTTGAAAAAACATTGTGAGCCGATGGAATAAACATATATTTGTTTAGAGCAATTATCTCCCTACAATAACTAATTAAACCTTATGAAAAGCAGAATTTTAGCCTTACTAGGTGGCACGCTTCTGTCAGCGTCGGCCATGGCCGGCGGCTATCAGGTAAACCTGGCCAGCCAGCGGCAGATAGGTATGGGTCATACAGGAACAGGCTTGGTAACCGGCACATCCAGTATCTTCTTTAACCCGGGTGCTATGAGCCATCTGCGTGAAAACGGCGTTACAATCGGTGCAAGTGCACTGGTTTCTAAAATTGCGTACCGGGCACTGGAGCCGGGAAATGCGGAGGCAGAGGTAGATAACCCTGTGAAAACGCCTTTTCAGGTGTATGCCGTGTATGGCATAAATGACAAGCTGAAGGCAGGTATTGGGGTGTATACACCATTTGGTAGCACGGTAAGGTGGGGCGATGAGTGGCCGGGCCGCTTCGGCCTGAATGAGCTCTCGCTGCAGGCTATTTTTGTGCAGCCTACCCTGAGCTACCAGATTACGGACAAATTAGGCGTGGGTGCCGGCCTGGTGTTGGCGTTTGGTAGCGTAAACCTGCAGAAAACGCTTCCGGTGCAGGGCCAGGACGGCCAGGAAGGACAGATTGAGCTGGACGGCGACGCGAACACTGCTGTTGGCTTCAATGCTGGTATCTTCTTCAAGCCTTCAGAAAAACTGTCGCTGGGCCTGAACTACCGTTCCGAAGTAAAGATGGAACTGGAGAATGGCGACGTGACCTTTTCCAACATACCTGCGGCCGCCTCGGGTAACTTTCAGCCAGGCACGCAGTTCTCTGCTTCCCTGCCAATGCCTGCCACTCTTAGCTTTGGTGTAGGCTTTACGCCAACCGAAAAACTGACATTGGCCGCAGACTTAAGCCATGTGGCCTGGAGCGCCTATGAGCGCCTGCAGTTCGACTTTACCAAGCCTGTTGCAGGCAATACCTCCTCCGTAAACGAGCGTAACTACGAAGATGCCTTTATCTACCGTATAGGCGCTGAATATATGGTAACTGATGCCCTTGCCCTTCGTGGCGGTGCTTACCTCGATAAAACGCCGGTTCAGGACGGCTACCTGACCCCTGAGACGCCGGATGCCGACTCGCGCGGCCTCTCCGTTGGCCTGGGTTACACCATTTCCGACAATATCAGCCTTGATGCCTCTTTCCTGTACATCAACAAGAAAGAGAGAACTGACCTTGCTAACAAGTCCAATGGTATTGGCGGCACTTTCAAGTCAATCGCTTACATCCCTGGCCTTGGTCTCAACTTCTCATTCTAATTTCTTCTGAAGAACATGAAAAATTCATTTTATAAAACCGGTGCGCTGGCGCTTTTTGCCAGTGTGCTGCTTACAAGCTGCGACCCTGAGGTTGATGGCACAGCGCCGTCGAAAGGGGAAGCTGATTTTGCGACATATGTCGCCTTAGGTAACTCGCTAACAGCAGGTTTCCAGGATGGCGCTCTTTACAGTGAAGGGCAGGTAAATTCTTACCCGGTTATTCTGGCGCAGCAGTTCCAGGCTGTTGGTGGCAGCAGCACTTTTACCCAGCCGCTGATGGCAGAGGGGGTGAGTGCCGGTACACCTGGTGCTAATGGTGTACCGCAGGCATTAGTGCTAGCGCCATCTACTAACTGCGCAGGAGAGGTGTCTTTATCGCCAAAGGTACCAGGTTATGGGGATATGTCTGTTTTTGCACGGCCTGCCAACCAAGGGCCTTACAATAACTTAGGGGTGCCGGGTGCGAAGGCGATGCACCTGCTAGCTCCAGGTTATGGGAATCCTTCCGGATTGGCAACTCAACCCGCCACAGCGAACCCTTTCTTTGTAAGGTTCGCTACGTCGCCCAATACAAGTGTGCTTGCTGATGCTATGGCGCAGGATCCGACTTTCTTCACCCTTTGGATTGGAAACAACGATGTGCTGGGCTATGCCTTATCAGGAGGAACGGGAGAAGAGCCTACTGCTCCAGCCATGTTCGGAGGAGCTATAAATATGATTCTGACGCAATTGGCAAAAGATGCCCAGGGAGCGATAGCCAACATTCCGGATGTGAGTAAGATACCGTATTTTACCACTGTACCCTATAACGCCTTGGATTTGGATGCCGAGAAAGCAGCTCAATTATCCGGCTATTACAAGCAAATGGACCCTGCCACGGAGATATCCTTCAAAGCCGGCAAAAATCCTTTTGTTATCAAAGAGGACGGTGTTGTAAGGCAAATCAAGCCGACGGAGCTTATACTTATGACAGTGCCTGCGGCTCAGATATGCGAGGGCCTGGGCTCGCTCATCCCGATTGAGGATCAATATGTTTTATCAGAGGCTGAGCTTAAGAAGATCGCAGACGCGACGCAGGCCTATAATACGATTCTAAAGGATGCCGCCAATACGTATAGCCTGGCCCATGTAGATTTTAATGCTTACCTGAACAGGCTGGCAAGCGGGATCAAAATTGATGAAGTAACATATGCACCTACCATGGTTACAGGTAATGTATTCAGCCTAGATGGTATACACTTTACGCCACGCGGAGCGGCGATAGTGGCCAACGAGTTTATTAGTGCGATCAACGCCAAGTATAATGCAAACGTACCTGCCGTAGACATTACAGAGTACCGCACAGTGCTGCTCCCTTAACCAAGGAATGTATAATCAACAAAAAAAGCACCTCCCAAAGGAGGTGCTTTTTTTGTTAGTCTGAATCAAGATTTACAGGATTAGTATGTTCAGAAGCGAGGTATGAGCAGGGCAATTAGTACAGTCTCTATACACTGCGGAACATCCTGCCCATCCAACAATCCTGCAGCTCCAGCTCCTTAATGCGCTTCCAGCCAGTTGTCGCCTACACCCAGGCCAACTTCCATGGGCACGCTGAGCGGGAGGGCATTGGTCATCAGCTCCACAATTTTTGGCGTCACGATCTCGATTTCCTCTTTCGGGGCGTCGAACAACAATTCGTCATGTACCTGCAGGATCATGCGCGTCTGCAGCTTCTCCTGGCGCAGGTAATCGTGTATGTTGATCATGGCGATCTTGATGATATCAGCGGCGGTACCTTGGATAGGCGCGTTGATGGCGTTGCGCTCGGCAAAGGCACGGATGGTTTGGTTGCGCGAGTTAATGTCGCGGAGGTAGCGGCGGCGGCCCAGCAACGTTTCGGCGTACTCCAGCTCACGGGCTTTCTCAATGGTGGTATCCATGTACTCCTTCACGGCCGGGAACTCGTGGAAGTATGCTTCAATGATATCGGCGGCCTCGCGGCGCGCAATGCCCAGGCGCTCTGCCAGGCCAAAGGCCGAAATGCCGTAGATGATGCCGAAGTTTACCGTCTTGGCCTTGCGGCGCATCTCGCTGTCCACCTGCTCCAGGGGCACATGAAACACCTTGCTGGCCGTGGAGGCGTGAATGTCCAGCCCATTCTTGAAGGCTTCCTTCATGGTGGGGTCGCCGCTGAAATCAGCCATAATGCGCAGCTCAATCTGCGAGTAGTCGGCGGAAATGATCTGGTGCTTGCTGTCACGGGCTACAAAGGCCTTTCGGATCTCGCGCCCGCGCTCTGTGCGGATCGGGATGTTCTGCAGGTTCGGGTTCGTGGAGCTGAGGCGGCCTGTGGCCGTCACCGCCTGGTTAAAGGAAGTATGCACACGGCCATCTAGCTCGCACACCAGCTGCGGCAGCGCATCAATGTACGTGGATTTCAGCTTCGTGAGCTGGCGGTGGTCCAGAATAAGCCGGACAATCTCATGCTCGCCCGCCAGTTTCGACAGGATCTCCTCGCCGGTGGCATGTTGCCCGGTTTTGGTTTTCTTGATCTTGGATTTGCCGTGCAGCTCCAGCCTGTCAAACAGGATCTCGCCCAACTGTTTTGGCGACCCGATGTTAAACTGGGTGCCGGCAATCTCGAAAATGCGCTTCTCTATGTTGATGATCTCGCTCTCGAGCTGCGTGGAGAAATCAGCCAGGGCCTCGGAATCAATTCGCATGCCCTCGTTTTCCACGTCGGCCAGCACTTGCACCAGCGGGTTCTCCACATCGCGGAACAGCTTCATCAGGCCCTGTTCCTGCAGTAGCGGTTCAAAGTATAACTTCAGGCGCAGCGTTACGTCGGCATCCTCGCAGGCATAGTCTTTTACCTCCTCCGGCTCCAGGTCGGCCATGGTTTTCTGGTTCTTGCCTTTCGGGCCGATCAGGTCGGTGATGGGTACCGGGCTGTAGTTAAGGTAGGTTTCGGCCAGCACGTCCATGTTGTGGCGCATCTCGGGCTCCAACAGGTAGTGCGCCAGCATGGTGTCAAAGATCGGCCCCTGCACCTCTATTTTATACTTCTTCAGCACCAGGATATCGTACTTGATGTTCTGGCCAACCTTAGCGATGTTCGGGTTCTCCAGCACCGGCCGGAGCTCATCTAGAATACGTTGGGCCTCCTCCAGATTGTGAGGCGGCACCGGCACGTAATAGGCCTCACCGGGGCGGTAGCAGAATGACATGCCCACCAGCTTGGCCGTGATCGGGTCTATGCCGGTGGTCTCGGTGTCCCAGGAGATTTCCTCCTGCTTTAAAAGGTACTGCACCAGGCTTTGGCGCAGCTGGGGGGTATTGATGAGGTGGTAGTCGTGCAGCGTGGTTTTTATACTTTGCATCGTGGCCGGAATGGCGTCTTCGGCCACTTCAGCAGCTTCTGCAGCAGCGGCAGGAGCACCGAAAAGCGACGTTTGGTTAGCGGCCGCGGCCTTGCCTTTTCTGCTTCCCTTAGCGGCGGGCGCGGCAACAGCTGTCTCGCCCAGGCTCTTGCCCAGTACGCGCTGCGTCAGCTGCCGGAACTCCAGCTCGGCAAACAGCTCCGCCACGCGCTCCTCGTTCGGGCCGTCGAAATGCAGGCCCTCCTCACTAAACGGAACCGGCACATCGCAATGTATGGTCGCCAGCTCCTTCGACATCATGCCCTGGTCAGCAAACTTCTCCACGTTCTCTTTCTGCTTGCCCTTCAGCTGGTCGGTGTTGGCGAGCAGGTTCTCCACGGAGCCGAAGCGTTGGATCAGCGATTTTGCTGTTTTCTCGCCGATACCGGGTATGCCCGGGATATTGTCCACGGCATCGCCCTGCAAACCAAGTATATCAATTACCTGCTCCACGCGCTCAATCTCCCATTTCTCCAGCACCTTTTGCACGTCCCATACTTCGATGGCATTGCCCATGAAGGCGGGCTTGTACAGGAAGATGTGCTCGGTTACCAGCTGGCAGTAGTCCTTGTCGGGCGTCATCATGTACACATCGAAACCCGCTTTCTCGGCCTTCTGCGCCAGCGTGCCGATGATGTCGTCGGCCTCGTAGCCATCCATGATGAGCACCGGGATATTAAAAGCCTCCACTATCTTCTTACAGTAAGGGATGGCAATGGAGATATCCTCGGGCTGGGCCTGCCGGTTTGCCTTATAGTCGGCGAAGTTGTCGTGGCGGAAAGTCTTGGCGGCCGAGTCGAAGGCTACGCCGATGTGGGTGGGCTGCTCCTTCTGCAGTACCTCTACCAGGGTGTTGGTAAAGCCAAGGGCGGCGCCGGTGTTCATGCCTTTGGAGTTGATGCGCGGGTTCTTGCTGAAGGCAAAGTGCGCGCGGTAGATCAATGCCAGGGCATCTAGCAGGAAAAGTTTCTTTCGTGGTTCGCTCATGGGGCTAATTTAGTCATTTTCGGGCTAATGAGTGGCACAGCCTCTGGCGGCGGCCTCCTGGTTTATACTTTAACCATACGCGGCAGGTTAGGCTACCCCGCCACTGCCCCTGTTACGATACAGCCTGCGGGCGCTTCTCTACAAACTGTAGAAAATATCAGCAAAACAACAAAATGGCTAATAAAATTTTAAACCATGACCATGTACTGGTAATCAGTGAGTTGCGTGTGTTTTTGGTTTCTGGCACAGTTATCTCATAAGGGAATGGCAGAACAGAACATATTTATAAACTGAACTAACACCATGAAAAAAGTAACTGTACTAGCGTTTGCCTTCGCGGCATTCGGATTTATATCAACTGAAGCAACAGCACAAACTCAAACTAACCCTTCTACGCAGCAGTCACCACAGTCAGAGCAGGTGCAGCAGGGGCAGCAGGATGCCAACAAGCAGCAGATCACAGAAGAGGAGCTGCCTGAGGGCGTAAAGCAGGCGCTGCAGAACGACGCCCTGAAAGACTGGCAGGTAAGCGAAGTATACAAAGTAGCTCCAGACGCTGCAGCCGGTGCTGAAGCTAAAGCCACTTACGAGGTCTTCTTCACCAACGCTGAGCAGAAGAAAGCCGTAGCCCGTTTCGACGAGACTGGCAAGCCGGTAGCACAGGCAGCGGCAGCTGAGGCGGCAGGAGAAGTTAAAGAGTAACCCTTACCATCATTAACCCTAGAAATCTATAATTATGAAAAAGATAAGCGTATTAGCATTCGCCTTCGCGCTGGTTGGCTTTACAGCCCAGGCGCAGGAAGTAGCCACTGAAAATGCCCAGCAGCCTGCCCAGCAGGAGCAGGCCCAGCAAGGGAAGCAGAAAGTTGCCCCTGATGAACTGCCGGATGCCGTGAAGCAGGCCATTACGACAGGCGAGGAGTACCAGGGTCTGACACTGGGCGAGACGTACAAAGTGCAAGGTGCCGAGGAAGGAGCCCCAGCTACCTATGAGGTGCAGTTTATTAACGGCGAAGAGCAGCCGGTAGTGGTTCGTTTCGACGAGACTGGCAAGAAAATAGAAAGCTAGTATACTACCAACGCTTTATATATAATCTACAGGACAGCCCCCGTTGTAAGACGGGGGCTGTCCTGTTTTATGTCTAGCGAAAAAGGAGTTATATTGGCGGTTTATCGGACGGGTAGAACATAAAGCAGGTAGAAATCGTTACTAAGTAGCTTCCTGCATCACCCGGCGGGTAGTAATACGGAGATTCCAACTATGCCAAAAATACTTCTGATTGATGACGATCCAGCTTTCTGCCTGATGCTGAGGGGCTTCCTGCAGCGCCAAGAGTATGAGGTAGCCACGGCCTACACCGCAAACGACGGGCTTCGCCAGCTCAAGGGGCAGAGTTTCGACCTGATCCTGACGGACTTCCGGCTGCCGGATAAAGACGGCCTGGAGCTGCTCTCGCAGATACGCGTGCTGACGCAGGAGGTGCCCGTTATCCTGATGACAACCTATGCTGATATCCGCACGGCGGTGAGAGCGATCAAGATGGGCGCCTTCGAATACATCACCAAGCCCATCAACCCCGACGAGACACTGTTGGTCATCAAAAACGCTTTGGCCAAGAAAGCAGAGCCAAAGCAAGGGACAACCGCTATTGCCCAGGCAGGCAGCCTGCAGTTTGTGCGTGGCCAGAGCGCGCAGGCCGAGCAGATAGAGGAGTTTATCTCGCTGGTGGCCCCCACCAACCTTTCCGTGATAATAGAAGGCGAGAGCGGCACGGGCAAGGAGTATGTGGCCCGCATGATACACCAGCAAAGCAAGCGCCATAACAAGCCCTTTATAGCCATAGACTGCGGCGCCCTGTCGAAAGAACTGGCGGGCAGTGAGCTGTTTGGTTATGTGAGAGGTGCCTTTACGGGTGCCCAGAAAGATAAAGAAGGCCAGTTTGAGGCTGCCGAGGGCGGCACCTTGTTCCTGGATGAGATTGGGAACCTGCCTTACGAGGTGCAGGTAAAACTGCTGCGTGCCCTGCAGGAGCGCAAAGTGCGCAAGTTGGGCAGCACTACCGACCAGGATGTGGACGTGCGCGTGCTGGCCGCCACCAATGAGGACCTGGTGCAGGCCGTGTCGAACGGTCAGTTCAGGGAGGATTTATACCACCGCCTGAACGAGTTTAAGATAAACATACCGGCACTGCGCGAGCGCGATGGCGATGTGGTGCTGTTTGCAGACCATTTTCTACAGCAGGCAAACCGCGAGCTGGAGAAGGAGGTGGAGGGTTTTGATGCCGCCGCCGAAGAGGCGCTGCTAAAGTATAACTGGCCGGGTAACCTGCGCGAGCTCAAGAACGTGGTGAAACGGGCTGTGCTGCTTGCTAAGGCTGAGTATGTTACGCTGCAGGAACTCCCGCAGGAGATCGTGTCCTATACGCCTGCACCGGCACAGCAGGCTGCGGTAAGCTATGCCTCGGCACCTGACCCGATGGAGACGGATCTTAAAAGTATAAATGAGCGCAACGAGCGCGAGATGATCATGACCATGCTGGAGCGCGTGAAGTATAACAAGTCCAAAGCAGCGCGCCTGCTAAACATAGACCGCAAGACACTGTACAACAAACTCAAACTTTATAACATCGAGATCTAATCAGTCGCTTAGCCGGCCTCGGCCATCTCGTTTATACTTTGAAGCTCTCGCTGCAGGGCCCGTAACACCTGCTGTACCTGTGGCTGTACTGCCTCCACGGCTTGCTTCAGCACCGTACCCTCCTGATGTCCGGTGTGCAGCGCCTGCTCCAGTTGCATCAAGTGTGGTGTTACCGTGTGGGCTTTCATATGTTTAAAGGCAGTCAGCATCTTGTGTGCCATGTTGCCTGCCGCTTCCCAATCCTGGGTATCGGCAGCTTGCCGCAATTGCTCCAGGTTCTGCTCCTGGTCCTTTACCAGCACCTCCAGCACGGCGGCCAATGCCTGGTGATCATCTCCTGTGAACAGGCGCATCTCACTCAAGTCATACAACTCTTTTGCTTCAGGTGTTGCTGCGGTCTCTGTGACAGTGCCTCTCGCCGCAGGCACGGCTTCCGGAGCGATAGGGTCGGCAGGCAGGGCCTGGGCTATTTTCTGATGCAGTTCCTGTTCTGTAAACGGCTTTAGCACGTGGCCTGTAATAGCGGAGTTCTTAAAGAAACCGGCGTCGTTGCTCAGAATATTGGCCGTGAGAGCGATGATCGGCACCTGCTTATCGAGCTTGCGGATGTTGCGGGCTACGGTTTTACCGCTCATGCCCGGCAACTGAATATCGGTCAAGACGATATCGAACGAATGCTGCTGCACCAGATCCAGTGCCTCCTGCCCATCGTTGGCCAGGTGCACCTGCATGCCCCAACGGCTCAGGATCAGGTTACAAAGGGTGCGGCTGTAGGCATCATCATCCACCACCAGGGCCTTAAGCCCTCTGAATGAAACAGGTAAAGGCGCAGCCTCAGCCGGAGAAGCAGGCAATTCTTCCTGCGATACCTGCATCGGCAGCACGATGGTAAAGGTGGTGCCCTCGTTGGCTGCACTGTTTACGGTAAGTGTTCCGCCTTGCATATCCACCAGCTTTTTACTGATAGAGAGCCCCAGCCCGGTGCCGCCATACTTGCGAAGGATGGAATCATCGGCCTGGTTAAACTCCCCGAACACGTGCTGCAGGCGCTCCTGCGGTATACCTATGCCGGTATCAGCCACAGCTATACTTAAGGCTACGCGGCTACGGCGGCGGCTGCGCAGGCGCACATCTACATGCACCTGCCCCTGGTGGGTAAACTTAATGGCGTTATCCACCAGGTTAAACAGCACCTGCTTCAGGCGCAGCGCATCGGCACACAAGTTGTCAGGTATGGTTGCGTCAACGCTGAGGCTAAGCTGTATATCTTTGCTGGATGCCTTCAAGGCAAAGGCCTGCTCTACCTGCGTGAGGAGCTGGCGCAGGCTGAACGGCGTATGATTTATCTGCAGCTTGCCCGCTTCCATTTTAGAAAGGTCCAGTACGTCGTTCACGATGTGGAGCAGGTGTTGACCGGCCCCGTCTATGGCCTGCAGGTGCTCTGCCTGCTCCGGTTGCAGCGGGGTATGGCGCAACTGTTGCGTAAAGCCCAGCACCACGTTCAGCGGCGTGCGCATCTCGTGGCTCATGTTAGCCACAAAGGCCTCTTTGGCGCGGGCAAGCTTCACGGCTTCCTTCTGGGCCTTTATCAACCTTGATTTATAGTTGTTGCTGCGTGTAAGGTCGCGGAGGATGATGAGGATAAACCCAATGCCACTACCCAGGCCAAGCAAGCCTATGGCGAGCATGATAGTGGATGTCTCCTGGGCCACCTGGCGTGCCTTGGCAGAGTTAAGCTCGGCCTTTTCATGCTCGTGGCGCTCCAGCTCGTGCATCATGGTCCGAATCTGGTCCATCACCTGCTTGTCCTGCTGCAGCAGGGCCAATTCCTTGGCCTGAAGCTTGCGGGCCTGCTCGTCGGCTTCGCGCTGCACGTTATGCAGAATGCGGCGCACCTGGTTGAGGGAGGCAACCGGTACATCGGCTATGCTGGTATCTATCTCCACCTCCTGCTTTACCTGCAGTTGGGGCATAATGACCTTGGGAGGCGGCGGAAGCTCGGTTACGGGCTTTTCCTTTTTGGTGAACAGCTTGCCGAAAAACCCTCTTTTGTCCTCCTTCTCCTCTACCTGTGGGAGCTCCACCTCTACCTCCTCGTCGGTGCCGTTCAGGTTCAGGCGGTCAGAGATGGTGGTCGTGGTGCTCTTGTGGATAGTGGTAGAGAGCGGCTTCTGCCTGGCCGTGGAGGCGATCTGGCGCATGGCCTTGCCGGAGTAGGTATGCTCTTTCTGCTGCTTTTTCAGGGCCACGTACAGGTCCAGGCTCTTGTGCTTTTCCTGCAGCAGCACGGAGATGGAGTCTACCTGCGCGAGTTCCCGGGGGCTGTCCTGCATCAGGTGCTCCAGGGAGTCTATCCGGCTTTGGATGGTGTCGAGGTGGCCCAGGTAAGCTCTAAAATGCTCCTCGTTGGTGGTAAGGGTATAGGCGCGGATGGCACTCTCGGCGGTGGCAATAGTCGAGAGGGTTTGCTGAAGCTCCACCAGTTTATGATTTGGCTGCGAGAGCATTTCCACGGAATCGAGCAGTTTGGTAAAGCTGGAGTAGGTGAGGTAGATGGCTGCCGCCACGATGCTCAGTGCCAGCGTAAAGCCCACCACCACCTTGGTTTTAATGCTATCCCCGAATATCTTCATGTAGCTAAAATACAGTTTTTCGCGATGCCAGCAGGTGGCTTTGGTCCTTATAACGCCATTACAACAGAAATGATTACAGAAGGGTGCCGGTTTGGGGGATTTAGGGTGATTTTATACTTGCCCTCAGCTGTACTTTATACTTCTAGATCGCTTTTCTGGTATGTCGCTTCCCTGGCGCAAGCGTCCGCTTGTGCCCTCGATGAACCGCTGCTTCTGCTCCCGCTGGCGCGGGCTTGCAACCCGTGTCCTTTTATACTTCTACACTTCTACACTTGCCGGTCTATACTTCTCTGAGCCCCTGCTTCCCGCAACTGGAACTTAGCTATACTTGTTAGCTACCGTTCATCCACGGCTTTACAACCTGCATTGTTTCATTTCATACTTTGGTGCTCTCCAGCCCGAGGACTGGGTATCATTTCGATAGCCACGGCTGACGAAGCTTGAACAGAGCTCCCCTCCTTGGCTAAGGAGGGGTAGGGGTGGTTGGACCAGGTACAGCAGAACTCCCTCTCCTGTTTTGGGGTAGGGGCCCTCGAGAAAAGGAGAGGGCTGGGGTGAGGTATAATTCCCCTCCTCGGAGGGGCCAGGGGTGGGTTTATACTTTACCAGTCTAAAAGGCACAAGCGGGCGCTTGCGCCAGAGGCACTAAGCTGCAGCAGAATTTGTACTTTGAAGATAGCTGTGCAGAGGGGCTTATAGAAGCTAAAATGACAAAATAATAAACCGGGCAGCGGCAAAATTTTCCCTTCGCCACTGCCCGGTTTATATTTTATATCATAAGTTATACTTTTACCAACTGCTGCTGGCGCCGCCGCCTCCGAAAGAGCCCCCGCCAAAGCCGCCGAAGCCTCCCCCGCCTCCACCAAAGCCGCCGCCGCCGCCGCCAAACATACCGCCGCCGGAGCGGAAGGTGCCGAAGCCACCGGGCACAATGATAGGGCCGCCGAAGGTACGGGCATAGCGTCTGCCTCCACGGCCTCCACCTCCTCCGCCAATCCTCGAAAGTATAAACACTACCACCATCACCAATATGATGATAAACAGCAGCGATGGTCCGCCTTCGTTTTCACCTAACTGAGACGGGTCGGCCTGATAAGCGCCGCTCGCCAGTTCTATAATAAGGCTGGTGGCCTGGTCGAGGCCCTGGTAGAACTGCCCTTGCGAGAAGGCTGGCTTTAAGGTCCGCTCGGTGATGCGTTTGGCAATGGCATCCGGAATATACTCTTCCAGCCCGTAGCCGGTCTGAATGGTAACAGTGCGCTCCTCCTTTGCTACAAGTATAATAATGCCGTTGTCATACTCGCCGCCGCCCACGCCCCACAGCTCGCCCAGCTCGGCGGCATACTGGTTCGGGTCGTAGCCGCCGATAGAGGTAACCAGCGCCACCGCGATCTGCGTGGAGGTAGTGTCGGCATAATTCACCAGCTTCTGCTCCAGCGCCTGCTCTTCCTGTGCGGAAAGCATGTCGGCGTAATCGTTGACCAGGCGGTTGGGCTTGGCCGGAAAATCGCTGCTTTGCGCAAAGGCTGCCAGGTTTAGAAAACAGAAGTATAGGAAAAGGGATAAGTGCTTCATACGTATACTTATTCTCCGAAGGAGACGTCGTCGCTTAGTTCGTTGGTGTCGCCGTGGCGATCGTAGGGGAAGTGGGTCTTCAGTTGCTGGCCGGCCATGCGGATACCTTGTGCCAGCCCTTCGGCATACTTTTTATGCTTGAAGTGCTTTATCACCTCGGCCGTAATGTCCTCCCAAAAATGATCCGGCACGGTGGCGTTGATGCCGGCATCGCCGAGCACGGCAAACTGGTGGTCTTCCAGGGCTACGTAAAACAGGACCCCATTGCGGAGCTCGGTCTGGTGCATGTGCAGTTCGGCAAACACCTCGGTGGCGCGGTCCAGCACATCCTTATCGCAGTTGCTCTCCACGTGCACCCGTATCTCGCCAGAGGTTTGCTGCTCAGCTTCCTGTATGGCCGCTATTATCTTCTGCTCCTCGGCGGGCGTTATCGTGTCTCTAGGCATAGGTTTGATTGTTGATAGTTAATTGTTGTTAGTGCTCAGAAAAACAATCAGCAACTAACAATCAGCAATTAAAATTCCACCGTAGGAGCCTGCTGGGCGCCGGCCTCTGCTTCGAAATAGCCCTTCCGCTCGAAATCGAACATGCCGGCTATCAGGTTGCGCGGGAAAGAGCGGATGTAGGAGTTATAGTCCTGGACGGTCTCGTTAAACTTGCGCCGTTCCACGGCAATGCGGTTTTCGGTGCCCTCCAGCTGCGCCTGCAGCTCCAGGAAGTTCTGGTTCGCCTTCAGCTCCGGGTATCTCTCTACGGATACCAGCAAGCGGCTCAAGGCACCGCTCAGCTCGCCCTGTGCCTGCTGGAAGCGCTCAATATTCTCGGGGGTGAGGTTGTCGGGGCTGATGTTGACGCTGGTGGCCTTGGCTCGGGCCTCAATCACGTCAGTAAGGGTTTCGCGCTCGAAGTTGGCGGCTCCCTTTACTGTGTTCACCAGGTTCGGAACCAGGTCGGCGCGGCGCTGGTAAGCGTTCTGCACGTTGGCCCATTGGGATTCCACCGTCTCATCTTTCTGCACCATTGTGTTGTAGCCACACGACGACAAGGAACTGATCATCACGAATCCGATGAGGTAAAAAAACAGTCTTTTCATGGTTTTTAGTCTATATTTAAACTATACGCTTTTGTATGCCGGGAAGGCGATATGAGTACGAATTTAACAAACGCTTGTTAGACAAGGGCAGTAAATATGTAAAAATTAACAGGAAGCTATGTTTAAAGGTTTAGAAGTGCCGCCGTTGCAGGCAAGAATTGTCTGTTTTTATTGCGGTGCTACTACCTGGCAGCCTTTACTTTATGAGATAAAATCAATATATTGCAGGAAATGTATAGTGGATGAAAGCAATTATACCTGTAGCTGGCGTTGGTTCAAAGCTTCGGCCGCACACGCACACGCAGCCTAAGTCGCTAGTGCCTGTGGCCGATAATACCATACTGGGCCATATTATAGATAAACTGCTGGAGGCGGGTATAGACGACTTCGTGTTCATCATCGGGTACTTAGGCGAGAAGGTGGAGCGCTACGTGCGACAGAAGTACCCGCAGGCGAAGGCCGAGTTTGTGGTGCAGGAACCGCGTGAGGGCCTGGGGCATGCGCTGTGGGTGGCGCGCCATACTTTCGAGGGCGAGGAGAGTGTGCTGATCATGCTCGGCGATGCCATTGTGGACGTAGACCTGGAAGCCATCATACAGGCGCCATACTCGGTGCTGGGCGTCAAGAAGGTGGCCAAGCCGTCACTTTTTGGTGTTACCGAGATGGGCCACGATGAGTTTGTGGTGAAGGTGGTGGAGAAGCCGAAGATTCCGAAGTCGAACTTTGCGCTGGTGGGGCTTTACAAGATCGTGCATCCGCAGAAACTCATTGCTTCGTTGCAGCACATCATAACAGAGGACGTGAAAACCCAGGGCGAGTATCACCTGACCGATGCCCTGATGCACATGATCAAGAACGGGGAGAAGATGGTGCCCTGGAGTGTGGACCACTGGTTTGACTGCGGCCGCAAGGAGACGCTGCTGCAGGCCAACGCCACGCTGCTCAGCCGCCCTAAGTTCCGCGAGCGCGATTACAGCAGGCTTTGCCCGGGCTGCATCATCATCCCGCCGGTAAGTATAGGCGAGGGCTGCACCATCACGAACTCTATCATTGGTCCCAATGTAGCTATCGGCGATAGCACCACTATTACCAACTGCGTGCTGAGCAATTCCATTATCGGTTCTTATTCCGAGCTGCGTTTCGCTGTGATGCACGACTCTATCATCGGCAGCGATGCCTCCTTCAAGGGCTTCAGCCACAGCCTCAACATCGGCGACAGCACAGAGATTAATTTCGGACAGTAGGTTTTTAGGCGTAGCACGTATCTCGACCTGGGACAATAGACTTTGTGACAAAAGACAAAAGATCTACATAACAGGTGCAGTCTAAATAGTCCTTTGTCAAGTGGTCTTTTGTCTAAGTGTACGATATCACAATCGTGATACCTGATACGGGCTACGTGCTACCGAACTACAAAAACGTCAGCTCGTTCAATTGGTCCAGCATCCAGCCGGTGAGGCTGTAGCGGTGGCGGGTGGCCACCAGCACCTCGTGCGGGATCATATCCGCTCTGAAGCAGGCCAGGCGGCCGGCGATCGGCAGGATATCCACTTCCTCTTCGGAACCATCCTCCTGCGGCAAGTATAAACGCAGGTTGCCGCCGTGCTCGGGCAGCCAGCTCTCATTCAGATAGCAGATGAAAGACAGGCGACGGTGGTCGTTTTCCTTAAACTGATCGATGTGGCGCTGATATACGGTGCCCGGCGGGTATACTGTGAAGTGGAACTCATAGTCCTTGAGGCCCAAGAAGCAGGTGCGGTTGATATAGCGCATCACCTCGTCCATGCGGTCGAGGAACACCTGGGTGGGCGGTAGCGCCTCTGATGGCTCTATCCAGCGGATATAGTCGCCGCGCACTTCCTTGTCTACCACTACACGGTCGGCAGAGCCGATGCCGGCTTTCTTGAACGTGCCCTGCTCCTTGTGGTGCGCGAGCACCTCCAGCAGGTTACGCACCTCCTGCGGCTCCAGGAAATTGTCGACAATGGCGTATCCCTTCTCAGAAAGCCTGTCGGCGATCTGTTCAAACTTGAGTAGCAGCTTTTCTTCTAACTCTTCTTCTTTCATCCGTAAAATGCTATACTTGTCTCTATGTCAGGAGAAAAGCCTGCAAAAGTAAACGCAAAATAAATCGCTTGTATACCAGCGCTACCAGAATTTTTTCGCGCGGATTTATAGTATACTGCCTGTCGCCGCAAGGGTTGCCGGGAGCAGATTGTGGCATATTTTTCGTAACTTGTGTCGTCGGTTTTCGCCAAAACCTGAAACAAATCACCAGACTAAACACTTATGAAAAAAACAACTGTATTTCTGCTGGCCGGCAGCCTCACGGCTGTGTCGGCCTGCTCATCATCCCAAACCGATACAACTGCCACAGGCATGACGACAGAGACAACCGCCACTGAACAGGCGCTTAATTACCCCGATACTAAGAAGATAGATCACATAGACGATTACTTCGGCACGAAAGTGGCCGACCCGTACCGCTGGCAGGAAGAGCACAACGAGGAGCTGGACGAGTGGATCGCGCAGCAGAACGAGGTAACGCAGGGATACCTGAGCAGCATCGACTTCCGCGATAACATCAAGGACCGCCTCACTGAGATCTGGAACTACCCCAAGTATGGCGCTCCGTTTAAAGAGGGCGGCAAGTACTATTTCTTTAAGAACGATGGCCTGCAGAACCAGAGCGTGCTGTACGTGCAGGAGAGCCTGGAGGCTGAGCCAAAGGTGTTCTTCGACCCGAATAAGCTGAGCGACGACGGTACTGTGGCCCTGACGGCGCTGCAGTTTTCGAAAGACGGCAAATACCTGGCCTACGGCACCTCGAGCGGCGGCTCCGACTGGAACACCTACCATGTGATGGAAACGGCCACCGGCAAGAAGCTGGACGACCAGCTGGAGTGGGTGAAGTTCTCGGGCCCGAGCTGGAGCGGCAACGGCTTCTTCTACAGCCGCTACGATGCCCCGACCGAGGGTAACAAGCTGGCCAACAAGAACGAGTACCACAAAGTATACTACCACAAAGTAGGCACACCGCAGAGCCAGGACCAACTGGTGTATGAGGATAAGCAGAACGCGCTGCGCAACTTCTACGGCCAGACCACGGATGACGAGCGTTTCCTGATCCTGAACGTGTCGGAGGGAGCGAGCGGGGCCAACGCTTTATACTACAAAGACCTGAAGGATCCGAAATCCACCATCAAACCGATTGTGGATAACTTTGAGAGCGAGTATAATGTGGTGGATAACTTCGGCGATCAGCTGCTGGTGATGACGAACAAGAATGCGCCGCGCTACCGCCTGGTGATGATCGACCCGAAAAAACCGCAGGAGCAGCACTGGAAGGTGATTGTGCCGGAGTCGGAGAATGTGCTGCAGGGCGTGTCTGCCGTGGGCGGCCGCATCATTGCCACCTATATGAAAGACGCTACCAGCCAGGTAGTGGTGTTTGACCAAGCAGGCAAGCGCCTGAACACGGTGGAGCTGCCAACGCTGGGCACCGTGAGTGGCTTTAACGGCAAGCAGAGCGATAAAGAAGTGTTCTTCACCTTCACCTCCTTCACCTACCCACCCACCATCTACCGCTACGACGTGCCAAACAACAAGGTAACGCAGTTCCGCAAAACGGAGGTAAACGTAAATACCGATGCCTTTGAAACGAAGCAGGTGTTTTATACTTCCAAGGATGGCACCAAGGTTCCGATGTTCATCGTGCACAAAAAAGGCCTGAAGCTGGACGGCACCAATCCGACCTACCTGTACGCCTACGGCGGCTTTAACATCTCGATGACACCAAGCTTTAGCATTGCCAACATGTTGTGGCTGGAGAACGGCGGCGTGTATGCCATGCCGAACCTGCGCGGTGGCGGCGAGTACGGCGAAGACTGGCACAAAGCCGGCATGACGCCAAACAAGCAAAACGTATTCGACGACTTCATTGCGGCTGCCGAATACCTGATCGACCAGAAGTATACTTCGTCGGAGAGACTGGCTGTGGCCGGTGGCTCTAACGGCGGTTTGCTGGTAGGCGCCTTTATGACGCAGCGCCCGGAACTGGCCAAAGTAGCCCTGCCTGCGGTAGGCGTAATGGACATGCTGCGCTTCCACAAATTCACCATCGGCTGGGCGTGGGTGCCGGAGTACGGCTCATCAGAGGATGAGGCGCAGTTCAAGAACCTGTATACTTTCTCGCCGCTGCACAACATCAAAGAGGGCGTGAAATACCCGGCTACCCTGGTAAAAACCGCCGACCACGACGACCGCGTGGTGCCGGCGCACTCGTTCAAGTTCATCTCTGAGCTGCAGGATAAGGGCGCTCCGGGCAATCCATACTTAATCAGGGTGGATGTGCGCGCTGGGCACGGTGCCGGTAAGCCTACCTCACTCGTAATCCAGGAGTATGCCGATACCTATGCCTTCATTTACGAGAACATGGGCGTGAACCCGTATCAACAAAATCAATAGTAAGTATAGATCTGCCAACTATACTTCTGCCGCGCCGCCTGTATCAGGTGGCGCGGCTTTTTTGTTGGTGGAGGGGCAAAGTAGCCGGAGGCCACAGGATAGCTCACACTCGCCGGAGGCGAGCGAGGCTATGCTAATTTTGTTCATACTAAAACGAAACCACAACGTACCCGTTTCTGGTATATGCCTTTTAGTATATTTAGGAAGAGCTATAAACCTATAACGTATAAACCTGCCGTATGAGACCAGAAACACATAATGACACAGGCCCCAACGAGCTTTACCTGGACGTGAGTCTGCTCCAAAGTCTTTCCGACACAGCCAAATGGGGCAAAGTGCTGGCGGTGCTGGGGTTCATCCTCTCAGGGTTTATACTTGTGTTTGGGCTATTTATGCAGCAGATGCTAAAGTCGCCGGGTATGGAGGAGCGCGCCGCCGACGTGGGCCTCTCCGGCTTTACGCTGGTGGTGTATGCTTTTGTGGCGCTAGTATACTTTTTCCCGTCGCTGTACCTCTACAACTTTGCCTCAAGCATGCAGCAGGGGGTGCAGGAGCGGAGCCGGCAGAAAGTAGGCAAAGCCATCAGCAGGCTGCGGATCCTGTTTAAGTTTATGGTGATTATGCTGCTGCTGTTCCTGGTGCTGTTTGCCGTTTCGCTGCTGATGCTGGCCACCGGGGTAACGGAGCTGGAACTTTAACAAAGTAACGCTGCTACAGTATAGAAGGAGCACCTGCTGCAGAAAGAGGTGCTCTTTTATATGAAAAAAGCGAGATAATAGGGGAGTTGTTGGTGGAGTATAGGAAAATTTTTATACTTTGTAGTATATGTTCACCTAAGCACAAACTTATATGAATACAGAACTTTACGGCAATACACCGGCACGTCTTAACATCACGCCGCACTCGGCAGGGTATCTAAAGGAGGTCGCAAAATGGGGGAGGTTTCTGGCGATAGTCGGTTTCGTGGCAATTGGGCTAGTGGTAGCGGGCGGGTTGTTTGCAGGGGCCGCCATGAGTACGATGTTTCTGCCCCAGGAGTCGGCCGGTACCGCAGCTGGCAGTTTCTTTACGTTTTTTTACCTGCTGTTTGCGCTTTTATACTTCTTCCCGGTGCTCTACCTGTACCGCTTTTCCGGTGGCATGCAGGAGGCGCTGCGCCTGCAGAACGAGGACATGCTCACCGTCTCCTTCAGTAACCTGAAGTCGCTGTTTAAGTTTGTAGGCGTGCTCACCATCATTGTATTGGCCTTTTACGCACTGGGCCTGCTGTTCATGTTCCTGGGCGTGGGCATTGGCGCCATGATGTAAGTATATTGCAGGAGCGCCAACAGCAAGAGCACACCCTACCAACAGGTGTGCTCTTGTTTTTTGGTGGCGCCTGCCGCAATTCTTACGTACCTTAGCATCCGGACAAGTATAAACTGAGCTATGAAATCAAGGGCAGGGGAAAGTGCGTTTACCGTTCGCTCCGGCGAGATAGACTACCGGGGCAGGGCCACCATGCCGGCATTGGTAAGCTATATGCAGGAGGCCGCCTGGGAGAACACCCGCGACCTGGGCATTTCGATGTACGATTTGCTGGAGCGGGGGCTGACGTGGGTGCTGCAGCGCATGCGCGTGGAAATGTTCCGCTACCCCGGCCATAACGATAAGCTAACTGTGGAAACCTGGGCCTCGGGGCGCGAGCGCGTGTTCCTGCACCGCGATTTCAGGGTTTACAGCGAGGAGCGGGAACTGCTGGGGCAGGCCACCAGCGTGTGGCTGGTGATGGATGTGGTGAAGCGGCAGCTCGTCTCGGTGCCCGATTTTATCATGGCCCTGGAGGTTGTGCCGGAAAGCGAGCCACTTCCGTTTGCCAAGGGCAAGCTGCCACAGCTGCAGGAGGCGCAGCACGAGCAGCAAATGCCGGTGCGCTGGCACGACATCGACCTGAACCGCCACGTAACCAACACCCGTTACCTGCAGTGGGCCCTGGACACGCTGCCACTGGAGGTGCTGGAACAGAAGCAACTGCAGGAGGTAGATATCATCTTTAAAGCAGAAAGTATACTGGGCGATACCGTGGTGTCGGCTGTGGCGCCAGCTGAAGCGGAGGGTCGTACATACTTGCACAAGCTCACCAGCCGGGAAAGCGGTAAAGAACTGGTACAAGCCAGGACAGTTTGGGAGTTAGAGAGTTTAGGAGTTTGAGAGTTAGAAGGTTAGAAAGTTTGGAAGTTATAAAGTATGTAGGAGCTTATGCATCAGTAAAGTCTCCTTCATCACTGGCCAAACAATCAACAAGGAGCAATCAACAATTAACATGATAGAGATAAGAAAAGGAACGATAGATGATCTGCCGCAGGTGTATGCGCTGATTAAGGAGTTGGCGGCGTATGAGCGGGCGCCGGATGAGGTTACCAACACGCTGCTGGAAATGGAGCGTGACGGCTTCGGCGAAAACGCGATTTACAAGTTTTTTGTGGCTGAGACCGAGGAAGGCGTGGTAGGCATTGCTTTATACTACACGGCCTACTCCACCTGGAAAGGCAGGATGCTGTTTCTGGAAGACCTGGTGGTAACCGAGCGGCTGCGGCGTACCGGCATTGGTAAGCGGCTGTTTAACGCGGTGGCGCAGGAGGCAAAAGACACGGGCGCCAAGCGCTTTAAGTGGCAGGTGCTGGAGTGGAACGAGCCGGCCATTGCCTTTTACAAGAAGATCGGCGCCGCTTTGGACAGTGAGTGGATCAACTGCAGCCTGAACGAGGAGCAGATACGGCAGTATGCCTCTTAACCTAACATAAGGCAGCGGCGCCAGCGATTTGCAGAAAATCGCTGGCGCCGCTGCCTTATACTTTACTCCTCTCCCTTACGCTCTACATCGCGGGCTACCACCTCCAGCATGGAGCGGAACACCACATACCTGCCCTGGTAACGCTCGTGGTGGCGCAGATCGATCTCAGGAGCCTGCTCGCGCTGGTACTCTTCCAGGTCTTCCAAGCTGTGGCAGGTATACTGCACGGCATAGGTGGTGCCGTCATTGGCCACCTCGTGCATCAGGCGGCTGATCTGGTTGCCCAGAAAGTAACCCGTGTCCATTACTGCCGGAATATGAACTTCCTGCATCCACTGCAGCCACTCATCGGCCACCGTGTTTTCAATACTTATCGTCTCATTATACAGAATCATACTACAAAAATACGAAAATCCCGGCTAACATGGCCGAAAGTATAAAAGAGGAGCCCGCACCTTACCGGCACGGGCTCCTCTTGTTTTTAAAATTGGCTAAGCCTTACCTGCAGCTCCAGCGGCCGATGGTGCCATCGTAGTAGCCATCGCTCGGGTTTGGCTGGTACGCCAGCACGAGTGGCTCCTCGTTGGCCTGTGGCAGTAGTTGCAGCTGCCCCTGGCTTAGTTGCAGAAAGATCTCGCCCTTCTCGCTCACCACGGCGCGCAGCGTGTTGGTGTTGTTGTTCACCTTATAGCTGTTGTTGCTGTTAAGGCCTGTGGCGGTAAGTTCGGTAACTCTGTACACTTTCTGCTGCGTAATGCCTCCTGAGTTTGCCAAATACGCTTTGCTCTGGCTTTCAAGCTTGCCCCCGAACCACAGGTCTTCGCCCAGGCAGCTGGAGGTATTGGCAATCAGGTCGAAATAAACCTCATCGGATTGGCTCTGGAAAGAGGCTACCGTAACGCTGGGCACCTTTTTAGAGGCTACCACGGCCACGGTAGTATCCTGCTGCTTCTTGTCTGTCTCGCGCTCCACGTGGGCAGAACAGGCAGCTATAAAAAGCACTGGCAGCAGTAACAAAACAAATCGGTTTAATACGGAAATAACAGAAGTAGAAATTCTAAACATAGGCATAGATATTATTAAATATGTTTTTAACTATATTTAGTTATACTATGCTACTCTGATTAATGTTGCCCCTGTGTTAGGAAATCTTTAAAATAGGCCCTTAGCAGGCGCTGGGGAGGGATGAAGAAGACAGCTGTAGTGCGTAGTGCTGGTTTATACTTATGCCGTAAGCATAAAGTTGCCGGCTGGATTCGGCAGTTGTTAAAATGCCTGCATCAGGTGCAGGAGTGCAATTTTTGTAGTAATTTAGTCAGGGTTATACTTCTCAACTCCTAACTATACGATGGCAGACCTCGGAAAGAAACTACAGCTCAAAAAAGAGCAAGCTATACTTTTGTTGATGGCCCCTGAGGGTGCAGCGCAGGCACTGCGGCAGGAGGGATATACGTTTACAAGAGCCGATGAAGCACCAGGTATAGGTTCCTACGAGGCGGTGCTCCTGTTCGTGCAGCAGGCCAGCGAGCTGGCGCAACTGGCCCCACAGGCAGTGGCCTTGCTGCAGCCCGAAGGCATACTTTGGGTGGCTTATCCTAAAAAATCATCCGGTATAAAAACAGACCTTACCCGCGACAATGGCTGGCAGGTGATGGCCCAGATGCAGTATGAGGCGGTGCGGCAGGTGGCGGTGGATGAGGTATGGTCTGCCTTGCGGTTCAGGCCGCAGGCGGAGCGCAAACAGGCCTCCATGTTTGGCGTGGACATGCCCGGCATCGACCGGAAAGCTAAAACCGTGGTGTTGCCCGATGACCTGAAGGAGGCGCTGCAGGAGGCAAGCCTGCTGGAGGCATTTGAAAGTATGGCTTTTACGCACCGCAAAGAGTACGCAGTGGCCGTGCTGGAGGCCAAAAGACCCGAAACCCGGGCTCGGCGCGTAGCCAAAGCCGTGGAGGAGGTCGCTAAGAGGAAAGTATAAGTATTAAGTATAGGTCAAAGTATAAATGAAGAGGCGCAGCTCAAACGAGCTGCGCCTCTTCTTACTTTTATATAGCCTATACTGCTACTGAATCGTTACTTTGAAGGTCGCTGCGACGTCTGTTTCACCAACGGTTATATCGCTTTCGTCGTTTTTCAGGTCTGGCTGGTGCTTCAGTGTAATTTTCAAATCTCCTGTTCCTCCGGCATTGCCAGTAACCATTCTGGTCGTCAGTCCAACCGGACGGCCGTTACTGTCAAAGTCTTCCGGGATGATCTTCTGTACCACTACCAGGTCCTCAGACACTTCAAAGAAAATTTCATGGTCTTCTGCCTCTTCCCTGATTTCGTCCTCAATCTTATCGTTGAAGGTGATGGTGGCGGTATACTGCGTATTTGACCTCAGGTTTAAAGCTGGTGTAGTGCCAGCCGTAAAAGTTGCTTCTACAGGATCAATGCCTTTATCAGTGGCAACTGGCTCTAGCCTCAAGGTCATCGAGGTGATATTTTCCTCTTCAACGATTGGCTCCGGATCATCGTCGTCGCCGCAAGAGGTGGTGGAGATAAGTAGGGCGCCTAGTAAGAATGCAGTAAGATAAGGTCTAAATAGTTTTTTCATGATATAGGTGTTTAGGAATATACAACAATACGAGGTTTCAAAATAAATGATACTTAATTTTTTTGGTTTACTAAAACTTGAGCGGCACCCGTACCCGCAAGAGCAGCATTCGGCCTAACTCATCGGCGAAATAACGTTGCTTGTTCAGGTAGTCGCGGTAGACGGTGTTTAGCAGGTTGTTGCCGGTTATGCCTACCTCAATTGGTTGCTTGCCAACGTGGAGGGTGGTGCCTGCCTCCGCCTGTAACAGGAAGTACCCCTCCGGCGCCGGGGCATAATCCTGCTCGGTTTTTTCGGGGGCACGATTCTGTCTGGCCACATACACCCCTCCCACCGACACAAAGGCATCTGAGAGCTTACTGCCATCGGCAGAGGCAAACTCATAACGCAGGCTGTTGTCGAAGCGGTTGGCCGGCATGTAGATCAGGTAATCGTTGGTATCGAGGTTACGTGCATACAGCAGCGAAGTTTTCGAGTCCAGCACCAACCCCGTGGCAATTTTATAATCCCAGCTCAGGTCCACGCCCGAAAGTGTGGCATCGGCCTGGGTATAGGCAAACGCCGGGAAAGCCCCACGAATGGTAAGTACCGGCTCCGGCAGAGGCTTCAGATAAATGTAGTCGCGGATGTAGTTGTGGTACAGGCTCAGCGTGCCGTTCAGGCGCGGATTGCTGAAATAATCCACCGAGAACTCCAGGTTATACGCCTGCTCCGACCTGAGATTGGGGTTGCTCTTCTCGTAGGCGGCTGCGCTGTGGTGTACCCCCTCGCTGAACAGCTCGTTCGCGCCCGGCGCGCGCCAGGCCGAGGTGGCGCTCAGGCCAAAGGTCAGGTGGTAGCCCACATCGTACATGGCTGCCAGGGTGCCGGAGAGGTTGTTGAACTTGTACTCCGGCTTGATCAGGATGCGTTTACTGCCAGAGGTTTCCTCATCCTCCTTTTCATACTTTTTTACTAGCAGGTGCTTGTAGTCGTAGCGCAGGCCCGCCTCCAGCTGCAGGCGGTTTTTCTTCCATGTTTCCGTGGCAAAGATGCCTGCTGTGGTGCCGGTAAAGTATGGCAGGAAGTCGCTGTAGCGGTAGGTGTTCTTCTGGTAGATGGTGCTGATGCCCACAGAGCCGGTAAAGTTGCCCAGGGGTTTGTGCGCGAAAATGGCCTCGGTGGTGTGGGTGTTGAGGGTAAGCTGCAAGGTAGGCGCCTGGCTTACGCGCCTGCGCATGTCGTACTCCTGGCGCAGGTTGCGCTGCCAGCCGTACACAAACTCCAGCTTGCCCGCCTCACCCAGTTGCCAGAAGCCCTTGGCCTTGAACAGGTCGTGCTGCACATCCTGGTAAGGGCGATCGATGTCATACGTGAACTCTGCGTTATCGGCTTTGCTGGGCCTGCCGCGCTCGATGGCGTAGAGCAAATCCTGCACGCTGCCGATGTGCGACTCGCGCAGCACCCCCAGTTCCGTGCTGAAGCGGCTGTAGAACAGCTCCGCGCCGTACGTCTCCTTGTTATAGCCCAGCGCTGCCGAGAAATTCTGCTCCCGCAGGCCGGTGTTCTCCAGGTAATAGTCCGGCGTTTTGGCGTTGCCGGCCTTGCGCAGGGTACCCTGCAGGCGCCAGCTCAGCGGCGGAATTTTTTCGAAGTTGCCCTCTACCGTGGCCGAGGTTGTCAGCTGGCGGTTATTGGTGCTGCCCAGCAAGTATACATCGCCGCTGACACCGGGTGTGGTAGGCAGCGCCTTGGGCTCTACCAACACGACCCCGCCAATGGCGTCGGCGCCGTAGCGCACCCCGGCAGCCCCTTTAATCACCTTCATCTCAGAGGCGATAAAAGGATCTATCTCCGGCGCGTGTTCGGCTCCCCACTGCTGTCCCTCCTGGCGCACGCCATTGTTGAGCAGCAGCACGCGGTTGCTGTGCAGGCCATGGATAACAGGCTTGGAAATGGTAGGCCCGGTTTGCAAGGTGGTAACGCCAGCAATGCCTTTCAACGTTTCGGCCAGCGCCAGGCCACGCGTTTGCTCCAGCTCCCGGCCGCTTATACTTTGCTGCGTCTGGGCCTGCTCGCGCAAGTGCTCCCCGGTTACCTCCACCGTGCGCAGCAGGCGGGCATCGGCGTGCAGTTGCAGGTCGCGGGTGAGCGAAGAAGCCAGCCTTACGGCAAATTGCTCGTCCTCATAACCCACATACCTTACCTGCAGCGTATAGGCACCACGGCATAGCTGGTGGAAATGGTAGTTGCCGTACTCGTCAGACATGGTGGCACGATCCAACTCTGGTAAGTAGATCGTAGCCCCGATCAGGGGCTCACGCGTGTCGTGGTCCAGCACCTTGCCCGAGAGCGTAAGGCCGCAATCCTGCTCTGCATCCCCTATCATCGGGGCGGGCAGCGACTGCGCCAGCAGCTGCGGTGTTGGCAGCGCCAGCATCGCCAGGGCAAAAAGTATGGTTTTCCGGATTGGTTTCGTCTTCAACGCTTCTTTGTTTTTCAGCAATAACTAAAGAGTGGCTATAGCAAGTACAGCCAACGCCCTGCGGCGGCTGCACCTTGCCAGTAGCAAGCGTGTGCCCCAAAGGCTTTTAAAGTGTAAAAAGGAGGGTATGCACGCCCTAAACCATACAGTATAAAGTATAGCCGGAGTAGCGGTGCAGGTTTGCTGAAAGTCAGGCCACAGGCGGGCCGCGAAGATAATATAAAGCGGGTTTGCTGCCTTGCCAGCTGCAAGTATAAGCATCGGCATAAACAGCAGTGTGGGTAATGTTTGTAAAGCTAAGGGAGAGCGCTGCGCCTTGGTAGGGTGTGTTGAACACATCCTCTACGGTGCAGTGCTTGTGCTTCATACCTACCTGTGCCTCGTGGGTATCCGAGTGATCGGTGTGCACGGTATGCGTGTGCGGGTGCAGCTCCTGAATAAGCTCGTCCGGAACCATGGCTCTGCTAAAGAGCAGCAGCAAGGCAAGGGCGATATGTTGGATGTAGCGGTGCACCTTCAGTATTCGGGTTAAAACAAAGATATGTTATTTTCTACAATGTTGCATTTAGCCGGGCAAATGTTTCTACTTTTATTGTAGGCACAAGTATAAATTGTATGCACAAGTATAAAACGGGTGCCATGGCAGGAGGTTAGATGAAAGATTGGCGCCAAGGTTTAAAATGGGGTGTCCGAAAGTATGCCGCGGCTGTAGTTTTTTTCTCCTCTCTCTGACATCCTGTCACTCCCCTGCCCTCTGGAACAGGATTTGAAAGCAGGGCTGAAGCGTAAAGCAGCAAAAGATCAACCTTAACCATATAACGTTTAGACAATGGAAGAAAGAGGTAATATCTCCATCCACACCGAGAATATTTTCCCGATCATCAAGAAATTCCTGTACTCCGACCACGAGATCTTCCTGCGCGAGCTGGTGAGCAACGCCGTGGACGCGACACAGAAGATCAAGCGCCTGTCGTCTATCGGCGAGTACAAAGGCGAGCTGGGCGAGCTGAAGGTGAAAGTAGCCGTTGACAAGGAGGCCAAGACCATCACCATCTCTGACAACGGCCTGGGCATGACAGCCGGGGAGATCAAGAAGTACATCAACCAGATCGCGTTTTCGGGTGCCACGGAGTTTGTGGAGCGCTACAAGGACGCCTCTGCCGACAAGGACCAGATCATCGGCCAGTTTGGTTTGGGCTTCTACTCGGCCTTTATGGTGGCTGAGCGCGTGGAGATCGTAACCAGGTCGTACCAGGAGGGCGCTGAGGCCGCTCGCTGGGATTGCGACGGCAGCACCGAGTTCACGATCACAGCAGCTGAGCGGGCAGAACGCGGCACGGACGTGATCCTGCACGTAGCCCAGGACTCGGAGGAGTTCCTGGAGACGGCCCGCATCCGCACGATACTGGACAAGTACTGCAAGTTCCTGCCCGTGCCGGTAGAGTTTGAGGGCGAGACGATCAACAACCCGAACCCGATCTGGACCAAGCAGCCTTCGGAGCTGAAGGACGAGGACTACAAGGAGTTCTACAAGGAGCTGTACCCGTTCTCAGAGCCGCCGCTGTTCTGGATTCACCTCAACGTAGACTATCCGTTCAACCTGACGGGTATT
Organism: Pontibacter kalidii; assembly: GCF_026278245.1. Taxonomy (NCBI): domain Bacteria; kingdom Pseudomonadati; phylum Bacteroidota; class Cytophagia; order Cytophagales; family Hymenobacteraceae; genus Pontibacter; species Pontibacter kalidii. The sequence continues at coordinate 4,038,306 of NZ_CP111079.1, read as the reverse complement.
CTATACTTCCCGAAACTCAAAAACGACTTTGAGATTCAGCGCAACAAGATCCAGCTTTACTCGCGCCAGGTGTTTATTACCGACGAGGTGAAGGACGTGGTGCCGGAGTTTCTGATGCTGCTGCACGGCGTGATCGACTCGCCGGACATTCCGCTGAACGTGAGCCGCTCGTTCCTGCAGGCCGATGCCAGCGTGAAGAAGATCAACACCTACATCACCAAAAAGGTAGCCGACAAGCTAGCCGAGATCTTCCGCAAAGACCGTGAGACGTTTGAGAAGAACTGGGAAGACATCAGCGTGTTTGTGAAGTATGGCATGCTGAGCGATGACAAGTTCTATGAGAAAGCGAAGGATTTTGTGCTGCTGCAGAATACGGAAGGCAAATACCATACGTTAGAAGAGTACAAGGCGCTGGTGCAGGCTAACCAGACTGACAAAAACGAGCAGCTGGTGCTGCTCTACACCACCGACGCCGACAAGCAGCACGCCTTTGTGGAAGCCGCCCAGAACCGTGGCTACGACGTGCTGAAGCTGGACACGGTGATAGACAGCCACTTTATCGGTATGCTGGAGCAGAAACTGGAGAAAACTACCCTCAAGCGCGTGGACTCCGAGACAGTAGACAAGCTCATCGAGAAGGACGAGGCGAAGGAAAGCGTGCTGAGCGACAGCGAGAAAGAGGAACTGAAGAAAGTATACGAGGAGGCTATCAGCAACCAGCACATGACTGTGGAGGTAGCGCCGCTTGCCCCGGACGACGCGCCGGTGGTGATAACGCTGCCCGAGTTTATGCGCCGCATGAAGGATATGAGCCGTGCCGGCGGTGGCGGCATGATGTTTATGGGCGATATGCCGGATACGTATAACGTGACCATCAACGCCAACCACCCGCTGAACCAGCGCGTGTTGAAGGCGGAGGAAAAAGGCAAACTGGCGCGCCAGGCCTTCGATCTGGCCCTGCTGTCGCAGAACATGCTGTCGGGGGCAGCCCTCACCAGCTTCGTGAAGCGCAGCTTTGAGCTGATGACCAAAGAGTAGTACCTTTATTATTAATACCTAACAGCTAAGGCAGTGTCCGTTTGGGCGCTGCCTTTTTTGCTTTTAACTGATCCTAAAGTATAAATGAAACTTACCCGTTGCGGGTACAGTTATAGGGGGCGAAGCGCGTGTTGGTGCGTATACTTATATTATAATTGCTAAATTGCTTTATTGTTAAATTGTTGGTTTTCCTGAAGAAGAGTTATAGTATAATAAGACCAGCCATTTGGCAGTTTAACCGTTAAACAATAGAACGATTCAAAATTGAAGAACCCGGTTTATACTTTGTTGATAAGCGTTATGGTGCTAAGCCTGGGCAGCTGCGGTCAGCCTCAGTGGAACAGTGATTATAACCTGAACATGGCGCGCCTGAAAGAGGGCAGCAAAGCGAAGGCCGATGCCCTGGCCGCTGCCGACACCACCCAGCCAACCGTTGAGACGCGCAACCCGCTGGAGGAGGAGATTGCGGAGAAAAAGAAGAAGCGCAAGGTAAAGCGTAGCAAGCGCGAGTTTCTGGGCTACAAGATAAAGCGCGGCTACACCAAGAGCGGCGGCCGCTACAAAGAAACGGTCGAGACCTTTGGCTACCTGCCCGAGTACCAGGAGCCGGACCGTTACGCCCCCCTCAAGTATTATTATGACACCGACAAGCGCAAGCTGGCCCGCTCCGGCTCTAACGTAACAGACACCGACCGCTACAAGGTGCTGCATGGCCCCTACAAAAAGACCCTTGATGGCGAGGTGGTGGAGGAAGGCTACTTTTACGTGGGAACCAAACACCTGCGCTGGGAAAAGTACCGGAACAACGACGATCATACCCTGGTGGATAAGGAGCACTATGAAAAGGGCTTCCTGCGCGATGCAGTCGTGACTTACTACGGCGATACTAAAAAGATAAAAGAGGTGATCCCTTACGAGTATGGCCAGGTGCAGGGCACGTATTACCGTTTCTATGAAAACGGGCAGCTGGAGTGGAGCGGGCAGTATGAGAAAGGCCGCAAGGTAGGTGTCTGGATCAACTACTACGATTTCCGTAACCGCCGCCGCTACGAGTACCAGTATCCTAAGACTGCCTACGATGCACCGCACGAGCCCTACCTGATCAGGGAGTACGACCGCCACGCCACACCCATCTACGAGCGCGGCAAGTTCGATAAACGCTCGCAGGCAAGCAGTAAGTAGGAACTAGCCACCGTCCTCGTGTAGGTGGTTTTATATAAACTCACCCCCTGGCCTTCCCAAGAGGGGAATTGTCCGGCATGTGATTATCATTCCCCAGTCCCCTTACAAAGCGTAAACCCACCCCTAACTCCTCCGAGGAGGGGAATTATACTTACTCCTCTCCGTGTCATCTCGAGCAGGGCGAGAGATCTATGCAGAGTTCTAAATAGATCTCTCACTACGTTCGAGATGACAAATAGCTGTGGCTATCGAAATGATACCCAGTCTTTGGGTTGAGCGCCTTGTGAGATTCCGGTGCCGCGACAGCGGCATTGCGACCGAAGGGTAGCAAAGGAAGGGAACACAGCGCGATGCGGGAAGACGAGCCCTCTCGGGCTTGAGAGCACCAAGGCATGAGATGCAACAGTAGGTTTGTGGGAACTAGAGGATCAGCGGTTGCTAGCAAGTATAGCTTGGTTCAAATAGAAGGAAGCAGCGGCTAGTGAAGTATAAATCAGCAAGTATAAAAGTATGGCTAGGGCAAGTACAAGTATAACCTCAGTAAAAAGCATCCTCAATATGATGAATCTCCGGCGGAGAGGTTAAAGTAACCGAGATGATATCAAACCGCACCTCATGCTGCCACTCCTCCTGAAGTATAAACTCCTCGGCGGCACCCAGCAGCAGCGCCTCCTTCCTATCATTAACCGCCTCTTCCGGATACCCGTACCTATTAGTAGCCCTGGTCTTTACCTCCACAAACACCAGCAGCTTGTCTTTCTGTGCAATCAGGTCTATCTCGGCGCGTTTATACCTGTAGTTCTGCCGCAGGATAGTATAGCCCTGGCCCCGCAGGTAAGCGGCGGCGTGGTTTTCGCCCAACCGGCCGGTATGGAGGTGCTTGCTTATTTGAGAAGCCATATAAAACTTGTACTTTGCGGGCAGCTAAGGCTGCTGCACCAACTTTAGCGACTATGAAACAACATATCGAAGGCTTTACCCAGCAGCTGCGCCACGCCCTGGAAATTGGGGAGGGCGCTGCTGTTACTTTCCCCCGCCCCAAGTATAACCACGTAGTCATGGCCGGCATGGGCGGTTCGGGCATCTGCAGCAGCATTCTGCAGGCTTACGTAGCCGATAAGCTAAAGGTGCCTGTGGTGGTGCAGAAAGGCTATACCTTGCCGGCTTTCGCCGGCCCAAGTACCTTGGTGATTGCGTCCTCCTTCTCCGGGAATACGGAGGAGGCCCTTTCGGTGGTGCGGCAGGCCATGGAGGCGGAAGCCGGCGTGGCCTTTGTGACCTCGGGTGGGGAGATGCTCCGCATGGCGCAGGCCAACAACATGCCGCACATCGTCATCCCTTCGGATGCGGGGCAGCCGCGCGCCAGTCTGGGCTTCACGCTGGTGCAACAGTTATACTTGCTGCATTATGCAGAGCTTTTGGACGATACCTTTAAAACGGAGCTCAGGCAAAGTATAACCCTGCTGGAGGAGCAGGCCGGGAGTATAAAAGTACAGGCCAGCGCACTGGCCAGCTCGCTGCGGGGCAAGCTACCCATGCTGTACGCCAGCGATGCCCTGGCGCCGGTGGCGCTGCGCTTCCAGCAGCAGCTTAATACCAACGCCAAGCAACTGGCCCACGTGAATGTCTTGCCCGAAGCGAGCCACAACGAGGTGGAGGGCTGGCAGCAGCCGGCGGAACTATTCAGTAACCTGGCTGTTGTGTACATCAAAACCGGCTACGACCACCCCCGCGCCAGGCTGCGCATGGAGCTGGCCAGGCCGGTGCTGGAGCACAAGGTGCAGGATGTGCTGGAGGTAGAGGCCGTGGGTGCCACTTTGCTGGAGCAGATGCTCTACCTCATCCACCTGTTCGACTGGGTATCGCTGTACCTGGCCGGGCTGAACAAAGTGGACCCGAACACGACTGATAATATTAACTACCTGAAAGTAGAACTTTCCAAAGTATAACGTGCAAAAGAATACCGACATACAGTTTCAGCACCTGGGCCTGATCGACTACAAAGAGGCGTGGGACTACCAGGACAAGCTCTTTACCGCCACCCTGGAGTTAAAAGTACAGAACCGCGCCGCTGCACCGGAGGCGCAGGTGCCAACGCCCAACTACCTCCTTTTCTGCCAGCACCCCCATGTATACACGCTGGGCAAGAGCGGCCATGAGGAGCACCTGTTGCTGAACCAGGAGGGGCTGCAGGCCAAGGGCGCCACCTACTATAAGATCAACCGAGGCGGTGACATCACCTACCACGGCCCCGGCCAGATTGTAGGCTACCCCATCCTGGACCTGGAGAACTACTTCACCGACATCCACAAGTACCTGCGTTTCCTGGAGGAGGCGATCATACTTACCCTGGCAGACTACGGCGTTGCCGCTGGCCGCATCCCGGGTCTTACCGGCGTGTGGCTCGACCACGTGGAACAGCGCAGCCCGCGCAAGATCTGCGCCATGGGCGTAAAGTGCAGCCGCTGGGTAACCATGCACGGCTTTGCCTTCAACATCAACACCGACCTGGATTACTTTAATAACATCGTGCCGTGCGGGATTTCTGATAAAGCCGTAACTTCGCTGGCCAAAGAGCTGGGGCATGAGGTGCCGCTGGCCGAGGTAGAGGAGAAACTGTTAAAGCACCTGGGCGCCTTGTTCGGGTCCACTATTACAACTGCTGCGCATGAAGAAGGACATTGATTTCGGGACGGTAGAGGGCATTGCGGTGGCCGTTGCCAGATCCGCAGACGCCACCACCGACCAGCCTGCCTGGAGTGTATACCTGATCAACTATAATAATTTCCCGGTGGAGAACGTGCTGGTGGCTTCCAAGGGCTACGGCCTGGTTGGCGGGGAGGAGGTAAAGACCTCGGTGCTGCGCCATATGTTCGAGCACGTGGAGGCCAAGAGCTTCGTACAGGTAGAGCCCATCGATCCGGCCATCTTCCATATCAACAACGAGTACTGGGTAAGCTACTACATCGGCCGCCAGATCTACGACAAGCGCTTCGTGTTCGTGCCCGACTCTATTGTGGAGGATAACCTGATTGAGATAGGCATGCTGCAGCTGCAGGGGGTGCTGCACTCTTAAGCACACTCAGCAAAAGTATAAGTATAAAGTATAATCCGGCTGTCGCCGCTGTACTCCGTTAACCGTTTACGCCGTGCCCAGAGCGTTTCCAAAGTATAACTTCATTTTTCTGCTGCTTTTTATAGGATGGCAGGTGCCCCTGCAGGGGCAGGTATTGCCGCTGGAGCAGAAAAACACCATCACGGGCAACTGGCTGGTGCAGCCGGGCGGGGAGGCCCAGTTGGTGCCGTATGTGGCTGGCCAGCACGCCAGGTATAACGCCCTGCATCAGTGGCTGCCTATTACGCAGGCGCAGCCCTTCAACATTGCCTTTGCCGCCCCGCGCGACCTGTGCCTGTTCCTGAACAACCGGCTCATCTTTAAAGCCGACTCTACCGCGAATTATACGTTAGACCTGGCCAGGTATAGCGGTGGCACCGAGCCCGTGGAAGGCAAATACCTGCTCACGGTATGGCACCCGGCGCAGCAGCCAAACGTAGCCACCTTCCGGAATGTGCCTCTGGTGGCCGCCACCAAGCAGGAGGAAGGGCAGCGCCCCTTCTCGGTGCAGGTGCGGGAGTACGTGAACCATAACGCCTTCATTATTTTTATGCTGCTGATCGGGCTGATCTATGGTTTGCTGCGCGTCAGCTACCCTGCCGACTTCAGAAGCCAATTCGACCTCAACCGTTTTCTGCATTCCAGCCCCCAGGAGGGCCTTTACTCGGTGGGCAAGCCCGTAGGGGCCGTCTCCAACATGCTGTTTGTGCTGGCCTTCTCGCTGTCGATGGCCCTGCTCATTGCCGCCATCCATACCAATGTGCAGCACGTGCGGCTGTTTAACCGGCTTTTCCCGGTCTCCGAGGCCGACATTACCACCAAGATTCTGTTCTATACGTTGCTGATCTTTGGCATCGTGCTGCTAAAGTATGTTTTTTTGAAGGTGATGGCGTTCGTGTTCGGGCTCGAGAGCCTGGTGCAGCTGCAGTACCGCGAGTTTCTGCGCTCGCTGCTGTTTATGGGCCTGTTCCTGCCGCTCGTCATGCTGCTCTACCTCTCGCTGAACATGATGATGCCCGAAACAATCCTGCTTATTTCGAGCCTGGCGGTGGCGTTGTTGCTGGTTATCACGATACTGCGCGTGTTTTACGCCGTAAATAAGAAAGCCTCGGTGATAAATTTGCATTTATTTTCGTACCTTTGCGCCACAGAAGTGATTCCGCTGGCGATAATGCTGGAGCTGATCGTTTTCAATTTTTAAGCAAGATTACGGCGGATATCGCAGCAGGCGAACTTATAAGCATCATTTTATAATATGGCTGAAAGCAAAGCAAAGGGCTCTGCGAACCCTGAAAGACACAAGATTCCTATTAAGAGTATTCTGGTTACACAACCACAGCCAACCACCGACAACTCCCCCTATTTGTCTATTGCGGAGAAGTATGGGATCAAGGTTGACTTTAGGGCGTTTATAGAGGTGGAGCCGGTCCCTTATAAGGAGTTCCGCAAAGACAAAGTGGATATCCTGTCGCACACGGCTGTGATCTTCACGAGCCGCAACGCCGTGGACCACTTTTTCCGCATCTGCCAGGAGAGCAAGATCGAGATGCCTGCCGACATGAAGTACTTCTGTATCTCCGACCAGACAGCCTATTACCTGCAGAAATACATCACGCTGCGCAAGCGCAAGTTGTTTGTGGGCGAGAAAACGGCCAAGGACCTGTTCGAGGTGATCAAGAAGCACAAGAACGAGAACTTCCTGTTCCCGTGCTCGAATATCCGCAAAGATGATATCCCGGAGTTCCTGAAGGCAAACAAGATCAAGCACACCGAGGCGATCATCTACAAGACCGTTGCCGCCGACCTGTCTGACCTGGACGACGTGACCTATGACTGCCTGGCCTTCTTCAGCCCGTCAGGCATCCACTCGCTGTTCATCAACTTCCCGGACTTTAAGCAGAATAACACGCGTATTGCTGCTTTTGGCCCCACCACAGCCAAAGCCGTGCGCGATGCAGGTCTGGAGCTGGACATTGAGGCGCCGCACCCAAATGCGCCATCTATGACCGGCGCCATAGAGGTATACATACAGAACCAGATGCAGGAGGCAAAAAAGTAGTTCGTAACGCAACTTTTAAGCCTTTTTTGCATACTAACTAAAACGCAAACGCTAGCACTGCACTACGCAGCGCGGCATTTGCGTTTTAGTGTTTAATAGCTATATTTGAAAAGCGTTCTGTCCAAAATAGCTCATCTTAACCTTGCCTTCTTGCCGCAGCCTATGAAAAAGCTTCTACCTGTCTTGTTGCTGGTGCTCCTGATGGCAGCGCCATGCGCCTATGCGCAGCAGCAACCCCAGTTTACCCACTATGGGTTTAATGGCATGCAGATAAGCCCTGCTTACGCGGGCATCACCAACCGGCCGGAGTTCATGTCTATTTACCGCTACCAGTGGCTGGGCTATGATGCCTCCTTCGATGATGGCGGTGCCCCGCAGACGCTCTTCCTGTCAGCGCACACGCCGGTGAGGTTGCTGCACGGCGGCGTGGGCCTCAACCTGATGCGCGACAAGATTGCCAACACCACCATCCTGACGGCAGCCCTCTCCTATTCCTTCCACATCAACATAGGCGAGACAGGAAAGCTGGGGCTGGGCATACAAGGGAATGTGAACAACTATAAAAAAGGCCGCTACCGGGCCATTGATGAAGGCGACCCCAACGTGCCCTTCAACAGCGAGGACACGAAGTTTGACCTAGGCGCAGGCGTGTGGTATGAGTCGGAAACATTTTACGCCGGCGGTAGCGTAACGAACCTGCGGAAGGCAGAGTATGAGTTCGCAGACTCCACCAATACCGGAAAGGGAACGCTGCTGGGCGAGAACCACGTGTATGTTACGGCCGGCTATCACATGCCGCTGACTAATGACCTGGTTCTCACGCCGACGGTGCTGCTCAAGCACGACACCGAAACTTTTTCGTTCGATGCAGGAGGGCGGGTAACCTATCAGGAAAAATATTGGGCCGGAGTGAATTATCGACATGAAGAAGCTGTTAGTGCCCTTGTGGGAGTGTCTCTGCTTCAGGATAATGCGCTACGGATAGGATATGCATTGGATTTAACCACCTTTCATACATCTGCCAAGGCTGCCACTTCGCACGAGGTAATGGTGAACTACCGCCTGCCCGAGCCGGTGATACGGTTTAAGCCGCCTGTAAGAACGCCCCGCTACTTTTTTACAAGGTAAGATGGTTGGTAATTGTAATTGCTTTTTTACTTTTAGGGGCTATTCTTAAAAAAGTGCACAAAAAAATACTTGTACATCACAATAATAATCAATGCCTTAACGCGTTAAAAAAATTAAAAAAGGTGTTGTAGTGAATTGTTTTTTATTTATTCCTAATTCTCATATATTTGCTACACTCGTAGAAGTGTGCTAAAATCTATTACAGAAAATTTACTTTTTAACAGTCATCATGAATAAACTACTTAAGCTGTCTTCCTTCGCATTGGCGGTGGTACTGCTTGCAAGCTGTGGGATGAGACGCGGGCCGCAAGGAGATCTTGTAGGTGCCGAGGACAGACCAGAGTACAATCCGCAGGAAGTGCCTTATGGCATGGTGGCCTGCCCAGGCGGTACGTTCCACATGGGCCAGGCTGACCAGGATATAGCGGCATCTATGGCAAACTTAAACAAGCAAGTGACGATTGGTGGCTTCTACATGGATGAAACCGAGATCACAAACAACGAGTACCGTCAGTTCATTAACGTGATGATGGAAGACTCGCTGGATGTCTTGGGTGAGGAGTACGTGATGACGCAGCTGTATCCCGATACCACTGTATGGGTGAAGGATTATACATACCACATGGGCGATCCGCTGATGGAGTACTACTTCTCGCACCCTGCGTTCGATGACTACCCGGTAGTGGGTGTGGATTGGTTTGCTGCCAAGTATTTTAGCGAGTGGCGCACCAAGCACAAAAACCAGGCAAATGCTGAAAATGGACGTGCTCCCATGCCGCAGTTCCGTCTGCCTACAGAGGCAGAGTGGGAATATGCAGCACGTGGCGGCCGTGATATGGCCGTTTACCCTTGGGGTGGCCCATACCTGCGTAACGCCAAAGGTTGCTTGCTAGCTAACTTTAAGCCAGGACGTGGCGACTACTACAGCGATGGCTTTACGTATACGGCCCCTGTCGCACAGTTCTTCCCGAACGACTTCGGCCTGTATGATATGGCCGGAAACGTTGCCGAGTGGTGCGAAGATGCCTATTCTGATGCCACTGTTCCGATTACCTGGGACTTGAACCCTGTTTACAACGATGACAACGAGCCGCGTAAAGTAGTAAGAGGAGGTTCCTGGAAAGATATCGCCTACTTCCTGGAGACAGGTACACGTAACTTTGAATTCCAGGACTCTGCCCGATCATACATTGGTTTCCGTAATGCGATGATTTACCTGGGACGTTCTTCAGGCAGAGAGTTTTAATAGAAAATAATCAAATATTTTTATTCCCAATCCCCCATTTATCCTTTTAATCAATCGTTCACTACTTAATTAGAAAACAAAATGAGCAAAGCTAAAGGTCGCAGTTTCTTGTTCGACGTTTTGATGCCAAAAATTTATGGTATTGGTGCTGCCGTCGTAATTGTGGGTGCGTTGTTCAAGATCCAGCACTGGCCAGGAGCCGACTTGATGCTGATCCTTGGTCTGAGCACAGAGGCAGTTATATTTTTCCTGAGCGCCTTCCAGCCACAGCATGCTGAGCCGGATTGGGCCAGAGTATACCCACAACTTGCGGATGACTTCGCCGGAGAGGGCATCGTGCCTGCTACAAGTGCCGTAGCTGGTGGTCCGTCCGTTACAGGTAAACTCGACGAAATGATGCGTAATGCTGATATTACGCCAGAAACAATAAACCAACTTGGTCTGGGCCTGAACCGCCTGAGCGAAACTGCCGCGAGCATGGCTGACATGAGCAACGCAGCTGCCGCTACAGAAGAGTACACCGTGCGTGTAAGAGCTGCCGCCGGCCAATTGGATAAGATCAACAGCGCGTACGCTACTACAGCGGATGCTATCTCTCAGATGGCAGTTTCTGCTACAGATGCACAAGAGTACCATGCGCAGATACAGGGCATGACCCGCAACCTGGGTGCTCTGAACGCAGTGTACGAGATGGAGCTTCAGGATTCTAACAACCACCTGAAGACCATGAATAAATTCTATGGCAACCTGAGCATGGCCATGGAAAACTTAACTGACGCCAGCAAAGATACAGAACAGTTTAAGCAGGAAGTTTCTCGCCTGACGCAAAACCTACACTCTCTGAACACGGTGTATGGCAACATGCTGTCAGCTATGAAAGGCTAATTTCCGGTTTAAATAAGTTCTATCTAAAGAAAACACAGTTAATATAGTATAAAATGGCTGGAGGAAAAGAGACACCAAGGCAGAAGATGATCGGTATGATGTACCTTGTACTGACCGCGCTTCTGGCCCTTAACGTGAGCTCGGCGATCCTGTTAAAGTTTCAGTTCCTAGACGAGTCTTTACAGACTGTGAACCGAAAAACAGTAACAGATAACGCCGGGGTCGTATCAAACATACAGGCTGCCATTGCAGAGAATAAGAACCCTTCTGCCAATGACCAGCGTGTGCTGAAAACAGCACAGGAAGTACGTAATCAGACATCAGAAATGGTTTCCTATATCCAGGGTCTGAGAAAACTTCTGATTGAACAATCAGGAGGAATGAATGATGAAGGTACGGCATACAAGCAGCCGGAAGGAAATGACATTGTGGCCATGAATATGATTGGCGCGGCAAGCAAGAACAATGGTAAAGGATATGAGCTGGAGCAAAAGCTGAATGACTACGCCAAATTCCTGCGCCAGTACAATGAGCAGGTTCCACAAAAACTAGCCTTGAGTGGCAAAGAGGATCCGGTAGCACAGAATGACCCGGCACAGAAGCGTAAGGACTTCGCTCAGCTGAACTTCGAGGAAACACCCATGGTGGCTGCCCTGGCAGTACTTTCTCAGAAAGAAGCAGAGGTTTTGAAGTATGAGGCGGATGTGCTGCAGAAACTTGCCCAGCAGGTAGGTGCTGACATCATTAAGTTCGAGAAGATTTTTGCCATGGCCCGCGCCGAGTCTAAAACGGTGGCAGCTGGTACAAAATACTCAGCCGATATGTTCATTGCGGCTTCATCTGATAACATCACCCCTAAAATGTCTTACCAAGGCAAGCCAATCAAAGTTGAGAATGGCATGGGTAAAGTAGAGTTCGTGGCTTCTGCCTCTAACTACGATGCCGATGGAAACTCAAAGCAGACATGGAAAGGCCAGGTAACAATCAACCAGAACGGTAGAGACACTACCTTCACCGTAACAGAGGAGTATATCGTTGCCAAGCCTGTGATTCAGGTGCAGTCTGCTTCTGTGCAGGCGCTGTACTTCCAGTGTGCCAACGAGCTGAACATCCAGGTGCCAGCGTTGGGTGCGGTATATGATCCTAGCTTTAGCGCTAACGGTGGTACTGCCATCAAAGGGGCTAAGAAAGGTGAAGTAACCATTATCCCTAGCGGTACCGAGGTAACCATCAACGTGAGCAGCGGCGGTAACGCCATCGGTTCAGAGAAATTCAAAGTGCGTCCGATCCCTAAGCCAGAGCTGGTGGCGCTGGTAAATGGCAAGCCAATTGATGTGAAGCGCGGCGTACCGGCACAATCCTTCAGAGCCGTAGAAATACAGGCTGTGCCAGAGGAAGGCTTCAAACAATTATTACCTAACGAGGCGCGTTATAGAGTAACCAAGTGGAGAGCCTACCTGGTGCGCGGTAACCAGCCGGTAGACCAGGGCGAGTTTAGCGGACCTACTGCTAACCTAACCAGCTTTGCGGCCAAAGCCAATAAAGGCGACCGCGTAGTGATTGAGGTGCTGGATGTGAAGCGCCTCAACTACAAAGGCCAGGCGGTGGATGTGAACGTAGGAACACCGAACTTCCAGGTTCCTTTAAATTAACATTTAGAAGCTTACAAGGAGTATGAAATTAGTTAAAGCAATAGGTGTAGCAGCCGGTTTGATGTTATCTGTAGGTGCCATGGCACAGCAGGTATCAAACACAACAGCCAGCAACCCTTCGGCAAGGCCTATTCCGGAGTCTGATATCCTGTTCAAGAAAACAGTATGGCGAAAAATTGACCTGCGTGAGAAGCAGAACAAGCCACTGTTCTCTGAAAACAGAGAAATCACGAAGGTAATTATAGAGGCTGTTAAAAGCGGTGAGCTGACGGCCTACAGAAGCGACTCTGTAAGTACACCTATCACGCGCGAGGAATTCATGCAAAACCTGACGCCAAAAGAGGCAGAAGGTGGCCTGAGCGAAGAGGAACTTGCAGCTGGTTTCGGTGAAGTAGAAGAGGAGGATGATGCCTGGGGTGAAGCCTTAGGTTCATCGGCCGGAACGACAGAAGCGGCTCCTGTAAGCAATGAGTACTTCCCTAAGCAGCTTTACCTGCTGGAGCTGAAGGAGAACGTGGTGTTCGATAAGAAGCGTTCGCGCATGTACCACGATATCCAGACGATCAGCATTAAAGTGCCTGCCACGCTTAACCCCCTGGGATTTGAGCAGAATGTGGCAAGCTTTAAGATGAGTGACCTGGTAACCCTGTTCCGTAACAACCCGGAGACAGCGATCTGGTATAACGCACAGAACGATGCACAGCACAAGAACCTGGCTGACGCATTTGACCTGTGGCTGTTCAGCTCCTACATCACCAAGATATCGAACCCAGGCGACCAAAACCTGGCCTCGATCTACGGTGGTGGCAAAAAAGGCCTGCTGGCTGCACAAGATGCACTGGAAGCACTGATCGAGTATGAGTATAGCCTGTGGAGCTACTAAGCAATACAGTAACAAGCAATATAAAAGGAGGCTCAGTGAGCCTCCTTTTTCTTTTTATACCTGGTGAGGATAAAAGGGCAGCTAAAAATGCTGCAGTGGAAGTTTATTTTATACTTGCTTCCCCTCCTCCGCAGCGTGCAGGTAGGTATAAAGTATAGCCGCTTTGGCTTTTCCAATCTCTGCTGTAAGCTCATCCATTGTCAGGTCACGGAGCTTTTTAACCGATCTGTACTTTTGCAGCAGCGCGTCTGCCGTAGAGGGACCGATGCCCTTGATATCGGTCAGGGCGGTTTTGAGGGTTCCGGCATCGCGCTTGCTGCGGTGGAACGTGATGGCAAAGCGGTGCGCCTCGTTGCGCAGGCGTTGTATAAGCTTCAGCGACTCAGATTTCTTGTCGATATAAAGCGGTAGGGAGTCGCCGGGGTAGAAAATCTCCTCCAGGCGTTTGGCGATCCCGACCACAGCGACCTGTCCATAAATGCCAAGATCGCGTAAGGCCTTCACCGCCATACCCAGCTGGCCCTTGCCCCCGTCAATCACGATCAGCTGCGGGAGGGGCTGGTGCTCGTCCAGCAGGCGGCGGTAGCGACGGGTCACGATCTCATACATCGAAGCAAAATCGTCTGGCCCTACCACAGTTTTGATGTGAAAGTGGCGGTAATCTTTCTTGCTGGGCTTGCCGTTCTTGAAGCAGACCATCGAAGCAACGGGGTTGGCACCCTGGAAGTTGGAATTGTCGAAGCACTCGATCTGGCGGGGCAGCTCCGTAAGGCGAAGGTCCTTCTTCAGCGTCTCGAGCACCCGCAGCTCCCGCTGCTCGCTTAGCTCCTTGTTCTTTTCCTGCCGCCCCTCGCGCTCCTTACGCAAGTATAAGGCGTTCTTCAGCGACAGACTCAGAAGCTTTTTCTTATCCCCTATCTGTGGGTAGGTAACCGTGATGCTATCCAGCGGAAGCTGTAACTCAATGTTGGTGATCACCTCGCGCGAGGTGCTCTCGAACTCCTGCCGCAGCTGCACCACCACAGAGGCAAGGATGTCGGCATCCTCCTCGTCCAGCTTCTTCTCCAGCTCCAGCGACTGGGTAAGTATAATGGAGCCGTTCATGACCTTGAGGTAGTTGATGAAGGCGCACTGCTCGTTGCTGGTGATGGTGAAGACATCGATGTTGGTAAGCGTGTTGCTAACCACCGTGGACTTGGCTTGGAAATCTTCCAGCATATCCAGCTTCTGTTTATACTTGTGGGCCAGCTCAAATTGGTAATCGGCGGCGGCGGCGGCCATATGCTCCTTAAAATAGGCCTTGGCTACGGAGAGGTTCCCCGAGAGGATGTTCTTGATCTGCGCGATATTGGCATTATACTCCGTTTCATCCACCAGGGCCTCGCAAGGGCCCTTGCAGTTGCCGATGTGGTACTCCAGGCATACTTTAAACTTGCCTGCGGCGATGTTCTCCGGCGAGAGGTTGTAGGTGCAGGTGCGCAGCGGATAGAGGGTCCGGATCAAGTCGAGAACGACGTACATGGCCGTGCCGCTCGGGTAAGGGCCAAAGTAGCGCGAGCCATCGTTCTTTTTGTTACGGGTGGTGATAACGCGCGGGAAGCGCTCATTCACAATGCAAATGTAGGGGTAGGTCTTGCCGTCCTTCAGCAGGATGTTATACTTTGGCTGGTACTGCTTGATGAGGTTGTTCTCCAGCAAGAACGCATCAGCCTCCGTGTCTACGATCGTAAACTCAATGTCCTTTATTTGCGAGACGAGCTTGAGCGTCTTTTTATTATGCTGGGTAGAGCGGTTGAAATAGGAGCTGACGCGTTTCCGGATATCAACCGCTTTGCCCACATAGATAATGCCATGCTCGTCGAAGAACTTGTAGATGCCGGGTTTGTGCGGCAGGTGCGATATTTTCTCCTTCAGCTTCTCGTTTGCTGGCATACGTATGGGAATTAGATCTCTGCGTCCAGGTTAATCTCGGTTGGCAGGTTCAGGAACTCGTCTTGCTGCGCCGAGTCAACCTGAATGCCGCGATTATACTTTTCACAATCTAATTCTACAGATATAGGCATAGAAGGTTTAGGGAACGGGTCTTTTGACACATCCAGCGATTTATCATTGTATACTTTTTGCATAAAGGAGCCGTAGATAGGCATAGCCAGCCTGCCGCCCTGCCCAAGAGCAATCGTCCTGAAGTGGATGGAGCGATCCTCGCCGCCTACCCAGGTGCCGGCAACCAGGTCAGGGGTGATGCCCATGAACCAGGCGTCGGAGTAGTTCTGGCTTGTGCCGGTTTTTGCACCCATCTCGTTCTTTAAACCGTTCCGGAAGCGCAGGCCATAATAGGCAGTACCGCCCGGCTCTGCCGCTGCTTTGAGCATATGCACCATCATGTAAGCGGTTTCCTCGCTAAGGGCCTCCACCGTTTTGGGAACAAACTCCGCGACGACGTTGCCATGCTTGTCCTCGATGCGGGTGATGTAGTTGGGCTGCACCCAGGTTCCGCCGTTCACGAAGGTGCCATAAGCGCCCACCATGTCAAACAGCGTCACATCACTGGTGCCAAGCACCAGCGCAGGTGTTTCATCCAGTTTGGTAGTGATGCCCATGCGGCGGGCAGTTTGTGCCACAGCCGGGGCGCCAAGTTTGTTCACCAGAAAGGCTGAAATAGAGTTCACCGACTCGGCCAATGCTTTGCGCAGCGTATACTTCTCGCCGCTAAACTTGTTGTCCGCGTTTTTAGGGCACCACATCTTGCCATCCGGCAACGGAATACAGTTTTCCGTGTCCAGCACCTCGTAGCAAGGCGGGTAGCCGTTTTCGATGGCTGTGGTATAGAGGAAAGGCTTGAAGGTGGAGCCCGGCTGGCGAGCGGCCTGCCTCACGTGGTCATACTTAAAGTGCTTGAAATTAATGCCACCTACCCAGGCCTTGATGTGGCCCGTCTGCGGTTCCATGGCCATAAAGCCCGTCTGCAGGAAGTGTTTGTAGTACTTGAGCGAGTCCATTGGGCTCATTTCTACCTGCTTATCACCATCCCAGGTAAAGATGGTCATCGGTACTTTCTTGTTCAGGTAATAGTTGATGGAGTCTGTGTCATCCCCGAAACGGGCTTTCAGGCGGCGGTAACGGTCGCTGCGCTTGATGGCCATCTCGGGGAATCCTTTAAGCTCGCGCATGTTCTCGTCTACCCACGGGTTGCGGCCCTTCCAGTGCTCAAAAAAGACCTTCTGGCGATCCTTCATATGCTCCGCTACGGCCTCTTCGGCATACTTCTGCATGCGTGAATCGATGGTGGTGAAAACACGGAGGCCATCGGCGTAGAGGTCGTAACCGTTTTCACGGCACCACTGCAGCAGGTCCTTGCTTACCTCGGTGCGGAAGTAGGGCGCCATGCCAACGTTATGGCTCTCCACACGGTAATCGAGCGCGATATCCTCTCCCTTCAGCTGGTTAAACTCCGCATCGGTCATGAAGCCATACTTGACCATCTGGGCCAGCACGGTGTTGCGGCGGCGCTTGGAGTTCTCCGGGTAAAACTTAGGGCTGTAGTAACTCGGAGCCTTCAGCAGGCCTACCAGTACCGCCGACTCCTGTACCTCCAGCTCCTCGGTCTTTTTGTTGAAGAAAGTTCTGGCTGCCACCTTGATTCCAAAGGCGTTCGAGCCAAAGTTCACCGTGTTCAGGTACATGGTCAGGATCTCACGCTTGGTGTAAGAGCGCTCCAGCTTTACAGCCATAATCCATTCCTTTGTCTTCAGGATGAGCATGCCCAGCCCAGGTATATCGTTCAGGGCACCATTGTTGAGTTCCTCACTACGTGTATCAAACAGGTTTTTGGCTACCTGCTGCGTGAGCGTACTGCCCCCGCCCTTTTGCTCCCCAGTAAGGATACCTGCTGCCACACGCACCATAGACTGCGGGTCGATGCCGGCGTGTTCCTCAAAGCGTATGTCCTCGGTAGCGATTAGCGCGTTGACCAGGTTATCCGGTAGCTCCTCATACTCCACCGGCGTGCGGTTCTCGCGGAAATATTTGCCCAGCAGCTGGTTATCGGCAGAGTACAGTTCCGAGGCTACCTCACTCTTCGGGTTCTCGAGCGTGCGCAGGTCGGGCATCTCCCCGAACAAATTCAGGAAGTTGATGCTTACCGCGTAGATATAAAGTATAAAAGCTGCGAAGCCGCCGATAAATAGCAGCCACAGTGTCGATACAACTTTTGGGTAAAAGGATCTTTTCGGAGTGAGGGTTTTTTGACGCGTAGTCATGTAATTAATAATTGTCTTTGAAGAAGGTCAGGTAAACTTCAGGATCTTTCCTCTGTATGAATTTCTGGTAATTGGCAGAAGAGATAACAAAGGTAATGAAATCTATGCCTCTAATTCTACCTATCGGCGCCTGCGGTGCCTTTTGTTTGATGTTATAAGAGGTGGCCAATTGCGGATCCTGAAAAGAGCGGGACACCAACATGGTTTTCCCGCCTCCAAAGTCCAGCGTATCTATAGTCAGTCCCTCTTTTTTATAGTACATGCCGTTATACTTCTCATACTTTTGCGCAATACCGGCAAATGCCTTGGCATCGCTTGGGTAGATCAGCACGAAATAATATGCTGAGTCGGCCTCTGCTTTGTACGCCAGCGGGTCGGCTGCAGGCTCTGCTAAGGAATCCCTGGCCGCTGCTACCGGCTGTTCCGCTGCCTGCTGCATCAGCGTGTCTGCCGCTGTTGTTGCCGGCAGCGCGGTGTCTGCGGTTGGCGGCGTCGCTACAGGAGGTAAGACAGGCGTGGCCCTGGCGGCTGATGCGGTAGCCTGTGCAATTTCTGTGCTAACTTTTTGCTCCGGCGTCTGTTCCTCCCTTTTCTGTTTGGGCGCCGGCGGGGCAGGAGCCTCCGCACGAAGCTGGTTTTTCTGCTCCAGCTCCTGGTAGGTGGCCAGCAACTTGTCGGCCTGCTTCACCAGCGGGCTGCCTTTGTGTTCTTTCTTAAAGCGGTTCAGTTTATCGCGCAGCACCTCCGGCTTCTCGGTGCGGGCGGCTACCATGGCATCCAGGAACATTACCTTATCCTGAATATCGTTGAAGGGGTACTGCGCCGTGATGATGTTGAGCTGCTCCACGGCCCGTTTGTACTCCTGCGCTTCGTAGTGCGCATAGGCCGAGTCGTACAGGGCGTGCACCCTGATGTTCTCCGCGGCGGTTTTGGCCATAAAGCCTTTGTCATCCAGCAGGCGGGCGTAGGTGGTGTTCGGGAACTGCTGCTTTATCTTGGTATAGTAGGCCTGCTGCTGCTCCTGGTTGCCGGCGCGGCCATAGAGCAAGTATAAACTATAGTAGGCTTCGGCGGCATGGGAGGTTTGCGGAAAGCGCTGCAGCAGCTGTTCATAGGTGGCAATGGCCTCCTGTGGTGCCTGCAGGTTCTGGGCATAGATGACCGCCAGGCGGAAAAGTGCCTCCTCCACCATCCGCTCGGACTGCTGCAGCGCGGCGATGGTCAGCGGCAGGTTCTGCAGGTACGCCTCTACCTGAGCCTGCATGCGCTCCTGTGGGTTATCCTCTGCTTCCGGTTCGGCTATACTTTCCGGAGCCTGGGCCACTACGGCAGGTGTGTTCCCTGTCTCGCCGCGGGTACGGGTGCGCCAGAAATCCTGGTTGGGCCGGTCGCCCCAGCGGCGGGTAAACTCGGCGCGCGCCGTGGCCATGGCCGTAGGGTTGTCGAAATACCATACACCGCCTGTACTGCTAGTGCCGAAGGTTTCATTTCTGTTAGAAGTGGTGCGCCCCTGGTTGCGGCGGTTGTTCTGCTCCTGGCGCTGTGTCTGCTCCTGCTGTTGCGCCAGCAGGGCTATTCTTTCTTCCTCCTCGCGTTGCGCCAGTTGCTGCAGGAGCTCCATCCGCTCCGTTTCCGGTAATTTGGCGATGCGCTGCAGGCTATCCTGCGTCTGGATGGTGGTGTATTGGCGGGCAAAGTCCGCCAGAATATCACGCCGCTCTGCCACAGCTTCATACTGTAGGGCCTGTTGCGGATACACCTGCACGGCGCTGTCGTAGTAGGCGGCGGCAAACTCATACTTGTTCAGGTGCTCGAAATAAATCTCACCGGCCAGCACATAACTATAGGCTTTCTGGTTCGGCAAGGCGCCCGGCGTACGCAACGACTGGTTTAGGTACTCCAGCGCCTTGTCGTAGTGCTGCTGGCGTAGCGCGAAGCGCGCCATCTCATAGTATATCTTGTCGTGGTACTCCTTGTTCTTCTCGTCTTTCAGGAGCTTCTGGTAATAGCCTTCGATGCGCTCTATGTCGTTGTGATCGGCCAGCTCGGTTACCTGCCCCAGGTTCAGGCGGCTGAAGAAGCCCAGGTCGTAAGGCGGGTTGTTGCGCAGCACCTTGCTGTATTGCTTGTCGGCCTCCTTGTTCTGGCCCGTCAGTTGGTAGAGTTGTCCTAATGTATAGCGCACCCGCGATTCCGCATCCTTCTCATCAAAGTTGGGTAGCGAGAGCGCCAGGTTCTCGATCACCAGGGCCGTATCGCCCTGGAGGCGGTGGTATTGGGCGCGGGTCAAGTATAGCTCGCGGGCGTTTTCCCTGTTCAGGCGCTCCTTGCGCAGGTACTCCGATACCTGCTGCGCATTTTCCATCTCACCTAATATAATAAAGGAGCGCATCAGCCACACCAGCGCTTCGTGCCGCTCGTCTTTGCCCTTGCCGTTGGCGTTTACATACTTAAAAGTGCGCACGGCCTCCTCGAAATTCAGTCCATAGAAGTTGGCCTGGCCAATCAACACATAGCTATTGTCTACCCACTTGCTGTTGGGATGGTACTGTATCGGGAAAGAGGCCTTCTTCTTGATGTCTTCCAGGTCGGCGGCTAGGGCCGTGGCGGTGGCGGTGTCGAGGGGCGGAAAGATGGGAAGCACCTGGCTATAGTCATAGGTCGTCTGCTCCTGCAGCTGCTCCTCCAGCAGACGCATTTTCTCCTTCGCTAGGAAATAACCGTTGTAGCGGGCGGTGGTGTTGTGGTAAGTCTTGCTGAGCGGGTTGTTGCGCTCGGCAGAGCATGCCGCCAGCAACAGTCCGGCAAGTATAAAAAATATGTGCAGCGGTTTCTTGTTCAAGGCGATGGTGTGCAGCAGGTTTGGGTGCTCCTTATATATAAAGTAAAAACGTTCTCGCGGCGGCTAAAAGTATAGCCATGCTTGCTGTAGCAGCGTATGCAGCAACTCTTCTCAAGTTACTACGTTCAGGGCTATCTACAAAAATACAATAATCATCGGATAGTTAAGCATATAGCCCATTTGTAGCCTGCTATTGAACTATACAAAAAACCAAATGGTTTCAGACGGGGTATTCTTTGCCGATGTTGCACTGCTTTCGCGTATAAGCCCGTAAAAAAGAGTACCTTTGCAAACTTCTGAAGCACATGGAAAACGATCCGGAGAAAGAGCAGAAGCCTGAGCAGCGCAGGCAGGACAGTATCAAACCATACGTGAAGTACTCGGGCATGGCGTTTCAGATGATCGGGGCGCTGGTGCTGGCCGCCTTTGCCGGGCAGTGGCTGGATGATAAGGTAGGCAACGACAAGCCCTGGTTTACCATCGGGCTGCTGCTGACAGCCGTTATCGCCACCATGGTGCTGACCATCGTATCCATCAACAAAAAATAACCCCAAGTGAAGTTTGTTCGGAACCTGGCCATGCTTACGGCCATACTTTGTGTGATAATAGGCGTGCTGCTGCAATTTACCGGTTATGCCCTGCTGCACAGTTATATATGGTATATACTTGCCTTCTTCGTCTTTATCACCGGTTTTACCTATTACCTCACGCAGTTGGGGTATAAAAACGACCCTGAAAACTTTCAGGTGTACTATTTTGCCTCCATGGGGTTCCGGGTGGTGCTGAGTATCGGGGTGGTGGCGCTCTACGTGTGGTTCTTCCAGGAGGGCAGGTTGCAGTTCGTTTTCAACTTCTTTGCGTTATATTTCCTGTTTACCGGGTTTGAAATTTACAGTTTGTTGGCTAACTTGCGCCCGCATTTGAGAGGGCAGAATTAACGGTAGGTTCTGCTTGTAAAATATTGCTTCTAAATCATTCTTAATGAAGAGGTTATTCGTTCTATTGTTTTCCTTCCTTACGCTGAACGCTTTTGCTGAGGCACCTGCGGAGGGCGGTGAGTTTGAGCCAGGCGCTATGATCACGCACCACATCGCGGATGATTATACATGGCATTTTGCAGACGGTGCAGTAGTTTACCTGCCCGTTATACTGGTAGACAATGGTGAGTTCAAAGTATTCTCTTCTCACAATTTCTACAACGAGAGCCACGAGACAGTGCCCTACGACGGGTATGCGCTGGACCATGGCCATATTATTAAAGTAGATGAGGCCGGTGAGCCGCTGGCAGAGCAGGCAGGCTTGCTTGACTTCTCTATTACCAAGAACGTCGCCTCCATGCTGGTTAGTGTGGCGTTGCTGCTGGGTGTTTTCTTCGTGATCGCGGGCCGTTATAAGAACAACCCGAAGGCTGCCCCGCGCGGTGTTCAGTCTTTCTTTGAGCCAATCATCATTTTTATCCGCGACGAGATAGCTAAGGCGAACATCGGCCCGAAGTATGAGCGCTACATGCCCTACCTGCTCACTGTGTTCTTCTTTATCTGGTTTAACAACCTGCTGGGCCTGATGCCGGGCGGCGCTAACCTTACCGGTAATATTGCGGTAACGCTGGTGCTGGCAGTGCTTACCTTGCTTATCACCATCTTTAGCGGTAACAAGAGCTACTGGAAGCACATCTTTGCTACTCCTGGCGTGCCAACATGGCTTGCCCCGATCATGATCCCGGTGGAGCTCATCGGCATCCTGACAAAGCCATTCTCCCTGATGGTCCGACTTTTTGCCAACATCACAGCCGGCCACATCATCATTCTGTCGCTGTTCAGCCTGATCTTTATTTTCGAGAGTATATCGGTGGCGCCGCTAAGCGTGGCCTTCTCCATCTTCATGATGTTCCTGGAGCTGTTCGTAGCCCTGCTGCAAGCTTACATCTTCACGCTGCTTTCTGCCATGTACTTTGGCGGGGCGGTAGAAGAGCATGACCATGTGGATGATATGGGACACGGCGACGGAGCCCATCATTAATACGAATTTTATTTTTTTAACTATATATAACTATAACTATGTTGTTAGCAATTCTGCTTCAAGCTGTTTCTGAAGGTGCTGGTCTTGGTATCATGGGTGCCGGTATCGGTGCAGGTCTAGTTGCCCTTGGCGCTGGTCTTGGTATCGGTCGTATCGGTGGCTCAGCTATGGAATCTATTGCTCGTCAGCCAGAGGCTGGTGGCAAAATCCAGACTGCCATGATCATCTCTGCCGCTCTGATCGAGGGTGTAACCCTGTTCGGCGTGGTAGTGTGTCTTCTGATCGCTATTGCTTAATTACTTTTTCTGAAAGTAACGAGCTAACATTATCTGATCTCACGTCTGGGCGCATGGCCCAGACGATGAGGTCAAAACGCATAGTTCTGATATAGTTAATTAGCGGCCAAAATGGCTGCTGCAAAAGAACCTAATATTCAACTTACATAAACGATGGAATTAGTAACCCCTGGTATTGGTCTGATTTTCTGGCAGACGGTAGTGTTCCTACTCGTACTGTTCCTGCTTGGCAAGTTTGCTTGGAAGCCAATCATGAGCGCCCTTCACGAGCGCGAGACTTCTATCGAGAACGCCCTGAGCGCAGCGGAGAAAGCAAAGCTGGAGATGCAGGCGCTGAAAGCCGACAACGAGAAGCTGCTGGCTGAAGCCCGTATGGAGCGCGACAAGATTCTGAGAGAAGCTTCAGAGGCAGCCAACAACATTGTGGAGGCCTCCAAGCAGAAGGCGAACGAAGAGGGTGCCCGTATGATTGAGCAGGCTCGTGAGGCTATCGAGAACGAGAAGCGCGCCGCTATCACGGAAGTGAAAAACATGGCCGCCTCCCTATCGCTGGAGATCGCTGAGCAGATCCTGAGAAGAGAACTGAGCGACAAGACCTCACAGCAGGCGCTGGCGCAGGACTACATCCGTGAAGTAACGCTTAACTAACAACGTATAAACGCGGCTGCCCCGGCAGCTTGCTGCATTATAAACAAGCACTATGTCAGATATTAGAGTTGCTTCCAGGTATGCGAAGTCGCTGATTGAGCTGGCTGCGGAGAAAAATGTGCTGGAGCAGGTACACGCAGACATGCAACTGTTCTCGCAGGTAGTTTCCCAGAACCGCGATTTCAGGCTGCTGCTGCAAAACCCGATCGTAAAGTCAGACAAGAAACTGGCGATTTTAAACGGGGTGTTTAAAGGGAAAGTGAACGAGATGACACTCGCTTTCTTTATCCTGATAGCCCGCAAGAACCGGGAGGCTATACTGGATGCCGTGGCGACCGCCTTCCAGGAGCAGTACCGCGTGCTGCAGGGCATTCAAAGCGCCGAGGTAGTTTCTGCCGTGCCGCTCACACCGGCCCTGCGCGATGAGCTTGGCCAGAAACTGGTCGCCCAAACGGGCAAGCGCATCGAGTTGGTAGAGCGCGTAGATCCATCTCTGATCGGAGGATTTGTACTGCGTGTAGGAGATAAACAAATCGACAACTCTGTGAAGAATAGCCTTCGCAAGTTGAAAAATCAATTTAAAGACAACCCATACATTAATAAACTATAATCATGGCAGAAGTAAGACCTGACGAAGTATCAGCCATATTAAGAGAACAGCTGTCTAACTTCCGTACCGAGGCGGAACTGGAAGAAGTAGGTACTGTACTGCAAGTGGGTGACGGTGTCGCTCGTATCTATGGCCTTTCCAAGGCTCAGTCTGGTGAGCTTTTAGAGTTCGAGAACGGCCTGCAGGCACTCGTTCTGAACCTGGAGGAGGACAACGTAGGTGCCGTATTGCTCGGTGACTACAGCGAGATTAAAGAGGGCGCCACTGTAAGAAGAACCAACCGTATTGCCTCTATTAAAGTAGGTGAAGGTATTGTTGGCCGCGTTGTCAACACCCTGGGCCAGCCAATCGATGGCAAAGGCCCTATCGCCGGTGAGATGTACGAGATGCCACTGGAGCGCAAGGCTCCGGGCGTGATCTACCGCCAGCCGGTAAACGAGCCAATGCAAACTGGTATCAAGGCGATCGACTCCATGATTCCGATCGGCCGTGGCCAGCGTGAACTGATCATCGGTGACCGCCAGACAGGAAAGACTGCGGTTGCTATCGATACTATCCTGAACCAGCGTGAGTTCTACGACAGAGGCGAGCCCGTTTTCTGTATCTACGTAGCCGTTGGTCAGAAAGCTTCTACGGTAGCCCAGGTGGTGAAGGCCCTGCAAGAGGGTGGTGCCATGGACTATACTGTAGTAGTAGCTGCTTCTGCTGCTGACCCTGCTCCAATGCAGTTCTTCGCGCCGTTTACAGGTGCTGCCATCGGGGAGTTCTTCCGTGATACCGGCCGTCCTGCACTGGTGGTGTATGACGACCTTTCAAAGCAGGCGGTGGCTTACCGTGAGGTGTCCCTGCTGCTGCGTCGTCCGCCAGGGCGTGAGGCTTACCCAGGTGACGTGTTCTACCTGCACTCCCGCTTACTGGAGCGCGCCGCGAAGATCAACGCATCGGATGAGATCGCTCAGAACATGAACGACCTGCCAGAGTCTATCAAACACCTGGTGAAAGGTGGAGGCTCCTTAACAGCCCTTCCCATCATCGAGACGCAGGCTGGTGACGTTTCTGCCTATATCCCGACAAACGTGATCTCGATCACAGACGGTCAGATCTTCCTGGAGACAAACCTGTTCAACGCAGGTATCCGCCCGGCCATTAACGTGGGTATCTCGGTATCGCGTGTGGGTGGTTCTGCGCAGATCAAGTCGATGAAGAAAGTAGCCGGTACCCTGAAGCTGGACCAGGCGCAGTTCCGTGAACTGGAGGCTTTCGCCAAGTTCGGTTCCGACCTGGATGCCGCCACCAAGCTTACCATTGAGCGTGGTCGCCGCAACCTGGAGATCCTGAAGCAGGCGCAGTACTCGCCGGTATCAGTAGAAGAGCAGGTAGCAACCATCTACGCCGCCACAAACGGCCTGCTGGACACGGTGCCGGTAACGGAGGTGAGGAACTTTGAGAAAGACTTCCTGCGCACGCTGCGTGCCCAGTATGCAGGCGTCCTGCAGGCGCTGAGAGCCGGTAAGCTGGATGACGAGACAACTGCCGTTATCAAGCAGGTGGCGAAGGAAACTTCTGCCAAGTACAACAAATAAGACGTTAAGTAACGAGGCTGGGGTTAGAGGCGATGCGCCTCTGACCTTTGGCTTTTGCTCATAGCAAAAATATATGGCAAGTTTAAAAGAGGTTAGAGGCCGCATTACATCGATCTCATCGACGCAGCAAATTACCAAAGCCATGAAAATGGTGTCGGCTGCTAAGTTACGGCGTGCACAGGACAACATACTGCGTATGCGCCCTTACGCACAGCGCCTGAGCGGCATCCTGACGAACCTGTCGTCTATGGCTGAGGGATCTGTAACAAACCCCTATGCGGAGAAGCGTGACGCCGTAAACAACGTGCTGATCATTGCGGTAACCTCTGACCGTGGTCTGGCGGGTGCCTTTAACTCCAACATTGTAAAAGGCGTGACGGCACTGGTAAGTGGCAAGTATAAAAGCCAGTTCGAGGCCGGTAATGTGACTATCCTGGCCATTGGCCGCAAAGGATTAGACGCCTTCCGCAAGAGAGGCTACAATGTGATAGGCGACTACAGCAACGTTTTCGCTACCCTGTCCTTCGACGCTGTGCGTGTTGCTGCGGAGCGTGCCATGGCCGGTTTTGTGGCAGGAGAGTTCGATCAGGTGGACCTGGTGTACAACGAGTTCAAAAACGTGGCAACGCAGATCGTGCGCCAGGAGCAGTTCCTTCCTATCGAGGAGAAGCCGGCTGAGGAGGCAGATGCGGAGATGACGCTGATCGACTATACCTTTGAGCCGTCTAAGGAGCAGATTGTGGAGGAGCTTATCCCGAAATCGCTGAAGATCCAGGTCTACAAAGCGGTGCTGGAGTCCAACGCCTCGGAACACGGTGCCCGTATGACAGCCATGGACAAGGCGACGGAAAACGCCGGCGAGCTACTGAAGCAGCTGAAACTGACTTACAACAGAACAAGGCAGGCCGCCATCACGAAGGAGATCCTCGAGATTGTTGGTGGTGCAGAGGCCTTAGCTTCAGAATAAGCAAAAGCAAAAGATTCAAAAGCAGCGCCCACCCGTACAAGTGGGCGCTGCTTCATTTATAAGCACCATCAAAAAGAGGTGTTCCCAATTCATGAAATAAGCGTTACGACACTGAGAAAAGCGCATTAGTGAGCGGTACTTCTTATATTTGTTGGAAACGAGCTATAGAAGAATGAGATACAACCGGTTATTGACGTCACTGGGATGGGCAAAAGCTACGGTAGCCGCTGTGCTGCTGCTAAGCGCCTGCGCCGGGACTACACCCAACGCACCTGTCGCATCCAACGGGAGCGAGCACCTGAATACAGAAGAGAGCCCGATGCTGCAGCGGCCAAAGCTGGTAGTAGGCATTGTGGTCGACCAGATGCGCTACGACTACCTGTACCGTTACTGGAGCAAGTATGGCAACGATGGCTTTAAGAAGATTCTGTCGCAGGGCTTTAACTTCAAGAACACACAGTACAGCTACGTGCCGACCTATACCGGCCCCGGACATGCCTCTATCTACACAGGAAGCGTGCCGGCCCTGAACGGCATCATCGGCAACAGCTGGTACGACCGGAATCAGAAGAAAGATATTTACTGCGTAGAAGACAATACCGTGCAAACCGTAGGCAGCAGCTCCAATGCAGGGTTGATGTCGCCGGCTAACCTCAAGACCACGACCATAACCGACGAGCTTCGCTTAGCCACAAACAAGCAGGCCAAAGTGGTGGGGGTGGCCCTGAAGGACAGGGGCTCCATACTTCCGGCCGGGCATTTGGCCAATGGCGCTTATTGGTTCGACTCGCAGAGCGGCAACTGGATCACGAGCACGTATTACCAGGAGCAGCTGCCACAGTGGGTGCAGGAGTTTAACAACCGCAAACTGGCGGATCAGTACCTGAGCCAGCCCTGGGAAACACTGTTGCCGCTAGCGGAGTATACCGAGAGCACCGCCGATGACATGCCATGGGAAAGGCCGCTGAAGGGCGAGGAGAAGCCGGTGTTCCCGCACAATGTGCCTGCCATCAGAGGGAAGGATTTTGACCTGATCCGTTCTGTACCTGCCGGTAACACCATTACCAAGGACTTTGCCCTGGCAGCCCTGAAAGGGGAGGAACTTGGGAAAGATGACGTAACCGATTTTTTGACGGTAAGTTTCTCCACGCCGGATTATGTAGGGCACGCTTTCGGACCGAACTCCATAGAGGCACAAGATGTATTCCTGCGCCTGGACCGTGAGATGGCGGAGCTGATCAGCACCATAGAAAAGGAGGTAGGAAAAGGTGAGGTACTTTTCTTCCTGACAGCCGACCACGGTGCCGCGCACGTGCCAGCCTTCCTGCAGGAGATGAAGGTACCGGCAGGAGTAGGCTCCTCTGCTATCGTACGCGATTCGGTGGACGCATACCTGGATAAAACCTATGGCAAAGCCGATTGGATAGAACGCTACATGAACCAGCAGATCTACCTGAACAGAGCCGTCATTGAAAGCAAAAAGCTGGACATAGCTGAGGTGCAGCAGCGAGTGGCAAATTACGTGCTGCGTATTAATGGCGTGATGCGCGCTGTGCCAGCCACGACCCTGCAGAGCAGTAACTGGGGCACCGGCATGATGGCCCGCGTGGAGAACGGCTACAACGCGAAGCGCTCCGGCGACGTGGTACTGCTGTTGGAGCCAGGCTGGTTCGAGGGGTACGGGAAAGAGCCGAAGGGCACCACGCACGGCTCCCAGGCCAACTACGACACCCACGTGCCGTTGCTGTGGTACGGCTGGCAGGTAAAGGCAGGCGAGAGCGACGCACAGGCAGAGGTGGCTGACATCGCGGCCACACTGGCAGCCTGGCTATACATTCAGGAGCCAAACGGAAGCGTGGGCAAACCTTTACAAGTATACATGAAATAAAACCACAGCGCCTGAAGAAGAGCATAGGATTGACGGCGCCCTTAAAACTAATGTTGAATATGGAGAACACAGAGGACAAGAACAACCCCTGGCATAGTGTGAGCTACGGCGAAGCATCGCCGGAAGTGGTAACGGCTATCATTGAGATACCGAAGGGATCGAAGGCAAAATATGAATTGGACAAGGATAGCGGGATGCTGAAGCTGGACCGTGTGCTTTTCTCTTCGGTGAACTACCCGGCCAACTATGGCTTTATCCCACAAACTTACTGCGACGACAAAGACCCGCTTGATATACTGGTGATCTGCTCGATTGATGTACAGCCCATGTGCCTGATCGATGCAAAGGTGATTGGTGTGATGCAGATGATCGACAACAACGAGGAAGACGACAAAATCATTGCCGTAGCCTACAACGACATGTCGGTGCGCCACATCAATGATATCTCGGAGCTGCCGCCGCACACGTTGCTGGAGATGCGCCGCTTCTTTGAAGACTACAAGAAGCTGGAGAACAAGGAAGTGGTCGTGGAGCAGTTCCTCGGGCGTGAGCACGCTTACAGGATCATCCAGGAGAGCATAGAGCTTTACAACACGACCTTTGGCGAGCCCACTAAAAAGGAGCAAACGCTTTAACCCTATTACTTTTCCTGTTAAAGCCTGGCATGGGGTAACCCGGGCCGGGCTTTTGTTTTTTCAGGTAGTATCAGCACAAAGTAGAAAGCGCCCCCGTACAGCCGCAGTTAAATGCGTTTGATTGGCGGAAGATTTGTTGCGTACTTGCAAAGTAGATGAGCGCGAACAGAGACATCGGCATAAGAGAGGCGGAGCGCCACCCGTACAGGCTGCTGGAGGGGCTGCTGTACAGCAGCGTCTTTATCGCTTTCTGCGGCTTTGCGCTGACCGTAGAAACCTACCTGCTGGCGGAACTGCCGGTGTCATGGGCCATGGCGGTATTCGTATTTCTGGCCACCCTCTTTACCTACAACATGAGCAGCGTGCAGAGCATCCTACGGCGGCCGAATCAACCTGAAAAGAGGTATGATCCTATCTGGAGCCAGCGGCATAAAAAAGAGCTGGCGGTGCTGGGGCTGCTAAGCATAGCCGTGGCGGTGGGGGTGTACTTTTGGTTTAATCTCCGGATAAACCTGTGGTTTGTGTTGCACCTGGCGGTGATCTCGGTGGGGTACACGGTGCCGGTGCTCTACAAGCGGAGGCGCGTAAGGCCCCTGCGCAGCGTGCCGCTGCTGAAGGTGTTTCTGATCGCCTATGTGTGGGCGGTGGTAACGGCCTTGTTCCCGCTGCTGGATGCCGGCCTGGAAGTATGGCAACCGGAAGCCCTGTGGCTGTTTCTGCGCCGCTTCCTGTTCATCCTTGCCCTCGCCCTCCTGTTCGATATCCGCGATTATGCCTATGACCGCGACATGAACACGCTGACGTTTCCGGGCTGGATAGGCGTGCGCAACACCAAACGGCTCTCACTGGGGCTGCTGTTGTTGTACATGCTGGTGGTGCTGGCAAGTGGCGAGAGCGGCCTCATACTTGGGGCATTGCTGGCAAGTGCCGTGGGGGCGGCAATTATCGTGTGGCGGTCAGCGGAAAACCGGCCACGGGTATACTTTGCCATATTGGCTGATGGAGCTATGCTGCTGCACGCGGGGCTGGTGCTGCTGGCTATGGCAGTGGCCGGGTGAGGTGCAGGAAAGCCTTGGGCAGGTGGTCGATCACATCAGAGGCTGTCATGGCAATGTCTCCTACGGTTTGCAGCGCCAGGTCGGCGGCAAGCCCATGTATAAATACCCCCAGCCGGCAGGCCTCTTCTAAAGTATATTGCTGCCCCACCAATGCCGTAATGATGCCCGTCAGCACATCGCCGGTGCCGCCGGTAGCCAGGCCGGGGTTGCCGGTGGTGTTCATGTATACCTTGCCCTCCGGCGTGCCTACAGCGGTGTGGCTGCCCTTTAGCACCACGTAGCAGCCATACTCCAGGCAGAACTCCCGCAGGTGCTGCAGGCGGTCGTAATCGTTTTTTACCTTGCCCACCAACCGCTCAAACTCCTTGGGGTGCGGTGTAAAAATGAGTTTTTTCTTGTACAGCTGCCCTTTCAGCTTCTCACTCGCAGCTATAAGGTTGATGGCATCCGCATCTAGTATGATGGGGTGCGGGGCGGTAGCCAGCAGCTGGCCTATGGCTGTTTTGGTGACACGCTCTGTACCGATGCCCGGGCCGATGCCGATTACGTTATACTTGTCCATGTCCTGCGGCAGTTCCGAAAGGTGCTTCCGGTTCTTGTCGGTCAGCGTCATGGCTTCGGGCACGGCAGTTTGCAGGATGGGATAGCCGGCCTGCGGCACCTGCACCGTCAATAGGCCGATGCCGCTGCGCAGGCAGGCGCGGGCCGCCAGTACGGCGGCCCCCATTTTGCCGTATCCGCCGCAAAGCAGCAGTGCGTGGCCGTAGGTGCCCTTGTGCGAGAACTTTTTACGGGGTCTCAGCAGTTGCTGCACATCTTCCTGCCTGGTGCAGTATACATCAGATTTTGCTGCTGCGATAAATTTTTGACTCAGCCCGATCGGCACCACATGCCACTCGCCCACGTAGGGCTCGTGCTGTGGTAGCAGAAACGCTAATTTAGGCAGCTCAAAGCTGATAGTATACTTTGACCGGATGATGGCCCCTTCGTCGGGCGTCTGGCTGTCGGAGAAGAGGCCGGAGGGGATATCGATAGAGGAGATGGTAGCGCCGCTGCTGTTGAGCTTCTCGATCACCTTGCCATACAAACCCATGGCCGGGCGGTTTAGACCGGTGCCGAAGAGGGCATCGATCACCAGTACATGGCTATCCAGGGCAGGTATAGCATCTTCCTGTTCCACGTGGATAGGCTGCAGCTCCTGCGGCAGGCGCTGCAGGTTTACGTTAAAATCATCGGAAGCCTTGGAGGTATCACCCACCAGGTAAGGCTGCACCTTATACTTGCGTTCGTGCAGCAGCCGCGCCACTGCCAGCCCGTCGCCGCCGTTATTGCCGGGGCCGCAGAAAAGGTGCACCTCCGCGCCCGGTTGAAACTTATTCTCGAACCACCCGGTAAATGCTTTTGCTGCCCGTTCCATCAAATCGGTGGAGGAGATGCCTTCTTCACGGATGGTATAAGCGTCTGCTTCGCGTGTTTGGGCGGAGGTCAGGATTTTCATGTGGAACAGTTGTGTTAGGTACGCCTACTTATACTTTGTGGCCATGCTTCGGTTGCGGGTGTTGCGAGAGGTTTTACCGGTTCCACTTTTTATCGGACTCACTAAAGCCTGCCCATAAAAAAGCAGCGGCTGTGGCACAAAATAGGTTAAAAAGCAGTTTATTAGCTACTGCTCAACTTAAACCAAAGAATAGAAATTGAATCTGAAGAATAGACTAACCATTTTTTTGTTGGGGCTGGTCATGCTGGCAAACCCTGTGCTGGCGCAGCAGCCAAGTATAAGCAAGGATAGTAGCACTGTGCTGACGGACACGGGTATCTCAATTGCTGCAGATACCGCCCAACCACCAGGCCTTGAATTGCGCAACAAGGCCATCATTACGACAGAGGGTGACACGATTTATCCGGGCCAGAAAGAGCCTTTCACGGAGGCACAACTACGGGAGGGTGAGAACAAGCGCTTCCTGAAGCGTGCCGTGCTGCCATCCACCGTCCTGATCGGCCTAGGCATTTACACCATACAGGACCGGGGCTTGTTCAGCAGCTTTGATGCCCGCGATGCGCGCAACCGGCATACCCCCGACTTCGCCACCAAGGTGGATGATTATGTTTTCTTCGTGCCGCTGGCTTACTTGTACGGCTTCAACGCCTTCTCCTCCCAGAACCGGCACGAGGTGGGCCGGCAGACAAAACTGCTGATCGCCTCCGGCGCCCTGACCTCCGCCCTGGTGTGGCCTACCAAAAAGCTAACGGATATTGATCGCCCGAATGGGGATCCAACCGCCTTCCCGTCGGGCCACACGGCCTATGCCTTTACCATCGCCACGGTGGTGGATAAGGAGTTTCGGCACAAGAGTCCTTGGGTAAGTGTGGGCAGCTATGCCATAGCCACTGGCACGGGTGTAATGCGCATGCTCAACAACGAGCACTGGATGGCCGATGTGCTGGCCGGGGCCGGCGTAGGCATCCTTTCGGTAAACACGGTATACTGGCTGCACGATAAATTTGCCAAGGATAAAGGCCTGAACACGATGGTGGTGCCCACGGTGCTGCCAAACGGAAGCCCGGGTGTGGGGCTGAGTGTAACCTTTTAAGTCCTACTATATGAAGAGCGGAAGGCGCTGCAGGAGTGGCGCCTTTTCTTTTTAACTTTACCCGATGCCATACGTCCGCCACCTCCTGCTTTTATACTTGTGCTTGCTCTGCGGCACTGCCTTAGCGCAGGTACGGCAAGTGCAGGGGGTGGTGCGCGATGCGGCCACCGGCGAGCGGCTGCCCTTTGTAAGTATAACAGCCAACGAGGGGGAGACCGGCACCACCACCAACCTGGAGGGGGAGTACTTGCTGCGCCACCGGCAGCCTCTCCGGAGCCTGCGCTTCAGCTATGTGGGGTATCTGCCCAGTATCATCTATCCGGACTCGGTGGAAAGTATAAATGTGCAGCTGCAGCCCACAGCGGCGCGGCTGCAGGAGGTGGTGGTGCTGGGCACCGGCGAGAACCCGGCCCATCGCATCATTAGATTAGCTGCGGAAAATCGGGAGCAGCACCGCCTGCAGCACCTCGATAACTATACCTACCGCACCTACAATAAATTCATACTTACCGCCGCCGACGTGGGGGAGCAGGAGCTGCGCGATACCCTGCAGCTCACTAAACGCGACTCGGCCTACCTGAAGATGCGCAGCCTGCTGGGGCAGCAGCACCTGTTCCTGCTTGAGAGTGTGACCGACTACGCCTTTCTGCAGCCTAACCTCACCAGAGAAACCATCCTGGCCACGCGCGTGTCGGGGCTGCAGCAGCCGAGCTTTGGCGTAGTGGCCGCCGAGGCACGGGAGTTCTCGGTGTACGACGACCTGCCCGTGTTCTTTGGCAAGCGCTACCTGAGCCCTTTGAGCCCGGGCAGCACCCGCAAGTATAACTTTGTGCTGCAGGAGACGGTGGTGCAAGGCCAGGACAGCATCTTTATCATCTCTTTTGAGCCGGAGCAGGGCAAGAATTTCGAGGGGCTGGAGGGGTTGCTCTACATCAACAGCAGCGGCTGGGCGGTGCAAAATGTGCTGGCTGGCTCGGCAGGCGACGACGAAAAGCGCAACATCCGGCTGCAGCAGCGCTACGAACGGGTGGGGCCGCAAAAGCGGTGGTTCCCCACCGAACTAGACGTGGAGCTGACCATCCCGCAACTCAGCCTGAACGGGCACCAGCCTTATGCCCGCCTGCGCACCTACATCACCAACATCAACCTAAACCCAAACCTGCAGCCCACCGACTTTGGGGTGGTGGCCCTGAAGCAGCAACCAGACGCCCACCGCCAGCCCGACAGTTTTTTTCAGGCCTACCGCCCCGACTCGCTCACACAGTTGGAACAGCGCACCTACGAGCGCCTCGACAGCGTGGGCCGTGCCCGGAAACTGGACCGCACCATCCGGACCATGGAGTACCTGATGAGCAAACAGATCCCCATAGGGGCGATAAGTTTGGACCTGAGGCGCCTGTTGCGCGTGGGTGCTCTTGAGGGCATGCGGTTAGGCATGGGCGCCTATACCAACGACCGTTTCTCGGAGAGATGGAAGGTAGGTGGCTACGGGGGCTATGCCTTAAAGGACCGCAAGGCCAAATATGGCGCCGATGCCGCGGTTATACTTTACCGGCCGCTGGAGCTGCAGTTAAAAGCTACCTACTTTAAGGATATCCTGGAAACCGGCGGCCGCAGACTGGCTTTTGAAGAAGGCTACGGGTTACTGGGGAACCTGCGCCGGGCGCTCCTGACGGACATGGATTACACCACCCACCAAAGTATAGCCCTGCAGGGCCGCGTGCTGCGCTACCTGCAGGCCAACGCCCAACTGCGGCAGGAGGAGCGGCAGCCGACCTTGCTGCAGCAGGAAGGGCAGCCGCTATCCACCTTTAACCTTGCGGAGGCGGTGCTGAGCCTGCGCTACGCCCCGGGCGAGAAGTACATGCAGCAGTTCAACCGCCTGGTGCCGATGACGGGGGAGGAACAGCCGGTGCTGTGGCTGCAGTACACCCGCGGCCTGGATGGCTTTCTGGAGGGCGATTACGGCTACCACAAGTATGACCTGCGGCTGAAGACTTTGCTGCGCCACCGCACCTTCGGCGAGAGCAGGGTTATACTTGCGGGGGGATGGGTAGAGGGCAATGCACCCCTGGTAACGCGCTACAACGGCTACGGCAGCAACAACCGCGACTACAAGCTGTACACCAGCGAAGGCTTTGAGACCATGTACCCCTACGAGTTCTTCACCGACCGGTATGCTGCCCTGTTCTTCTCCCAGAACTTCGGCAAGCGCCTGCTCAACACCCGCTTCTTCGCCCCCGACCTGGTGGCGGTCACCAACATTGGCTTCGGAAGTATGGAGGAACCGCTGCAGGAGCTGCCGGAAGTGGCTTTCAGAAGTATGCGCAAAGGTTTTTTTGAGTCCGGGCTGATGCTCAACAATATCATCAGTTCCCCGTTCAGCGGTGTGGGAGTAGGGGCTTTTTACCGTTACGGCCCATACGCTCTTCAAAACTCCCGCGAAAACCTCCGTATAAAGCTTACCGTGAGCCTGTTGTTTTAAGGATGCCCAAGGGGTGGAAGTACAAGGTATGGGGTAAACCAGCTATTGTCAATTATATAATAATATAGCTGTGATGATGCGATTATGCTTGCGGATCAGAGGATTAATAAACAATTTTCAAAGTATAACGCAAGCTAAACTAGAAATCAATAACTTAGCAGGACCTTCTTTTTACTCAGAAATACGATACCATGACAGTTTCTAAAATGGCGCAGAACCTGATCGGCTCCGAGATTATTCGGGTGGCCGGCGAGGTGAACGCAATGATTGCAAAGGGCGAGCCTATCTGCAACCTCACCATCGGCGACTTTAACCCTGGCATATACCCCATCCCGGAGGAATTGCGCAAGGGCATCACCAAAGCCTACGAGCAGGGGCACACTAACTATCCACCTGCCAATGGCGTGGCGGTGTTGCGCAAGGCGGTGGTGGCTTTCACGCAGGAGTGCCTGGGCCTTACCTACCCGGAGAACGACATCCTGGTGGCAGGCGGCTCACGCCCCCTTATCTATGCCACCTACCTGGCGCTGGTAGACCCGGGCGACAAGGTGGTATACCCCACCCCGTCCTGGAACAACAACCACTACTGCCACCTATCCGGCGCTACGCCGGTGGAGGTAAAGACGCGGCCGGAGAATAACTTTATGCCAACCGCTGCCGACGTAAAGCCGCACCTGAAAGGCGCCACCATGCTGGCCCTGTGCTCGCCGCTGAACCCGACAGGCACGATGTTCTCCAAAAAAGACCTGGAGGAGATCTGCGACCTGGTGCTGGAGGAGAACCGCACCCGCAGTGAAGGTGAGAAGCCGTTGTACATGCTCTACGACCAGATCTACTGGATGCTAACTTTTGGCAGCGCCGAGCACTACGACCCGGTGAGCCTGCGCCCGGAGATGCGCGACTATACGATCTACATCGACGGTACCTCCAAATGTTTTGCCGCCACAGGCGTACGCGTGGGCTACGCCTTCGGTCCGACGGTGGTGATGGATAAGATGAAATCCATACTTGGCCACGTGGGTGCCTGGGCGCCTAAGGCGGAACAGATGGCTATGGCCGAGTTCCTGCAGAACCGGCAAGCGGTGGATACCTTTATGAATGAGTTTAAGCCGAAGGTGCAGGAGAGCCTGAACGTGCTCTATAACGGTTTCCGGGAGCTGAAGTCGGAAGGCTTTGCCGTGGATGCTATTGAGCCAATGGGTGCGATTTATCTTTCTGCCAAGATCGACCTTGCCGGCAAAACCACGCCGGAGGGCAAGGTGTTGGAGACAAGCCAGGATGTGACGTTCTACGTGCTGCAAGAGGCGAAGCTGGCCGTGGTGCCGTTCTCGGCCTTTGGCTCCGGCAAAGACGTTAACTGGTTCAGACTATCGGTAGGTGGTGCCTCTCTGGAGGATATCAAAGCATCGCTGGGCAGGCTGCGTGAGGCGCTGCAGAAACTGCAGTAGTATGACCCTCT
The DNA here is from genome assembly GCF_026278245.1 of Pontibacter kalidii. NCBI lineage: Bacteria > Pseudomonadati > Bacteroidota > Cytophagia > Cytophagales > Hymenobacteraceae > Pontibacter > Pontibacter kalidii. The sequence goes on along the minus strand of NZ_CP111079.1, from coordinate 4,001,778 downwards.
CCCCAGAGGGGGAGGGCTACAATTTATACACATGCTGTACCTGCCGTAAGATGGCATCTTGTGGCTTTTGATGAGGCAAGCTTTCAGCTTGCAAAGGTATAAGGGAGCCCTCTGACGGCAAACGTAAGCTGAAAGCTTACCATCATGGCAAACCACGAGTTGAAAACTCGCGGTAGGGGCCCGCATCATAAACCAATAAAATAATCCCCCTTTAAAGGGTTAGGGGACAATCATTTCCCAAAAACATACTTTATACTTTGTAGAGACGCTCTAACCGGCGTCTCTATCTTTTACCCGTTACTCGATCTTGATCTGCCGGTTTATACTTTCCTCCAGCGAGATCAGCGTCTCGGTGCGCTGCACCCCCTCTATAGACTGCAGTTTCTCGTTCAGCACCTCGCGCAGGTGCTTGGTGTCGCGGCACACGATCTTGGCAAACATGCTGTAGGCACCGGTGGTGTAGTGTAGTTCCACAATCTCAGGGATGTTCTGCATCTTCTCCACCGTCTCCTTATACTCCGAGCCCTTCTCCAGGAACACCCCGATAAACGCGCAGATATCAAAGCCAACCGCTGAAGGGTTTACCAGCAGTTGGGCCCCCTTCACCACGCCCATTTCCGTCAGTTTCTTCATCCGCACGTGTATCGTACCGCCCGAAACATTCAGTTCTTTGGCAATATCAGTGTAAGCGCGGGTCACATCCTGCATCAGCAGGCGCAGAATCTGCTTATCCAGGTTATCAATTTCGTAATTCATAGGCTCCTGTACGTGCTGCTGTTAACATAATCACAAAGATAAGACTATATCTTTGAAAATATATCAACCTTCGAAAATTTTTTTTAACAAATTCGCATATTAAAGCAACTGTAATTATCTTTGTGATGTAAAAATCTTTAATTCTTTAACAAAATTTCAAAAAAATGACAGAAGAAGTTACACTTACGCAATCGGCGGTGCTCGATGACACCGTGAGCCACCTGAGCCGGGCATCGCTGCCCAAGATCCTGAAAGTGCAGCAGGGCATTGTGCGCGCCGCCCACGATTTTATGTACCGCAAGGGCCTGACGCAACTCATGCCGCTCATGCTCTCCCCCATCACCGACCCGCTGAACCATGGTGTGGTAGATGCCTCCATTAGCTACGCCGAGCAGCGCTGGAGCCTTACCAAGTCCATGATCTTCCACAAGCAACTGGCCCTGATGAACCCCGGGCTCGACAGCCTCTACATCGTGTCGCCGAACGTGCGCCTGGAGTTCTCTGACCGCGCTGAGACCGGCCGCCACCTGTTCGAGTTTACGCAGATCGACTTTGAGTTTAAGGGCAAAGACCGCTTTTTTGTGATGGAGTTTATGGAGGAGCTGGTAAACTTCGTGTTCCGCCGCCTGAACGAGGAGTTACCGGACATCATACTTGAGCTACGTGGCGAGCTGCTGCCGCAGTATGAGAAGTGGGAAGTATGCCGCACCGAGAAGCTGGAAGCCGCCCTGGGGTCAGACTATGAGCATCTTAAGTCGAAGGAGGCCACGGAGCCGTTCTGGCTGCTGAACCACAAGCGCGAGTTTTACGACAAGGAGGATCCGAAGAAGCCGGGCACCTACCTGAACTACGATGTGATCTGGCCAGAGGGCTTTGGCGAAGGGTTATCGGGAGCAGAGCGCGAGTATGAGTATCACCAGATCAAAAAGCGCATGGCAGAGGTTGGCACCAACCAGGAGGCTTTTGCGCATTACCTGGAGGTGGCTAAGGAAGGCGGCATACCAAGAACTGCCGGTGGTGGCTTCGGTGTGGAGCGCATGACCCGCTTTATCTGCCGCCTGAAAGATGTGAATGAGGTAACCGTGTTCTCGCGCAAGCCTTTTACCAAAGCCATTTTCTAACACGCGCTAATGTATGCTTAAATGAATAGGATATGGATGACAATAGCGATAATGCGGACAATCCTGCGAATTATAGGATAGTCGACTGGTTTAAGATGATGTAAGAAGGCCTGCTGCTATGATGCTGCAGGCCTTTTTCTTGAGCCAGCACGGCGGTTAAAAGGGATTAGGTAGCTTTGTGCCTGCAGCCTCCTCTAAAGTATGAATGTATACTTTGCCCGAGTTCAGCACCTGCATCGCCAGGCACTTAGTTCATTCTCTAAGTAGGAATTAATACTAGTATTAAGTGGCTCGTGCGCATCTAAAAAACATTAACCCACCCCTACCCCTCCAAGGAGGGGAATTGGCTTTACTTGACAAAGCATCTAATGTGCTTAAATGAATTCATATTGGTATAACATACATCAGAAACAAAAAAGGCAGAAGCCGTAGCCCCTGCCTTTCATACTTGCCGGCGTTTACACGTTAGAAGTTCAGGATCACGTCCTCAATGATGTCGCTGCACTCCTGCAGTTGCTCCTCCGTCATCACCAGCGGTGGTGCGAAGCGGATGATGTCGCCGTGGGTTGGCTTGGCCAGCAGGCCTTTTTCCTTCAGCTCCACGCACACATCCCAGGCGGTGCGGCCATCCGGTGTCGGGTTGATGATGATGGCGTTCAAAAGGCCTCTGCCGCGCACCAGTGTTACCAGCTCCGGCCGCTTCTCGATCAGGCGCTGCATGCGCTCCCGGAACAGCTCTCCCAGTCTATAAGCGTTCTCCGTCAGGTTTTCATCTTTGATTACCTCCAGCGCGGCAATGGCCACCATGGCAGCCAGCGGGTTGCCGCCGAAGGTAGAGCCGTGCTCGCCCGGCTGTATGCACAGCATGATCTCGTCGTTGGCCAGTACGCAGGAAACCGGCAGCACGCCTCCGGAGAGCGCCTTGCCAAGTATAAGTATGTCGGCCTTCACCTCGTCGTAGTAGCTGGCCAGCAGCTTGCCGGTGCGCCCGATGCCGGTCTGTATCTCATCGGTCATCAACAGCACATCGTACTCCCTGCACAGCGCGTGGGCCTTGGACAGGTAGCCCTCGTCAGGCACCACTACGCCCGCCTCGCCCTGGATCGGCTCCACCAGGAAACCGCACACGTTCGGGTTCTCCTTCAGGGCACGCTCCAGCGCCTCCACATCGTTGTAAGGAATCACCTTATAGCCCGGCATGTAGGGGCCGAAGCCCTTGGTGGAGTCCGGGTCGGTGGAAAAGGAGATGATGCCCGTGGTGCGACCATGGAAGTTATGCTCCACCACAATAATCTCGGCGTTATGCGGCGCGATGCCCTTTTTGGTATAGCCCCACTTGCGGGCCAGTTTAATGGCCGTCTCCACGGCCTCGGCACCGGAGTTCATGTACAGGGCCTTATCGTAGCCAAACAGCTCGCAGATGTACTTCTCGGCCAGGCCAAGCTTATCGTTGTAAAAGGCGCGGGAGGTGAGCGTGAGCTGCTGTGCCTGCTCAGTGAGGGCGCCCACGATCTTCGGGTGGCAGTGGCCCTGGTTCACGGCACTGTAGGCCGAGAGGAAGTCGTAGTAATGCTTTCCTTCCACATCCCAGAGGTGCACCCCTTCGCCGCGGCTTAGCACCACGGGCAGTGGATGGTAGTTGTGGGCACCGTACTTGTGTTCGGTATCAATTGCCTGCTGGCTGGAGGTGATGGTTTGAGTGTTCATAGTTTTCAATTATCAGCTTCTTTGGAGGACGGCAGCGTGGCTGCTTACCATTATTACAGAATATGGGCTTTATTGTTGTCAAAATTACACATTTCAGGCCCACTTCAAAATCTACGGCAGGCGCCTGCCCCAGGTGGCAGATGAAGGCTTTCATGGCCGGGCAGCGGGCAATTAGGAGCAGGCCTTGGCCCGGAATGTATAAATGACGTACTTTGCGTAACAGATAAGTATAACGGTGGCGCAGAAGTTAACAGAGGGCGAGGACTTTTACTTCAACCAGCAGGGGCTGATGGTGCTGACGGCAAAATACCTGCTCAAGCGCGGGTACTGCTGCAAAAACGCCTGCAAACACTGCCCCTACGGCTTTCATGAGAAGGTGGCGGCAGCGCAGAAGAAAGTATAAAACATGTTACCGGGGCAGGTGCCGCGAAGCAGATTCTACACGGCAAAAGTAAAATTTTAGCTATAGGTTTGATATTGTGTATCTTTTTATAGATATTTGCACCCCTATTGAATAAACCAGAAAAGAATACAAGATGGCACGAGTTTGCGACTTAACAGGTAAAAGACCACAGGTAGGTAATAACGTTTCGCACGCTAACAACAAGACGAAGCGTAAGTTTTATCCAAACCTCCAGAAGAAGCGCTTCTACATCCCGGAAGAGGATGCTTGGGTAACGCTGAAAGTTTCTACTTCTGCACTGAGAACCATCAACAAGAATGGTATCACTGCGGTATTGAAGAAGGCTGTAGAGCAAGGTTACATCCTGTACTAGTAGTGCTGTATTTCCGGCCGCGCCGTCGGCGGTAGCTTCAAAGCGCCGCGGCAACAGGCACATCCGGAGAAAGCCATCTGGTACTTTAAGATAAAACATCGGCAACGGAGAGAAGCTGTAGATGCTTTCCTCCGTTGCTCTTTTTTTGACCTTTGCCGTTTCCGCTGTGGCAGCAGGAGCGGCACGCTACGGCAAGTGTAAATTGTGTGAAGCGCCGAAGGGTGGTTCTGCAAGAAAATTTATACATTGTTTGTAATTAGAGATTTAAGCTTTTATATTTGCAGTCCTAAATAAAAAATTACTGTCGAGATGGCTAAAAAAGCAAAAGGTAATAGAATCCAGGTTATTATGGAGTGCACAGAGCATAAGGCTACTGGCATGCCTGGAACTTCAAGGTACATCACTACCAAAAACAGAAAGAATACTCCCGAGCGCCTTGAGCTGAAGAAGTATAACCCTGTGTTGAAAAAAGTAACTGTACATAAAGAAATTAAATAACCATGGCTAAGAAGGTAGTTGCAACCCTAAAGACCGCTACAGGTAAAGACTGGGCAAAAGTGATCAAAGCTGTGAAGTCTCCAAAAACTGGTGCTTACAGCTTTAAAGAGGAGATGGTGCCTGTTGACAAAGTACAGGAGTTCCTATCCAAAAAGTAATACAGCCTACTCTACATCGATAGATAGATAACATGAAGAAGTCCCTTTACCGGGACTTTTTTAGTATATTACCGTATCAGTGAGATAGCATTCACCCTACATCAAGAACCGGCATGGGAATTTTTGACTTTTTCAGCAAAGAGAAGAAAAAAGAATCGCTGGATAAAGGCCTCGAGAAAACCAAGAGCAACTTTTTCGGTCAGCTAAGCAAAGCCGTTATGGGCAAATCCACCGTGGACGTGGAGGTGCTCGACGAACTGGAGGAAATCCTGGTGCACGCCGATGTGGGGGTAGAGACCACGGTGAAGATCATCGACCGCATTGAGAAGCGCGTGGCCCGCGACAAGTACGTGAGCACCGACGAGCTGGACAACATCCTGCGCGAGGAGATAGCCGCGATGCTGGAGGAGAACCGGGCCGGCGACGGCGCCAACTTCGACCTGCCCAAAGACATCAAGCCATACGTAATTATGGTGGTGGGCGTGAACGGCGTAGGCAAGACCACCACCATTGGCAAGTTGGCATCCCAATTCCATAAAGCCGGCAAGAAAGTCGTGCTGGGTGCTGCCGATACGTTCCGTGCCGCGGCGGTGGATCAATTGATCATCTGGGGCGAGCGCGTGGGTGTACCGGTTATCTCACATGGCATGAACACCGACCCCGCCTCTGTGGCATACGATGCCGTGAAGAAGGGCGTGGAACTGAATGCCGATGTGGTGATCATCGACACCGCCGGACGACTGCACAACAAGGTGGGGCTGATGAACGAGCTTTCCAAGATCAAGCGCGTGATGCAGAAGATAACACCGGACACGCCGCATGAGGTGCTGCTGGTGCTGGATGGCAGTACGGGTCAGAACGCCCTGCTGCAGGCCCGCGAATTTACCAAGGCCACCGATGTGACGGCGCTGGCCATCACCAAACTGGATGGCACGGCCAAAGGCGGTGTGGTGATCGGTATTTCCGATGAATTTAAGATTCCGGTGAAGTATATCGGTGTAGGCGAGAAAATTGAGGACCTGCAACTGTTCGACAAGCACGAATTTGTGGACTCCTTCTTTTCACGTAAATAAAGTATAGCCATGGCAAAGTTCCTGCTGCTGGCGCTGTTCCTCTCGCAGTGCAACGGTGCCAACCAATCCCATCAAAACACACAAGAACCGATGGAGAACCAGGAACAGGCAAAAGACGCACAGGAGCAACAAGCTCCCATAGCACAGGGCATAAGTGGCCAGGTGCTGTGGGTGTCGGGTAACCAGATGCCCTCCCCGGACGCGCCTCCCAGCAAAGGCCGGGGTGTGGAGCGCACACTTTATATCTACGAACTCACCAACGCCAGCCAAGCCCAAACCACAGACGGTGTTTTTCACACCAACATCCAAACTAATCTAGTGACTCAGGTTGATACAGATGCTAACGGCAACTTTGCGGTCAGCCTGAAGCCCGGTACCTACAGCCTTTTCTCGAAGGAGGAAAAAGGCTTGTTTGCCAGCCTTTACGATGGGGAGATGAACATCAACCCAGTGGAGGTGCAAGAGGGGCAGGTAACCAGCGTAGAGTTTCTGATAAACTACCAGGCAAGTTATTAGGCCGGTAGTATAACATCGCCTGCGTCATATAACTGCCAGAAGGGGAGCGCTGCTACAAGTATAAAACAAGTGCCAGAAAGAGCTTCAGGAAAACGGTGCAAAGCGATCGGGTTTAGATAAATTTTAATTAAGTTAGGACTCATTTTAGAATTTCGACTGAATGAGTGTTACCAGGTATGACTTAATGGAATTAGCCTACGATGAAGCGAAAGGTATCCTGCATGTATCCTGGTCGGATGACCTTAGCGTAGAGTCGGCCCGGTTCCTGCAAACAGTAGTCTACTTATTCACTACCATTCAGGAGCAAAAAGTATCACATCTGATCATCGACTCCGGTTTGCCTGCCGGTGGTGTGTTAACCGAAGAAGTGATCCAGTGCTTTATCCATCACATCCCCCACACGACCCTCCGAAAAATCGCCCTTCTGGATTCCCCGGACTATCTCTGGGACTACAACTTGTTACAGGTGATCTCACTGCTCGTTGCTAATTATAAACTGCCGATTGAGGTAAAGCTGGTGAGTAGCCATGCAGCCGGCCTCAGGTGGTTTGCTGAGACCGAGTAGGTCAGCATCAAAGCAAGCTAACATTTTGGCAGCTTCCTCTCTTTAAGACTCATTTCCCTTTTGATCTTTGTGTTAAGACTAAGGGTTTGATTGTCAATTTCTTGTGTGATTTTCCTTTATTAGCTAAACATGTTGTACCTTTGCGGGCTGATATCCGGAACGAACCAATCTGCCTTGGCAGAGGTTTTTATCAATTGTAGCGTATCTCATTAATTAATAATACATCAGTGAAAGTAAGATCACTTAAGAAAGATAAAGTAAACGTAGTTACCTTGGGTTGCTCTAAAAACCTGGTGGACTCGGAAGTGTTGATGGGGCAGCTGCGCGCCAACGAGTTTGAGGTGGCGCACGAGTCTGATAAGGATGATTCCAACATCATCATCGTGAACACCTGTGGCTTTATCGACAACGCCAAGCAGGAGTCTATCGATACCATTCTGCGTTACGCCGAGGCCAAGGAGGCAGGGCAGATCGACAAGCTGTACGTGACAGGCTGCTTGTCGCAGCGCTACAAGGACTCGCTGGAGCAGGAGATCCCACAGGTGGATGCCTACTTCGGTACGCTGGAATTGCCGCGCCTGCTTAAAACACTGGAGGCCGACTACAAGCACGAACTCATTGGAGAGCGCCTGTTGACGACTCCTTCGCACTTTGCTTACTTTAAAATTGCCGAGGGTTGTAACCGGCCTTGCTCGTTTTGCGCCATCCCACTCATGCGCGGCAAGCACGTGGACCGTCCGATTGAGGATCTGGTGCGCGAGGCAAAGCGCCTGGCAAGTATGGGCACGAAGGAACTGGTGCTGATTGCCCAGGACCTGACCTATTACGGCCTGCAGCACTATGGTGAGCGTAAACTGGCCGACCTGCTGCGTAACCTGTCGGATGTAGACGGCATTGAGTGGATCAGGATGCAGTATGCTTACCCGTCGCAGTTTCCGATGGACGTGTTCGACGTGATGAACGAGCGCGAGAACATCTGCAAGTACCTCGACATGCCGCTGCAGCATATTTCCGATAACATGCTGAAGTCGATGCGCCGTGGTATAAGCAAGCGCCGCACTATTGAGCTGGTAGACCAGATCCGTCAGCGCGTGCCGGACATCGCTTTAAGAACGACCCTTATAGCCGGCCACCCGGGCGAGACCGATCAGGACTTTCAGGAGCTGTATGACTGGGTAGAGGAGACCAGGTTCGATAGGCTGGGCATCTTTACCTACTCGCATGAAGACAACACTCACTCTTATACGCTGGAGGACAGCGTGCCGGAGGAAGTAAAGCAGGAGCGCGCCGATGCGATTATGGAGCTGCAGCAGGGCATTTCAGTCGAACTGAACGAGGAAAAGATCGGCAAGACCTACAAAGTGCTCTTCGACCGCAAGGAGAGCGGTTATTTTGTGGGCCGCACCCAATACGACTCTCCGGAGGTAGACAACGAGGTACTCGTACCAGCCGACAGCACCTATGTACGTTTAGGTGACTTTGCGAACGTGAAGATCACGGATGCCTCGGATTTTGACTTGTATGGGGAAGTGGTGAGTTAGGACCTCCCCCTGCCCCCTCCTAAAAACAGGAGGGGGTGTAAAGATATTTTTCGACAAAGACCTTTCTCTGTCTATTAGAGAAAGGCCTTTGCTTTTTGGAACATTAATAATAGGAGTAAATGTTAGCCGACAAAGTATAAAAAATGCGGAAAGATCAGCTACACAATATTCCTAACCTGAGGCAGGAGCGATCCATACTGAGAAATAGCTTAACTCCTGCGGAAGAGGAACTGTGGCGTTTGCTTCGGAAGCATAAATTAGGTGGTCGTAAGTTCAGGAGGCAGCACAGCATTGGGAGCTACATCGTGGATTTCTACTGCGCCTCTGAAAAAATGATCATAGAAATAGATGGCTCTGTGCATGATACGCCCGAAGCCATCGCAAATGACCAAGTACGCGACGAAAAGCTACAGCATCTGGGCTACAAAGTTATCCGCATCAGAAACAGTGAGATTTTTGAGCAGCCGGAAAAGGTGCTACAAAAGATAACTGCATTATTTAAAAATGGCTAAAACACCCCCTCCTGTTTTTAGGAGGGGGCAGGGGGAGGTCCTACTTCAGCACATACCTGCTCAGCACCCGGTAGGCCTCGTTAATATTGTCGCCTTTCCTGAAATCCTGCTTAATAGTCGGTTCCACCTCCCCCGTAAGCCAGATCTTCAGTTCCGCGTCCAGGTCGCCGATGCCGGCGCTTTCTTTGGAGAACATCTTGATGCTACCGTAGGGTATACTTTGGTAGTCGGTTTTAGAGCCCGTAAGGCCCTGCTTGTTCACAAGTATCAGCCGCTTGTTGGTAAACACCAGCATGTCCCGGATCAGTTTGTAGGCGCGCTCGATCCGCTCGTCGTCGATCAGGATCGGCTGAAATTCCTTCGCCAGTTTTTCGATTGACACCTCGGAGGCGTGTCCCATCATGCCGCTCAGTAATCCCATAGGTATAGAAGTATAAGTTACAAGTATGATACTTCCTGCTTTACGTGCAAGGGCCGCATCCGTAAGTATAAAGTATAAAATAATGCAGGCCGCAGGCAGTAGAACTGTGAGTGCGGTATAACCCCCTCCGGCGCAAATTCCCCGAACCCTGGCACAGAAAAGAAAATAAACGCGTACTTTGTGCAGCGGCGGCAAAGTATGAATTAGCTGCAACACATTTCGCACTAAACTGTTAAAAGGGCTAAACCTACGGCTATAAAGCAGATGGAAGTACAAACCATGAAGATCACCAAAATAGACTACGCCGCCACCGGCGCCTTCTCCAAGACGATAAGCGACTACCTTTGTTGTAGCGAGCAGCTGCAACCGTTCTATAACCACTTCCCGACCTTAGCGTCCTTCGCGGCCCAGCTGCAGGAGAAAAACTTTGACCAGGAGCAACGCCAGACCTTGCATCAGGCACTGCAGGAGCAATATACTTCCATCCCCGACATCAGCCCAAAAGTACAGCAGCACATCGATCTGCTGTTGCAGCCCAACACCTACACCGTTACCACTGGCCACCAGCTCAACATCTTTACCGGCCCGCTATACTTCGTTTACAAGATCATCACCGCCATAAACACCTGTAAGCAACTGCAGGAGAAGTACCCGGACTACAACTTCGTGCCGGTATACTGGATGGCCACCGAAGACCACGATTTCGCCGAGATCAACCACTTTAACCTATTTGGGAAAACGTATACCTGGGAGACAGACCAGGCCGGTGCCGTGGGCAGGTTCTCCACCGAAAGCATGGCTCAGCTGCTGGAGGAGCTTCCGGAAGTGTACCCTGTGTTTGAGGAGGCTTACCGCAACAGCAAAACCCTGGCAGATGCCACGCGTGCCATTACGCATGCCCTGTTTGGAGAGTATGGCCTGGTAAGTATAGACGGTGACCACGCAACACTGAAGAAGGCACTTACGCCGGTAGTAGAGCAGGAGCTGACCGGGCAGCTATCGAACCAACTGGTGGAGGAGGCGAGCGCGCAGCTGGAGGAGCTAGGTTACAAGCCGCAAGTATACTCGCGCGAGATAAACCTTTTTTACCTGACCGATGACCTGCGCGAGCGCATTGTGGAGGAGGACGGCAAGTATAAGGTCCTTAACACAGATCTCACCTTTACGCGGGAGCAGATACGGCAGGAGGCGCAGGAGCATCCGGAGCGCTTCAGCCCGAACGTGATCCTTCGCCCGCTGTACGAGGAGCTTATACTTCCGAACCTGGCCTACATTGGCGGCGCCGCCGAGGTGGCCTACTGGTTTCAGCTAAAAAAGCTGTTTGCTAAGTATAAAGTGGCCTTTCCGCTGCTGATGCTGCGCAACTCGGCCCTGTACATCAGCCGCAGCAACGCCAGCCGTATGCACAAACTGGGCCTGCAGCCGCAAGACCTGTTCCAGGACTTCCAGGAGCTGAAAAAGCAGCTATCCGGCCAGCTGCACGAGGAGGAGATTAGCCTGGCGGCGCAGCGCGAGGCGGTGGCCGCTGCCTATGCCGAGGTGGAGAAGCTGGCCGAGAGCATAGACCCGACCTTGGTGAAGGCCGTGGGAGCCGAGGCGCAGAAAGCGGCCAACTCGCTGCAGATGCTGGAGAAGAAGCTCTCCAAAGCCCGCGACAGCAAGCACGAGCAGACCTTTAAGCAGCTGGAGAACCTGAAGGAGAAGCTCTTCCCGGGAGGTAGCCTGCAGGAGCGTAAAGATAACCTGCTTACCTTCCAGACCAACAACCCGGACTTTATACCGGCGCTGGTGGAGGCCTTTGATCCGCTGGAGTTCAAGTTTACCATCCTGGAGGAGGCGTGATGCTGAAGGCAGATCTACGAAAACACATGCTGCGGCAGCGGCGCACTTTGCCGCAGGAGGAGGTGCAGCAACGCAGCCAGCGCATCGCCGAGGTGTTTTTCAGGCACTTCCCGTTGCGGGCTGGCCAGACGGTGCACGTGTTTCTGCCTATCCTCAAAAACAACGAAGTAAACACCTGGGCCATTATCGAGCGGCTGCGGCAGGAGCACCCCGAGGTGCGCGTGGCGGTGCCGGTAACCGATGCCGGGCAGAACGTACTCACCCACCACCACCTCACCGACGAGGCTGTGCTGATAGAGAATGCCTGGGGCATCCCCGAGCCGCAGGACGCGCACATCATCCATGCCCGCGAGGTGGATGTGGTGCTGGTGCCGCTGCTGGCCTTCGATAGGGCAGGCCACCGCGTAGGCTACGGCAAAGGCTTTTACGACCGCTTCCTGGCCGACTGCCGCCCCGATGTGCTCAAGGTTGGCCTCTCGCTGGAGCCACCCGTGGAAAGCATCGCCGATCCTAACCCGTTTGACGTGCCGCTGGATGCCGTGGTGATGCCACAGGGGGTATGGCGCGCGGCAGTATAACAACAGACGAATTTTTTAATTAATTTGTGGAAACAAATGTATTGTCTCAGGTGCTTAATTATTAATTAGCTATATTGTACTTTTGTATTTAGCCTTAACAGGCATATAGCAAAGCACTGTACCTGCCAAACCTGTTGCTGATGTAAGAATAACCTGCTATTTAGTACCAAGATGCCCAAAACCAAGAAAGAAATCATCCTAGACACTGCATTAAACCTCTTTGCTGAAAAAGGGTACGATGCCACTCCCACCAGCCAGATAGCCAAAGCTGCCGGCGTATCAGAAGGACTTATTTTTAAGCATTACATCAGCAAGGAGAACCTGCTGGAGGCAGTCGTGAAAGCCGGCTACAGGCGTATTACCGAGAAGAGCAAGAAATCGGTGGAGGAGAACGACCCCGCCAAACTGATCAGCAACGTGCTGGACATGCCACAGAAACTGGTGGAGGATGAAAGGGATTTCTGGCGGATGCAGTTCCGCATGGTGGACGAGGAGGTGGCGCAGCGCCATCACCAGCGCTACCTTAACTCGGTGAAGGCAAAGCTGGTAGAGGCATTCCGTAAGCTGGGCCACCAGGAGCCGGAGCTGGAGACGGAGATCCTGATGCTGTTGGTAGAGGGCCTCTGGAGAGCCTACCTCACCAACGAGGACAAGACGCACTTTACTAAAATGCTGGACCTGACGAAGGCAAAGTTCATAAAGCAGAGCTAGCGCATAGAACCGACGTCGTTATAAACAGAAGCGCCTCCCGATTGCTACCGGGAGGCGCTTCTGTTTCAGGGCTTTGTAAAAGTACTTAGCCTTTGTAGACGATGTTGAATTTCTTTAGCTCGTCCACCGGTCCGAAGTGTTGCTTCTCGATGGTTCTGCCGCGGCGCTTCAGGTGCACCTCCACTGGGGCCATGGTTCTGGTCATGTCGGAGTTGATCACTTTTACGTAGAATTTCCTGGCTTCCTCGGAGGCGCCCTTCTCAAAGGTGTGCTTTTGCTGGTTGCCGTTTACCGGATGGCCCGGGATTACCTGGTAAGAGGTGCAAACCACTTCATACTTAGGAAGAAATGGCTTGATGATGCTAGAAGATACTTTTCTAAGTAAGCTTTTCATATGGTGAACGATTAGGGGATACTTTTCTGAAGTGCAATGTAAGGTTTTATTTCTTATTTCAAAGTATGGCACCTGCAAAAAAGTGCAATTTAGTCCCTAACTATTCTGTTTTAAATTAGGTTCATCTTTGATGCAGACAATCCTGAAAAAAGTAAGCCATGTCCCGGAAGCGCTCACGCGCAATGCAGCCTTGTTGGGAAACAGTGCAATGCGTAGTATAACTATTTGAATGTCAGGGCAGGTGTAAGGGCTACCTGTCGGCAGGCAGGGGCTTCAGGCCGCGCGTCATCTCGCGTTTGCCCGGAGGGCCGGGCAGTGCCTCCACTACAAAGCCGGCGGCTTTCAGGCTGCGCTTAAACGAGCCTTTGGCGCAGTAGGTAACCAGTATGCCGCCCGGCCGGATGGCCTTGTACAGTTTCTCAAACATGGCGTCTGACCAGAGCTCCGGCTGCTTCTCAGGGGCAAAGGCATCAAAGAATACCACATCGTAGTAGGAGTTCGGGGCCACGTACTCCTCCAGGGACTCGTGCATTTTCTGCAGCGTGAAGTAGGGGATAATATCGGTGGGCTCGTTCCAGGGCGCCGCGTGCAGCTTCAGGAAATATTCGTACAGTTCTGGATTCAGGATGATGTTTTCGTAGTGCAGCTGCTGCACCACCTCCCCGGCAAGCGGGTACTTCTCCAGCGTGTCGTACTGGATAAAAGCCTTCTTGGCCAGCGCAGACGGGAACGCAAGGATGGCATTCAGGCCGGTGCCGAAGCCGACCTCCAGCACCTTCAAATCCTTCTTCTGCTCCAGCGCATACTCCAGGCCATGCTTTATAAACACATGCTGCGACTCCTGCAGGGCCCCATGCACCGAGTGGTAGTGCTCGTTCAGTTCGGGCACGTAAAGGGTGTTGGAGCCGTCTTTCGTCTGTCGTATTTCGAGGTGCATGGTTTTTGTGTTACCTTGCAAAGGTACGCATTACTGCCTTGAGGCCGCAATATATCATAATCAGAATTTAATAAAATTATATAAGCCGGGCAGAAAAAATAAAAGTATAGCTGCAGCGGCACCCATATCATGGCACGAGTTAAAGTAGACATCCCCGCCCACACCCACTTTACGGCCCACATTCCGGTGCGCGTAACCGACCTGAACTACGGCAATCACCTCGGCAACGACGCCCTGCTCTCCATCATGCACGAGGCGCGCATGCAACTGCTAAACCACTTCGGCTGGAGCGAACTAAGTATAATCGGGGCCAGTATGATTATGGCCGATGTGGCGATAGCGTACAAAGGCGAGGGTTTTTACGGCGATGTGTTAGCTATAAGTATGGCCTTTGATGACCTGAACAAGTATGGCTTCGATATCACCTACCACATCACCAACCAAAACGGCAAGGAGGTGGCCCGCGCCAAGACCGGTATGCTGTGCTTTGATTACCAGGAGCGCAAACTAATGCCCCTGCCCGCTGAAGTAAAGGCAAAGATTGAAACTAAAGCCTGAGGATTTTTGTAATTTTGCAGTATGACTTTGATTGCAGATATAAATATCATAAACAGGAAGGATATCCGGAAGCTGACGCTGGATGACCTGAAGGCGTGGCTCGTGGAGAACGGGGAAAAGCCTTTCCGGGCCAAGCAGGTATACGAGTGGCTCTGGAAGCATTCGGCCCAGTCGTTTGCGGAGATGAACAACGTGAGCCTGGCTTTGCGCGAGAAACTAGAGCAGCACTTTGCCATTAACGCCGTGCAGGTGGCTACCGAGCAGCTGAGCAAAGACGGCACGATTAAGTCTGCCTTCAAACTGTATGACAGCAATATTGTAGAGGGCGTGCTGATTCCGCACGACGAGCGCAAAACGGCCTGCGTGAGCAGCCAGGTAGGTTGCTCGCTTACCTGTAAGTTCTGCGCCACCGGCTACATGGACCGCGTGCGCAACCTCGACGCCGCCGAGATCTACGACCAGGTGGTACGCATCAACGAGCAAAGTATCCGGCAGTATGGCCAGCCGCTCACCAACATCGTGTACATGGGCATGGGCGAGCCGATGCTCAACTACGCCAACGTGATGAAGAGCATCGAGCGCATCACGGCGCATGATGGCCTGGGCATGGCCGCGCGGCGCATCACGGTAAGCACGGCCGGTATTGCCAAGCTGATCAAGAAAATGGCCGACGATGGCGTGAAGGCTAACCTGGCCCTGTCGCTGCACGCAGCCAATGATGAGAAGCGTAACCAGATCATGCCGATCAACGAGACAAACTCGTTGGAGGCCTTGAAGGATGCCCTGAAGCACTATCACCAGGTAACCGGCCGCAAGGTAACGTATGAGTACATCGTGTTCGATAACTTTAACGATACCCTGCAAGATGCCGAAGAGCTGCTGCGCTTCTCCAAAATCATCCCGTGCAAGATCAACCTGATCGAGTATAACCCGATCGAGAACGCCGACTTTGTAAACACCGACGACGACCGCCTGCAGGCGTTTATCTATTATCTGGCCGACCGTGGCCTGCAGGTAAATGTGCGCCGCAGCCGTGGCAAGGATATCGACGCGGCCTGCGGCCAGCTGGCCGTGAAGGAGAAGCAGCCGGCGTAGTTTTCTGTAGCTCGTATTCCGTAGCATGACTTTCGCAGCCAATTAGCTAGCGCAATAATAAAATATAAAAACCGGCTCCTGCTAAATTTAGCAAGAGCCGGTTTTTATATTTTATCTATACCTGGAGTGTTACCCCTGGCGCAAGTGTCCGCTTGTGTCTCGATTAGCCGCTGCCTTCTGCAATCCGAACCAAGCTATACTTGCTAGCTCCCGTTCATCCACGGCTTTACAACCAACTTGTTCCATTTATACTTTCTGCTCTCCAGCCCGAGAGGGCTCGTCCTGGGGGTAGGGGCCCTCGATAAGGGCATCGCGCGGTGTACATTTCCTTTGCTTGACCTGCGGTCTCCGCAATTTCGCTAAAGCGAAACCGGAAATCTACAAGGCGCTCCACCCAAGGACTGGGATCAGATTCGATAGCTCCCGCCCTTGCTGTCATCTCGACCTATGGGAGAGATCTCTTTAGAATTCCGGCTAGATATCTCGCCCTGCTCGAGAGGACAACAGAAGTAGCAGAGCTCCCTCCTCTGTTCTTAGGGGAGGGTTGGGGTGGGGTGACAATTCCTCTTGGGAGGAGCGGTTTCATACTTTGTAGGGACAGGTCGCAACCTGCCCTCGCAAAGACTGTAGCTATAGAACTCATACTTGTGCTAAAGTAGTTACAGGCTCCCCTCCTTGGATAAGGAGGGGTAGGGGTGGTTGGAGCCGGACTGCAGGCAACCACTTGAAGCAAAGACAAACTGTTACAGCAGACTATTTGCCAAACAACGAACAACGAATAACTACCCCTCAAACCTACCCTCGGATTTTGGCCGGCCGGTGCCCCTGCGCTCTTCGCGCTTATCCACCACCTCGCGCTCCTCAATAAACACGGCGTGTGCCTTTGGCGTGATGCGCTGGCCATACTTATGAGCGTACTGCTGCGTAAACTCCGCCCCGAAGAACACGATCATGGAGGAGTAGTAGATCCAGACAAGTATCAGGATGATGGAGCCCGCCGCACCGTAGGCCGAGCCGGGGTCGGAGGTGCCCAGGTACCAGCTGATAAGGAATTTACCAATCGTGAAGAGCAGCGCCGTGATCAGGCCCCCGATGAGCGTGTCTTTCCAGCGGATGTAGGCATCAGGCAAATACTTCATGATCAGGGCGAAGAGCAGGGTGGTCAGACCGATGGATATCGTGAAGTCGAGAAACTTGATGAGCCATACGCTGATGTCCGGCAATAAGCGACCGAGGTAATCGCTCAGCACGGAGATAGCCGCGCTGATGACGAAGGAGATGAGCATCAGGAGCGAGATGCTCAGGATAAGCCCGAAGGAGAACATTCGCTCCTTGGCCATGCGCAGGATGCCGCTGGTGGGCTTTACTTTCAGGTTCCAGACGCTGTTAAGCGACTGTTGCAGGGTAACAAAGAAAGTGGTGGCGGCAAAAACGAGCGTACCGATGCCCACCCACATGGCCCATCCTGTGGATTCGGTCGTGCTGGCGTTCTGCACCATGGTTTGGATAGAGGAAGCCGCTTCCGGGCTGATGGCCGCGGACGCCTGCTCCTCCAGCTTGCCCGACACGGCCTTCTCGCCAAAGAAGAACCCCGCCGCCTTAATGATGATGAGCAGCAGCGGGGGAATGGAGAAAATAGCATTGAAGGCGAGCGCCGCCGCCAGCCGCAGCGCGTTAGCATCCAGGAAGCCATTAACAGAGATTTTGAGCAGCTGGAAAATTCCTCTAGGTGTATATTTGGCCATAGGGCATATTTGTCGTCTCTGGTGTGGCTTAAACTACGCAGCGCCTTTACGTTGGGTTGGTATACCCTTGCCGGCAAGCCTTTAGGAGCATCCTGTGCCAGTATAAATCCGTACACGGGAGCGCAAATAAACACGTACGCTTATGCTCCTTCGATACCTGCTAAAACCACTGCTCCTGTGTCTGGTGCTGTTACCCCTCTCCTGCGCACAATCCCCTGAAGAAAAAGCCCAGCGTATTGCCCGGGAGGTGATAGACAATATGGGCGGCGAAGAAGGCTGGAAGGATACCCGCTACCTCGCCTGGACCTTCAATGACCAGTATCAGGTGTGGGACAAGCAGCAGAACAGCTTCCGCTGGGAGAAAGACAGCCTGGTGGCCATCATCAACACCGAAACCAAGGATGGCAAAGTATACGCAGACGGCAAGGAGCTGCAGGGCCCGGAGGAGAAGCAAAAGCTGCTGGAGCGCGCCTATGCCCTCTGGATAAACAACTCCTACTGGCTCGTGATGCCCTTTAAGCTACTGGACCCCGGCGTTAATCTGACTTATTTAGGCGAGGAAGAAACCATGGACGGAGCCCCGGCTGATGTGTTGGAGATGACCTTTGCGCAGGTGGGGCTGACGCCCCAGAACAAGTATAAAGTATGGGTGGATAAGGAGCAGGGGCTGGTAACGCAATGGGCCTTCTTCCGGAGCGCTGAGGATGCCGAGCCCTCCTTTACCCGCCGCTGGAGCGATTACAGTGACTACGGAAGTATAAAACTGGCCTCCGACCGCAGCAACTCCCAAAGCGATTTCGTGCTGACCGACATAGCCGCCCCCGCCACGGTGCCGGAAGAGGTCTTTAACAGCCCCAGGCCAATCGGAAAGCTCTGATTCTTGACAAAAGACGAAAGGCGTATCACGTATCCTTGACAAATGACCATTAGACAAAGGACAAAGGACTTCTTCCGGGCAAAGTAATCCCTTTGTCTTTTGTCACACAGTCTTTTGTCGTGCTACGTGATACGCAGCTAGAGCTTATCTACTGTAGCAGTTAGCGTGCCTCTGGCATTTACCACGGCTTTTATGCCATCCTGGGTCAGGTACAGGTTATCCGGGGCGATGTGGTTTATACTTCCGCGCAGCAGCACCGACTCGTGCACACGGGCCTGCTTATCCAGCGTGGCCTGCAGCATTTTGCGGGCGTTCTCCAGTTCATGCTGCACCGGTATACTTACCTGCTGCTGTATCATCTCCTCAAACTTGTTCTGGGCCAGCCAGCTGGCAGTGCTCAAGATTCTGTCTTTCGTGTCGAGGTCGTAGGCCACGTCGCGCACCCGGATGGAGGCAGTCTCGGCATCGTAGTAGGGCGTGCCGCGCAGGTATACTTTGCCCTCTATCTTCTTTATGAAAATACCGGCCTTGGTCTTGCCTTTCACGTCCAGCATCAGCACCAGCTGGTTGCCGCCGGGCGTAATGGCCGCCTCGTTTACCGTAATCTCACTCTTGCCACCATCGAAAGTATACGTTTGCCTGGCCACCTGCTCCTGCAGCATTTTGCTGGCATGGGCGTAGGGTATGCTGGCCGTTAAACCGATCTGTACGTCGTCACTCATGCGGCTATCCACGATCAGCCTGGGCAGAGTTCGGTTTACCTGCACCTGCGGCTTACCGTCGGTGGTAACGGTAATGTAGGAGGTAATGCCGAGGCGGGTGTTCAAATGGCCGTTGTGAGCTTGCAGCGGCGCCATGCGTATCTCCTGCGGCACCACCGTAAGCCAGGCATTCAGGTTATCGTCGAGTTTTACGGGCTGCTGCAGCTGCTGCCATGCCTCCGCAATATACTGCTTCACGTTCAGGCGGTTCTGTAGCTCCGTGTCCAGTTGCCTCGATATCTTGCTCATTTGCTGGCGCAGCGCCGGCTCCACAAAACGCGCCAGGCCAATGCGCAGTGGTCCCAGCTCGATTACGGGCTTGGTGTTGCCCCACTCAAAGTCGCCGCTCGTGATGGTGTTGATCTTGTAATCCTCCGTCAGGCCGATTTTGCTCTCGGTCTTGATGATCATGTCGAAGGAGGTGTCCTCGGTCTTGTCGATGGAAGGACAGATCTTACACGGGTCCCACTTCCAGCGGCCTTTGGCGTAGATGCGCAGCGGCACTGAGAAGTATACTTTGTCCTTGTCGGCGCGCATGCTCAGGTTGCCGTTCCGGGCCACCGTCACGGCCAGGTTGTCGTCGCTGAGATTGGTGTCTTTGTAGAGGATGTCGGCGATCTCCTGGTTCAGCCTGCCCTCCAGGGCGGCTACGGAGATGGAAATGGGCACGGTAACTGACGATAGCTGTGGCTTATACACAGGAATCGCCGCGGCTGTGGCGGCAGGAGCAGCCGGGTCGAGTTGCTCGGTGCTGGAGCAGCCAGGTAGGCCGAAGCCGGAGGCCACGAGCAGAAGCAGCACAGGAAGTGTACGGAGAGTTCTTAGGGTCACGTTTAGCTGGTTAAAAAAGCGGCGCAAGGTAGCACAGGTTTTCCTTAACAGCTACAGGGCAAAGGTCGTTCCGAAAAAAAGGAAGGGTCAGGAAAGTTGCAACAGCCTGCGCAGCATTTCCCGCAGCTCTTCCTCGGTGGCGGCGATGCCGCAGTCGGTCAGGGTGCCGTTGTGGTAGGTGGCAAAAAAAGGGGTGCCTTTCAGCTTCACCTCCCGGCTCGACACGGGGTTCTCCTTCGCATCCATCCGCAGGAAGGAGATCTCTTGATACACAGGTTCTTCTGAGATCTTTCTATACTTCGGTTCCAGCGCCTTGCACACGGGGCAGTCCTTAGCTGTAAACTTCACAATTACCTTACTTCTCTCGAATATTATTTTCCTTAGTTCGTTGTCGTTTGATTCTGTTACCATCATAGTTTGTTTTCATCAGTGGCGCCACAGGTGCAGGTAGTATAGACGTGTTCTTTGAAATATGGGTTAAGGCAGATATTAGCCTAGGCCGGGAATGGGCAGGGAAATAAATAAAGAAGGGCAGCAAACTGAATTGCCGCCCTTGCTCCGGAAACCGCTTCTCTTTAGAAGGCAAAGCCAATCCTTAAGTTGCCATTCGTAAAGGTTCTAAAATCAAGTCCATAATGCCCCTCTGAGTTGATGTTACGTGTAAAGTCATCTTTATACTTTACTTCCACATCGGCATAGTTCAGGTAGCTTAAGCCTATGCCTGCCTCAAAGCCTACATAAAAGTTTTTTACAATATAGAGGTCCACTCCCGCAAGCCCGTTTACACCGGCAGAGAAGTAGGAGCGGTTGTAGTTTCCGTATACGCCAGGGGAGTCTGCCCCCTTCGCCTCCACCTGGTCATCCTTGTAGCTTTTGGTGCTAACGGCGATCGGGACAGCAAAACCCAGGTACGGAGAGAGTCTTCTGGTCCTCCCAAAATGTTTCTCAAAGCCAGGGGCAAAACTTAAGGTAAGGTTGGAACTGCTAGCATCTTCAGCAGGCTTTGTGTAGCTGTAGGATATGCCTGTAGTATAGCGTAGTGCCACTTGCTCAGACTTGAACTTGCGGAACTTTATTTGTGTGGAGGGACCTCCGGAAAAGTTCAGGGTTGCTTCCAGGGTCTTGTTGCCGGCAACAGGTTTTAGGGTTTCTTCCTCTACAGTTTGTGCGTGGGCAGCAAAGGAGAGGCCGCAGGCAAGAGCCAGCAGGGCAAGTTTGTTTTTCATGATTATTTAAATATTTAGTTATGAATATCTAAATATATCACTTTCTTATATTAGAACAAATCTATGAAGCTGACCCCAAGCCAAGTGTCCACTTTTTATACTTCACTTCCGCCTGGTAGAGTGCCTGCGCCAGTTCGTTGTCGTCCTTGTATTGCAGCTGCGTTAGCAGCCGGTATTCTACCCGCACCTCCAGCTGCTGCTGCGCGAAAGGCCAAGGTTCCACGTGTACCGTTCCGGCTTGCAGCTGCCTTACAAAGTATGGCTTCCCATCCGGGCCCGTGGTTATTTCCAGCGCGCGTTCATCGGCGGGAAGTTCGTTGCGGCAAAGTATAAGCGAAAGGCGGTCGCACCACTGCATGATGGCGTAGGCCTGTCGAGCTTGTTTTTGAGTGATGCCGAGGCTGCGGCGGCAGTTTTGCTGTAGCGCCTGCTGTTCATCCAGAAAGGTGTCGGTGCCTTTGCGCTCGCCGCGGCGGGGCTCGTAGAGGTAGCTCATGTGCATGGAGGTGAGCAGCGCCACCCATCTCCCCTGGAAGCGCACTGCATGCATCAGCGCCCTGGCCTGCTCCAACGTGTTGGGCTGCAGCATGAAGTCGGCGGGAGCGCCGGCAGGTGTCAGCCCATCCTTGCCGCGCCAGGTGCGCTGGCGGTTGTCGTGGTTCGCGATAGCCACGAGCGTCTCTACCCAATGTGCACACTGCAGCTCCGGCTTCAGTTGGTAGGCCAGCTCCGCGGCCAGTATGCCGTGCGCCTGCTGGTAAATCACCTCCCAGCCTTCGGGTATCTGGTTTACGATCATAGATCAGGGTTTACGGGATTTAAGGATGATCAGGACGTTGCTAGCGGCAGATTAGTGCGGTGTACTACCTTGGGGCCTCAGAACTGCGTATCCATCCACCCTTTTCACCCCTCCCCAGCCCTCCCCTAAAAACAGGGGAGGGAGCTCGGTAACTGCTCATAATAAAGTATAAGTTTCATAGCGGCTGTTCTCGCGCGGACAGGTCACGACCTGTCCCTACAAGTATAAACCCACCCCTAGCCCCTCCCGAGAGGGGAATTCAGCACTTATTATACTTTATTGTCATCTCGAGCAGGGCGAGAGCTCTATCGGGAATTCTAAAGAGAGCTCTCCCATAGGTCGAGATGACAGTAAAGCAGCGGCTATCGAATCTGATCCCAGTCCTTGGGTTGAGCGCCTTGTGAGATCCGGTGCCCGCAGGGCAGCGCCTTGGCGCAGGAGGGAGCACAGCGCGATGCCCGAGGACGAGCCCTCTCGGGCTTGAGAGCTCCAAAGTATAGGTGCAACGATAGGTTTGTAAAGCTGGGGGATCAGCAGCGGCTAGCAAGTATAGCTTATGTCAAGTTGAAAGAAGCAGCGGCTAATCGAGACACAGGCGGACGCTTACTCCAGCAAAAGACAAACCATACAAAAGCAAAAGGCGATGCTGCTGCACCGCCTTCTCTTAGGGTTTATACTTTTAGAACCGAAGTTATACAGCCTGCTCCTGTTTTATCTTTTTCAGGTTCACCAGCATGTCCTCGGTCATGGCATCCAGATCGTATGCCGGGTTCCAGCCCCAATCCTGCTGGGCGGCGCTGTCGTCTATACTTTGCGGCCAAGAGTCGGCGATCTGCTGGCGAGAGTCCGGCTTATAGGCAATCTCGAACCCGGGGATATGCTTCCGGATAGAGGCGGCAATCTCCTTCGGGGAGAAGCTCATGGCGCTCAGGTTGTAGGAGTCGCGCACTTTTATCTGCTCTGCCGGGGCGTGCATCAGGTCCAGGGTAGCTTTCAGGGCGTCTGGCATGTACATCATCGGCAGATAGGTGTCTTCGCTCAGGAAGCATTCGAAAACTTCTCCTTCCAGGGCTTTGTGATAGATGTCCACAGCGTAATCGGTTGTTCCGCCGCCCGGCAGGGCTTTGTAGCCGATCAGGCCGGGGTAGCGGAGGCTGCGCACATCCAGGCCATACTTCTGGAAGTAATACTCGCACCAGCGTTCACCAGCCTGCTTGCTGATACCGTATACGGTGTTCGGGTCCATCACGGTCTGCTGCGGCGTATGCTGGCGCGGCGTGCTCGGGCCGAAAACAGCAATAGAGCTTGGCCAGTATATGCGTTCCACTTTCTGCTCCAGGGCCAGGTCCAGCACGTTAAAGAGGCCGTCCATGTTCAGCTTCCAGGCGAACTTGGGGTTCTTCTCGCCGGTGGCCGACAACACAGCCGCCAGGTGGTAAATATGCCTGAATTTATACTTTGATGCTAACCCGGCCAGCACGTTTGTGTCCAGCACGTCTACCTTTTCAAAAGGACCTGAGTCGCGCAGGTCGGCTTGCTTGGGAGCCGCAATGTCTGCTGCCACCACGTTTGCATCCCCATACATCCTGCGCAGCTCCATCGTTAGTTCAGAGCCCAGCTGCCCGCAGGCACCAATCACCAATACCGTGTCACTTGTGTTTGCCATAGCGAATAAAAATCTTTGCACAAAGTAACCGAATTCGGTACAATCCTGAAAGTATACTTGCCAAGAAAGCTTTTGCTCCAGCAGGTATGGAAAGCAAAGAAGCCGCAAACTCCGGGTCCGCGGCCTCTTCATCAACCTAATTAACTAACTAACCTTTATTTCACCTTGGCAACAAAGGTAAAACAGCTTTGGGGCGGCTGAAAGAGGGAAGGGCAGAGTTAATGATTAGATAACCCCGCGTAAAGTATAGGTAACCTTTGCCCGGCGTGGCAGGCGGATTTTCTTATATTTGTAGGGATGCCGGTACAAAGCAACGCGCAGGTAGCCATTTTGAGCCTGAAAACGTAACTTGCGGCACCAAAGGCCTGTAACGTATGACATTTGAGGAGTTTCTGGTAAAAAAGCGGATAAGCAAGGCGGCCTTTGAGGCGGCTGATCCGGGGCGCTTTGCGGCCTGGCAGGAAATGTACGCCCAGATGCATCCGAACAGCTTCCTGGTGCAGGTGAAGATGGTGCTGAACGATGTGCGCCTGCGTTACCACCTGGCCGAGGCAGATATTCTCAAGCCAGCGCCGGCCGCCGCTGCCCGTCCGGCCGCAGTACGCAGGGCTGTTGCGCCCAAGCCTGCCACGGAGGAAGCTGCCGCCTCCGAAGAAAGTATGCCCAAGCCAAGGCCAGTGTTGCGCCGACCTGCCGTTGTGCAGAAGCCGGCGGAGGGTGAGGCCACAGAAAAGCCGGCAGAAGCAGCCGATGCAGCAGAGGCCAAGCCAGCCGCACGCCCAAGGCCTGTGGTGAAGCAGCCCGTTGTGCCCAAGCCAGCGGCAGAGGGAACAGAAAGTATAAAAGAGCCGGATGCATCTGAAGCTGCGAAACCAGCTGCACGGCCGAGGCCGGTGATCAAGCGGCCTGCTGCGTTGCAGCGGCCGGAGGGGGAGAGTGCTGCTGCCAAACCATCAGAGGAAAGTATAAAACCGGCTGCCGGGGAAGCGCCAGAGGCCAAGCCTGCGCGTCCGCGGCCGGTGATTAAACGCCCGGCGGCACTACAGCAGTCTGAGCCGGGAGAAGAAAAGCAGGAGCAGACTTCGGCAGAAGCCCCAGCGGAAAGTGTGGCTAAACCGCCTCGGCCACGGCCAGTGATAAAAAGGCCAACCGCCTTGCAGCAACCGGAAGAGGAGACGCCAACGCCTGAAGAAACACCGGTACAGCCAACCGAAGAGGCTACAGCAAAGCCGCTCCGCCCGAGGCCGGTGATCAAGAGGCCGGTGGCCCTGCAGCAGCCAAAAGAGGAGGCGCCGAAGGAGGATCAAAGTATAAAAGAGGCATCTGCACCTGCAGGGGAAGATAAACCAAAGTCTCCGCGTCCGCGACCTGTGATCAAACGGCCTGTGGCGTTGCAAAAACCAGCTACGGAGGCATCAGAAACAGAAAGTACAAGTATAAATCCGCCTGAAAAGGAGGCAGAGCAGCCGCAGGAGCCAAGCCAGGAGCAGCCAAAGCCGAAGCCCCCCAGGCCAAGGCCCATCATGCGCAGGCCACCGGCAAAGCCCGATGAGACCGGCGACGCCACCGGCCTATAGATCATACTTTAAGAAAAGCCAACAACGAGCAACGTATAACGATAAACGAGACTATGTACGAGACCTTAAAACCAGACTTAGAACAGCAGCTTGCCGAGATAAAAGAGGCAGGGTTGTATAAACAAGAGCGTATCATCACCACGCCGCAGGGCGCTGATATCGATACCACGCAGATGCATCACGTGCTTAACTTCTGCGCCAACAACTACCTGGGGCTGTCGGCGCACCCGAAGGTAGTGGAGGCGGCCAAGCAGGCTATCGACACACACGGTTACGGCATGAGTTCGGTACGTTTTATTTGCGGCACCCAGAATATCCACAAAGAGCTAGAGCGCAAGATATCGGAGTTCTTGGGCACCGAGGATACCATCTTGTACGCGGCCGCTTTCGATGCCAACGGTGGTGTTTTCGAGCCTTTGTTTGATGCAGAATCAGCCATTATTTCCGATGCCCTGAACCACGCCTCTATCATTGATGGGGTGCGTCTGTGCAAGGCGCAGCGTTTCCGCTACGAGCACAATAACATGGCCGACCTGGAGGCGAAGCTGCAGGAGGCTGTGAACGCCAATACCAAGCACCGCATCATTGTGACGGACGGCTCTTTCTCGATGGATGGAACGGTGGCTCAGCTGGATAAGATTGTAGCACTGGCCGATAAGTATAATGCCCTGATCATGGTGGATGATTCCCACTCGACCGGCTTTATGGGCAAGACCGGCCGTGGCGTGCACGAGTATCATAACGTGATGGGCAAGATCGATATCATCACGGGCACACTGGGCAAAGCCCTGGGCGGCGCGATGGGTGGCTTCACGTCAGGTCACAAGGAGATCATCGATATGCTGCGCCAGCGTTCGCGCCCCTACCTGTTCTCTAACTCACTGGCGCCATCTATTGTGGGTGCCTCTATTGCGGTGCTGGACATGCTGAGCTCTACCACCGAACTGCGCGACAAGCTGGAGTGGAACACCAAGTACTTCCGCGAGCAGATCACTATGGCAGGTTTTGACATTAAGCCAGGTGACCATCCGATTGTGCCGGTGATGCTGTACGATGCCCCGCTGGCGCAGGAGTTTGCTGCCCGCATGCTCGACAGAGGCATCTATGTGATCGGCTTCTACTACCCGGTGGTGCCGAAAGGCCAGGCCCGAATCCGTGTGCAGTTATCCGCCGTGCACGACAAGGAGCACATCGACAAATGTATCGCTGCTTTCGTGGCAGTAGGCAAAGAACTGGGCGTGATCAAGTAAGTATACACCCACGTTAAAGTATAGAAAAGCCACTCCTGCCATGGGAGTGGCTTTATTTTTTTATACCTTGTGCCGAACTCAGGATACATCAGAAGTATGAATAACATCAAGATAAAGCCGGGGCAAGTACTATTGGGGACCGTGTTGTCGTGGATGGTGATCTCCTTTCTGGCCTATACCACGGCCGGGCTGCGCGGGGAGGCCGACATTGTGTACACGCTGCTACAGATCGCGTTCTACTTCTCGTTGCTGCTGTCGGTGGAGGCGTACCTGAGCATGCTGCTGAACCCGCAGTGGACCCGCGTAAACTTCGGCACCATTCTGCTGCTGATCGCGCCGGCGCTGCTGTACCTGATGTGGTTTGTAAGCGAAATCCTGTTCTAGCCCATGGAGCTGCTTGCACGTAACCCCGAGATTTTCCTGCTGGTCACGCTGAACTACCTGTTGGTTGCCGTGGCGCTTATCCATCTCATCTTTAAGTCTGATTACCCGGTAGGCTCCCGCCTTATCTGGATGGCTATACTATGGCTGGTGCCGGCGCTCGGCATTGCCCTTTATTGGCTAGTGTGGTACAGGAGGGAGGGAAGGATTTAAAGTATGAGTTGAGGAGTTTGGGAGTTAGAGAGTTATAGAGACGCCATGCGTTGCGCCTTTACAGTTAGGAAGTTAGAAAGTATAAATGCCTGGCGCCAGTATCCAACCGGTGACGCACAGTGGGCGGCGAGTCTCCAGACTCGCTTGTGTCTGTTGCACCAAGGCAGGCCACTCTTTATACTTACACGCTGCTGCCGCCTGTTCTGGCTTGTTCGGGAGAGTAGCTTCGATAAACTCTTCTCTTAAAGTATAAAGCATACCTATACCGTGGTGCTCACGGATTTCTCGGAGGCTGCCACAGCTGGTTTCTGGTCGGTGTCGAACAGGAACTGATTGAGCTTGACGCGCAGGTCGGCGGATGAAAGGTTGCGGTAGGCCTCTCCGTTACGCACTAGGGCAATCTGCCCCGTTTCTTCGGAAACGACCAGCACAATGCTGTCGGTGATCTCGGTAAGCCCGATGGCGGCGCGGTGGCGCAGGCCCATGGAGGCCGGGATCTCCTGGTTTTCTGAAACGGGAAGGATACAGCGGGCCGCTTTGATGCGGTTGCCCGAGATGATGACGGCGCCATCGTGCAGCGGGCTGTGCTTGTTGAAGATGGACAAGAGGAGGCGCTTCGATATCACGGCATCAATCAAGTCGCCCGACTCGGCGTAGTACTTCAGCTCGGAGCTTTTGGCGAACACGATAAGGGCACCGGTGTTCTTGCCTGCCAACGATTTGGCAGCCTCAATGAAAGGCGTCAGACTCAGTTTCTCGCTCTGCTCACGGCGCCAGGCAAAGCCCCAGAAACGGTCGTGGTTGAGGGAGGTGGTTTTGCCGATCAGCAGCAGGAAGCGCCGTATCTCGGGCTGGAAAAGTATGATGGCGGCTAGCACACCCACGCCCATGAACTGGCCAAGTATAATGGTTAGCAGTTCCATGCCCGCGGCACGCACCACCAGGTATAAAAGGTACACCGACAGCAGGCCCAGGAAGATCTTTAGCGCCACACTGCCCGTCAGTAGCTTGTACAACTGGTACAGCAGCGCCGTAACAAGCAGGATGTCGATTATTTCGGTCCATCCGATCTCTAAAAACCCTATGCTGAATAAAAAGATCAAAGTTTAGTCTTTTCTAAAAGTATAATAGTTTGCTTAGTTTCTTTTACGTCGTGCACTCGCAAAATGTCGGCACCTTTCATCAACGCCACCGTGTTCACGGCTATTGTGCCCGTCAGGGCATCGGCCTGGTGTATGCCCAGCGATTTGTATACCATGGACTTGCGCGACAGCCCGGCCAGTACGGGCAGGCCTAAGATACGGAAATCCTCCATGTGGCGCAGCAGCTCGAAGTTTTGTTCCACGGTTTTGGCAAACCCGAAGCCCGGGTCCAGGATCACGTCCCGCACACCTAGCTGCTGAAGTTTGGCGAGTTGCACCTGCAGCTCGCTAAGCACGTCTACCACCAGGTTATCATACTTTGTAAGGCTTGCCATGGTCTGCGGAGTTCCCCGCATGTGCATTAAGATGTAAGGCACCTGCAGCCGGGCGATGGTCTCGAACATGGTATTGTCCAATAAGCCGCCGCCAACATCGTTGATGATGTGGGCACCGGCGGCTATACTTGCCTCGGCCACGTCGGCCCTAAACGTATCTACGGAAATAATGGCCTCCGGGAAGCTGCGGTGTATGGCCTCAATGGCCGGCAGAATACGGTCCTGCTCCTCCTGCGCCGATACCTCTGCCGCGCCGGGGCGGGTACTGTAGCCGCCAATATCCAGCATGTCAGCGCCGTCGGCCAGCATCTGTTCTGCCTTGCGCACAGCCTCTTCGGCGGAGCTCAGGCGGCTACCGGGGAAAAAGGAATCCGGGGTAAGGTTCAGGATGCCCATCACGAGCGGCACCTCCAGCGAGAGCAGCTTTCCGCGACAGTTTAGTGTGGAATTTTTCTTAAAAAGCGTATCTTTCGCTTCCAATGTTGGCATGTAAGTCAATTGTTTTTAAAATTAAAGCTAAAAAGTTGATTAGTCAAACACTGCAGGAATATAATCAGGTAGTACAACGCTGCAAGGATACCTTCGTGAAGAAGACCAAGGATTACGGCACCGCCTGGCGTGTGCTGCGGCTGCCTTCCATCACCGATCAGATCTTCATCAAGGCCCAGCGCATCCGCTCCATCCAGGAGAAGGGCACGCAACTGGTGGCCGACGATATCAACGGCGAGTTTGTCGGCATCATCAACTATAGCGTGATCGCGCTGATGCAGCTGAACCTGCCCGCCGACGCCCCGCTGAGCCTTTCGGCGGAGGAGGTGGAGCGGGAGTATAGCCGCCACATCGAGGAGAACATCCAACTGCTGAACGCCAAGAACCACGACTACGGCGAGGCCTGGCGCGACATGCGCGTGAGCTCCATCACCGACATTATCCTGATGAAGCTCTACCGCACCAAGCAGATCGAGGACAACGAGGGGCAGACGTTGATCTCTGAGGGTGTGGAGGCCAACTACCGTGACATGATCAACTATGCCGTGTTTGCGCTCATAAAGTCAGGATTTGCGGAGAAGGTCGGCTAAGGTACGAGCTGCAAGCTCGCACCAGCGGTAGGTGGTTGGATACACAAGTATAACTTTCTAACCTTCTAACTTCCTAACCCTAAAGTCGCAAGTGTTGCGTCTCTGCAACTCCCAAACTCCTAAATTCTTTAACTCCCAAACTCTCTAACTCCCAAGGTTGATGAAGTTCATAAGTAATATTTTCTGGCTGTTTGTAGCCGTGCTGTTCATTTTTTCAGGGCTGATTAAGATAAATGACCCAGTGGGTACGGCGATTAAACTGGAAGAGTATTTTGAGGTGTTCTCGCAGGATATCGCGCCCTTCTTCAAGAGCTTTGAGCCCTACTCGCTGTTTTTGTCCATCTTCCTGAGCGCGGCCGAGATCGTGCTGGGCGTGGCGCTGCTGGTGCGGTTCAAACTCAAGGCGGTGCTGTGGTTGCTGCTCGTCATGATCGTGTTCTTCACCTTCCTCACCTTTTACTCTGCCTACTTTAACAAAGTAACCGACTGCGGCTGCTTCGGCGACGCCATCAAGCTGACACCGTGGGAGTCGTTCACGAAGGACGTGGTGCTGCTGGTGATGATCCTGGTGCTGCTGTTTACGCAACAGTACCTGCAACCCTTCATGCGCGCCTCTTCCGGAGCTATTATCACCATCATCACCACAGCGCTGTCGGTGGCGGTGGGCTGGTACGCCTACGAGCACCTGCCCTACATCGACTTTAGGGCCTACAAAGTGGGCAACGATATCCCTGCGCTCATGCAGCCATCGGAGCCGCTGCGCTACAAGTATATCATGACAAAGGGCGGCCAGGACGAGGAGTTTGAGGAATACCCGATGGACACCACCTATACTTACAAGGCGATGGTGGCCATAAACCCGGAGGCAGGCCCTAAGATCACCGACTTTAACGTATGGAACGACGAGGCTGACCATACGCAGGAGGTGCTGACGGGTAAGAAACTGCTGATCATAGTGCACAGTGTGCACAAGGCTGAGCAGGAGAACATGGGCGATATTAATAAGCTGGTAAAGGCCGCCGAGGCGGCGGGCATTACACCGTTGGTGGTAACCAGCAGCAGTGCCGCCGACTTTGAAAAGTTCCGCCACGAGGTGAACCTGGCTGTGCCCTATTACTTCGGTGACGACACCGTGCTTAAGACCATTATCCGCTCCAGCCCCGGCCTTGTGCTGCTGCAGGACGGCACCGTAAAAGGCAAATGGCACCACAACGACACCCCGGAGATTGAGGAGGTGCAGGAGTTGCTGGCAGAGGAGTAGTTGGCTAGGTGCCAGGTTCTCTTTTTCCTAACAGCTCTACTCCCAAACTCTCTAACTCTCAAACTCTCTAACTTCTGATGCGGATCTTTCTGATAGGCATGATGGGCAGTGGCAAAACCACGCTGGGGCGGCGACTGGCGCAGCAGCTCGGCTATACTTTCGTGGACCTGGACGAGTACCTGGTGCAGCGGCAGGGGCAAAGCATTGCGCAGATTTTTGAGCGGCAGGGGCAGGAACACTTCCGGAAGCTGGAGCGGCAGGCGCTGGAGGAGGTGGTGCAGCAGTATGAGAAAGCTGTGATCTCCACCGGAGGTGGGGCTCCCTGCTTTTTTAATAACATCGAATACATTAACCAACATGGCAGGAGTTTCTACCTGGATGTGCCGGTAGAGCAGCTGGTGCATAGGTTGTTAGCTCAGGGGCTGGAGGCGCGCCCGCTGCTGGCGGGCAAAAGCCCCGCAGAATTAAATTTATACCTCACCGAAACATTAGCCCACCGAAAGCAGTTCTACGAACGCGCAACGTATACTTTGGCAGGGGACAACGCCATCTCCCAGCGCTTGCTGCGCCTGCTCAACTAATAGCAGACGCACCTCGTTAATAGCAGTACAAATGCAGCCCGTTCGGGCAAACTTTAAAATTTTAAGTAGTTTTGCAGCGTTAACTGATACAGCAAAATCTAACTATGAAACCTAATCACAAAGGAAGCGCACAGCTTTTCAAGAACCCGATTCTGGAGAAGATGACCAGAACGCACATTGCCGTACCCATCACTATATTCTTGGTGATAGCCACGGGGCTGATCTACTATGGCATCACCCACGGGTTTATCAATATTTTTGAGGCGATCGGTTTCTTTTTCCTGGGCTGGTTTATCTTTACGCTGCTGGAGTACCTGGCACACCGCTATGTTTTCCATATGGACACCGACACGCCGCTGAAGGCGCGCCTGCAGTACCTGTTCCATGGCAACCACCACGAGTACCCGAAAGACAAGAAGCGCCTGGCCATGCCTCCGGTGGTGAGTATACTTTATGCTTCCGCTTTCTTTTTCATCTTTAAGGTGATCTTCGGCACGTTTGTGTTCGGCGTGGTGGCCGGCATGCTGTTTGGCTACGCCATGTACCTGCTGGTGCACTATGTGGTGCATGCGTACCCGCCGCCAAAAAATATCCTGAAGCAGCTCTGGATCAACCATAGCATCCATCATTACAAAGACCCTGAGGCAGCCTTTGGCGTGTCAACGCCGCTCTGGGACTATATCCTGGGCACCATGCCGAAGCGTGCTAACAAATAGAGAGCAGCAAAATATAGAACGCAGAAAAGGAGCCTTTATAGCTCCTTTTCTTTTGTGTGGCATTACCTGGTTTACCTTCTGAACTTGCGGAAAAGCCAGGTGACCAGCAGTACGATCAGCACGATAATGATCAGCGCTGCCCACATCCCGGCCTCAAAAATGTCTCCTATCACCTCGCAGCTACTCATAGTAAAGGTTAGTAGCACGAGTACTACCATCAGGTATGGTTTTATATTTTTCATTGTTTTTATACTTTAATCCATGCGCTGGCCTTAAGCAAATTGGCAACAGTACAGCCAGGGCTAAATATGATAGTATCGCCATTTATAGTTACTGTAAATCAGTAGAAAAGGTTAGCAGGAGGGCTGTACGGGAGTAGCGGAGCAAGTGTAAAATAAAAACAGGCACCCGGGTTTCGGGTGCCTGTTCTGTAGTATCAAGCCTTAGCGTAGCTTAGTTCTGCTTGCCTGTCTTCCACTCGTTGTATGCCGTAACAACAGCCGGAATCTCCAGTATCTCAAACTCCTTGTTCTCTATTCTGGCGGCCAGCTCGGGGTAGTCGGCAAAGTACTCGCCAGCCAGTTTCCGGAAGGTTCTATTGATGTTGATGCCGATGGCGCCAGAGGTGAAGTACATCCCCACCATGCTGGCCCCCTCCTCATCGGTACGCTTTGTAAAAAAGCTGATATCGTTCACGTTGTGGTTAAAGCCGCTGCGCTGGAAGCTCATCCTGGAGCCTGTTGCGTAGAGCGATACCGGCCCTTCCATCAGTTTCTGCGCCCAGGTCGGCTCTTTTCTCTTCTTGCCATTATACATCAGGTATATCGGCACGTATTCTGCCGAGTCTAACGTGAAGTAAATTTTGCTCAGTTCGCTGCTGCTGATCTTCTCGTTTTTAGAACCCGCCTCAGCCGCCCTGTACACGATGCTCTTTTCGCCAACCGATGAGGCCTTTACCAGGCCAGTAAGTTCCTTGCCATCGGCAAACAGCACTTTGGCCTGCTGGAAATCTTGTGCAAAAACGATGGTGCTGCAAAACAGCAAAACAAGTGTAAAGAGTGTTTTCATAATAGTATATGTTAAAGGTTATTAATGGGTTCAAATATATTAATTAAGTTATATATACTATTGTGCCGGTGCGGGATTTTTTTGGTGTCTTACTTCAGATCGCTTGTTGGGTTTGCACGCCAGGCAGCATGTTTATACTTGTAGCCTGTGGAGGCATGGCAGGTTTCATACTTTAAGCCGACGGGCAGCTATGGCGGCAGGCAACGGCAGGGCTTTCCTGGCCGGGTATAAAGTATAAAAATCAGTGCAAAAAAATAATCCCCGGCTTACGTGATGCAATTGGTGCTGAACCTTGTAGCTTTGTAATGTGAAAAGCCCTGTAAAATACATTCTGCTGCTCATCTCCGCGGTGCTTGCTTTTGCTAGCTCCAGCGAGGGCAATGGCGGAAGCGCGTTTTATACTTTGCCGCAGGCTGTTGAGGGGGAGTACTCCCCGGAGAGCTTGTCGGGCAACGAGCTGCACAAGTATGTGGGGCTACAGCGGGCAGAGGAGCAGGTTAATGTTCTGAATAACCTGCCGGCCCCACCTTCAAACAACCACATCAGTGGCTTTGCCGCCAACCCGTATGCCTTTGAGTTAAGAGTGCAGGCCATTGCCTCGCGGTATATCTTGTACTCAAAATGCATGCAGCGGAGCCTGACCATCGGCGACATTATCTTTCCTTCCCACTATTTTTGGTAATCCGTCTTATACTTCCTGACCTGGGCTGAGCACTCCTCAGCCAGTTAAAGCCGTATGGGCGCCAGCAAAAATGTTGCTGCGTGCGCTGCTATGGCATGTTTTGCATGTAAAGAAATATCAAAGATGGATTTAACAACAATAGTAATAGGATGCCTTGCCCTGGCGGTTTTCATTGTACCGATCATGTATCTCCAGCGCAAGCAGAAAGAGAAAACCGGGAAGGCTTCGGCCGAGTTCCTGGCCATGGGCGAGCAACAGCAAGTGAGGCTTGCAAAGTATGAGCTTTGGAACGACCGCTACGGCATTGGCCTCGATGAGGAGCAAAAGAAGCTGTTCTACCTGAGAAAAGATGATGCGCAGGAGCAAAAGCTGCTCCTAAACCTGGCCGACTTTAAAAAGTCCTCGGTAAGCAGTGCGAGCAGAGACGTCAACGGCACCAAGGTTTTCGACCTGATTGAACTTCGGCTTACTTCGCGCAACGCTAAGCATTCTGAACTGCGCCTGGAGGTTTATGACAAAGAGGTGAGCATTATGCTAAGCGGGGAACTGCAGCTCGCCGAGAAATGGAACACCCTAATCAACGCCAGTATCGCGGCAGCCACCCCGGCTGACCTAGCCTCTGAGAAGGCAGTTTCAGCTTAGCACAGCGCTTAATCCATACTTTAAAAAGGACCGGGAGCCATGCTTCCGGTCCTTTCTTGTTTATTACTTACCACAACTTTTTTTGATTGATATTTTCAAATTAATCGTTGAAAAATCTAATATCCGCGTATCGCGTATAGTTTATTGTTGTCTTATACAGGCTGTAAATATTTATACTATTCACTCCCTTTTGATCAATTCAGCGAACTATGCAAAAGAATACAGTCAGCAACTTAGACGCTAAGACTCTAAGTGCTTCTAAAGTAGAAGTTATCACTGGTGATAGGGTATATAAACTACTGTCAGATACAGCTTTTCTATCCGGCTGGACAAACCTGTATGAAGCTTGCCCATGGGCTACGGTTTTTCAGAGCAAAGAATTTGTAAGCGTATGGTATAAAGTATATGGCCAGGAACACATGCCAGTTGTGGTAAAAGAGGAGCTTAATGGTTGCCTTACAGGGCTTCTAACGCTGGCGAAGGATGTAAAAGGTTTGGGTGTTACGGCTGCAGGGGGATGGAGCGCATACTATCATACATGGCTTGTGGCTGATTATGGCGATAATGAATTTATAAAGAAGGCGTTAACGTTGATCAGGCAGAAGTTTCCCGGGCAAAAAATCACGTTTAAGTATATTCCTCCCCATACGCCTCTTGGTTGGTTAGTAGGAGGTACCTACTGGAGCAGGCGGCACATCATCCGCCCGTTCCTGCGGCCGGTGATGGACTTTGCAGCCCCCGATGTGGGGAAGCTCTTCAGCAAAAAACAGTTCAGGGAGGGCCGCAACCGCCTGAGTAGACTCGGCAACCTTACCTATGAGCAGGTTACGGATTATGATGCCTTCGTTTCCGTACTGGATGAGCTTGCCGACCAGTATGACTTCCGGAAAGCGGTGACACTGAATAAAACCCCGTTCAGAAAGAACCTGCAGAAAAAAGAGTTTCTAATAGCCCTCTACGAGCAAAACATCCTGCATGTAACTGTGCTAAGGGTGAACGGCCATATCGCTGCCTCACTTGTGGCTACCGAAGGCAAAAACAGGTGGCTTCACGGTGCCGGTATAAACACGCACTCTCCTCTTTATGGCAAGTATTCCCCGGGCTATTTGATCATGGTGATGCTCGGTCAGCATTTGTACGGGAAAGGGTACCAGGCCTTTGACCTAACCCCAGGAGGGCACGAGTATAAAGAAAGGTTAGCCAATGCACACGAACAGCTCTACGAGCTCTGCATCACAAGCCAATGGGATGCGGTGTCCACAAAGTTATACTATGACTACCTTAAGGAGGGGAGCAAGTTACTCTTCTCTGGTGCAGGCATTAACCTGAAGCACGTGAAGCGTTCTATTGATAAGAAGCTAAAGCTTGGGAAAGAAAAGCTTAAACTAGCCAGGCGTGGAAGTATAGGAGCCTTGGCTGATCGGGGCAGTAGGGTGGAAAGCAGTAGAGTCTTCAGGATAGAACTGGCTATAAGTAATGCTGCTGCTGGTGTCCTTGTAAAAGTTAACAGCCTGAGTGATCTCCTTGGTTTTGACGCTGGAGGAGGGGCTATCACACGCTGGGAGTTTCTAAAAGAGAGTGTGCAACGATTTGAGAATGGGGAGCAGGCGTATACTTGGGTAAAAAACGGACGATTGGCAGCCTGCGTGTGGATGTTGCTGGAAAACAAAAGTAAACAGGAAGGCGCAATTTTGCTGGACGGGATGTACTGCCATACAGATGCCCAGGAAGCGCTTCCTGAGTTTTTAACGGCTGTTACCACCCAGGTTCGGATAGGTAAAGAGAATCAGCCCATCTATGCCAGGGTGAGCGCCGCCGATAAAGCAATGATTGCCGCGCTACAGCAGGTACCTTTTGCTACAGAGGTTTCTGATGAGGTTTACTCTCATTAGGCCTAACTTGAAAGGTGGGTAGCGCCGGGTCTTGCGCTTTACCTGGACTCGAGGAGCTGCGTCAGCGCGTTGAGCGGATTTCTGTGGCCGGGGTGTGTTGCTTATCCTTGTATGCTGGAAATTGTTCTAAAGCCGTAGCATCGGCTTCGCTTTAGTTTTCATGCGACTAGAAGTAGTAACTCCAAAAATTAAATCATATCTGGCTGATTATACCACAGAAAAAACAAAACCCCAGGTATACCTGGGGTTTTGAGAGCTGTTTCAACGGATTAAAAGAAACCTACCGGTGATTTGTCATAAGAAATAAGCATGTTCTTCACTACTCGGTAGTGATCCAGAGCCATTTTATGGTTTTCACGACCGAATCCTGATTCTTTTACACCGCCGAACGGGGCATGAGCAGGATATGTGTGGTATTGATTTACCCATACTCTACCGGCTTGTATAGCTCTTGGTACCTGATAGAGCTCGTGTGCATCTCTACTCCATACGCCAGCACCTAAACCATAAGCAGTGTCATTGGCAATAGCAATAGCTTCTTCAGTAGACTTAAAAGTTGTTAAAGAAACTACCGGACCAAAGATTTCTTCCTGGAAAACGCGCATACCATTATTACCCTTCAGAACGGTTGGCTGAATATAATATCCTTCAGACAGTTCTCCTTCGTAATTACCTGGCTCTCCACCGGCCAGAACAGTAGCACCCTCTTCTTTGCCTATTTTAATGTAGTTGAGAATTTTATCAAATTGTGCTTTAGAAACCTGAGAACCAATCATTGTCTCAGGATCCAGGGGATTGCCGGTCTTTATCTTTTTCAAACGCTCTTGCATTCTTTCAATAAACACGTCGGCAATATCTTCATGCACAAGAATGCGCGTTGGAGCAGTACAGATTTCTCCCTGATTAAGGGCAAACATGAGGGCTCCTTCAACAGCTTTGTTGAAGAACTCATCATCCTTATCTGCCACAGACGGGAAGAATATATTAGGAGATTTGCCACCCAGTTCCATCGTCACAGGAATCACATTTTCCGCAGCATTGTGTAAAACTTTACGTCCGGTTGCTGTAGAACCTGTAAACGATAGCTTTGCTACACGCTTAGAGCTAGCCAAAGCTTCTCCTGCTTCGTTTCCAAAACCTGTCACAATGTTTAGCACACCTTTTGGTAAAATATCACCAATGAGCTCCATTAAGCACATTACGCTGGTTGGTGTTTGTTCTGCCGGTTTAACAACTGCTGTACAACCTGCTGCCAGTGCCGGAGCTATTTTCCAGGCTAACATCAGCATCGGGAAGTTCCACGGGATAATCTCACCCACTACACCAACAGGCTCATGCAAAACTATGCTTACTGTATTTTTGTCGTGCTCAGAAATACTTCCTTCATCTGCCCGAATAACGCCGGCAAAGTATCTGAAGTGATCAATGCAGTAAGGAATATCTGCTGCTCTGGCTTCGCGAATAGGCTTACCATTGTCAATGGTTTCTAGAGTAGCTAAATACTCAAAGTTATCTTCCATAACCTGCGCAATCCGTAACAACAGGTTGCTGCGCTCTGTAGCAGAAGTTGTGCTCCAGCTTGAGAAAGCTTCATGTGCTGCGTCTAAGGCAAGGTTCACATCTTCTTCTGTAGAGCGGGCGGCTTTAGTAAAAACTTTGCCATCTACAGGAGATACATTATCAAAATATTGTCCTTTTACCGGCGGCACAAATTCACCGTTAATAAAATTGCCGTACTTTTCTTTAAAAGTGGGCTTAGTTACATTTGCCATAATTACTGTTTGTGTTTCTAATTGAACTCGATACAAAGGTATGGCCATTGTCTTGAACCGAGGTTTTCAAAAAGAGTCAGATAATTATGATAAAAGGTCGTTTTTCGGATGGGGGTATTCAGACGGAAGCTGACTTGGAGAAGTCCTTCGGACTAAAACCAAACCTATTCTTGAAAGCCGTACTAAAGCTGGACAAGTTGTTATACCCGATCTCCATATAGATATCCGATGGACTCAGTTGGGTTTGCTCTAAAAGTAACTTTGCCTTTTGCAGGCGCTTTTCTATTAACCATTTGCCGGGGGTAACCTTATATTCATTAATGAAATGCCGCTTGAAGGTAGACAAACTCATATTGCATAAGAATGCTATTTCCTCCAGTTTTAGATCAGAGTAGATATAGCGCTCTACAATTTCTTTGAATGTAGAAGTTTCATCTACTATCAAGGATCTTAAATAAGACTTCATACCATTGCCATACTTGCCGATGAGATAAAGCATAATCTCTTCGAATTTTACAGATAGAAATTTGTCGGATAGCAAGGATGGATAATCGTTGATCGAAGACAGCGAATCCAAATAGGAAGTGATGTATTGGTCATTTTCTATAGTGAAAAAAGGCGCTTCCTTTCTATGTTCGAAGGGATCGAGTATGTGCTCCTGCAGAAAGTTCTTCAGAATCCTTTCTGAAAAGAAAAACAACTTACAATAGTAAATCCTTTCGGTATCTAACAACTCAGTCCATAGGCAATTCCCTTTTCTTATCAATAAAGACTGATCTTTATTTACGGCTACGGAGGTTCCGGCAAAGTGAACCTGCTTCTTACCTACCTGTAAAAAGCTGAACATATTCATTCTTAGATTCACCTTGGTCTTTAAGGTGTCGGTAGTCATCTTAAAATCGTGAACAAAAAGGTCCTGATTTTCTTTAGGCGTGCTAATGAATGTATCCGGTATGTTTTCTATAAGCATGAGGCTATATCTTCTTTGAGTAGAAGTGACAAAAGTAACACGGAAAAACTAAACTGTTTCCGCTTAGCAGTCTGTGTCCTGCTGAGAATGGGGGAACAATTGTAACTTAGAGATTAGGTCCCAGCCTAAGCTGCGTTTTTTCTTTGTCCGCAAATTTGATATAATTTACATGGCACTAGCTGAAGTAGGGGCAAGTGTACAAAGTAGCTCGAAGGAAGCTTTCCAGGAGCTATTTGAGGCGCAATGAAAGCGCTGCTTTTCTATATTTTTTAGAAGCTGTCTCATAAATAGGGATGATCTTTAGTTGTACGGTGTTTATTTGTCATGAAGTTGACGGATAAGCAATGGGAAAAGTTAAAGGATTTAATTCCTGATGGAGTAAAGAGGCCAGATGGCCGTGGCAGGCCCTGGAGAGATAAGCGGGAGGCGCTCGAGGGGATTCTCTGGATCTTGAAGACCGGGGCCCAATGGAGCCACTTGCCGCCCGTGTATCCTCCATACCAGACCTGCCACCGCAGGTTTCAACAGTGGCAGGAGCAGGGCGTGATGCAGCGGGTGGTGGAGGCGCTGGCCAGGGACCTTCACGAAAGAGGCGGTGTGGACCTGAGCGAGTGCTATATTGACGGCTCCTTCTGCATGGCCAAAAAGGGGGATCTTCTGTTGGCAAGACTAAACGAGGGAAGGGGACCAAGGTCATGGCAGTCACAGACGCTGGTGGTACTGTATTATCTGTCTCAGTCGAATCAGCATCTCCCCACGAGGTGAAACTAGTGGGAAAGGTGTTGGAGGAGCGATTCATTGAACCTTTGCCTGAGAGGCTCATTGGTGATAAAGCCTATGACTCTGATCCTCTGGATCAAGCGCTGCAGCAGAAAGGCATTGAAATGATCGCGCCTCACAGAGGCAACAGAAAAAAGAAGAAGACACAGGATGGCAGAAAGCTCCGCCGTTACAAGCGCAGATGGAAGGTAGAGCGCTTCTTTGCCTGGCTCTTCAATTACAGAAGATGCGTGACCAGGTATGAGTACAAAGTAGAAAACTACAAAGCTTTTATTTTGCTGGCGTGCATGTTAATTCTGCTGAAACCATTTATGAGATAGCTTCTAATATTTTAGGAACAGGCTGAAGGTTCGGAGCAACCACGTGTAAATCTTATGCTTTGAATGCTTACCACCACTATTTAATTAACAGTAAGCTGTTCGGGAAAACTACCAGATAGTTGATTTAGGTTGTTCCCGGCGGGGAAGGGCAGCCTGTTAACGGTTAATACTTTTCCACAAGTTAGATACTGGGGATCAAGCGGAATAGTTGTGGGGTAGCTCTTCTCAGGCATAGATGTTGGCTAGTCGGAAGAGGAAAAACGTTGTATCTCTGACTCCCCTGAAGGTGGCTCTGAAGGCTTTTACCTTAGCATTGAAGGATTCGGCCGAGGCATTGGTGCTGCGGTTATTGAAGAAATTGAGGATGTGCTCATAATGATTCTGTACCGACCGGGCCACCGTGCGAAAGGAGTCTATACCGGAGGCCTCCACTTCATTGTACCAGATGGCCAGGCGCTTGAATGCCTGCTGCTTGCTTTTGCAATAGGTAAAGATCTGGCCCAGCTCCATGGCCAGGTCATAGGCCCTGCCCAGCAGCGGATACCTGTAGAAGAGCATATCGGCTCTTTCCTTTTGGGAGGCGCTCCATCTGCTTCGGTGCTTGAAGAGCAGGTAGCGGCTGCGGGCCAGCAGCTGCTTCAACGTGTCCCCGTTAGATGGTACTTCCGCGTCAAAACGCTGCCTGCTCCTTTTCGCCTGCTCTAACCGCTGGTTTTCCTCATCCAGGGCTTGCCAGCGGTACTTGATACGAAGCTCCTGCACCGCTTCATAAGCCAGCTTCTGGACATGGAAACGGTCAATGACCCGGCAAGCTTTGGGAAAGCAGCCTCTCACAGCCTTGGCCATGTCCAGGGTCACCTCCCGGACTTTGGCTCTGGCCGTCTGGGGTATGCCTTCCAGCACTGTGATAATGTCTTCTGCCTGTGTGCCCCTGACCATCGCCACCAGCGCGCCTTTTCTGCCTTTAGCGGCTTTGTTGGTCAGGATGGTGTAGAGCTCTCCATTGGAGAGGGCTGTCTCATCAATGCTCAGCTCTTGGCCAACGTTCTGGGGAAAGCGCATCCAGTCGGAGGCGTGCTCCCGCTGCTCCCATTGGTGAAAGTGGCTGATGTGCTCCTTGTACTGCTCCTGGAGCTGTTTGCCGTCCAGGTGGAAGTAGCTGGCCAGTTGCCGGCAGCTGACGGGGGTGTTATCCAAGTGCTGCTTTTAAAAAAGCGGCGAATTCACTTGTCATTCGCGTTCCCTGTTGTACCAGTTTCCAGTCTCTGGTGATTACCTCTCCCGAGTCAGGTAAGTGCCAGCGGCGTCTTTTGATGCAGAGGGTGACCTGCTGGCCACGGATAGGGAAATCCTGCAGCTTAATCTCAGGCAGGAAACCTTTGGACTCAGAGCGCTGGCCATGATAAACTTCGGGGAGGAGGTTCTTCTCCTCCAACTGCAGCTGCAGGCCTGCCGGGCCTTGCAGGACATGTGTTACGTTGAAGTACTCCAGAATACCTTCTGGCAAGAGACAGCGGATAAGAGTGAGGTAAGGATCTTGCAAGGGAAAAGCGTGTGTGGTGAATTATACGCACGCAAAGCTGCTCTTTTTTTCACTGCCCCACAAGTTTTCGGATTGATCCGATACTGGGAAGGGGAATGCCACCGGAATTGAGAGGTGCAGCAGCAGAAAGAGCGTGCATTTGTATGCAAACAAAAAAGCCACTCATTTCTGAGTGGCTTTTGCTCCCCCTCCTGGGCTCGAACCAGGGACCCCCTGATTAACAGTCGTAATATTAGTTCTACACCTGATAATATCTGTTTTCCTATACTTGCCTTAGGGAGCAAAATAAGCTGTTTTTCTTGTCAACCAATGATACCCGGTAAGATGTATTTTCCGGATCCGTATGCAAATCGTATGCAAATGGCTTTCGGTGAACCTCAGGGACGCATGGTCGAGCTAGGGCAGGCACTATGGCGTCACTTCGGCCTGTGCTGCTTCCTCTCCAACACTAAAGTCCATCAGCTTGTCAGATATCTCCCGCTTCACGCTCTCCTCAAAACCGCTCCAGTAGTGCATGGTGGTTTTAATGTCGCTGTGCCCCAGGCTCTCCTGGATCATCTCCAGGCTTGCACCGTGCCGCACCGCGTTGGTGGCGTAGGAGTGCCTGGCCCAGTAGGTGGAGATGTCACCGGTCACACCCGCGGCCTTCGCTAGCGGTTTAATGTGCTGGTTTATATAGCGGGTGAAGTTCTTGACAGCCCTGTCCTGCTGTGTTGCATCCATTCCCTTGGAGAGTATAGGAAACACGTAGTTGTCCCGGCTCTTGTTCTTATTGCCGTACCTCTCTATCATAGACAGCGGAAAAAAGGACAGCGGCACGAGGATGGGCTTCTGATTTGCCTTCGAAGTGTCAGCCGTCTTGGCCCGTGTGAACACTAACCTATCCTCCTGCAGATCGCCGTACCTTAGGTTCGCGATGTCTTTTACGTTCATGCCGTTGCAGGCATAGCTAAAGAACCAGAAGTCCCGCGCCTTCACCTGATCGGGCACAAGGGGCTCAAACGAGAAGAGTTTCCCCAACTGCTCCTTGCCCAGCGCCTTCTTCAGGTTACGCCCTGCCGGGATCTGATACTTCCTTTTGCCAAAGGGGTACGTGTCTCTGATGATATCCCCCTCCTCAAGCGCCAGGTTGAAGATACACCGTAGTGGCCGCAAATAAATCCCCACGGTCGTTCGGCTCTTTCCCTTCGAGAGCATCCACCGTTCATACCGATTCAGGAAATCCACCGTAATGCTGTCAAAGAACAGGTTTTTGGTCTCCTTTCTTCCATGGCTGTTGACAAAAGCCAGGAGGCTTTTCAGGCTCAGGTCGTAATTGGAGGCAGTAGTGACTTTTCCCGCAGCCTGCAGCTTGCTGATGTAGCTCCGGTAGTGATAGGCAGCGTCGCCGTCTGCGTACTTCTCCCGGAAAAGCTCCCGCTCGAACTTCTCGAACGTAAATACCTTCATGCCATCCAGGATCTCATAGGCATGCTTCTCCTTGGCAATGAGTTCCAGCTTTAGGTCCTTAAAGTCGCCCCTTGGCTTCGGCGCCAGGTAGGAGCGCTCAAAGTCCTCTATGGTGAGGTCTATGCCCAGCGGGTAAAGTTTCTGCTTGCGCTGCTCACCGCTGCTCAGGTACACCCGAAGCTTGATGGGGTACAGACCGTTCCCTTTTGCTCTCCTCGTATCCTGGTAGATGTTTATGATGGGCTTCAACATAACGTTAACTATTTGGAGTATATACTGTCTTTAAC
This sequence comes from Pontibacter kalidii, assembly GCF_026278245.1. Lineage (NCBI taxonomy): Bacteria > Pseudomonadati > Bacteroidota > Cytophagia > Cytophagales > Hymenobacteraceae > Pontibacter > Pontibacter kalidii. The sequence continues at coordinate 3,958,174 of NZ_CP111079.1, read as the reverse complement.
CTCATTCTGGGTCTTTTTTCTTCCCGCCTCTACCCACTCGGTTAGCTCACCGCGGTCGAAGTACAGCTTGCTGCCCTGCTTTCGGAATGGCACCTCCCGGTTGCTCACCCGCTTGTAGAGGGTGGACACTGATATGTTCAGGTACGCAGCAGCTTCCTGGGCGCTCATCGGCTTGTCCGATGACGCATGCGATACGGCACAGGTGACGTTATGGATGGCTCTGAAGATTTCCTCAAGTATACCTTCCATTCTTTGCTGGCTTGAGTACAGTGTTTCAAAAGGGTTTTCCATTTTGCTGGTTAATAATGAGTTAGTGTTGATTTAAATTAAATACGGCTTAGAATCTCATTCTATTGATGAGTTCAACATCTCCGAGCAGTAGTTCTTCAGATTTTATCCAGGCTTTTACTAATTCCCCACCTAGTTCAACGGTTTCTATCATAGAACAAATGACCCAGATTGTTCCATATCTACCTTTAGATGAGGTTACCAGCACCTGATGATATTGGTACTGAGCATCTGAATTTCCTCGCATACCAATGTAATTTAACCTGTACGTGCTTATTAATTTAATACGGCTTGTTCCTCGCCTATGCGATGTTATATAAGGCAGTCTAAACGAAAAGGCCAAAGTCAGAATCTCAAAATATCCAATATTCTCCTGTATGCTCTTGTACTTTTCTACGTCGTCTATACCATGGAACTCCAGTGTTGCTATCATCATCTGTTCCCAATCCGTAAAATACTTCACCATTTAAGCGTTTTTGTTAAACATTAAACAATAAGAAACCACCCTTCTCGCTCCATGGCTGCGACAAGGCAATAACGTTCCGGTGGCCCCACGGCTATGGAGCCTGTAGTGATACCAGGAAAATCAGTGATTGAATTAAGACGTAACTATATTTATATATAGTAGTCTTTTTTGTGGTTGCATCCTATTATACTGATTTCAGAGGAAAATGTTACACCGTCCTTTTAGAATTTTGAGGCTCAAATTAAGGTGTTGATTACGAGTGTTTTAGGAAAATCCTGTCTTGTAGGTGCTATATGGGCAACAAAGGCGGGGTAAGCCCAGGGAAGGAATTACAGGTGGCCTGTGGCTATGACAGGAGCAGTTGCAAAACCTGGTGGGGGTGTAGCTAAGCCGGCACTCAGTAACTCCTATACTACCCACTAGCCCGGTAGTTATAGGTCCTCTGTCTTGCCGGATGCGGCTAGCTGCACCTGTGCTTAAAACTACCTATAACTGGTAGAGGGGTGGGGAAGAGCCAGGAAGGGCATCAAGGGCAAAGGTATAATTTGGCAGAGCCACACGTAAAGCTTGCGCAGCCTTATGCCACAACGGTAATAGTAGCTTGAACAGGCAAAGGCTACGCAAAGTACACCTGCAGGCCCTCCCGCTCCAGAGCGATGTCTATACTCTCCAGGACGGACCTGTAGTTAGGGTGGGAAGGGGCAGCCAGGTGGCGTTCCAAGTCAGTGATGGTAGTGGCACCTGAATCGCCGTCAAAGAACCGAAGCCAAAGTTCTCCCTCTCCGGCTTCCTGCTCCAGTTGCCGAAGCCCGATCAGTAGCTCCTGTGCATCGCCTGTCTGGTGAAATTCCTTAAAGAGGGCTTTTACTGCCTCAGTTTGTGATATCGCTCTTTCCATGTCGTAAGATAGCTTTTTTCTGGTATTCTTCATCCGGAAAATAAAGGCTTCCTTTTATGACCTACTCCAAAGTTTAAACTTGCACCAAGTATACTATTTTCCCTATCTTGTTGTACCTTGTCTGGTTTTACCGGTCCTATACCGAGAATACAACTTTTAGCTTACCCATGTCTGAAAACCACAAACGACAAATAGAACAACAACTCTGGAACATCGCCAACACCCTGCGCGGCAAGATGGATGCTGACGAGTTCCGGGATTATATACTTGGCTTTATCTTCTACAAATACCTGTCGGAGAAGATGGCGCTGTACGCCAATAAGATACTGGCAGAAGACGGCATCAAATACCACGATATAAACGAAGCCAGCGAAGAGGGGCAGGAGTACCTGGAAGCGATAAAGGAAGAGGCGCTGGCCAGCCTGGGTTACTTCCTGAAGCCGACCGAGCTATTTAGTGAACTGGCCCGCAAAGGCAACGCCAACAGCAAAGAGGAGGGGGCGAGCAATTTTATACTTGACGAGCTGACGCAGGTGCTCAGGCACATTGAGCAGAGCACCATGGGCACCGAGAGCGAGGACGACTTTAACAAGCTTTTCGAAGATCTGGACCTGACTTCTACCAAACTGGGCCGTACCGAAGCTGCCAAGAACGATTTGATAGCAAAGGTGCTGGGCCACCTGGACAAGATAGACTTTAAGCTGGAAGACACCGAGGCCGACGTACTGGGCGATGCCTACGAGTACCTGATCGGGCAGTTTGCGAGCGGCGCAGGCAAGAAGGCGGGAGAATTTTACACCCCGCAGGAGGTATCGAAGGTACTGGCCAAACTGGTGACCACCGGCAAGGACAAACTCAAGTCGGTGTATGACCCTACCTGCGGCTCGGGCTCGCTCTTGCTGCGCGTGGCCAAGGAGGTGAAGGAGGTGTCTACCTTCTATGGGCAGGAGCTCAACCGCACCACCTACAACCTAGCCCGTATGAACATGATCCTGCACGACGTGCACTTCCGGAAATTCGACATCCGGCAGGAGGACACGCTGGAGCACCCGCAGCACCTGGAGCACCGCTTCGAGGCCATAGTGGCGAACCCGCCGTTCTCGGCCAACTGGAGCGCCAGTCCGCTGCACCTCTCCGACGACCGCTTCAGCCAGTACGGCAAGCTGGCCCCAAGCTCGAAGGCCGACTTTGCCTTTGTGCAGCACATGATCCACCACCTGGCCGAGAACGGAACCATGGCCGTGGTGCTGCCGCATGGCGTGCTGTTCCGTGGCGCGGCCGAGGGGCACATCCGCCAGTACCTGATCGAGGACCGCAACTACCTGGATGCCGTGATCGGACTGCCAGCCAACATCTTCTACGGCACAAGTATACCTACCTGCATCCTGGTGTTCAAGAAGTGCCGTGAGCAGGCCGACAACATCCTGTTCATCGACGCCAGCCAGCACTACGAGAAGGCTAAGACGCAGCACTACCTGCGTGACACCGACATTGAGAAGATCATCACAACCTACCGCGAGCGCCGCTCTGAGGACAAGTATAGCTATGTGGCCAGCCTGGAGGAGGTGCGCGAGAACGACTACAATCTGAACATCCCGCGCTACGTGGACACCTTTGAGGAGGAGGAGCCGGTAGACCTGAACGAAGTAGCCGTCGCCCTTGCTCAGCTGGAAGACGAAATGCAGGCGACCGACAGCACCATTGCCGCCTACTGTGAGGAATTGGGTATAGCTAAACCGTTTTAACTATGGAAGCAACAGCAGAAATAACAGCAGCCGTGAAAAACGTGCCTGCGCTTCGCTTTCCGGAGTTTGAAGGGGAGTGGGTGAAAAAGAGTATTGGAAGTATAGCAGTTAAAGTTGGAAGTGGCAGCACTCCTTTAGGTGGTGAGAAAGCATATCAAGACACAGGTATACCGTTTATCAGAAGCCAGAATGTTAATGATGATAAACTTATACTTGGAAATGTTTCTTTCATTTCAGAAGAGATAAATGATAAGATGAAAGGAAGTATAGTTCGGGCAAACGATATGCTTCTGAACATTACTGGTGGCTCTATAGGAAGAAGTTGTGTTGTTCCCGATGATTTTATAGTTGGGAATGTAAACCAGCACGTTTGTATAATCAGACTGGATAAACAAAATAATCCAGCTTTTTTGCAGGCCCACTTGAGCTCTTATAATGGTCAGAAATCATTAGAGAGAAGCCAGGTAGGAAGTGGAAGAGAAGGTTTGAATTTTCAGAGTATAAGACTGATCAAATTTGCTTTCCCAACTATAGCCGAACAGCAAAAAATAGCTTCTTTCCTCTCGGCCGTTAATGACAAGCTCCAGCAGCTGAGCAAGAAGAAGGAGCTGTTGGAGAAGTATAAAAAAGGGGCGATGCAGCAGCTCTTCTCCCGGCAAATCCGCTTCAAGGACGACAACGGTCATGACTTTCCGGAGTGGGAGGAGAAGAGGCTAAAAGACGTTGCTAAGAGAGTAACAATCAAGAACAAAAAGGACGACATCAACTTTGTATTGACCAACTCTGCCACACAAGGTATAGTTAGCCAGCAGGACTACTTCGATAAAGACATTGCCAACCAAGAGAACCTGGAAGGCTACTATGTAGTGGACGTAGATGATTTTGTTTACAACCCGAGGATATCAACTGCCGCACCTGTTGGGCCGATCAAGAGGAACAAACTGGCTAAAGGTGTCATGTCGCCTCTCTATACAGTATTCCGCTTCGAGAAGCAGAACCTGGAGTTTCTGGAGTTCTTCTTTGAGACTACGGTTTGGCACAGGTATATGAAGAGCGTCGCCAATTACGGTGCACGACACGACAGGATGAGCATCACCAATGATGACCTTCTTGGTCTACCAATCCCTGTACCTTGTCAGGCAGAACAGCAGAAAATTACGGCGTTCTTATCAGCAATAGATAACAAATTATACTATACCAAAACTCAACTGGAGCAGGCGCAGCAGTTCAAGAAAGGCTTGCTGCAGCAGATGTTCGTGTAAGAGAAATAAATGATAAGCGAAGAAAAACTTAGTCACCTGCTGGGCCACACCAAGACGATCATCGATCATCAGCGGGAGCTGAAGAAAGCGCGGGGCGAGACGTTCAACGTGTTCTCCATCCTCAGCATGGAGCGCAGCGAGAACAAAACTCACTCTGTCTTTCTGGCCGAGCTGCTGAGCCCCAAAGGCTCCCACCTGAAGGGGAATGCTTTCCTGCGCCTCTTCCTGAAGGTGCTAAAGGAGGAGAGCATCGATGTCGCCACTGCCCAGGTAAAGGTAGAGCACTACATCGGTCTGCGTGACGACAAAGCCAAAACCGGCGGCCGCATAGACATCTACCTCTGGGACAAGAACGGAAATAGCATCTCGATTGAGAACAAGATAGACGCTGGCGACCAGAACGCACAGGTCGAACGCTACTGCAATTACAGGAAGGGGAGCAACAAAGTATACTACCTCACCCTGAAAGGCGCAGAGCCATCCGAGGCTAGTAAAGGCAAACTGCAGAACGGAGAAGACTTCCATACCATCTCCTACCGCGACCAGATACAGGAGTGGCTGGAGCGGTGCATTAAAGAGGCCGCCGAACAGCCCATACTTCGCGAGTCCATCAAACAATACAAGATCCTGATCCAAAAGCTTACCTCCACCATGGATAAAACGCACCAGAAGAACCTGAACGAGATCATGCTAAGTCATATCCGGGAGTCAGCTTACATAGCCGAGAACTTCGCTAAAGTCAGCGCGACCATAAAGGAGGGGGTAAGACGAAGTGTCCTGGAAAAGTTAAAGGAGCGCTTTGGAGCTACCCTTACTATGGCAGCAGGTAGAGACATAAATGATCGTTACTCCCAGATCTGGATAAAGTTGAAAGGGATGGAGAAGCGTAAAATGTTTTTTGGCTTAGAGTCCTTCAGCGGTCAGGGGCATAAAGGGGGAGTGCTGTTTATCGGGGTTTATAATAACAGCAATAAGAAAAACGAATACACAGAAAAAAGCGAGCGTTTCACCAGCAACTGGTATAATTTAAAAGAGCTGCCCAACTATGACGGGTACGTGCTGAATTTTGGGAACCCTGACACCCTTCAGAAGCTACACGCCGACGCCAGCTTTAAGGAAAATCTCGTCGACCACATCGTGAACGAGGTAGGGGTCTATCTTGAACAGCATGCCGACCTATTACGTGCCTATCTTGAATCTGAAAACTAAGATATGGGAACGCAACCGGAACAAGTACTCGAAGACAACTTAATAAAGCAGCTGCAGGGGCTGGGCTACAGCTACGTCGCCATCAAAGACGAGCGCGACCTCCTGGCCAATCTGAAAACCCAGCTAGAGAAGCACAACGGGGTTACGCTGACCGAGAAGGAGTTCGAGCGCGTCCTGAACCACCTCAACAAAGGCAACGTGTTTGACCGCGCCAAGATTCTGCGCGACCGCATGCAGCTGACCAAGGACGACGGCACGAGCGCGTACCTGGAGTTCCTGCAGCAGGAGCACTGGTGCCAGAACCTCTTCCAGGTAACCCAGCAGGTAACGATGGAGGGCACCTACAAGAACCGCTACGACGTGACCCTACTGGTGAACGGCCTGCCCCTGGTGCAGATCGAATTGAAACGGCGCGGCCTGGAACTGAAAGAGGCCTTCAACCAGGTAAACCGCTACCACCGGCACTCCTTTAGCTCGTCCTACGGCCTGTTCCAGTACGTGCAGCTGTTTGTCATCAGCAACGGCGTCAACACCAAGTACTACGCCAACAACCGCCACCAGTCCTTCAAGCAAACCTTCTACTGGGCCGACAAGGATAACAGGCTCATCACCCAGCTGGAGGCCTTCACCAAGGCTTTCCTGGAGCCCTGCCACATGGCCAAGATGGTCACCAAGTACATCGTGCTCAACCAGACGCACAAGATCCTGATGGCGCTGCGCCCTTACCAGTTCTACGCCACCGAAGCTATCATCGACAAAGTAAAAAACTCGGATAAGAACGGCTACATCTGGCACACCACCGGCTCCGGCAAGACGCTCACCTCCTTCAAGGCCAGCCAGATCCTGATGCAGCTGCCCAAGGTGCACAAGGTCCTGTTCGTGGTGGACCGCAAGGACCTGGACTACCAGACCACCAAAGAATTCAACAGCTTCTCGGCCGGAAGCATCGACGGCACCGACGACACCCGCGCCCTGGTGGGGCAACTCGCCGGCGACACCAAGCTCATCGTCACCACCATCCAGAAGCTCAACAACGCCATCGGTACTGCCCGCTACTCCGGAAAGCTGGAGCATCTCCGGGAAGAGCGCGTGGTGTTCATCTTCGACGAGTGCCACCGCAGCCAGTTCGGCGAGACGCACAACCGCATCAAGGGCTTCTTCACCAAGGCGCAACTGTTCGGCTTCACCGGCACCCCGATCTTTGCCGAGAACGTGATCAAGAACGACCTGGGCAAGCGCACCACTAGAGATTTGTTTGACGAGTGCCTGCACAAGTACCTGATCACCGACGCCATCAAGGACGAGAACGTGCTCAAGTTCTCCGTGGAGTACGTGGGCCGCTATAGGGAGAAGGAAGGCAGCAATACCGAGATTGACATTGAGGTGGAGGACATCGACACCAAAGAGCTGCTGGAGGCTCCGCAGCGCCTGGAGAAGATCGTGGACTACATCATCGAGCACCACCCCCGCAAAACGCACGGCAGGGAGCTGACCGGCATGTTCTGCGTGGGCAGCGTAGAGACGCTCATCGCCTATTACGAGCTGTTCCAGCAGCGCAAGGCAGAGGGCAGACACAACCTGAAAATCGGCACCATCTTCAGTTTTACTTCCAATGAGCAGGACAGGGAGGCCACCGGTATACTTCCGGACTATGACGAGGAGGTGCTGACGGCCGCAGAGCCCAAGCTAGCTTACGTGGCCAACAGCCACACCCGCGAGAAGCTGGACGCCTTCATCGCCGATTACAACACGATGTTCGGCACCAAGTTCTCCACCAAGGATAACCAAGGTTTCTACAACTACTACAACGACCTGTCGAAGCGGGTGAAGAACAAGGAGGTGGACATCCTGCTGGTGGTGAACATGTTCCTCACGGGCTTTGACTCGCCGCCGCTCAACACGCTCTACGTCGATAAGAACCTGAAGTACCACGGCCTGATACAGGCCTTCAGCCGCACCAACAGGCTCTACACCGAGCAGAAGTCGCAGGGCAACATCGTTGTCTTCCGCAACCTCAAGCAGGCCACCGACGAGGCCATCACGCTTTTCTCGAACAAGGAGGCGAAGGATACGATCCTGATGGCGCCGTACGAGGAGTATGTGGCCAAGTTCAACATGGCCTTTGCCGAGCTGCTGAAAGTGGCGCCCACCGTGGGCAGCGTGGACAGCCTCCCGAGCGAGGAGGAGGAGCTGGCGTTCATCAAGGCCTTCCGTGAGCTGATGCGCCTCAAGAACGTGCTCACCACCTTCGTCGACTTTAGCTTCAGCGATCTGGCCATGGCCGAGCAAAGCTTCGAGGACTACAAGAGCAAGTACCTGGACTTCTACGACAAGGTGAAGACCGGTACTGTGAAGGAGAAGGAGTCGATCCTGGACGACGTGGACTTTGAGCTGGAGCTCATCCACCGCGACGAGATCAACGTGGCCTACATCCTCAAGCTGCTGGCCAGGCTGAAGACCGCCAGCCAGGAGGAGCAGGAGCGCCAGAAGCAGCAGATCATCGACACGCTCACCGGCGAGGCCACCCTGCGCAGCAAGCGCGAGCTGATCCGCAAGTTCATCGAAGAGAACCTGCCGCACATCGAGGACATCGACGACATCCCGGAGCAGTTCGAGAGCTTCTGGGCCCGCGAGCAGCAGCTAGCCTTCCATGCCATGGCCGCTGAGGAAAAGCTAGACCCGGTGAAGCTACAAGCCGTGCTGGGCAACTACCTGTTCACCGAGCGCAAACCACTGCGCGACGAGGTGCTGGACATGCTTCCGGCCAGGCCAAAGCTGCTGGAGCGCAAGCCGATCGCCGAGCGCATCACCGCCAGGATGATCGGCTTTGTGGAGACGTTTATCAGTGGAATGGGACTGAGGGGATAGGGTTTTCTACATTAATGTTTTTATAGAGCGAGAATTATACTGATTTTTCCTTTTCTAACGATAGAGGTAACCTCTGCCAACACTGTATCCCAGATTTCGATCATCCCAGGCTTCAGTTCGTGGTGCTGTTGCAGCAGTCCGGACTTTAGCTCAGAATTAGTGAGAATATTTTTGAATCGAAGATTGTAACCTTCGAACCTGAATGTAGCATGAGGCTGTATAGCTTTTAACCTTGTTAGTGCCTTGTCTTTGAAAAGCTCTGGTGCAGACTGATAAATGCTTGTTTGGGTGTAATCCTTTAATGTTTTCAGGGGTTTGTATTTTATCATTATACAGAAAATGTGAGGCAGGTTTTAAATTGTTAATGCTTGCAGTATAACTTTTTTATAAATCATTGATTATGAGTATGGTTCTTTTTGCTGAACGTACAACCATGACCCAGGAGGAGTTCCTTATCCAGCACCTGACAGAGGATAAAAGCTACAAGAGCATCCTGAGCGAGAACCCAAGTCTGGAGCTCCACATGCTGCAGGAGTGGTGGGCGACTGGTACCGACCTGAGGGATAAGATCAAAAAGTCTAATGCCCTCTTCTCAAGCAGGAAGGGCAAGCCGGCTTTCGCTGCCTTTGAGCAGGCGGGCAAGCGGCCATTCTTTGAGTGGTTCCGAAAGCAGCCAAGGATCTGCGCCTACTGCGGTATAGAGGAGCACAAGCTGGAGGAGCTGTTTGCCGCCGGCGTGCTCTCCACTAAGCGGGGGCGCGGAAAGTCGTTGGAGCTGGAGCGGAAAGATTCCAAGTCGAACCTATACACAGAAGGGAACTGCGTGCTGGCCTGCTATTTCTGCAATAACCATAAAAGCGACATCATCTCCGAGGAGGACCACCGCCAGTACTTCGCACCCCACATCAGGAAGTTCCTGGAGGACAAGTACAGCCACTTCAAAGGCCATGGTAACTGATAGGGAGACGAACCAGGTATACTTCTCAGAACTGCTCGCCACAGACGGGCGCTACAGGGATGCCTGGCGCAGCATCACGGCTGCGCTGGATAAGCACGGAGTCCGGTACGGTCTGCTGAAAGGCACCAAAGACATCTGGTGCCGGGACTACATGCCGGTGCAGCAGTCTGCAGACAGCTTCATCCAGTTCCGGTACGAGCCTTCCTACCTGAGCGCGCATCCGCACCTTAAGACAGATCCGGCGCACGTCCTGCAGGTGTACGGGCTACGGGCGCAGCACAGCGACATCAACCTGGACGGCGGCAACGTTCTTCGCTGGACTGACAGGGTGATTCTCACCGACCGGGTATTTGAGGAGAACCCTGCTCTCACTAAAGCCAGGCTGCACGACCAACTGGAGAATCTGTTCGAGGCGGAGGTCATCATTATCCCTGCTATCCGATCGGACATGACGGGCCACGCCGATGGGCTGGTACGGTTCTACGACCGGCAAACGCTTATCTGTAACCGTATGGCAGATGAGTACCAGTACTGGCAGAGGGGCATGAGGAAGGTTATCAGCCAGTATGGCTTCGACTACGTGGAGCTGCCCCTGTTCGAGTACAAGGAGAAGCAGTATCCCTTATCTGCCATCGGATGCTATGTCAACTACCTGGAAATAGGCGACCTTATCCTGGTGCCAGTGTTCGACGTTCCCGGCAACAAGGATCAGGAGGCTATCGATACCCTGGCTCAGGTTTTCTCGAACCGCACTATTGAAACAGTGAATATCAACGCCGTCGCCAGGCAGGGTGGGCTGCTGAACTGCGTGACGTGGAATGTCCTAGATGATAAAGTATAATCTTCGGTGAGGATGTTGCCAATAAATGTACTGAGATAGGTTAGAGCCTGCTAGAACATTTCAACTGCCCCTATTTTACCTGCCGCTCACCAACTAGGTCTTCCTGCTGCAACAAAATTTTTACGCCTCATAGCGACACCGTCGATATTAAAACCTAAGTCTAATACTCATTTACACAGCACACCAGCAGTTTTAGACTGTATATGTTTGTATTAACTTATAATTATATTTAAATATATTTGTCCTTTAGATATAGTTTCTCTAATAATATAACCAATACATGATAAAAGGACCTGATAGAAGCATGAAAACGAACACATTAAAGGCATTGATGCTGATTGCTGTACTTTTATACCTATGCGTGCAGCCCTTGCTGGCTCAGACGCCAGTTAGGAAGGTATGGGATAAACGGTATGGTGGAAGTGGAAATGATGCAGTAACAGCCATAGTTAATGATAATGATGGAGGGTACATCATTGGGGGGGTATCCAACTCTTTGGAATCAGGTGGCGATAAGAGCAGTGGGACCAAAGGAAAAGCCGACTTTTGGGTGGTGAAGGTAAACTCCTCCGGTGAGAAAGTATGGGATAGAACTTTAGGAGGGAGTGGGGTCGACTTTTTGACTAGTATAACTCTCACACCAGACGGGGGTTTTCTGCTGGGCGGCAGGTCAGACTCGGGCGTCGGCGGCGACAAGACTGAGGCGTCGAGAGGGAGCAATGACTTCTGGGTGGTTAAAATGAACGCCGCCGGCGAGAAGGTGTGGGACAGGACCTATGGAGGAGAAGGTGATGACGGGGTCAGGGTCATAGCCACTGCTCCAGATGGAGGCTATCTACTGAGTGGGTATTCGTCTTCAGATATAAGCGGCGATAAAAATAGTGAGAACAAAGGCTCCTATGACTACTGGATAGTAAAAATAGATGCTAATGGTAAAAAGATTTGGGATAAATCATTCGGAGGGTTACATAGTGAGGACCAGTATGCAGGAAAGACTATTCCACTAACTGGAGGAGGATATTTGATAGGAGGCGCTTCTAACTCTGGTGTTAGTGGTGATAAGTCAGAAAGCTCTAGAGGATATGCTGACTATTGGGTGGTGAAGGTAAACTCCGCTGGCGAGAAGGTGTGGGACAAGACCTTCGGGGGAATGAGTAGTGAAGAACTATATGGATTAGCAGAAACGGGCGATGGTGGCTATCTGCTGAGTGGATGGTCCACATCCGGAATAGAAGGTGATAAAACCGCACCTCCAAAAGGACGTCATAGAGCATACTGGGTAATCAAGATAGATGCCGCCGGCACCAAAGTATGGGACAAGACATTTGGGGGCAGTGACAATGACGAGCCGTTTGCTCTAGCCCCCACACCAGACGGAGGCTTTCTACTGGGCGGCAGGTCAGACTCAGGCGTCGGCGGAGACAAGACCGAAGCGTCAAGAGGAGGCTATGACTTCTGGGTGGTTAAAATGAACGCCGCCGGCGAGAAGGTGTGGGACAAGACCTATGGGGGGAGCGATGATGACGGTATACAGGCCATAGCGGTCACTCCTGATGGGCAATTTATTGTTGGAGGCTATTCACACTCAGGTGCGAGCGGCGATAGAACGGAGGAGTCTAGAGGAGGCGGTGATTTTTGGGTGGTAAAGTTCGCCGAAGGATCAGCGCCTGTCATAACTGCTCATCCTACCTCAAGAACTATTACCGGTGGGCAGAACACCAGCTTTACAGTAACCGCCAACGGCACAGACCTTGCCTATCAGTGGCAGGTGAGCAAGGACGGGGGTAACACCTTCTCCAATATCAGTAATGGCTTGGGCTATAGTGGCGCAACTACGGCCACACTGGCTATCACCAAGGCGCCGATTTCCATGAATGGCTACAGATATCGGGTAATGGTGAGTAACGGCACCGTTTCTACTTCCACTACAGCAATGTTAACCGTTAACTTACCGGGCTTTAACAATTCCCGCGTTTGGCAACCAATTGGCACATCCGGCTTTTCCACTGGCCAAGCCTCATGGAATAAAGTCATTATAGATGCTAACGGTACGCCTTATGTGGCGTTTACGGATGTTGCTAGAGAGGGAAGGATTACAGTCATGAAGTATAACGGCTCCGTCTGGACAGTCGTAGGGGCGCCTGGTTTCTCTGGACGTCTGGACCCCGGCCTCGACAACCTTTCATTCGCGTTGGATAGAAACGGGGTCCCTTACGTGGCCTACGAGGATGAGGATAATGGCAGAAATGTTTCTGTTATGAAGTTTGATGGCGTCAGATGGGTATATGTAGGCACGGCCGGTATCGCTGTGTATGTAGGAAGCTCTCCATCTTTAGCTTTTAGTACTGATAACACACCTTACCTAGCTTATTCAAATTACACTGGTGTGGGTTATAGTGGTAAAGCCATTGTAAAGAAGTTCAACGGCCGAGATTGGGAAAATGTAGGTGACGCGGACTTTTCGGCCGGTCATGCCTCAGGTCTTTCTTTGGCCTTTGACACTAACGGTACACCCTATGTGGCTTTTAGTGAGTCACCATTTGGGACGGGTGAGGCTGATTACAAAACCACAGTGATGAAGTTCAATGACACAGATTGGGAGAATGTAGGTGCCCCTCGTTTTTCGCCCGGATACGCAATGGGTCTATCTTTAGCCTTAGATGCCAATGGCACACCATATTTAGCCTATTACGATAAATCTTATGGAGACCATGGGGGCCAAGTGGTGAGAAAGTTCGATGGCAGCAACTGGGTATCGACAGGCGGCGATGTAGTTTCATTCGGTGGTAGCGCTGTCAATATTTCTCTTACTGTAGATACTAGTGGTGTTCCTTACATAGCGTTTGAGGAGACCAATAATCCTACTTTGATGCGGTTTGACGGTACCAGCTGGATCAAAGTAAACAGATCAGGTCTTTCTAAAGGCATGTACACCTATGCTTCCCTAGATGCTAATGATGTGCCTTACATCGCTTATAGCGATGAGATTAGTGGCAAAGCGACTGTAATGAAGTTTACACCCGTTCAGAACGCAAGGCCATCAAATATTGATCTCTCCAATTCATCTGTAGAAGAAAACATGCCTGCAAATACACTTGTGGGGACATTTATCACTACGGACGCAGACGCTGGTGACACCCACACCTATACCTTGGTGGCTGGCGAGGGCTCTTCAGGTAATGCCGCCTTCACCATCGACGGCGACAAGCTGAAGATTCTACAGTCACCGGATTATGAAATCAAGAACTCCTATAGCATCCGTGTGAGAACCGATGACGGAAAGCCTGGCGGCACCTTCGAAAAGGTGTTTGTAATTCAGGTAACCGATGTGGAAGAAGTACCAAGCGCATTCGAAGTTTATATTTCATCCAACAATGCCGATTCCACCATGGCCAAAGTTGGTGACGTGGTGCTGGTGCACATGCATAGTTTCAACCCAGACCAAATACGAAATGGTGTGGCTACCATTGCTGGCCATACTACTACCCCATCTGGAGGAATGCTTGATAATACGTTTCGTTACACCATGACGGCCCAGGACGCAGAGGGTGTCATTCCATTTACCCTCACCTTCTACGACGTGGCAATCAGCAAAGAGGTCACCGTGACGGCTGTCACACGCGGCAAGCGGGTGGTGTTCGATAAGACGCCTCCATCCCCATCTATTACTAGCACGGTGAGCGGCACCACCAATAAGGGAGTCATCCCGCTGACCCTAACCTTCTCGGAGGCGGTAACAGACCTGGAGGCAAGTGATTTCAAGGTGGTGAACGGCAGCGTGAGCCGCATTTCCACCACGAATAATGTTACTTACACTGTGGACTTCACCCCATCAGCAAGCGGGGCCGTGTCCGTGACACTCCCTGCCGGGAAGGTGAAGGATGCCGCCTCTAACCTGAACACCGCCTCCAACACCTGGACGGCCTCCTATGACGGTACCCGCCCTACAGTAACGCTGTCCACACAGGCACCCGAGGTTATGAACGTACCCTTCACAGTGAGCTTCACCTTCAGCAAGGCTGTGACAGGCTTTGCCGTGGGCGACATCACGGTGGAGAATGGCACGGCCTCAAGCTTCACGGTCAAAAGTAGTACTACCTATGAGGCTAAGATCACCCCAGCCAGTCAGGGCCAGGTGCGCGTAAACGTGGCGGCCGACGTGGCACAGGATGCGGCCAAGAACGGCAACACGGCCTCCTCTGTCCTCACCAGGACTTATGACAGCCTTGCACCAACCGGTTATGCTGTAGCCTTTAACCAGACAGTTATCAACTACGGCAATGAGAGAAGCGCCTCTGTGAAGGTGACCGGCGCGGAGGTGGGCGCTACTTACAGTTACGCTATTACGAGTGCCGGGGGCGGTACAGCTGTTTCGGGAACAGGGCAGGCAGGGGCAGCCACCTTCGACATCCCTAACCTCAACCTCTCCGGCCTGGGGAACGGGCAGCTAACCCTGGTGCTGCGGATGACAGATGCGGCCTCCAACGCAGGCCCCGAGGCCAAGGCTCAGGTGATGAAGCACAGTCGGAACCTCAACTCCTACACCAAGCCGGCAGAGATCCGGGTGCCGTTCCGCACCACCTTTGGCCGATTGAAAACCCTGCTTCCCTCTCAGGTGGAGGTGACTTACTCGGACAACACCAAAGGTATGGTGAGCGTGGCATGGCAGGAAGGAGCCTATGACGGGACTATGGCAGGAAGCTATACCCTCAGTGGCACCCTGACGCCAGCAGAGGGAACAACCAACCTGGACAATATAGCCGCCAGCGTGACGGTGGTAGTGGGGGCCAGCAGGGCTGCCACGGCCATTGCCCTTAGCCGTAGCGACATGGACGAGAATAATGAGGTGGGTGCCGAGATCGGCACGCTTTCGGCCAGCGACCCGGATCAAGGCGACACCCACACCTTTGCCCTGGTGGCAGGTGAGGGCGCCGCAGACAACGCTTCCTTCACCATTGAGGACAGCGTACTCAAGGCTGCTGTTGCCTTCGATTACGAAACCAGGAGCAGCTACAGCATCCGCATCCGCACCACAGACAGCGGCGGCGCTTCCTTCGAGGCCATCCATACCATCACAGTCAACGATGTGGAGGATGTGGTAACGGGCATCGCCGAGAAGGAGGATACAATGCTGAAGATCTACCCGAATCCGACCAGCCGCTACATGGTGGTGAGCTTCGACAAGGTGATGGACTCCGTGTCACTGGTCAGCGGCACCGGCAGTGTTGTGCTGCGGGAGGAAGGACGCTTCACGCAGGCTAGGCTGGACACTGACGCACTTGCCCCAGGAGTTTACGTCGTAATGATCCACGCCCAAGGCAAGGTTTATACCAAGCGTATTCTTGTAAGTAAATAAGGTTGGCTATCGGAAAAACCAAAGCTACCTCTTGAAGTACTCATGTTCTACTGTTAGCACTCCTGGTATGGCGGTTAGGTGACTTTATGGCGGTGAGGCTGTTGCAAAGCCTCACCGCCTTTTTTATGAAGCTACAATCAAGATAGCACCTGAACTTCAGGGGTGCCCTTAGTGCGGCAGGTAGTTTTACCATTGCTTTGATGCAAAAGCCAGTCTTCAAAGAACCGCTTGTTCAACTTTAGTTGAAGACAGTAAACGATTGTGCATAAAGTATAAAAATGATTTTAGCAGGATATGTATGGTTAAACTTTAATATAATAATATTATTATATATTTTCGCCCCGCAATGAAAGGGGCTGACACTTCAGCCCCGCCTCCTTGAAAACAAATCTTAATACATACATAATGCTAACAAGAAAGCTTACGGCCATGGCACTCTGCTGCCTGGTTTTATTCTCTGGCTGCGATAAGGATGACAGCAGCGCAGAGGTGGAGCAGCTCGAGAAGGAGCTGATCGCCGAGAAAGGCAAAACAGTCGTGGACCTCAGGAAAGAGGGCGATAACCTCGTTATCGTCTACAGCAACGGAACGACATCTACGGTGCCCTATACCGAAGCCATGAAAGGCAACATCGGGGCGGCACAGGACGGAGTGGGCATCAAGAACATCACCTACAACGGGGAAACCGGCATCCTGACCATCACGCTCACCAACGGGGAGGTGAGCGAGTTCAAAATCACCACCACGGACATGGAGTGGGACGCCGTACTGGTGGGGGACACCAACGGCAGCCTGTTCATTACCGAGGCGCTGCTTGGATCTGTGCCCGTGATAAAGGCCGAGTACAACGACGCTTTCCAGCTAACCTATCTGGAAAGCAACAAGGCGGTCGACATGCAGATACGCAAAGACTTTGACCTAACCAAGGCTTATAAAGGGGACGCTTTAGAAACCTATACACTCAGGACGTATTCTCTGGAAGAAAAGGTAAACCACTCCTACGAGTATGTCCCCGGAATGGAGCCTGTGGAGACCGTGTTCATCGAGCACAAAGGCAACTACTTTAAGACTTCCAATGGGGATGGTACCTATACGATTTACCGGTATCATAGCTCGAAATGGGAGAACAATGCCGAAAAGTTCGTTTATCAGAAGCTAGCAACCAAAGCCATCGTAATCTCATCCGGAGAGCAAGAGTATTACTACTCGGAGATTATGAGAAAAAAGAGCGACAGTGAGTATTACTATTACAGGCAAGTCAGCAACTGGTACGCTGAAAATGAGCGTGCGTACGTGCTGAGCGAGATTATCAAGGTTGGCAGCAAAAACCCAGCGGGTACCCTTTTAAGTACGAAAGTGGTTAACGTGGAAACCGATGCCCAGGGGCGCGTGACCAAAGCATACGAGGCGCAGGGTGAGGGAGAGCAAGCCACCCGCTACATGAGTTATGAGTACAACGCAGCCGGGCTGGTGAAGACGACAAAAGTCTTTGTAAAGAATACAAAGGGAGCCTGGGTGGCCAGCGGTGAGTTTGAAACCTACACTTATAATTTAGACAACCGTCTGGCCTCTATCGTTCGCACGTTCGCTGATGGAACGACCCAGCAGGTGCAGAAGGCCAACTATGACAAGAACGGTAACCCGACAGAAATCTGGGCGTGGCAGCCGGCTGAGCGAGAGTATCGCTGGAGGTCGAACCCTGCGACAGGCAGCTGGTATGGGTACGTGGAGACTATCCGGGAGGCTGGCCTGTACAAGGTGGCCACGATAGAGTATGACTACGCCTTCAAGAACTTCTTTGGAAATACTGTCACGGCGCTGGTACCGGAACTGGAAGGGTACAAGGTGGTGAACGCCATCAAGCGCGCCACCGTGCCGAACTCCTATTCTTTCGCCCATGTGGAGTACAAGGATTTCAATGAGCATGGCTATCCCCGTAGAATGGTGATGAATGCCTCTGGCGACGTGGGTGACTTCGACAACGCGGCCCACCTGGAAGTGGTGCTCAACTACAAGGTGAAGAGCAAGTAGTAAATTTATTGCATGCCCCCTGCCACGCGGTAGGGGGCTTTTGCTGTTATGAGGGGTTCGGTACTACTCTTATTGCTTATACTCTCTCCTGCCTGGCTGTTTGCCCAAGTGGAGGGTACTGTGTTCGATGCAGAAACCAGGCTACCGATAGCGGAGGTAGTCATCAGCACCCCGTCAGCCCATGCGGTCAGCGATGGGAGGGGGCGCTTTTCCCTGCCTGCCTGCATCCCAATAGATAGTCTCCTTCCGCTTCGCATGAGCCACACCCGCTACCAGGATACCACCGTGCTGGTAAGGCCCAAAGTGCAGCTAAGCCTGTACCTAAAGCGGGACAACATCAGTTTGGGGGAGGTGGAAATTATTGCCCCCGCATCACCCGGTACCGAGACAGCAAAACTTTCCCGAAAAGAACTGGAAGCCATAGGCAAGCCGCTGGGGGAGGCGGACCTGATGCGGGGCCTGCAATACAAGCCGGGGGTGCTCCAAACAGGCGAGATGCAGTCTGGTCTCTTTGTGCGCGGCGGAAGCAACTCCCATACGGCCATTCTCCTGCAGGGTGTACCTGTCTTCAACCCGGCCCACCTCATGGGAATCAACAACTCCCTGGACCCAGACGCCTATGAGTCTGTTTCCCTTACCTCTGGCGGGTTCGCAGCGAGCAAGGGCGGTTGGCTGTCGGCTTACCTGGAGGCAACGCCTCGCGCCAGGGAGGTTTCCTCACCCCAGCTGAAGGTAGGGGTGGGGGTGCTGAGCTCAGAATTAAGTTACCAGCAGCACCTGCCCAAGTACAAGACCAGCGTGTTTGCGAAGGCCAAGTCTTCCTACTACCAGCTTCTGGCGAAAGCCTATGAGCAGCTGCACCGTGAAGAGGGACAGGACAACCCGCTGCCGGACTACGCCTTCCAGGACATGAACCTACAGGTGTACACAGCCCTGCCGAAGGGGAGCCTGTCGGTGGCGCTGTTCGGGAGCCGGGACAGTTACGACGGCACCACGAACCGCTTCTCGCTTGCCTCCGGCTGGGGCAACCGGCTCCTGTCTGCCCGTTGGAAGCACCGCTTTGGCCCCGCTTGGCTGGAGCTCACCCAAGGGTACAGCCGCTACGCCTTCTCCATGGAGCACAGGCGCCAGGAGACGCGGTTGCTGGACCAAGCCACCTCCGGACACTTCTCCAAGCTATTGCTGGGCATGCCTCTGGGCAAAACGGGTTTCGTGGAGGCTGGGGCTTTCCTGCAGCACCTGCAGGCCGAGATGGCATCCATTCAGGAGGACCGGGAGGGACGCCTGCTGCAGGAGAGCGCTTATACGGAGAAACTGCCCCTCCTTGGCGCGTTCGCGCAGGCGCAGGCCACAGCGGGCAGGGTCACCTACTCCGCCGGAGCACGCCTGTACAGGCATAACGGGACTGTGCTATCTGCCCCGCGTCTGAAGCTGGAGATAAGTGAAGATAACTGGACAGGCAGCCTCTACTACGACCGCACTTATCAGTTCCACCACCAGGTGAACGTGCTGGGCATCCACATGCCCTTCGACTTCTTCCGCTTCGCCTCCGGCAGGCTGCCTGTGCAGCGCTCGGACCAGGTAGGGCTATCATTAAGCAGGCCCGTGAAGCAATATAAGCTGGCTGCCGGGGTGTACCACCGCTGGCTGGAGGGGCAGCTCCACTACGCCAACGCCTCGGAGCTGCTGTCGGACTTTACCACCTCCTTCGAGCCTCATGCAGGCCGTGCCTACGGCGCGGAGCTGGAGCTGCAGGCCCAGTGGTCTCGCCTGGCGCTGACGGCAAGCTACACCCTGGCCTACAGCAGGCTGGTGATGGAGGGGGAGAACGGTCAGAGGGAGTGGCTATACCCCGTGCAGGACGTGCGGCACCAGCTTTCCACCACTGCCCGGTACACCTTCAACGAGCGATGGCAGCTGTCGGGGCAGTGGTTCCTCCAGACGGGCAGCCCCTATACCTTCCCGGTGGGCATCATCCCGGCGCAGGGCATGATACCCATAGAGGCCCCAAGGATACTGCCTGCCTTCGGGCAGTTCAATAACGTTCGCACGCCTATGCGTCATAGGCTTGATGTAGGCGTCACTTATAAGAAACGCCATACCAGCAGTACTTCGGAGTGGAACGTGGGTATCTACAATGCCTACAACCGCGCCAACCCGTACTTCCTCTACTTCGACGTGGTGCGCCAGGAGGACGGCACGGGCCGGATCGTCTCCAGGCAGCGTTCACTGCTTCCCTTCACTCCAACCCTTCGCTACACATGCACCTTCGACCTTTAGTATTTCTGCTGCTGCTCCTCATAAGCTCCTGCTCGCTGAAGGAGGAGTCTGAGCTGGTGATGCCGTTTAGTCCCGCTAAACTCTTCGTAGAGGGCTACCTCGTGCCGGGGGAGCCCATCCGTCTGAGCCTAATCCGTACCAGCACCTTTCAGGAGGACCTGGCCCTGCAGTTGGTTTGGAATGCGGAGGCGGAGCTCCTGCTTCCTGATACAACGATACAGCTGCAGAACATCTTCTACAAAGAGAAGGAAAGCGGAAAACTAGTCAACTACGCCAGCGCCTACATAATGCCTGCCATCCTTCCGGGAGACTCGGTGCGGCTGCGGATCATCACCGGGGACAAGGCCGACACGCTCTATGCCGCCACGGAGCCTGTGGAGCAGGTAAAGATCATCGGCTGGGCCTTTGACGGCACCCAGATCAGGGTTAGGTGCGAGAACGGTGCCGAGCCTAGGAACCGCTTCTACGGTATCTACCTGGAGTACGAGCAGGAGGGGAAGACCAAGAGGAAAGCGGAGTACTATGATCACTCGCTCTCAGGAGAGGGGGAGTTGACGTTCCGACTGGACGTTCCTGCCACACACTATCCCTACCGCGTCGTCTTATACCGGGTCACTCAAGCCAACTACTACTTTCAGCGGGCACTGCAGCAGGCTGCCCGTGCCAACGAGGATCCATTTGAGCCGCCCGTCGTGCTGCCGACGAATGTTCGGGGAGGGCAGGGGATCTTTACTTATAGCACACAGGATACTTTGGTCATAGGAGAGTAGGTCGCATACATTTACATTCAACCAATTTTTTAAGACGAGGCTTACTGCTATACCATTCTAGTTACGGGATTCTTTATAATTTTTTATAATCCTTAAGTATCCCACTAAGATTCTTACCCCAAAAAATTTTATTCCCTGGCCCGCGTGGAGGGGGGTAGCTTCTTGAATTCTGAATCCAAAATTTTGCAAGGTCCGGTACAAGTAGTACCCACAACATTATCTCCCCTCCCACCAGTGGTAGGGGAGAGGGGATACAACCACCTCCTCCCGGGGGAGGGTATATAACCTAACAGCAGAGGCTTTAGCGGCCCAGTTTCCATACCTTATTAGGTAGTTTTGGTGCCGATAAACTTAGGTTATGGTACGCATAAATTTCCCCGCCTCAACTATCTTGAAAGCCCCAGCAGGGGCCCCTGATGGGCATCCAGGCACTTCCCCTAACAACCAGCGGGCAATAGCCAACGATACACCACCGAATCATAGCCCCCCTGTGTGCGTGAGGGGAGGCCGACACGTCTATAAAAGCGAGGCTACGCTGCGGTGCCTCGCTTGCAATTTCCTCTACCGTGTCAAACTCCCCCACCGGCCACACCGTGGGCGTGGCTTCGGCAGGTGCCGTGTCGTCGGTCACCAGGAGCGTCATGGCGTATTCCATTCGCTCCAGTACCTGCCTAGTCTTTTCCGGGCTGCACCAGTCGATGTGATCCTTCACCAGCAACCTGATTTTCTCTTGGTTTTGCTGGGTGTTCCCCTTATAGCCGTATCTCTGGCTGTAGCGGGTAACCGGCAGGAGCCTGTACTCTCCCTCGCGGATGTCACGCTGCATGGAGTGTATTACCTCAATGTCGCCCTCGGCTAGGTAGCGGCTGACACACTCCCGGATCTCCCTGCGGTCTGCCCTGATTCTCCTGGCCTCGTCGGACAACCCTGCTTTCTTCCTTGGCTGGAGCTCCTCCACCTCGAAGAGGTCCTTGTTGAGCAGACTGATAGGCTCAGACGTATAATTAGGGAGGCTAAGATTAGCCTTGTTCTCCTTCAGGTTGAAGTCCAGGTTCTTCCCCACCGCATGCATGAAGATGGACCACAGGAACCCCTGCTCGACCAGCCTGCTGATAGGAATGTCGAAGTCACCCAGATACTGGCTCCCCATCCTCTCCTCAATCCTGGTTATACCCCTCTTGTCGTTTAGGTCGAATTCAAGGCGTTCGAAGTGGTCCAGTATCCACTGCTTTTCGTTGTCCCTAGCCTCCTTCACCTTGTTTGGATATATAGAGATGACTTTCCCTGTCTTCTGGCTTCCGATAATGATGGAATTCTTGGATTCTGTGAGAGTTGCCTTCCCACACTTGGTGAAGGTGTGCTTGGTGCTTATCTCTTCACAGTAGTGTAAAAGGAACTTAAGGATTTTAAACTTGCCGTAGCTGTCGTAGGCGATGTCGAGGCGGTGGAGGCTGTGCTCCACCAGCCCCAGCGTCTCGGTGATCAGCATGTAGTACTCCAGCCAATCACCGTACAGCAGCTCGTTCTCCATCTTGAGCTTGACAAGGTCCTTATTCCATCTTATCGGCTCAATGCTCAGCCTGGCCACGCGTTGGCCGTCACAGCTGACCTGGAGCACGTACCGGTAGTTCTCTCCCTTCTCTGTCTCACGCAGCAGGCTCAGGTGCATCCTGTCGTTGATGTGGAACTCATTCGTCAGCACCTGGCCCTCCTGCTGGTATCTTTCTCGCAGGCCTGCCAGGGTGAGCTTTCCCACCAGGGATGTCAGGTTGACCTCCAGCCAGTCCAATACACAGGCTGCTTGGACGTCATCTTTATAGTGTTCCCCCAGGAGAATCGCCTGGAGCTGTTTGTTGAACTTCTTATCTGTCAACTCACATGTCAATATGGGTTTGGCTATAACTAGCCGGCTACCCTTGGAGCCCTGAGGTTATTTGCTAATCCCGGTTCGCGACTATGCCGAATCCGGGACGGGAAAGGTGTGTGATGCGACAGACGCACCACTCCGGGGCTATGCAACGGCCCCACACCTCCCTTCTTTGACGAACATATGTTTAATATTTGGGATTTGTAGCGATAGCCTGGAAGAAACAGGGGGGAATAAGGTGTAGAATTGTAACTCCCTGAATATGAGCCTTTAATTTTTTAAGTGAGTTCAGCAACCCAGGAACCGCAGCAGGGGATCTCTGACCGCAGGGTTCCAAGGGGTGGGCCCCCTAACGTACATGGGACCTCTACGGCAGCATACCACTAGGGTTTTATCATAGAGTTCCTCTGGCCCCTTCGGCATAGTAACTATGTGCATAGTCGCATAGCTTGAAATACTGGTAGTGCTAGGACCTCTACAGGGTTGTCGTCCAGTAGGAGTAGGGGGATCCTATTTTGTCTAGAGGAATATAGTCTATACTCTAGACTATAGTATAGTCTCTAACATAGTCTTTATTATAGTCTCTATTGTAATGGATTAAAGGTATGGGGCTCCTTTTCCTGCTGTTCCTCTTTTTCTATGAAGGGCGAAAAAGGGCACCTCTTTCCAGTAAGGAGGCAAGGTGGCACCTCCCTTTCACCTATCTTTTACGTGCTTTGGTGCTGACGTTTTTTGCTTAAAAACTATGCTTAATAGTATAAGGAAATTACCTCCGCGCTCAGCGGCACAGAGCCCCTACAAGCACACTTGCTCCGTAGACCGACTAACCTTTCCCCGGCTCTCTCGGTATGCTGAAAACGCAGTATATTGCGCTCACAAACCATTTCAGGAAGACAGACATGTTCAGGCACCTACCATCCCTCTACAGAGAGTTCCCTGCCCGAAGGGTACGGCCTTACAGCGCCATGGAGTGCCGCTTCGTCGAGTTGGGCTTTAGCGAGGCAGAAATCGGTTGGCTCTGGGTCCATGAGGAGCACGGCCTGGTCATTGAGGTGTTCGGGAGCTTCTCCGGCACGATGTTCGAAGGGATCATACCCAAGTGCCTGCTTTACCACAAGGGACAGCGGGGGGACGTAAGCAGCTTTGAGGGTATCGCCAGAGGCAGCGAGAAGGAAGTGGCCTCTGTGGCAGAGCGTATGATGGCCGAAAGGTGCCTTGGCTAAGACGAATACTACTACGGCGTCACCACATGCCAGGTAAGGAGTTGGCCTTTGCCAGGCATACACATGATGCGGCTTCTTGTTATCTTTAACCTCATAAGTAGTAGTGTCGATAAAGCTTACCAGTCCAAAGTGCGGTAGGGAAAAGTGAAGTCGTCGGTTTGCCAAAAGTAGCATTTAAGGCCTTTTGTATGCAAATCGTATGCAAATAAAAAGAGCCACTTAACGATTTGACTCGTAAGTGGCTCTCTATCAGGCTCCCCCTCCTGGGCTCGAACCAGGGACCCCCTGATTAACAGTCAGGTGCTCTAACCGACTGAGCTAAGGAGGAATCTCGACATTATCATAAGCAGTCTCCCGCCGTTTGATGATGCAATATTACGGCAGTAAAGCTTAATACGCAAGTATGGCCTCAAAAAAATCTTTTAAAATAGTTTAAGCTGCTGTAAATCAATTCTAAAAAATCAGTTGGAAATATAGAGTGTAGAGGCTACCAGCGAAGTTCGATACTGTAGGAGGGCTGAAATAGCCGGACCGCCGATTACTTGCCCCTGCAGGTTGAACTGAGAGCCGCAGCACGGGTCGGTGATGTACAGCCGCGAAGGGTCTACTTCCAGCACACACTCGTTGGTGGGATCGTAAGTGCAGGTGCGCTCGAAGGCGAGGTAGCTGCCAGCGTTCTGCCGTACCACAATAATCCCTTTGTAGCCATCCGGCAGGTAAGCATAACCACCATCCTGGCGCAGGTCGGGGTATAGCTGGCTGTTGATGTTGAGCTGTGCGTTTACCGGCACATAAGGTATAATGGGGCTGTTGCTGTTGTCTTTGCTACAGGCACCGGCAAGTATGGCCAGCAGGGGCAGCAACAGTAACTTACTTCTCATATGTATAAAAGCCTTTGCCTGACTTGCGGCCGTGGTGCCCTGCATCCACTTTCTGCTGCTGAATGCGGCTTGGCCTGAATTTGGCGTCATAATGGAAAGCCTCGAACATGGAGGTGGTTACGGAGTAATTCGTATCAACACCAATCAGGTCCATGAGCTCAAAAGGGCCCATTTTGAAGCCGCTGGCCTGCATTAGCTTGTCTATAGTTTCCACGTCTGCCACACCTTCCTCAAGCAGCTTCAGGCCCTCCACGTAAAAATGGCGCGCCACGCGGTTCACGATAAAGCCCGGCGAGTCCTGGGCCATCACGGCAGTCTTGCCGAGCTTCTCGGCCAGTTGCCTTATAGTTTGTGCCACCTCAGGGGAGGTAGCAGCACCGGAGATTACCTCCACCAATTTCATGATATGAGCCGGGTTAAAGAAGTGCATCCCCACCACGCGCTCCGGGTTAGGTACGGCAGCGGCAATCTGGGTTATCGGAATAGAGGAGGTGTTAGAGGCAAGTATGGTATCGGGTGTGTTGATGCTGGCCAGCTCCTGGAAAATGCTCTGCTTCACCTCCAGCCGCTCTACCACTGCCTCTATGATCACATCGCAGCTCAGCTGCAGCGTGTCGCCGGTATAGGTAAGGTTTGCCAAAGCAGTTTCTTTTTCGGTCTCGGTCAGCTTACCTCGCTCAATGCCCTTATCCAGGTTTTGGATGGTGGTCTGCTGCGCCTTCTCCAGCACCTGTGCGTTGATGTCGAACAGGATGGTAGTGTACCCTGCCTGCGCGCAAATCTGTGCAATGCCCTGGCCCATGGTTCCGGCACCGACTACGCCTATGGTTTTGATATCCGCTAACGTCATCTGGTGAGTGGTTACATTGTTAAATAGTTAAACGGCTGGATCGATGTTAAGCTCGGCTATACTTGAAAATTAACTACCAGCGAAGCTCAACAATTAAACAATTTAACAACCAGCAATTAAATCACCCCCTCAAACTGGCGCAGGAAGCGCACGTCGTTTTCGGTGAAGAGGCGCAGGTCCTTGATCTGGTACCTGAGCATGGTGATACGTTCGATGCCCATGCCGAAGGCAAAGCCGGAGTATACTTCCGGGTCGATGCCCGAGCTCTGGAGCACGGCAGGGTCTACCATACCGGAGCCACCAATCTCTACCCAGCCTGTACCTTTGCAAATGTTGCAGCCCTCACCTTTGCAGATGAAGCAGGTAATATCGATCTCGGCGCTAGGCTCGGTGAAGGGGAAGAACGACGGGCGGAAGCGTATCTGTGTGTCCTGCCCGAACATCTCCTTGGCAAAGTAGTACAGCGTCTCTTTCAGGTCTTTGAAACTCACCCCCTTGTTTACGTACAGGCCTTCTACCTGGTGGAACACCATGTGCGCACGTGCCGAGATGGCCTCGTTGCGGTACACACGGCCCGGCATGATGCTGCGTAGTGGCGGCTGGTTATTCTCCATCAGGCGTACCTGCACGGTGGAAGTATGGGTGCGGAGCAATTTATCCTTATTCTCGCTCAGGAAGAAGGTGTCCTGCATTTCGCGGGCCGGGTGATTCTCCGGGAAGTTGAGAGCAGAGAAGTTGTGCCAGTCGTCCTCCATCTCCGGCCCCTCAGCTACGTTAAAGCCGATGCGCTCGAAAATGCGCACGATCTCCTGGCGCACCAGCGAGAGCGGGTGGCGCGTACCCAATGTGTTTGGTATAGTGGGCAGGGTAAAATCGAAGCCCGTGTCGCTGGTAGCATCGGTGGCGCTGGCCAGTTGCTCCTGTGCCTGGTCAAAGCGCTCCTGGGCACGGTTCTTCAGCGTGTTCAGTTGCTGGCCCACCTCGCGGCGCTGCTCCGGCGCCACATCCTTCAAGTTATTAAACAGGTCAGCGATGCGGCCTTTACGACCTATATAGGCAATACGGAATTGCTCCAGCTCGGCAGCGTTGCTAAGCGCTGCTGCTTCTATCTCTTGTGCTACTTGTTGTATTTTCTCCACCATAATTCACAAAGATAATAATTTGGTGTGTTTTCACTCTATTTAGGTCATGCTGAGTTACAAGAGGAATGTAGGGGGAGTACCGATTCCAACCGCCCCTGTCCAAAATAGGGGGAGCTCTGTGCTCGCTTTGGCTAAAGTATAAGTTTCATGGCTACTGCCATCGCGCGGACAGGTATAAACCCACCCCTAGCTCCTCGGAGGAGGGGAGTTCTGTAGCACTTGGTCCAACCACCCCTGCCCCTCCTTATCCAAGGAGGGGAGCCATACTTACTCCTTCCCCTGTCATCTCGACCTTTGGGAGAGATCTATCCGAAATTCTAAAGAGATCTCTCCCAAAGGTCGAGATGACAAATAGCCACAGCTATCGAATCTGATCCCAGTCTTTCCGTTGAGCGCCTTGTAGATTTCCGGTGCCCTGAAAGGGCATTGCGACGTTAGGAGCAAAGGAAATGTACACAGCGCGATGCGGGAAGACGAGCCCTCTCGGGCTGGAGAGCACCACAGTCAGAGATGAAACTTTAGGCTCGTAAGTCTGGAGGATGAACGGCAGCTAGTAAGAATAGCTTGTATCAAGCTGCGGGAAGCAGGGGCTAATAGAGGCACAAGCGGACGCTTGCGCCAGAGAAGTATAAGGTATGGCCGAAGAATAAGTATGACTCTTCAAGCTAGCCAAGCTGCAAGCCCGACGCCATTCATAGACACAAGCCTGGAGACTTGCGCCATGCGAATGAACTTAGGGTAATCGGAAAGGATAACCCACAGAAGCTTAACTCCCCAAACCTACCGGTAAATTGCAGAACCACCTTTGCCTTCGTAGCTTACCGACCCAAACCTGCAGCTTACCGATTTCTCTCCCGCATCCGCCTATTACAACTAGACGCGCGGGCTCGATTAGAGTACCTTTACAACAGAAACCTAAAGAAAAGGAACTATGGAAAATAGAAATCAAACTCCAAACAGTAACTACGGCGACAACTGGCCAAACCAGCGCGGTGGTACCAGCGGCAAAGTGCTGGCAGGCTTGCTGCTCATAGCGGTGGGCGTGGTTATACTTGCCTCTAAACTTCATATCTTTTTCCTGCCGAGTTGGGTGTTCTCGTGGCAGATGCTCCTGATCGTAATCGGCCTTTTCGTGGGCTTTCGGCAGAACTTCAGACGGTCGGGATGGTTGGTGCTGGTGTTGATCGGTACGGTTTTCCTGATAAACGATTTGGTGGCGGGCTTTAACCTGCGCATCTACTTCTGGCCTATCCTGCTAATAGGCATTGGCTTATGGGTGATGCTGAAGCCACGCAACCGCTATGACCACCGCCTGGACCCGCCCGCCTCCGACGCAGGGCAGGCAAGCCAGCCTTACACCCCCCACGGCGACGCCAGCGCCCCCCACACAAGTACCTATAACGATGCCACTTATTCCACCGAAGATATAGTGGATGCCACAGCCATACTTGGCGGTATCAAGAAGAACATCATCTCCAAGAATTTCCTGGGAGGCGAAGTGGTGAGCGTATTTGGTGGCACGGAGCTAAACCTGAGCCAGTCCGATATACAGCACCCGGTTATACTGGAGGCAACCCAGATATTCGGAGGCACCACGCTGATCATTCCGCCGCACTGGCAGGTGAAGTCGGAAATGGTGGCCATACTGGGAGGCATAGATGACAAGCGCCCGATGCTGCCCGACGGCTACGATCCAAGGAAAGTCCTGATCCTGAAAGGCACTACGCTCTTCGGCGGCCTCAACATCAAGAGCTACTAAAGTATGGAGTAGTTGTTAGTTATTGGTTGTTAGTTATTAGTGTTTGATTGCTGATTTTCTTAACACCAAACTTTCTAACCTTTTAACTTTCTAACTTTCTAACTCTCTAACTCCCAAACTCTCTAACTCCTCAACTCTCTAACTCCAAAGCATGTCTCCGGGTCGGGTTATACTTGCATACCTTGTGTGGGCGCTGCTGTGGGCGGCGGTGCAAACGGTGCTGTTAGCGTCGGTGGGCTTTAGCCTGCAGGTAGCCGCTACCGACGCGCTGCTCACCAACCTGCTGCTCACGGCCGGCGGCTATGCCATGGGTACAGGCCTGCGCTACTACCAGCCAAGTATAAAAGAGGCCGCCTACCTGCTGGGCTGGAGCATGGGCTTGGCTACTATCAGCATGGTGCTGTTTTACTGGATCTCTTCCAGGCTATTTGCAGGCGATGTGGTATACCTGGACTTTGTGGAGGCCACCTTGGCGGTACGCTTTGTGTTTACCTGGCTGATGGTGCTGCTGCTGTTGCTGCTGAGTTGGTTCTGGTTTTATACCCTGGAAAGGCAGCAGGACGAGCAGCGAAAGGCCACGGCCGAGAAACTGGCCCGCGAGGCGGAGCTCCATACCTTGCGCCAGCAGCTGCAGCCCCACTTCCTGTTCAACAGCCTCAACTCCATCTCGGCATTGGTGGTGGCGCGGCCGGAGCAGGCGCGCAGGATGATACAGCAGCTTTCCGATTTTTTGCGCGGCACTTTGCGCAAAGACGACCAGCAGCAGGTAAGCCTCTCTGACGAGTTACAGCAGCTGGAGCTTTACCTGGAGATAGAGAAAGTGCGCTTCGGGCACCGCCTGCAAACCGCCATTGAGGTACAGGATGAAGCGACGCACATGCGCCTGCCGGCCCTGCTGCTGCAGCCCGTGGTGGAGAATGCCATCAAGTTTGGCCTTTACGATACCGTAGATGACACCGTGATAAGTATAAAAGCCACTGCCCAGGACCACCAGCTGCTGCTACAGGTACAGAACCCTTACGACCCCGCCACTTCCCATCCGCAGCGCGGCACCGGCTTCGGCCTCAGCTCTGTGCAGCGCCGCCTGTACCTGCTCTACGCCCGGCAGGACCTGCTGCAGACGCGGCAGGAGGAGAATCAGTTTATCACCAGCATTAAAATCCCGCAGAAAAATGATTAAATGTTTAGTTATAGACGATGAGCCGCTGGCTCGCAGCATTGTGGTGGAGTACCTGCAGCAGCACCCCGAGATACAGGTGGCGCAGGAGTGCGGCGATGGGTTTGAAGGACTAAAGGCCATCCAGCACCACCAGCCCGATCTGATTTTTCTGGACATTCAGATGCCCAAGATAAACGGCTTCGAGATGCTGGAGTTGGTGGAGCAGGCGCCAGGGGTAATCTTTACCACCGCCTTCGACGAGTATGCCCTGAAGGCTTTTGAGGCCAACGCCGTGGATTATCTGCTCAAACCCTTCAGCCAGGAGCGTTTTGATGCCGCCGTAAAAAAGTGGCTGGAGAAGCAAAGTACAAGGGCAGCGGAAAGCAACGTAGAGGACCTGAATGAAGTACCGGCCAAGCAGCCCGAGGAGCACCTGCGCATCGTGGTAAAGGCCGCCAACGACATCCGCATCATCCCGGTAAAGGACGTGTTATACTTAGAGGCTTATGATGATTATGTGAAAGTGCATACCTCAGAGGGCCTCTTCCTCAAAAAGAAAACCATGGGCTACTACGAGCGCGTGCTTGACCCGAAGCAGTTCGTGCGCGTGCACCGCTCTTACATCATTCCCCTCACCCAACTCACCCGCATAGAGCCCCTGGAGAAAGACAGTCATGTGGCGCTGCTCAGGAGCGGCGTGCGCGTGCCCCTGAGCCGCAGCGGCTACAGCAAGCTGCGCTCGGTGCTGGGCATTTAAGCAAGAAAAATTTTTATGTGATACTGTCGTGTCGCCTGCCTTCGTAACGGCCGGCGCATGCTTGTCTGTTCGTCTGCAGAAAATATGGTTTGGTCTGTACATTCCTGCGGTTTGTCTTTAAACCTGGCGTCAGGCAATAGCTAAATGCTAGCCACAGGCTTTGTAAGTAAGCTATAAATGAGGATCATAGGCTCCGTGAACGCGCTGATTTTTAGAGTAGGAAACTTTTGATACAAAAAATGTTTCCATAGTTTTGCCGCTCAAACAACTGATATGGAGATCGCAGAGAAGTCGGGAATAGAGTTGAGAATCCTGAAAGCCTCTTTTGAGATGTTCCGCCAGCGGGGCTTCAAAAGCGTGTCTATGGACGATATTGCCCAGCACCTGGGCATGTCGAAAAAGACGCTTTACAAGTGGTTCCGCAACAAGGACCAGGTGGTGTACGATGCCACGGCTTGTTACCTGCGCAGCATTCAGGAGGAGTGTGAGGGATACATTTGCCAGGCCCCGAACGCCCTGGAGGAGCTCTTCCGCATTATGGCGCTGACCAAGCAGGTCTTCTCTGATATGCACCCCTCTATTTTCTACGATCTGCAAAGGTATCACCCCGACAGCTGGGAGCTGTGGATGAAGCACAAAAACGGCTTCATGCTGGAGAAGGTGAAGGACAACATTCGGCGGGGCATAAAGGAGGGACTCTACCGCAAAGATCTGGATGTGGAGGTGCTGGCCCGGATGCGCCTGGCCCTGATTGAGCTGCCTTTTAACCGGGAAGTTTTCCCGTCGCACGAGTTCAACATCAGCCAGGTGCAGCTGGCGGTGCTGGAGCATTATATGTTGGGGATGGCCACCCTAAAAGGGCACAAGCTGATAAATGAATACAAGCAGATTACTGAAGAGGAATAATCACTACCTACCACTACCAATCAAGATAAAACATGAAAAAACAGATTAGCCTGCTTTTAGCCATACTTGCCCTGTGCGGAACCGGCCTCGCCCAGGGGCAGCAGCAGGAACCCATGCGCCTGAGTCTGCAGGAAAGCATAGACTACGCCCTGCAGCACCGCGCCAGCCTGCAGGCCACCCGCAACGAGGAGCGCAGCGCCAAGGCCAGGGTGGGCGAGATACGCGCCATGGGCCTGCCGCAGATAGATGCTACGCTGGATGCCGGCGATAACTTTATACAGCAGCAGAGTTTCCTGCCAGCCGAGTTCTTCAACGACCCGGACGACCCCAACTCGCCGCAGCCAGGCACCTTCGTGCCGGTTACCTTTACGCCAGCTTATACCAGCAATGCCGTAATTTCAGCCAGTCAGTTGCTTTTCGATGGGTCCTACCTGATTGGTTTGAAGGCAGCCAAGACATACACGGAGTTGTCCCGCAAAAATACCACGCAGAGCGAAATTGAGGTGGCCGAGCAGGTAAGCAAGGCCTACTACAGTGTGCTGGTGAGCGGGGAGCGCATGGAGTTGCTGGAGCAGAACATCATCCGGCTCGACACGCTGCTGTTCCAAACGCGCATTATGTTTGAGAACGGCGTGGCCGAAAAACTAGACGTAGACCGCCTGCGCGTGCAGCTGAACAACCTGAAGGTGGAGCATCAGAAAACGCAGCGCCTGCTGCAGCTGAGCGAAAACCTGCTCAAGTTCCAGATGGGGCTGCCGCAGAGGCAGCCCGTGCTGCTAACCGACAAGCTGGAAGAGGTGGATATTGACATGAGCCAGCTGCACCCCCAGCACTTCGACTACAGCAACCGCATCGAGTACTCGCTGCTGGAGACGCAGCAGAACCTGGCTGAGTTGGACTTGCGCAACACCCGCTCCGGCTACCTGCCAAAACTATACTTAAATGCCCGCTACGGCTATAACGCCGCCAGCAATGAGTTTAAAGAAATCACCACCACCAGCAATTACCTGGAGTATGGCTATGCAGGCGTACAGCTCCGGGTGCCGATCTTCGACGGGTTGCGCAAGCACTACCAGATACAGCAGAGCAAAATAACGCTGGAGAACACTAAGCTGGGCTTCGAAACGCTGCGCCAAAGTATAGACCTGGAGCTGGAGCAGGCCTCCACAGAGCTAACCAATGCCCTGGATGTGCTGAAGGCACAGCAGGAGAACCTGACGCTGGCCGAAGACATCGCCCGCGTGGCCAAGATCAAGTTCCAAGAGGGCGTGGGCTCGAACCTGGAGGTGGTAACCGCCGAAACCGACCTGCGCGAGGCCCAGACCAACTACTACGCCGCCATGTATGACGCCCTCGTTGCCAAGGTAAACCTGGAAAAAGCCACCGGAACACTACTTGTAAAATAAAACTATCGAAAAACCAATCCTACCACACCAAACCATGAACCGAATTATAGCAATAGCAGCCTTTGCCTGTATACTTGGCCTCGCCTCCTGCGGCGGTGCCGATGATAAAAAAGCCCAGTTAGAAGACCTGAAGGCCCAGCAGGCCAAGCTGCAGGAGCAGATCGGAGCGCTGGAGGCAGATCTGAAAGCGGAGGGCAAGGCGGTGGCCGTGCAGCAAAAAACCGTGCCGGTATCGGTAACGGCGCTGGCTCAGGATACTTTCCGCCACTACCTGCAGGTGCAGGGCCGGGTAGACTTTACGCAGAACGTGCTGGTGAGTCCCAAAGTACCGGGCGTACTCACGAGCGTGCGCGTAGAGCGCGGCGACCGCGTGTCGAAGGGGCAGACCATGGCCACTATTGATGCGCAGGTGCTGGAGCAGAATATCGCTGAGGTGAAGACCCGCCTCGACCTGGCCCGCGTGGCCTACGAGAAGCAGAAGAACCTCTGGGACCAGAAAATAGGCACCGAGATGCAGTACCTCACGGCCAAGAACAACAAGGAGGCCCTGGAACGCGGCCTGGCGGCTTTGCAGCAGCAGCGCGACCAGTACAACATCAAAGCGCCTATCAGCGGCGTGGTGGATGAGGTGAGACCGAATGCCGGAGAGGCCGTGTCGCCGGGCATGGGCATTATCCGGGTGGTAAACCTGCAGGGCGGCAAGATCGTGGCCGAGGTATCGGAGGCCTACCAGGACAAGATCAGCAAAGGCGATGAGGCCGTGGTATACTTCCCGGACCTGAAGAAGGAAGTGCAGACGAGCGTGGAGGTGGTGAGCAGCTTTATCGACCCGACCAGCCGCACCTTTACGGTGGAGCTGCGCCTGAAGCGTGACGCAGCTATTGCGCTGCGCCCCAACATGGTGGCCGTGGTGCGCATCCAGGACTATAAAAACGAGGGAGTGCTGACGCTGCCGGTGAACCTGGTGCAGCGAGACGAGAAATCAAGCTATGTGTACGTGGCCCAGAAAAAAGGCAATGAGTACGTAGCTACCCGCAAGGAGATAGAGACAGGCCTGAGCTACGGTGGTAAAGTGGAGGTGCTGCGTGGCCTTGCGGCGGAAGACAAGGTGATCACGGCAGGCTACCAGAGCGTGAATGAGGGGCAGCCGGTGGTGTTTGCTGAGAGCAGCCTCACGCAGAAGTAATACGCTAAAGTATAAAACTATGAAAGAGTTTAAGCCAACCAGTTG
Source organism: Pontibacter kalidii (assembly GCF_026278245.1). Taxonomy (NCBI): domain Bacteria; kingdom Pseudomonadati; phylum Bacteroidota; class Cytophagia; order Cytophagales; family Hymenobacteraceae; genus Pontibacter; species Pontibacter kalidii. The sequence continues at coordinate 3,924,021 of NZ_CP111079.1, read as the reverse complement.
GTCGATCGATAACAAGACCAGTATCTATATCATCACCATCATCATCTCACTGGCGGGTATTTTCTCCTATGTTAACCTGCAGAAAGAGAACTTCCCGGACATCGTGATCCCGACGATGTTTGTGAGCACGATTTACCAGGGCACCTCGCCGTCGGATATGGAGAACCTGGTGACGCGCCCGATCGAGAAGGAGATAAAGGCCATCTCCGGGGTGAAGAAGGTGACTTCCAACTCCATGCAGGACTTCTCCATGATCGTGGTGGAGTTTAACACGGACGTAGAAGTGTCGGATGCGAAGCAGCAGGTGAAGGATGCCGTGGACAAGGCCCGCACCGACCTGCCCACCGACCTCACCCGTGAGCCGGACGTGCAGGAGGTGAACTTCTCGGAGTTCCCGATCATGTACGTGAACGTGTCGGGTAACTATAGCCTGGACCAGCTGAAAGATTATGCCGAGGAGCTGCAGGACCGCTTTGAGGCCTTCCCGGAGATTACGCGCGTGGACATGGTGGGTGCCCTGGACAAGGAGGTGCAGGTAAACGTAGACCTTTACAAAATGCAGGCTGCCCAGGTGACTTTTAACGATATCTCCGCGGCCATTGCGCGTGAGAACATGACCATCTCAGGTGGTAACGTTACCGTGGGCGAGGCTAAGCGCTCGGTGCGCGTGGTAGGGCAGTATACCGACCCGGAGAAGATCGGCGATATCGTGCTGCAGTCGCTGGGTGGTGCCAACATTAAGCTGAGAGACATTGCCGAGGTGAAGGAAGGCTTTGAGGAGCAGGAGAGCTACGCGCGCCTGGGCAACGAGCCGGTGATCACGCTTAACGTCATCAAGCGCAGTGGCGAGAACCTGATCGAGGCCTCCGATAAGGTGCGCGAGACGATCGAGGAAATGCAGGGCTCCGCGCTGCCGGCCGATCTCAACATCACCCTCACCGGTGACCAGTCCAAGATGACGCGCCATACGTTGAACGACCTGCTTAACACCATCGTCATCGGCTTTGTGCTGGTAACCCTCATCCTGATGTTCTTCATGGGAACCACCAACGCCATATTCGTGGGCCTGTCGGTACCGATCTCCATGTTCCTAGCCTTTATCCTGATGCCCACGTTTGGCTTCTCACTGAACATGATCGTGCTGTTCTCGTTCCTGCTGGCTCTGGGTATAGTGGTGGACGATGCCATTGTAGTGATTGAGAACACGCACCGCATTTACCATACCTCTAACCTGAGCATCATGAAATCGGCGAAGGTGGCCGCCGGTGAAGTGTTTGTGCCGGTGCTGGCCGGCACACTGACTACCGTGGCGCCGTTCCTGCCGCTTGCCTTCTGGCCGGGCGTAGTGGGCAAGTTCATGTTCTTCCTGCCGATCACGCTCATCGTTACCCTGGTGTCGTCGTTGCTGGTGGCCTTTATCATCAACCCGGTTTTTGCCGTGTCTTTTATGAAGAAGCACGATGCGGAGCCGGCCGCGTCGCGCGGCAGCAAGCGTTTCTGGATACTGACGGGTATTGGCTTTGCCGTGGCTACTGTAGGTTATATTTCGGGCTGGTATGGCACGGCTAACCTGGTGCTGCTGCTGGTGCTGCTGGTGTTGCTGAACAAGTTTGTGCTCAATAGCCTGATCGCCCGGTTCCAGGAGCGGGTGCTGCCGCGCTTTATGTCGGGTTACGAAAGGCTGCTGCGCTGGATGCTGGTGGGCTGGCGGCCGGTAGGCGTGTTTGTGGGGACGGTTCTCCTGCTGTTCTTTTCTGTCATCATAACCTTCCTGTTTCCGCCTAAGGTAGACTTCTTCCCGAGCGGCGACCCGAACTTTGTCTATACTTACATCAACATGCCGATCGGTACCGACCAGGCTGTGACGGACTCAGTGACGAAGATCGTGGAGAAGCGGATTTACAGCGTGATAGGAGAAGATAATCCCGATGTAGAGTCCGTTATCTCGAACGTGGCCATCGGCGCCGGAGACGAGAATGATCGCTCCACCACGGCACAATCTCACAAGGGAAAGGTTACCGTTGCCTTTGTGGAGTATAAAGACCGGGCGGGCGAGAAATCGACCACCGATTACCTGACCGGCATACGCGAAGCCGTGAAAGGCATACCGGGGGTAGATATTACGGTGGATAAGGAGCAGAATGGCCCGCCGGTGGGCAAGCCGATCTCCATCGAGATTGCCGGAGAGGACTTTGAGGACCTGATCGCGCTCTCGAAGCAGGTGGAGCAGTACCTGGACCAGCAGCAGATTGGCGGCATAGAGGAACTTCGCTCCGACCTGGAGGACAGCAAGCCGGAGATCGTGGTGAATATAGACCGTGACCGTGCTAACCGTGAGGGCATCAGCACTGGCCAGATTGGGCAGGAGGTGCGCACGGCTATTTTCGGTACCGAGGCCTCTAAGTTTAAGCTGGATGAGGAGGAGTACCCGATACAGGTGCGCTACGCCAAGCCGTACCGCGAGAACATCGATGCCCTGATGGATATGCGCATCACGTACCGCGACATGAATTCCGGCCTCATCCGTCAGATCCCGCTCTCGTCGGTGGCGACGCTGGAGTATACGAACACGTATGGCGGCATCAAGCGCAAGAACCTGAAGCGCGTGGTAACGCTGGAGTCTAACGTGCTGGATGGCTACAACGCCAACGAGGTGGTGCAGCAGATACAGCAGTCGCTGCAGCAGCTGGAGACGCCGGAGGGCTACGGGATAAGTATGGGGGGCGAGCAGGAGGAGCAGCAGGAAACGGCAAACTTTCTGCTGATCGCGCTGGTAGCGGCTTTCTGCATCATCTTTCTGATACTGGTCACGCAGTTTAACTCAGTATCGAAGCCGTTCATCATCCTCTCGGAGGTGCTCTTCTCGATCATCGGGGTGCTGCTAGGCTTTACCATCTTCGGCATGGATATGTCCATCGTGATGACCGGGGTGGGCATTGTGGCGCTGGCCGGCATCGTGGTGAAGAACGGTATACTTATTGTGGAGTTTACGGACATGCTGATCGGCGAGGGCCGGGAGCTGAAAGAGGCCATCGTAGAAGCCGGTAAAACGCGCCTGAACCCGGTGCTGCTGACAGCCACGGCCACCATACTTGGCCTGATTCCGCTGGCAATTGGCTTAAACCTTAACTTCTATACTTTGTTTACGGAGTTTGAGGCGGGCTTCTTCCTGGGCGGCGACAGTGTGGCGTTCTGGGGCCCGCTGGCCTGGACCATCATTTTTGGCCTGGGCTTTGCTACCATCGTAACCCTGCTGATCGTGCCGGTGATGTACCTGCTGAACGAGAAGCTGAAAGACAGAGTGATCGGAAGAAAAAAACGCCATGTGCTCAGGCTGCAACAGCAGGAGGAGCAGAAGGTGAACGGAAAAGTTAGAGAATACACATTATAACCCTATGCTTATAACAGATACCGCTATTGAGAAGGAAGTGATCCGTATCATTAGCAAGACCAAAGAGATTACACCGGACCGCTTGTGGGCAGACAGACTGCTGAAGGATTTCGGCTTCGACACTGTAGACGTAGTGGACATTATCCTGGAGTTGGAGAAGATCTTCAAGATCACCATACCGGATGAGGTGCCGATAGATACCGTGGGCGACTTTGTTGAATTTGTGGCGACCCACACGATAAAGAAAACTACCAGCTGATCGGAGGGATTTATTCTTAAAAGCAGAAGCACCGGGACCTAGGTTCCGGTGCTTTTTTTATGATCTGTATCAAAGAGCTGTGGATTTGTGGCTTATACTTTATACCTGCACCAGGCTTCCCTAGCCTCTACTAGCTACTGCTTCCCACAACCTGAACCAAGCTATACTTGCTAGCTGCCGTTCAACCACGGCTTTACAATTTACTCGCTTCATTTCCGGCTTTGGCTCCCTCCTGGCCGGGAGGCCTCGTCCTCGGGCATCGCGCGGTGTACATTTCCTTTGCTTGACCTGCGGTCCCCGCAATTTCGCTAAAGCGAAACCGTAAATCTACAAGGCGCTCCACCCAAGGACTGGGATCAGTTCGATAGCAGCTGCTTTGCAACATGAACCGAACTCCCTCTCCTGTTTTTAGGAGAGGGTTGGGGAGAGGTGAATTCCCCTCTCGGGAGGGGCTAAGGGGTGGGTTTATACTTTGTGCGGACAGGTCGTGACCTGTCCGCGCGAGAACAGCTGTCATGAAACTTATACATTAGCAGCAGCAATGACAGACTCTCCTCCTTCTACAAGCCTCGGACCCCGGACTTGTTTCGGGGGAGGGGCAGGGGGAACCGCTAATAAACAACTCAGCAAATCCGAAGCGACAGGTTATACTACCAAAAACAAAAAGCGCTGCAGGTTAGCCTGCAGCGCTTTTATTGTGCGCCCAGCCGTAGAGAAAGGGCGCAGTTATACTTTTGAGCAGCAGCCTCCCGGGCCGTTGCCAGTTTGTTCTCAATCAGCAAGTATGAATCGGGTTAGTAAAGTATGGCAATAGGCAAGTTCTTAGAAAATGGAGATTCTGTAGGCTTTCAGTTTTTTGTCAAGGGCTCTGGCGTTGCCACAGACACTGTCCAGCAAAGACCAGAAGCGCGGGCCGTGGTTTTTCTCTACCGTGTGCGCCAGCTCATGCAGGATCACATAGTCGCAGAGAGCGTCGGGCAGGCGCATCAGGTGCAGGTTCAGGTTAATGTTGTTGGTGTGCGAGCAGCTGCCCCAACGGCTTTTGGCGTTCTTAATGAACACGCTCTGGTACTCAAACCCAAACTTGTCGGCGAAGTAGGCCACGCGCTCCGGCAGGTACTGCTTGGCCTCCTTGCGGTAAGCCTCCTCAATGGACTTGCGGATAAATTTCTGCACGTCCGGGTCGTTGACCTCCTTGAAAGCCGGATAAAATACATTGATGTGGCCGTTCTGGATAACGCAGCGCATGTCGTAGCGGGCATGGGTGAGCAACCGCAGTGCGTGGTACTTGGTGCTGAATTCACTGTTGTGGTCATACACGGTTACCTGCTGCTCCTGCTGCTGCATGCGCGTCTGATGCTCTTTAATCCAGTCGGCCTTGGTGTAGATGAGCTGTTCTGCTTTCTCAAAGCTGATGTGCGGCGGCACCGCTACCCGCACCCCCTTCAGGGGCCGAACGCTGATGCTTAGTCGCTTAGCTTTGTCGCTCCGCTCAAACAGCACCTTTCCGATCCCGTCGATGTGTAGGTTGACGGAAGTAAGACGTAAGAATGATGAAGACACTGGCTAAAAGTTAAAGTACAAATTTCTTTGTCCAAAGATAGATAATAATTTAATTAAAAAAAGACTGAGGCATAAGCTTTTGTAGCTTTTTATTTAAATTAATGTATTTAAATTGTTATATATTTTAAAGATTAGGGATAAGAAAACCCGCTAAAATGACACTGCTGCACGAGGCGTTTAAGCTGAGCAAAGTACAAGAAAGCAGGAGCGGCAGACCATAGAATGACCTGCCGCTCCTGCTCTGTGGTGGGAATGGTGGTTTAACGGACGTTGCCGCCGGTAGGGGCTTCGTCGTTACTGCTTTTTGGCGCCCGGCTGCTGTCGGTGGTGGCAGAGCGCAGGGTCTCCTCGTTGGTGTTGGTCACGGTGCCTTTGGCATCAGTGCCGTGGCCCTGCGATGTGTGCTTCGCTTGGGGTTTGTCTTCCGGCGCCTCCTGCTGGTCTCTGGCTTTCTTGCCCCGGTCTTTTTTGTTCGCTTCCATAGTATGAGTAAGTGTGTTAGTATCCTGGTTTAGATTCGGTCTGGATATCGCCGGCGGAGCGGTCGCTATACTTAGGCGTGCCGAACGAGATGTCGGCGTCGTGCTTCTCGGGCGTGTGGTGCTCCGCTTCTTTCGGGGCTACCCTTATCGGGCGGGTGGCCTCCCACTCCTTAAACTTATCGAGCTCAGTTTTTATACTTGCCATGAACCAGGCTAGCAGGCTGGCGTCGTCCAGCAGGCCAATCACCGGAATCACGTCCGGAATGATATCTATCGGCATTAGGAAATAAATGAGTACGGCCACGCCGCCAACCAGTGTAGCGGTGGGGATGCCCTTGTACTCGCCGGAGCTGGCGGCTTTGAGCATGCGCGTGAGCAGCTGCAGATTCTCCCATACTTCGCCGGCTATGGCGCCCACGCCTTTCTTGGCGGTGGCCTTCTTCAGGGTCTCGCTAATCAGCCTGGCCACCTCCGAGGGGTGCTTCAGGTAGGCCTCTGCCTTCTCCAGTAACTTCTTGAAAATGGGGCTCTCGGCAACCTTTTTGCCTTCCGGTTCTTTGTTATCTGTCATTCTTGTTTTGCTTATACTTGTTTTGCCTGAGCTGCTTGCCCGGGCTGGTTCGGCTGCAATTTTCGTAAACAAACGGTAACCTTCCTATACTTGCTCCCTATAAAATTGTTATGGTTTAAGCTCATAAAAAGCGAAGGAGGAGTAAGGTTTAGCATGTGGGCTAGGCCTTGTAGGGTAGCAGAGATAGTGCGTATTACGAAGAACTGTTCCCTCAGGTGGAACAACCTGCCACAAGTCAGGCCGCGCTAAACCCGCAGCATGCTCTAAAAAGCCCCGTTGTCCTTATTCCGTTGCCAAGTAAGCAGTCGCTGCCAGTTAATTTACCCGGCCGGCGGCGAAGTAGCGTTTGCGGAAGTATGGCTCCGAAAGCGAGCTAACCATAACGCCCTTGCTGGTGGAGGAGTGGATGAACTTGTTGTTTTTCAGATAGATGCCCACATGGGAGATCGGGCTTTTGGCGCTGCGACGGAAGAACACAATGTCGCCGGTACGCACGCTGTCTTTCTGTACACGGGCCACATCCTGGAACATGGAGCGGGAACTGCGGCTGAGGTTGATGCCGTATACTTCCTGGTACAGGCTGGTAACGAAGCCGGAGCAGTCGGTGCCGCGCTTGCTGCTGCTGCCGTAGCGGTAAGGGGTGCCTATCCACTTAGAGGCGGCCTCTACCAGCTCGCGGTAATCGGGGTTCCGGAACCGGAGGCCCAGCGATTTTACGTAATACTCCTCGCGGGGTTCTTCGGCTGGCAGCGGCTGGTGCCATTCTATCGCCCGTAGCATGTCTTCGGGCGTGTTGATGGCGTAAGGCGTTACCAGGCTGACCTGCTCCGGGGCGGGCTCGCCGGTTGGGGCCACCTCGTAAAAGTAGGAAAGCACCAGCGACAGGATCGCCAGAGCACTTAGTATGGTTGCTTTTTTCATAGAGCTGAGCAAATCCTGGGTCGCCGCAGCGGCTAGGTTTTGCTGTTAAAAGTATGGTGCCGGCTTCAGCAGCAGGTACTGCCAGGGGAGCCAGCGCATCCCGATCAGTGCAAAAATACGTTATACCCTGCTAAGTATAAAATGTTTAAGGGGCGCCCTGGGGCCGGGGGGCGCGCAATTTCTGCCCCAGGCGGGTAACTTTCAGAGCCGGCACCTAAGTATAACAGTTATATGTAGCCTCGCAGGAAGCACTATTCTTTAGGTTGATCTATGGATTTTAAAGTTGTAGAACGCTCGTTTTTTGCCAGAATTGCGCGCATGGTGCTCAAGAGTAGCAATGTAGCCATGGTGCTGGGTAAAACCATATACCTGAGCGGTGTCAGCCGCGATACATTTCTGAAGGATGAGGGCTGGCTGGCGCATGAACTGTGTCATATCCGGCAGTTCAGGGAGCATGGCTTTTTCTGGTTCCTGTGGCTGTACTTGAAGGAATCGTGGCGGGTGGGCTACTATAACAATAAGTATGAGGTAGAGGCGCGTTTAGAAGGCATGAAGCACCGCCGCTATAGGAGCCCGGCGCAAAAGGCAGCCAGCGCCATTGCGCCCACAGAAGCCCCACTGCCTATAGACACCAAAAAAACAGAATAGCTAGCCGCCCGACGTATACTTTATTCCTCGCCAGTGGCAACCTCACGCCCACTCCTGGACCACTCGCTCCAGGAGCCAACATATAGTTTTGGCATCTCCATGCCGGCATAATCCATGGCCAGTAAGGTATGGCAAGCCGTAACGCCGGAGCCGCAATGCACCATCACCTCCGCCGGTTTCCGGTTGCCAAGTGCCGCTTCATACTTGCTGCGTAGCTCCTTCTGCGGCAGGTAAAAGCCGTTGCTGTCGAGATTGGAGGTATAGGGGATATTTACCGCACCCGGAATATGGCCCGCCACCAGATCAATTGGTTCCACCTCGCCACGGAAGCGCGCGGCGGCACGCACGTCTATCACCAGGCTGTCGGGGTGCTGCACTGCTTTTTCTATTTCCTCAACGGTTGCTGTAGGCAGCTGCCAGCCTTTTTGCGGGTAAGGCGGCTGTGGCGTAGGCTGCTCCGATTGGCTGTTGACCGAAATACCGGCTGCCACGGCGGCATCGTAACCGCCATCCAGCACCTGCACTTTCTTATGGCCTATGGCCCGTAGCATCCACCAGAAACGCGCGGCGGCGTTGGCTCCGCTCACATCATCATACACCACCACATGGCTATCGGGCTGTATACCAAGCTGCCCCAGAAACTTGGCAAAGATGGCAGCATCCGGCAGCGGATGCCTGCCGCCCTCGGCGGCGTTGGCCGGAGGGGTAGCCAGGTCGCTCTCCAGGTCTACAAATTGCGCGCCCTGTAAGTGCCCGGTCTTATACTTGTCGCGGGCGGTTGGGCCGGAGCGGGCGTCTACAAGTATGGGTGCTTCGTTTTGGATGAGGGTAACTAATTCCTGTGGTTTGATGATAGGTTTCATAGTTTTAGCATTTAGGGTGTTGATGTTGAGGGGTAGCTGCTCCGGGCATCAGGGCTACGCCCGGAGCAGCAGTTGGTTTGGTCTTTTACTCGCCGCCGGCTACCACGTTCCAGGGGCGCACCTGCCACTCTACAATCAACCCATTCTTTACATAGGGGTCGTTGTTGGCAAAGGCCTCGGCCGCTTGGGTGTTATCACCTTTAAAGATAAATACGGCGCTGTCGGCAGGCTCGGCCAGGGCACCGGCCATCACCAGGTCGCCATTTGCATGGGCTTTGTTGATCAGGTTCAGGTGTTCGGGGCGGTAAGCGCCGCGCTTTTCGAGGTAGTCTTCGGTGGTTTTGTAAAAAAGGATGTAGTACATGTTTAGGTATGGATAAGTGGTTTTAGGTAGGGGTAACGGACTTGTGTAAACTGCGGCGAAAGCCGTTGGCCAAGATGCCATTTACACTTTGTTGGGCGTAGGTTTTTCTATTCGTACATCTGGAAAGTTTCCGAGTCACTGGTTTTAACTATACCATAGTTTTCTTCATCACGGAAATTCACAACACCTGATTTTATTGTTTCTTTATCTTCACTAAGTTCCTTTGCTAGCTTTCCTATTTCTAGGGCAATTTGTTCTTTTTCAGCTGGAGAGTAATCAACAAATTTTGGGTCAATAAGTGATACAGTCAATTCGTTATTGTTCTTGATGTTTATTTCAACTTTCTCCGTTTCATATTTCTGGGATATAGATTCTTTTAGTTGATTCATGTATTTAAATTCTCCGCTCATTTCTGAACAGCTGAATAAGGTAGTTAGCAGAATCGTTAGGATAGCAGATGTGATTTTTTTCATTCTCATGGTTTTGGTTTATCATTAAATATTTTGTGGAACTTACGATCAACTATGATATAAACGGAAGTCTATTCGGTTTATCTGCACTATGTGCGGAGGTGGATTTACCTGTTTTAGCTCGGTTTATGGAGCTTTTAAATGGTGATTATAACCCTTTTATGTAGGCAAATTAATATAGTCGATAAGTTACTTTACTTCAGGTAAGCATGCGAGTTGGCCGTATCGTCGCAGCCTTTGCCGCGTGCTTTGTCGGCTGCAGGTGTTACTGTTTTTTGTTATCATGCAACCAGGCTACTTTTTGTTCCGGATGATGGACCTGGCCAATGATGTCTTTATATAGCTCCGGCCGTCTGGCTTTTAGGTATCTGTACCCGCCAGCCTGCGTCAGTTTTTCAGGCGTTAAGGTCACTGTTACCAAATCATCTCCCAAAGTGCGGCACTCTCCCAATACATCCCCAAAAGGATCGATGATCATAGAACAGCCGTTTTTCAACTGGTCGTCATCCATGCCTATGGGATTCGAAAAAACAGCATAAATAGCATTGTCGTAAGCCCTAGCCGGCAGCCATTTCATTAACCAGTCGCGGCCTTTCATGCCATCAAATTCCAGGCGCAAGGAGGTAGGGTCCGTCTCCCTGTTTTCCCAAAGTTCTGGTGCTACAAAGCCTGCTCCCGGTCGGGCGGATGGGGTACACATCGTTACATGAGGCATAAAAATAATATCAGCACCCAACAGGGTAGTGGCCCTCACGTTTTCAATGATGTTATTGTCGTAACAGATCAGGATGCCGCACTTCCAGCCAAAAAGCTCGAAAACGCAGTACTGATCACCCGGAGTAATATGTGGGTTGATGAAGGGGTGGAGCTTTCTATACTTAGCTACCAGGCCATTTTTATCCACACAGACATAAGCCTTGAAAATGTTATCCGCTTCATCTTTCTCAAAAAGACCGGCCAGAATAACAATATTGTACTTCCCGGCTATTTCGGTCAGCCTGCGCACGCTTTCGCCATCAGGTATAAATTCAGCAACATCCAGCAGTTGTTCCTTCGATAAATGGCGGGCAAAGGTATAGCCGGTAATAGAGCATTCGTGAAAGGCAATCACCTGGGAGCCTTCTAAGGAAGCTTTTCTGGAGAGCTTTTCGATGACTAAAAGGTTATAGGCTTTATCAGCACTTCTATTCTCAAACTGAGCAGTTGAAATTTTTATCTTTTCCATTACAGATAATTTCGTTTCGAATTAGTGAGGCTTCCAGGCTAACTTATAGCAATATAGTTAAGTTAGCATATTGTATTATCAAATCAAAAAAGCCATACTTATTGCAGTTATTAAATGTTTAGGGGTGGGTACCGGGGCCAATCATCTCTGGCCAAGTATAAACCCCTCCCCAGCCCTCCCTTAAGAACAGGGGAGGGAGCTATACTTGCTACTTTTCTGTCCTCCTGAGCGCTTCTTGTGGGAAGGGAGGTGAAGTTGAGGCTACTAGCTACGAAATCCAACCACCCCTGCCCCTCCTTGTCTAAGGCGGGGAGCCTGCTTTTACTTTTGCAAAGTATAAGTTCTATAGCAAGAGAAACTGGAGGAACATCCCCCTGTCCCCTTCGAAGGGGGACTCTGGTTCTTGTTTCTTAGCAAAGGCCGTAGCTATCGAACCAGATCCCAGCCTTTGGGTTGAGCGCCTTGTGGATGTTGCGGTGCCCGGCAAGGGCAGCCCGCAGCGCCAGCGAGGAGCAGCTTCAGGCACGCCGCGCGATGCCCGAAGGCGAGGCCTCCCGGCCTAGGAGGGAGCCAAAGCAGGAAATGCAACTGTAGGCTAGTGGGAACTAGAGGATCAGCGGTAGCTAGTGAGGATAGCTCGGTTCAAATGGAAGGAAGCAGGGGCTTAGGGAAGGCACAAGCGGACGCTTACGCCAAGTAAGTTCCAGGTAAGTCTAAAGTATAGCCGATGTATAAAGTATAGCCAAAGCAAGTATGGCTCTGTGAGCCAGTCGGGTTACAAACCCAACGCCATTGTAGGACACAAGTCTGAAGACTTGCGCCAGAAACAGAGGAATAAAAAAACCGCCAGGGCTTAAAGTATAAACCATGGCGGTGGAGAATCTTTATAGCTTAGAATTTAGCTGGCTAAGGTGGCATGCGCCGTAGTGCGGATAACTTTTCCGGGTTTCTTCTTTTTGCGGAGCTTGTTAATCCAGATCAGCGTTCCGGTAATCGGCAGGCTGGTGGCCACAAGACAGGCGATGAAGTATAAGATCTTGGAAAAAGTGCCATATACGTTGCCCAGGTGCAGCGGCTTTATCAGCCCTACAATTTGTTCGTTTAGCGGCTTATCGGAGAACTTCTCTACTTTCAGCGGCTCGGCGGTGTGTTTGTTCAGCTGTACTTTATCGGAGGCGGCCAGGGCAAAAAATCCGGTCTGGCTTTTCTGGATCACAACGGCGGTGGTGTCATCGGCTGGCAGCGATACGCGCAGGTCGCCGGCGTAGGGTAGCAGCAGGCTAGCCTGTGCTATATAATCTTCCGGTGTAGCTGTGGTTGGTGCAGCGGCAATAGTGGCAGGCTTCTCTTTACGGCCTTTAAACACCTCGGCGCCCATCACTTCGCTCAGTCCATTGCGGTACCACTCAAACGACCAGCAAAGGCCGGTAAGCGCCATGATCAGCAGCAGGATGGAGGAGTAGAAGCCCAATGTGTTGTGCAGGTCGTGGTTAACACGTTTCCACTTGGCGTTGGTCTTGATCTTGAGCCCTTGTTTCCAGTTCTTGCGCTTCACGGGGAACCACAGCACCAGCCCTGTCAGCACCAGAAATGTAAAAATGATCGTGGCGGCGCCCACTATCACACGGCCCACACTATCGCCTAACAGCAGCCAGCGGTGCATCTTCATCACGGTTGTGAAGAACTCTGCCGTGGCGCTCTCGGGAGTGCCGACTACCGCGCCGGTGTAAGGGTTAACAAAGTAGGTAGCTGGTTTGCCGCCACCTTGACCTTTCCCTTTTTCTCCGCCCTTTGCGCTGCCTTCGCCTTTTTTAGCGCCCGCTGCGGCGGCGGGGGCCACGCTTATACTATAGGTGCTGGCCTTATCCTCGGGTATGCTTATACTTACCACCCGCCCTTTCAGCTCCTGCTCCAGCTGCGCAATAAGGGCGTTGGTAGCCATAGGCTGCGCGTTGGCCGGCACTTCCACGGTATACTTCTCAGGGGCCATCAGTTCCTCCACTTCCTCCCGGAAAGTATAAATCGTGCCCGTGAGGCATACTACAAACAGTACTAGGCCGCTGGCAATGCCCAGCCACAGGTGCACATCATTAAACAGGTTTCTTAAAGTATACTTTTTCATGGTGTTGTAGGAGAGTGGGTTTGGAGGCTGCTAAAAAAAGCTACCGGTAAATATCGGTAGCTTTTTTATTATTTGGAATCAATCTAATTAAAATTTATAGGTAACTACACCGGAAACGTTTCTGGGCTGTATTCTGTCGATGAAGCTGCTGCGGTACGCATCGTAGCCAACCGTATCGAACACGTTGTTGAACAGCGCCCGCACGCCCCAGTGCTTCTTAAACTCATAGCCGATCTGCGCATTCACGATGGTGTAAGCCTTGTTGTACCAGGGCGCGGTATTCGGCTCGATGTTGTGGTACTGCACCCCCTCGATGGTCCAGTCGTTGTAAGGGCGCTCACCCAGGTAATAGGCGCCGGCACCGAAGTTAAGGCCTTGCAGCAGGCCGCTGCGCAGGGTATAGTTGGCGTAGGCGTTAAAGGTGTGCTTTGGGGTGTTGTTGGGCGCAGAGCCCGGTACAAAGGTGGTGTGGTCCTTATACTGCGCGTCGATGTAAGCGTAGCCCGTTACGATCTCCAGGTTCTCGAGCACGCGGCCGGTCAGTTCCACCTCTATGCCTTTGCGCTCGTCGTTGCCGCCTTTCGTGTAGTAGCCGGTTTCCAGCACAACGCCGTTTTCATCCACGGTAAAGGCCTTCAGGTTCATGTCTTTGTTGTTGATCTTGAAGAAGGTCAGGTTAAAGCGCAGGCGGTCGTTAAACCACTCCGACTTGATACCTGCCTCTAGCTGATCGATGCGCTCGGCACCCAGCGGGTCGCCGTTCACGTCTACCACGGAGGCAGAGCGCGGGTTGGTGCTGTTGGTGTAGGAGCCGAAGATGTTGAGGCCATCCTTTACGGTGAACATCACCCCGGCGAGCGGGTTCCAGAACTCCGTGGTGGCGCTTTCCTCGCCCTCGTCTTTGGTTTTATTGGTGCTGTAGCGCACGCCACCGTATACCCTGGCCCACTTCGTCAGCTGGATCACATCCTGGAAGGTAACGCCAAAACGGTAATCGTAAGCCCTTGTGCCGCCGGTGCGCTCAAAAGCTGGCACATTCTCTGGCAAAGTATGCGAAATAGTAGCCGGGTCGAACACGTTGATCTCGTCGATCGCAATTGAGTTGTACGTTGGCTGGAACAGGTCGATGTAGCGGTAATCAGCACCTAGCTGGAACGTGTGGTTGATCTTGCCCGTCTCAATTTTGCGGCCCACCAGGTCCAGCTGCAGCACAGTGCTGTTGTCCTCGCGGGCAGAGTTGTGGGCAATGGAGCGGCGGTACAGGTTCACCTGGTCCACGTTTACGCCCGTTTCCGGGTTCGCTTTTAAAGCCGACAGGTTCGACTTGATGGCGTCGTAGTTGTAGTTGGAGTTAAAGACGGCGGCACGCACGTATACATTGTTGGTGATGTTGTAGTTGTAGCGTGCGGTATAGGTTGTATGCTTCAGGTCTGTTTTGTCCGACTCAAAGCCCAGGAAGCGTTCCGATGGCAGGTCGTAGATCTTGTTCTCTTTGTTGCCAACCGACAGGTTCACGGTGCCCACGTCGATGCCCTGCTCCTCTTTGAAGTAGTCCATCTCCAGTGTTAAGGTGCTGCGGTTGTTTGGCCGCCACTCCAAAGATGGGTTAATGTAGAATGATTCATTGTCCATGTGGTCGCGGAACTTGCCGCCGTTCTCGTAGGCGCCGTTCAGGCGGATGGCCACCTTGTTGTCCTTGTCCAGCACGCGCTGCACATCGAACGTCGGTCTGATGAGGCCCCAGCTGCCTGCGCGCAACGACACGCTGCCGGAGTTCTCGAATTTAGGCGTCTTGGTGACGATGTTCACGATGCCGCCCGGGCCACCCAGGTCGGTGGCGGCACCCATGGTCACAGAGCTGGCGCCTTTCAGCACCTGCACGCTCTCCACCCCCTGCATATCGGTGGAGAAGCCCTGGCCGCGGAAGTCGGTCATCACGCGCACCCCGTTCTTCAGGGTCGGGATGCCCCGGAAACCGCGCGACGAGATGCTCTCCCGCACGCCGCCGTAGGTAGCATAAGTATAAACGCCCGGCACGTTGCGCACGCCTTCGATCACGGTGAGCGCGCCCTGCTGCTCAATGAGTTTTTCCGAGATCACGGAGATGCTCTGGATCTGCTCGCTCGGCTTCAGTGGGAGGCGGGTGATAGCATCCAGCTTCTCCGGCTGCTTGTCCCTCACCCCGAAGACCTCGATCTCGGACACCTGGTTCGCCTTGACAGCCAGGCTAAAATCGATGGTTTTTGTTTCATCGTGGGCTAGCTGCACCTTAGCGGTACTGCTGTTGTAGCCCATCATCATGGCTCTTACCTGGTAGGTGCCCTCTGGCAGGCGCCCGATTTCGAAGTAACCGTTCTCGTCGGTAACAGTGCCCAGCTGTGTGTTTTCGATCACGATGCTAGCCGCGGCTACTGGCTTGCCATCTGCCTCCAGCACGCGGCCCTTAATGGCGGCGCCCTTGTGATGGGAGCGGTGTTGCTGTTGCTGCTGGTGTTGTTGCGCCGACGCCGTGTGGCAGAGCGTGAGTAGCGCAGCGAATAAAGTATACTTTTTAAGCATATAGCGGTTTAGTTTATGGCGGCCCCTGCGGTGCATTCGGTTTGCTGCAGGAGTGTTTTTTTATTTAGACTAATTACAAATAGTGCTGCAAACTTAGGCTGAGCATTCCAGAACCACAAATAAAATTTGATAAAATATTAGCAAACCTGAAGATACAGGGGTGAAGCAGCAGCAAAACCGAGTTAACAAAAGGCGTACTACACCGTTATCTACATAAGACATGTTTAACCACTAAAAACAAACTTAACAATGGCGAATAAACTAGAAGGAAAGAAGATTGCGATACTAGTAGAAGAAGGATTTGAGCAGGTGGAACTGACCAAGCCACTACAGGCCCTGAAAGATGAGGGGGCGGAGGCGCACATCATCTCCCCGAACAAGAACAATGAGATAAAGGCGTGGAACCACACTGAGTGGGGCGATAAATTTAAGGTGGATAAGAAGCTAGGCGAGGTAAGCGCGGACGATTACAACGGCCTGCTGCTGCCTGGCGGGGTAATGAACCCGGACCACCTGCGTGGCAACAAGGAGGCCGTGCGCTTCGTGAACAAGTTTATGGAGAGCGGCAAGCCAGTGGCTGCCATTTGCCACGGCCCCTGGACCCTGATCGAGACGGGTAAGGTGAAAGGCAGGAAAATGACCAGCTACCACACCTTGCAAACCGACCTGAAAAACGCCGGCGCCGAGTGGGTGGACCAGGAAGTGGTGGTAGACCAGGGCCTGGTAACCAGCCGCAACCCGGACGATATTCCTGCCTTTAACAGGAAGATGGTTGAAGAGTTTGCCGAAGGAAAGCACAACCGCTAAGCCGGTTTATACTTTATAACTGAAACGGGCCGCACTTTATACATTAAAGTGCGGCCCGTTTGTATCTTGAAGATGTAGCTCACTCCTGTTTCCTTCGAAACGGACTTGGTTCAAGCTCCGTCAGTGGTATTATTTAACCACTCCTAGCCCCTCTCCCGGAACAAGTCCGGGATCCGAGACTTAGCCAAGGAGGGGAATTCTGCAGTTACTGATGCTGAAGTATAAGTTTCATAGCCGCTATCTCGCGGATAGGTCGCGGCCTGTCCCTACAAGTATAAACCCACCCCTACCCCTCCAAGGAGGGGAATTTAGTATTTGTTATACTCCACTGTCATCTCGAATGAAATGAGAGATCTATCGGGAATTCTAAAGAGATCTCTCCCATAGGTCGAGATGACATATAGCGGCGGCTATCGCACCTGTTCCCGGTCCTTGTCCAGAAGCAGATTATCATCCCCCTACCCCCTTCCAAGGGGGACTTGGTTCTAGTTCCATAGCAATGGCTGTGGCTATCGAATTGATCCCAGTCCTTGGGTTGAGCGCCTTGTGAGATCCGGTGCCGCGCAAGCGGCAGCGCCTTGGCGCAGGAGGGAACACAGCGCGATGCCCGAGGACGAGCCCTCTCGGGCTAGAGAGCACCAAAGCAGTAGATGAAACAGTAGGTTTGTGGGAACTATAGGATGAACAGTCGCTAGTAAGTATAGCTTGGCTCAAGTGGAAGGAAGCGGTTGCTAAAGGCACAAGCGGACGCTTGCGCCAGAGAAGTATAAAAGTATAGCCAAAGCATGTATGGCTTTTCAAGCCAATCGAATTACAAACTTGATATCATCATAGGACAAAAGTCTGGAGACTTGCGCCAGAAGGGGTAAATAGTAAGTTTTAACTGGAAAGTATAGATTACACTTTATCACTCTACTGCACCATCCGGAAAAGTGGCTCCGCATAATTCTCCAGCAGCACCACCAGCACCACGTCCAGCAATAGCAGGAAAGCTCCCTGAAGTACAATGGACTGCCCCCAGCCCTGCAGCTGTTCCGCTTTTATGGCGGTGCGGGAGCGCTCTTTCAGGTAGGCTCCTAATAGTATAAAACCAAAGTCGAGGCCAATGCTCAGGTACAGTACTTTCTTAAACGAGTCGTGCAGTTGCAGGCTTTCGGCAAGGCTAAGGGTGGCGCTGTCCCTGGAAAGGATAACATAGAGCGCGAAGCTGGCAATCAGCAGGTTGATGATGTTCCAGTACACGTTCATCTGGTAAAGATACTTGCGGTGGCGTGTGGCCTTCGTCAGCTTAAAGCTGCTGAAAAGTATGTTGAGAATGGCCCACCCGCCAAGTACAAGCATACCTGTCTCCAGCGTGCGTGCCTGCCCCTGGTTAAGTTGGCTCAGGCTCTGGCCCTGGGCGTTGGCTGTGAGGCTAAGGAAAAGCAGTGGGAGCAGGTAGAGGTATTTTCTCATAGGTAAACGGTGGTTTTAAGAGTAGGAACGCACAAAAAACGGCTTTAGCATGCGGCTACAGGTGTTTGTGCCGGCAGCACCGCAAAGTATACCTTGCGGCTGCAGTATAAGTTGCTGCATGCTAGGGTTTTCGTCGGGTTGCTACTATGTCCAGGCCAATGTTAACCTCGGGGTGTATGGTTTTGTCTCCTAAAGAATTATCGGAGCGGTACACGAGGCCCCACTTGGTGCGGTCTATGTTGAAGTTGGCTTTCGCGCGCAGCAGGGTATCCTCCAGGGTTACCCTTGCCGGAAAGGACACGCTCTTGGTCTGGCTGCGGATGGTGAGGTTGCCGGTAATGCGGTGCGAGGGGTTTTTTATGCGCAGTTCGTCGTAGCGGGTGCTGGCGCTGCCGCCCTGCTGTGCGCCGGTGCTGTCGTAAGGGGCGATTCCGGTCAGCTCAAAAGAGGCCGAAGGGTACCGCTCCGAGTCGAAGAAGTCGGGGGAGCGCAGGTGCGTCGTAAGCTTCTGGTTGCCCTTCTCATCTATGGTCTTGTCCTCGGCCCGCACCGTGGTCATGTCCAGTTCTATGTTGCCGCCGGTCACCAGACCGTTGGTCATATACAGTTCGCCCTGCTGAATATCTATCACGCCGTTATGGCGGCCGGTCATCTTCGCCCCGATCCAGGCTACCTCGCTGCGGGTGGTGTCGATGGCAAAGGTATCGGTGGGCAAGGCGCGCTCCTCCTTCACTACGGCATCGCCTATCATCGCCTCGTCGGTTTTAACGGTAGTGTCGCAGGCGCTGGCCACAAGAAGAAGCAGGCCCAGCTGCAGGAAGGGGTGTCGGAGTATGTTGCCCATACTAGTTTGCTCGGGTGAATGTTGTGCCGCCAAAAGGCGGCGGTTTCACCTCATCGTACGCTTTAGAAGGCCAAAACGATATAGTTTATACTTGCTGCGCGTTCCGCAAGGTACGGAAGCAGGCGGAGTTCTCTGTACTTGGCGGAGCGGGGAGCACTTAGAAACTGACGCCCACGTATACTTGTATCACCCCATTTTTGATGCTCTCGTCTATGCTGTTGCCGCTGTCATCCTGCTTGCGCAGGTCGCCAAAGCCGTGGGCGTAGCGAGCCCCCAGCCTAAACCTATCCAACTTACCCTCCAGACCGGCGGCAAGGCCATAGTCAAAGGTGTTGTAGGGCTCCAGGTCTCTTTCCTTGTCCTCCACCTTCGCCGACATCATCACGCCCACCTGCGGGCCTAGGTGCACGCTCAGGTTATCGGAAATGTTAAACACTGCCAGCACCGGCACCTCCAGGTAATCATACCTGAAAACGGAGTCCTGGCGCTCGAATCCCTTGCGCGAGTACAGCAGCTCGGGCTGCAACGAGAAGAAGTCGCTCAGGCCGAACTGGGCGAAAACACCGGCGTGGAAGGAGGTATGGCTGTTGGTAGAGCCGAATTTGTCTTTGTCGCTGCCGTGCACGCTGGCAAAGTTTACGCCCCCCTTAATGCCAATGCCTGAGTTAGGCGAGCGGCTGAGTAGATTGTGGTTCTGCATAATCTTGCTGGGGACCTCTGCCTCCTCCTGTGCAAAGCCTGTTACTGACCAAAGCAGTAGCAACGCCGCAAAAAGTGTTTTTTTCATCTTTCCGGGGGTTAATTCCGAGCCCTTTTACTTTTAGAGCTATATATAGGGCTTATACTTTGTTCAGCGCCAGAAGTTTTGCGCCAGCGGGGAATAGTTCAGGGGAAATTTAAGTATAAAACACAGGCAGTCTGGGTGTGGGTTTTTTTGTGTTTTAGAGTGAATAGAAAAAGTGATATTACCCCACTCGGTGGGTGTGGCAACATTTACCGGGAGTGTGGATAAATTCTACAGTTCAGCAGATTTTCACTGAAATATCAGAAAAACAAGCCCTTCTTAACATGGAGTTAACATAATTTGGTGGATAAACACGTGTAATCAACATAGTTATCCACATTTATCTACGGGAAAACGGCGGAAAACTGCGCATCTGCTTGTAAATTGGAATGGTTGCAAAAGTTATCCACCGGTAGTTAAGGAATTACAACAAATTGTATTAAACTTCTTTAGGTTTTAGGGTTAAGATATGTGCTTTTTCTGCTGGGTTTGCTGAACATGGAGAGGGGTATTCTTGTTAGTTTTGTGCTATGCTGAAGATTGCCTGGTCCGAAATATTTGCCCACAGTCTGCCCAAAGGCCACCGCTTCCCGATGGCGAAGTATGATTTGCTGCCCGAGCAGCTGCTGTACGAGGGCACCATTACCCGCGATAACCTGTTTGCGCCGGAGCCGCTGGAAGAGCGTTTTATACTTGACACCCACGATACCGATTACTGGCAGCGGCTAAGCAACCTGCAGCTCACACGTTCCGAGATCCGCAAGACGGGTTTTCCGCTCTCAGAGCAGCTGGTGCAGCGCGAGGTGGTGATCATGAACGGCACCGTGCAGGCCAGCCTGTTCGCGCTGGAGTACGGCATCGGGATGAACATTGCCGGTGGCACCCACCACGCCTTCACCGACCGCGGCGAGGGCTTCTGTCTGCTCAACGATATCGCCATCGCCGCCAACCACCTCCTCAAGTATAAAAACATAGGCAAAGTGCTGGTGGTGGACCTGGATGTGCACCAGGGCAATGGCACCGCACAAATTTTCGAACACGAGCCGCGCGTGTTCACCTTCAGCATGCACTGCGGCCACAACTATCCGTTCCATAAAGAAAAGTCGGACCTGGACGTGCCGCTGGCCGAGGGCACCGACGACAAGACGTACCTAACTATACTTCGGGAGAAGCTGCCGCGCCTGCTCGACGAAGTGCAGCCGGAGTTTGTGTTCTTCCAGTCGGGGGTGGATGTGCTGGCCACGGATAAGCTGGGCAAGCTGGGCATGAGTATAGAGGGCTGCAAAGAACGCGACCGTATGGTGCTGGAGCTGTGCCGGAAAAACAACCTGCCGGTAACGGTAAGCATGGGCGGCGGCTACTCCGAGAAGATCGCGCATATTGTGGAGGCGCACGCCAATACGTTTAGGTTGGCGCAGCAGCTGTGGTTTTAGGGGAGGAATTTTGAATGAGTGAACTTCTAATCCTGCGCACCCTTCAATCCTGTAAGTTCTGATTCAGTCAGTAAGTAATCTTTAATCCCGCTCCCGCAGCTTATCCTCATCGCGCTTTTTTATCGGGAAGATCATGCGGAGGACAAGGTAAATGATAGGAGCCAGGGCCAGCGTCAGGATCACAATCAGGATGACCTTCAGCGCTTTGAAGAAAATGGTGATGGCCAGTGCCGAAAGAATAACGGAGACCGAGAAAAGAATCCAGAAGTTAATGGTTTGTCTGCTCATGGTTAATCTTTAGAGAATACTACGAGGACGGGCGCTCCCCGGTGGTAATCCGAACGACATACATGAAGAGCGGGAACAGATAGAGCATCAGCTCTGACAGCGTTGGTGCCGCCCCTTTGTTAGCGACAAGTACAAGCGCGAGCAACGTATAGGCAAGTACCAGCCACAAATGGAGGCGCAGGGGGAGAAACTTGTTCATCGGCTTTTTCTTTCAGTATATTGAAAATAAAGTATAAATAAGAGATGTTTATACTTTGTGCAGCAGCAGCTGCCACCGGAACGCCCACATCCAGCGCAGTTCATACTTCGTGATGTCTGCCTGCCGCACCAGCTCCTCTAGTTCCCGCCTCCTGAAGGCCCGCCAGACCGAGAGTGGCGCATCGTTTTTAACCAGGTATGAGCGCGAGAAAGCTGCCGTGATATACTTGATGGAATAGTAAGCCAGCCAGTGCCGGTGCAGGTCGTTGATGACGACGGCCATACTTGCCTGGTGGTGCAGTTGCCGGAACATGCGCACCAGCTGCGCATCGGTAAAGTGGTGGCAAAAGAGGCTACACACCACCACGTCATACTTCTGTTGGGCGAATTCCTCCGAGAAAACATCGTGCTGCTGTACCTGCACCTCCGGGAAGTCGTGGCAGTGGCGGCGGGCATACTGCACCATAAACTCGTTGGCGTCCACGCCCACCAGCTCTACCTGTATACTTTTGCTCCGGGCCCAGCGGGCCATGCTTTTCAGGGTGTCGCCACCGCCGCAGCCAATGTCGGCAATGCGCAGGTGCCGGGGTTTATACTTGGCCACCAGTTTGTCAAGCGCACTCAGTACCACCTTATGCCCGCCCAGCCAGTTGTTGATCACCTCCAGCTCCGCCAGGTTGCGCCGCAGCTCCTCGCCCGTCAGCGTCAGGTCGTCCATCAACTCCGGCTCGCTAGACCGCTGCCTCAGCATGTGCATAGTGGACCTTGAGTAACATCGACTCCAGGGTTAGGCCAGGCCCGAAAGCAAAGCTCAGCACCGGCTCGTTCTGCTCCTGCGGCGTCAGGGTCTGCATCAGCTCCTTGAGCACAAACAGCACCGTGGCCGACGACATGTTGCCGAAGTCGCGCAGCACCTGGTAGGCAAAGCGGTTGTCGTGGCGCGTCATGCCCAGTTCCTGCTCTATCACCTCCAGAATGCGGCGGCCGCCCGGGTGTATGGCAAATAGATTGATCTCGGAGATAGTGGTCTTCAGCCCCTGCAGCAGCCGCTCGGTCAGTTGTTTAATGCCTTTCTTGATGAGGTCGGGCACGTAGGAGGAGAGCGTCATCTCAAAGCCGGTGTCGCCGATGTGCCAGGCCATGTCGCGCTTGCCGGCCGGTGCCAGGTCGCAGTGGAACGACTGCAGCTCCAGGCTCACCTGCCGGCAGGGCTGCCCCTGCATCAGCACGGCTGCCGCCCCGTCGCCAAACAGCGCGTTCGACACCAGGTGGTCCTGCTCCGGGTTTTTCTGGAAATGAATGGTGCAGATCTCAGTGCACACCAGCATCACCTTTGCTTCCGGATTGGCCCGGCAAATAGCATCGGCCAGTTTAATGGCATTAAAGGCGGCATAGCACCCCATAAAATTCACCGACGTCCGCTGCACGCAGGGCGAGAGGATCAGCCGCTCCACCAGCTCAATATCCAGCCCAGGCGCATACATGCCCGTGCAGCTCACCGTGATCAGGTGCGTCAGCTCGCGCAGCTCCGTTGGCCCAGCTTGCTCCAGGCAGCTGCGTATGGCTTTCTCCGACAGATCCACCGCATGGCGGCGGTACACATCCATGCGCTGCTGCACCGTGGGGAAAGGCTCCAGGGTGGGGGTGTTGGGGAAGAAGGAGAAGTTGCCATTCTGGCGGGTATAGTCTTCTAGCACACTGTAGCGCTGGCCGATGCCCGACACGCGGTAGAGCGCCCTCAGCTTGCGGGTGTCCTGCTCGCCGAACTGCAGAGCGGCGGCCATGAAGTCCGCCACCTGCATCTGTGGTATTTTGTGTGGCGGGTTTGCCGTGCCGATGGCGCAAATGTAACTTTTCATGTAGTACCTGTTCGGGGTATGGACTGGTGTAGCGTATTTCAGGAGAAAACATGGAACGGATGATCCGCACACGGTAAAAAGAAACACGCTAGTTTAGTACGGAAGCAGCTGGTTATAAGATGTGAGCAGGATCAGAAAGGGCGGCCGTGCGTCTGCCGCATGATCAGCTGCACCGCAGGCGGCGCCAATTTCAGTAGCCCCACCGCCGCCTCCGAGAGCAGCGGTCCGCCGAACAGCCGCTGCACGGCCCGGCCCAGGCGCAGGCGGCCGGCAAACTGCTTTTCCCAGGCCAAAGTATACTGCCGCTCCAGCTCCTGGCGCGTAAGGTTTTCACCAAAGTATAAGAGCACCTGGTCGGTGGCGATTTTGGCGGCGTGTATGGCCATGGCCATGCCGTTGCCGCAAAGTGGCGTGATCATGCCGGCCGCATCGCCGCACAGGAGCATATGGTTCTCCACGCAGGTTTTGGTGGAGAAGGAGATCTCGTTGATGACCTCGGGCTGCGGGTACAGGAACTCGGCCTCTGTGAAGATGCGGCGCAGGTGCGGGTTGCGGTAAAGTATGGCCTGCTCCATGGTGGGTATGGAGCCGTGCTGTTTCAGGTTGTCGCGGGTGGTGAGGTAGCAGAGGCAGTACTTGCCCTCCTCAATGGCCGAGGTGCCGGCGTAGCCATCCTTAAAGTTGTGCAGGGCGATTAGGTCGCGCGGAAAATCATGCCTTACATGGTACTTCACCCCGATGTAGGGCGAGCGTGCCCGGAAGAAGCTGCGCTGCAGCTGGCGGTCCAGGTTAGAGCGTTTGCCAAACGCCCCGATGGCCACCCGGGCATTTATACTTTTTCCACCTGACAGGGAGGCTGTGAATTCGTCGTTGGTAAAGCTTATTTCCTGCACCGTTTGCTGCAGCATAAACTGCACGCCCTGCCGCTGTGCCAGCTCAAAAAGGTAATTGTCGAGGGTGTAACGGCTCAGTCCGAAGCCGCCTAAATCCAATTTTGCCTGCAGCGCGTTGCCGGTGGGGGAGGTAAGCATGAAGCGGCTGATGCGGGCGGGGGCAAGGGGGCTGATCTGAGCGCCGAGCCTGAGCAGGTACGGCAGCGCTTCGTTGGAAACATACTCACCACACACCCTGTGGAAGGGATAAGTCTTTTTCTCGACGACTACCACCTGGAGCCCGGCCCTTGCCAGTCCCAGTGCACTTACCAAGCCGGCCAGCCCACCGCCAATCACCACTACATCTTTTTTTGTCAAGACTTTAGTTCTTTATGAAATAAATTTTGTCCAACTTTGCGGGTGCCTATTTAGTGAACATCCCTATTTTAAGGGGTATAACGACGAACAAAAAAATAAGGCAAGCGTTTTTAATATTGGAACGACTTTTGTCTTATACTTTACGTAAAGTATTTCGATAACCGATTTATATGAAGCAAATTATACTTTCTCTATTTACATGTTTCACTGTGCTGTTTGTGCAGGCGCAGGCTAAAGCCCCTGTGCAGGTGCAGGAGACGAGGCAGCAGGCACAGGCAGATAAGAATCCGCTTGGGCTGCAGCAGGACGAAGACGTGGCTATTTACCCTAACCCCAGCAATGGTGTGTTCACAATTTCCGTGTCTAATTTAGAGGCGCAGGAGGTGGAGCTGACCATCCTTAACGTGATCGGGAACGAGATTTACCGTGAAACGATAAAGCGTACCGAGCCTAAGATCTCCAAAACTATTAACCTGGACCGCCACGCCAAAGGGTTATACTATGTAAAGCTGGAGGCGGATAACTACAGTGCCGTGCGGCGCGTGGTAATAAAATAAAATCAGAGAAGATCTTGCTATAAGGAAGCGGCTGCTCTTGCAAAAGGGCAGCCAATTTTTTTGCCCGGGATATACTTATGGCTTCTGCTCCGGGAGTATGGTTTTCGGCACAAAGCCGGTGTACTGCATGGTGTCCTGCCGGATACGAGCCTTGGCGAACATGGCGTGGGCAGTGTCGAGAATGTGTATTTGTTGGGTAGTGTCGAAGTATGCGACGGAGGGCGCCTCAAAGTCTGGCTGGCTGTAGAGCTTGCCGCTAATGAGCGGCTTAGTACTGTAGATGACATCGGCCGGCAGAGGGGCTGGCTGGCCTGTTTCGCTGGCTACAGTGGCCCGCTCCTCGTTCTGCACGTGGTCGGTTTTGCCGGAACAGGCGCTCAGGCAAAAAACGGCAAGGGTGATGAGGAGGAATAGCTTCATGTGTGGCGAAAAGAGTATATCTTGTTATATATATGTGATTTTGGCTATAATGTTACAAAAACCTGATAATAGTGTTTAGCCACCGCTTTATAACCTGCTAAAACAGCCTGTAGCAAGCAGCTCCCTCAGATCAGCCTGAAGTATAACTGCTCCGAGCGTTAGCCCTCCGCCAGGTAGGCCTGTACCTGCTTCACCGTCTCTCTGGCCGATCTGCCCACACCAATAAGTGTGGCAGAAGCAAAGCCGGTCCAGTTGCCGTAGCCCACCAGCCACAAGCCGGGGCAGTTTACGGCCCTGGTTCCTTCGGTACGCACTTTGCCCTCCGCTGTAAGTACGTCTAATGAGGCCAGGTGGTCCAGCGCGGGGCGAAAGCCGGTGCACCAGATAACCGCATCGAACTGCCCGTGGCTGCCATCCTGCCAGATTACCCCGGTCTCATCCATGGCCTTGAAGGTACGGACCGCATGCAGCACGTTGCGCTCCCGCGCAGCTTTTACCGGTGGCACCATCACGATGTTGCCCAGGTTCAGGTGCTCGGCCTTAAACTCGCGGCCTTCTTTCTGGGCGTAGTACTTGGCCGAAGCCACATCAAATAGCACGCGCCCGTCCACATCGTCGGGCAGGAAGCGCGGCGTGGTGCTGGTGGCCCACACTGTTTCAGCCACCTCCGATGCATCGGCCAGGATCTGCGCGCCAGAGTTACCCTCGCCTACCACCAGCACCCGCTTGCCCCGCAGCGGCTCCGGGTTCTTATACCTTGACGAATGCAGTTGTAGCCCTTTAAAGCTGTCGCGGCCGGGTATGGGTGGTACGTATGGCTTTTGCCAAGTACCGGTAGCGCTTATCACTGCCCGGGTCCGGTAGGTCCCGTCTGTGGTCTGAAGTATGAACCCGCCGTTCAGCCCGCGCTGCACCGCCTGCACCTGTACCGGCCGCTTCACCGGCAACCGGTAGCGCTCCTCGTACTGGCGCAGGTAACGGATTACCTCCTCGCGGGCCGGGAAAGCCTGCCGCGACTTTGGCATCAGCCAACCGGGTAGTGAGCTGTGTTCGGAGGGGGAGAAAAGTGTGAGCGAGTCCCAAGCATGCTGCCAGGCACCGCCGGCCGCCTCCTGGTCATCCAGTATAAGGTAGTTCAGGTTGGTTCTTCGCAGGAAGTAGGCACAGGCCAAAGCACTCTGGCCACCGCCTATGATGATAAGGTCGTATGTCATGCGTTTCAATGCCTGCTGATTTCTGGTCGGCAATGCTTATCGTGCTGGCTTAAGGTACATACTTTCCGGTGATTTGCCTTGGGTTAGCTGGGAAAGTATAAACTACAAATCCCCTCTGTGGTGAGCAGAGGGGATTTGTAGTGGCCCTGCCAGGAATCGAACCTGGATCTAGAGTTTAGGAAACTCCTATTCTATCCATTGAACTACAGGGCCTTGAAAGTGAGAAGTTTATCGAGCAACTGCCAGCGTAATTTCAGCCCATTTACTTAAGAAGCACTACACTTTGTTTTACACGACTATAGCTGCTTTTAATTTCGGACGAGCAAAGATAGCTTTTCTGAGCACATCATACAAAGCTGTAGTACGTGTAAAGTATAAACAGGTACTATTGGCAGAATAAGCTGAGGTCGAACAGCCGTAAAAGTGTAGCTGCTTCGCCATTTTCAGCCCCCTCGGCACTCTCCTCACAACAAGCACAAAGTCTCACTATCTTCCCTTCGATCATACTTACAAGAGATTCAGCTTTATACCCCCGTTTATGACACGACCGTCCACTGGCGCGTAAATTTCATGGAACTCCGGGTTCCGCATGCTGCCGCTGTAAATACTGCCAAACTTGCTCTGCCGGGTGTCGAAAATGTTCTCGAAGTTGAGGAACAGGGAAAACCGCTCGAACATCTTCTCTATCATCACCCCGTTTATCCAATAATCACGCCCGCTACTGCCATCGGTCAGTCGCTGCGGGCTGAAATAGTAGGCTTCCAGGCCGATGCGGAAGTTGTCCTCTTTTTCCAGCATCAGCACCGTATTTACCCGGTGCTTGGGCGTGAGCGGCATGTCGTTCACTTCTCCGTTATAGTGTTGCCTGGCATCGGTGTACGTATAGCCCAGAAACAGCTTTACCCACTCGTAGCCGAACTTCATGTTGGTTTCCACGCCCTTTGTGTCCACGTGCCCGTTGGCATTCCGGAACTCATACAAGTTGTCCGGGCGCAGCGTGAGAATAAGCGGGCTGCGGAGGTAGGTGTAGAAAAACATGTGGTTGATGCTGAACGTCACATCTTCCCCGATAAGGGTGTTGAAGTTCACGTCAGCATTACCTCCTATGGAGGTCTCCGCCTCCGTCTGGCTGATGTTGAGCGGAAGGATGTTCCGGAACGTGATATCCTCTGCCTCCTGGGTGAAGATGGTCGGTGCCTTGTAGCCCATTCCGCCACCGATACGGGAGGTGAGGCGCTCGCTTACCTTGAACAGGGCCGAAACCCTTGGCAGCACGAACAGCCCTTTGCTCTTGTTCGCTGGCGAAGGCGTTACATAGTCGGTTCTCAGGCCAGACTCCAGCACGAACCACTCCACCGGCGAAAATGTATTCTGTGCAAAGGCGCCGATGATGGTGTTATCATAATCCCTTGCCCCAACAGCATCGGCACTCCGCTCCGAGAAATCGTCCGTCCAGAGGTTGGCGCCTATTACCCAGTCATGTTTTTCGCCGGTAAGGCTGTAGGCCGCTTCACTGAAACTGGCGGTTTGCTTTCCATCGAAGTCATAACCGGGCACGGCAATATCCCTGTTGAAGAAGCTCAGGCTGTTCTTCACCGACAGCATCGCTTTCTCTGACAGCCGATGCTCCAGGTTGAACTGGGTCGACAAGCGCTCCGTGTTGTTCTGCTCAAAGTATAAATCACCTTCCTTCTCATCCATATAGCGCATGTCACCACCCAGTCGCTCTTCTTTAGAGGCATTCAAACCCAGGGAAAGTTGGGTGCGCTCGCTCGGGTAGAAATAGACGGTGGGGTTGGCTGTATACCGCTCAAACTCCGGGATGGCAGAAAAACCGATGTCGGCCGGGTCATAGGCCTGGTTGGTGTTTCTGGATGCAAACACCGTAACACCGAAATCCCCGAACCTTTTGCCGTAAAAGCCACTCAGGTCAAGCCCGTTGGCGCTGGTAATGTTAGCCATCAAGCTAAGCTCCCCTTCCTCCGTCGGCTTTTTGGTGATCAGGTTGACGAGTCCCGCGATCGCGCCGCCACCGTATAGTGTGGAAGAACTGCCCTTGATCACCTCCACCTGGTACAGGTTCAGTGGTGGGATCTGCATGATGCTCAGGCCGCTGGAAAAACCGGAGTAGAGCGGGAAACCGTCCTGCAGGATCTGCGTGTAGCGGCCATCCAGTCCCTGGATACGAATGTTGGCGTTGGCGCTGGTGGCTGATGTCTGCTGCGTCTGAATACCTGTGCTTTCACTCAGGAGCATCCGGATGTCTCCTGGCTTCATGTTCGCTTTCTCGCCCAGTTCTTCCAGCGTAATGGCTTCCACCCGTGTCGGGATGTCTTCAATGGTGCGGCTGCTGCGTGTGGTGGTCACCACCACCTCTTCGAGCTCCTCACCGCCTGGCGCTAACAAAACGATCAGCGGCGTTGTTTGGGCGAGCGGAAAGAGCAGGGTGTCGAGCCTGTCTTCGTATCCGATATAGCTGAACCTGATTACGTGCCTTCCCTCGGGTATACTTCTTAACTCAAGTTCGCCGGCGGCATCGGTGCTTGCCCCTAGCGTTGTCCCTTCAACGGAGGCGGTCGCCCCGATCAGCGGTTGCTTTGTTTCGCTATCCCGGATGATAGCTTTTAGTGTATGCTGGCTATAGGCCACGGTGCTGCTCAATAGCATGAGCAATACAACGATGTATTTCTTCATTCTGGTTTATCTAATGCTAAAATAAAGGTAAGTACGACACAAAAATGTATCGCATTAAAAGTGGCAAAGTCGCGCTTATGGCATTAGCTTAGCCTGGGAGGCTGCCAGATGGAATGATAGAACTGCGGAATGTGCCTTTGCCCGAATTCTGCAAACAGGTTGTGTGTCGGGGTAATAAGCGAAGCCGTTTCAGCGGTGGTGTCCGCCAATGTGAAACCGATGCAGGAGGAGCAACTGTAAAAGGGAGAGCAGGCGTCAGCCGCGTCTTCAGGATGATCCGCTTGCTCGGTTTTAACCTCGGTGGCGCAGTTATCGGAGATGCAGCAGGGGGAAACCGAGAGCACCAAGGTTAACAGGGCTAGTATGACAGTCACTACCTTCACGCCCCAAAAGTAAAGCCTCTAACCTAAACCTACAAGCTATTAGGGCAGAAGGCGGCAATGAAAGGGGCAATTTTAAAGTATGGATTTTTATGCATCCGAATGAAAGTTCTCGAAAAAGCTTACCGCTCAATTAAATTCGTTGGGTAACTTCCCGGCCTGAAAGTGGCGTTTGCTGCCAAAACCACATAGAAACAGAAGTATGGTGATTATCTCCGGAATAGATTTTACAGATGTCTTAGACCTTGTAGGGACCTTCGCCTTTGCGACAAGCGGTATCAGGCTGGCTTCCGGCAAGAACATAGATTGGTTTGGGGCCTACATCATCGGGCTGGTCACAGCTATTGGCGGTGGTACAATCAGGGATCTGCTGCTGGACGTTACCCCTTTCTGGATGACGGATGCATCTTACCTGATCACGACAGGGGTAGCGTTTCTGGCAGCCATCCTCTTTAAAAATACACTGTTGCGATGGGGCAACACGTTGTTTCTGTTCGATACCATCGGGCTTGGGCTATTCACCATTGTGGGTATTGGCAAGAGCCTGGATGCGGGGCTACCCTTTTGGGTGTGTATCCTGATGGGCGCCATCACGGGTTCGGTAGGCGGGGTTATCCGGGACGTGCTGATTAACGAGGTGCCGTTGCTGTTTCGGAAAGATATCTACGCCCTTGCCTGCATAGCCGGCGGCTTCGCCTATTTCTTGTGCTACCAGTTTAATCTCCCGAACGCCGTTACCGAGCTGTCCGCTGTGCTGACAGTGATTACCATTAGAGTGATGGCCGTAAAATTCCACATACAACTGCCCATACTTAATTTGGATGACACGGAGAAAGAAGGTTAAGGGCGCCGCTAGGAGGCATAAGCTATAGTATAACGGAAGTATAAAACTACGGCGCCAATGGTTTTATACTTCGGAGGAACTGCCGCAGCACAGGCCCCGCGTCAGGAGGAGGTAACTACGGCAAACACAAAGCCCATGACGGTAAGCACCAGGCCCACCATAAAGATAGTATAGGAGACGCGCAGGATCTTATACTTGCGGTCCAGTACCTCGCCCAAGTAGTAAATATCGGTGATCATGTTGTTGTACAGCGATTTCTTGTCGCGCATGATGTCGTGCATGCCTTGCTGGAACTCCTCCAGCGGCAGGTTGGTGAAGTTGCCGAAAAACAGCAGGTTCACTTTGCGGGTGTCCAGCTTCTTATTTTTCTTTTTCTTGAACGTGAAGCTGGTTACCTCCGGCTGTGCCGAAATAATGGCGAAAATAACGGAGCCCAGCGTGGTGAGCAGCAGAATGCTGATCGGGATAAGGAAGGTGCGGTGCGTGGTATAGTCGGTGCCGACAGTTGATGTTTTGGCGCTGAGGTACGTGATGATCACCGAGATAATGATGGCGTTGAGGCTGATCATCATGTTCGCCTTGTTGTCGGCGATCGCGCTCAGGTCCAGGTGCGTGCGGTAGGTGTTGCGGAACATTGTCTCAATGCCGCGCTTGGGCTGGGCCAGCGTTTTGTGGCTCTTCTTCTCCTCCTTTTTCTTCTTTTCAATCTCCTTGCTCAGGCGGCTGCGCTGCTCCTGTATGTTCAGCCCCAGCTGCGAGGCAAACTTGCGCTGTGCCTGGTTGGTATGGAAGGTGGTGGAAAGCAGGAAGTCCATTTGAAACTGCTCCCACTCGCCGTCGGTAAAGAATTTATCCTGGAAGATCTCCCACTCCACGCGCAGCAGCTCAGCCGTGGCAAAGAACGTGTCCTTGCCAATGTTGGCCATGTCGGCATCCACCAGCAGTTCCTGCAAAAGTGTCTCGGGCTCCTGGTCGTGCTTGGTAGCCATGATCATTTCCGTGATCAGATGGATACGTTCCTGAGGGTACTGCTTCTCCTGCAGCCATTCGGTAGCGATCAGCACGCTTTCCGCCTCGTGCCCGTCGTAGGTGTTTACATAGCCGGTGTCATGAAACCAGGCGGCCAGAGAAAGGTCCTGCAGCTTGTCTTCTGCCAGGTTGCTGCGCTTGCCAAGGTCCTGTGCCTCGGCTACTGTCTCAAAGGTATGTTTGTAGTTATGATAAACGAGCTTTCTTGAGAGCCTATCCTTAAAAAGCCTGAAGACATACTCCCCGGCTTGCTTTATAATTGTCTGGTCTTCCATAATTGGTTTTGTAGCAGCGCCAGGCACGCAAAAAGCGACAAAGGGCAGCCCGGCGGCAGGTGCATGGTGCGTGGCATATGGTATCTGCGGTTACGGTAAAATCAGCATTTTGTTAGTGAGAAACAGTAAAGCAGGGGTGTTGGGCGGTAATCTGCAAGGTAACAACTAAAAGCGACATTGCCTCGTTTATGAATTCCAGTTCTGCCGTTCCAGTGGCGCCACTGCGGACAAGGGAGGCTATGTGAGAGAAAACGCCAGCCCGCGTATAATCCCTCCTCTGGCTATGCCCGTACTTACAGCTATACTTTGCGGGGCATCTGCCAAGCGGAAAGCGCAGCAGTGCGTGCCTTACGGCAGGTGTACTAAGCCAACAAAACTATGATCAAACCATTACAGCATACACAACGGCTGTTGGTGCGCCACGGGTGGTGTGTGCTGCTGAGCCTGCTTCTATCAGCCTGTATCTCCACGGAGCCGCAATACAGCAGTGAGGCCTTTGCCTGGGAGCGGGAGGCTCCTGCCCCCGACAACGACGTACTTTACACCGTGTTCCTGATCGGGGATGTGGGCGCGCCTGACCCGAATGGCGAGCCCTCGCTGCAGCTTATGCGCAAAATGATGATGGAGACCGGGGAGAGCAGCGCCACTGTCTTTCTGGGCGATAACGTGTACATGAACGGCCTCCCGCCCGAGGGGAGGTTTGACCGGGAGGAGTCGGAGAGGCGCCTGAGGGACCAGCTCGACATCCTGAAAGGGTACCCCGGCGAGAAATACATGATACCCGGCAACCACGACTGGAACCACAGCGGCCGCGGCGGGCTGGAGTACGTGATGCGGGAGCAGCGCTTCGTGAACGACTACCTGACGGAAGAGAACATTGTGGTGGGCGGCGATTTTTACGTGCCCGGCAACGGCTGCCCCGGCCCTTACGAGGTGAAGCTGAGCGACGACCTGGTGATGATCGCCCTGGACTCGGAGTGGTGGCTGCACCCCTTCGACCGGCCCTACGGCGACAACAGCAACTGCGGCACCGGCACCGAGGGCGAGATGCTGCTAAAGCTGGAGGACATTATCGAGAAGAACAGCGGCAGCGACATCCTGATCGTGGCCCATCACCCCCTGATGACACGCGGCGAGCACGGCGGTTTCTTCACCCTGAAAGACCACATCTTCCCACTGACCATGCTCCGCGAGTGGATGTACCTGCCGCTGCCGGTCATCGGCTCCATTTACCCTTTTGCCCGCAAGTATGGCGGCATCCTGCAGGACATCCCGCACCCGCGCTACCAGGCCTATGTCCGGGGCCTGCTCGATATCTTCAACAAGTATGATAACATTGTGTATGCCGCCGGCCACGAGCATGCGCTGCAGTACTTCAAGTATAATAACCTGGCGCACATTGTGAGCGGCTCCGGCTGCAAGACCGACTACGTGAAACCCGGCGTGGCCGAGTATGCCCACAAGGTAAAGGGCTTTGTGAAAACAACCTATCACCGGAATGGGGAGGTATGGGCCGAGTTCTGGTCGCCCGAAGGCAAGGGCGAGACCGGCAAGGTTACGTTTCGCACACTGCTCTACTCTAAAAAACCACGCGAGGAGCGCCCGCGGCCGCACGACGATACCAACTACGCCGACAGTACCATCACCTTGGCGGCCAACGTGGAGTACCGCGCCGGCGTCCTGCATACAACCCTGCTGGGCGAGCATTACCGCCAGGAGTGGGCCACGCCAATAGAGGTGCCCCTGCTGGACATGAAGACCGAGCAGGGGGGGCTTACTCCCTACCAGAAAGGCGGGGGCAAGCAGACGGCCGCGCTGAAGGTACGCACACCAGAGGCCACCGAGTACAGCCTGCGCACCGTGGACAAGGACCCCACCATGTCGCTGCCGCCCTACCTGCGCGAAACGGCCGCCCGCACACTGCTGCAGGACCAGATATCGGCGCAGCACCCCTATGGCGCCCTTATTATACCGCCGTTGGCCGATGCCGCCGGCGTGTACCACACCAACCCGGAGCTGGTCTACATCCCCAACACTCCTTACCTGCGCCAGTACCAGGATGAGTTCAGCAACACGCTGGCCTACCTGGAGGAGGACGCCGACGAGAACCACGAGAACACAGCCAGCCTGGGCAACGCCAAAAACCTGGTAGGCACCGACAAGGTGCTGGACGAGCTGATGGAGGACAACGACCATGAGGTGGACCAGCGCGAGTACGTGCGGGCGCGCCTCTTCGACATGCTCATCGGCGACTGGGACCGGCACGAGGGGCAGTGGCGTTGGGTGGAGGAGGATAAGCCCGACAAAGGCAATCTGTACACCCCCGTGCCCGAGGACCGCGACATGGCTTTTTTTAAGGCCGATGGGGTGCTCCCGTGGCTCGTAACCCGCAAGTGGGGCATCCGCAACATCCAGAACTTTGGCTACGACTTTGAGGATGTGGTGGGCCTGAACCTGAGCGGCATCACGCTGGACCGCACACTTACCTCTAAGGTAACACGCGAGGAATGGCTGCAGATAGCCGAGGACATTCGCCGAAGCATGACCGATGAGGTAATAGAGCGGGCGGTGCGGGAGTGGCCTGAACCGATCCGGGAGCTTTCGGCCCCGGAGATAACAGCCAAGCTGAAGGCCAGGCGCGAGCAGCTGCCGAAGGCCGCCGCCGAGTACTACGACTTCCTGGCGCAGTACGTGGACATCACCGGCAGCAACAAGCACGAGCGCTTCCTGATCAAGCGCCTGAACGATGAGCAGTTGCAGGTGATCGGGTACAAGACCAGCAAAGAGGGCGAGCTGCGCACCGAAATCTACAACCGCACTTTCCTGACAGACGAAACAAAGGAAGTGCGCATCTACGGCATGGGTGGCCGGGATGAGTTTATCATTTCGGGCGATGTGGACGAAAGTATACTGGTGCGCATCATTGGCGGCAAGGACGAGGACATCATCACCGACAACTCCAGCGTGAGCGGACTGAAGAAGCACACGGTGGTGTACGACACGGAGCAGGGCAACCAGTTTACCTTTAGCAGCGAGACAAAGGATAAGACTGAGCCGTACGAGGAGGTCAACCTCTACGACCGGGATAACTATAAGCTGCCCTACGTGGGGCCGCGCCTCTCGGCAGAGTATAACGTGGAGGATGGTGTGTTTTTGGGGGCAGGCATACTGTGGCGCACGCACAAGTTCCGCAAGGACCCCTACGCTGCGCAACACCTGCTGGAGGCTAACTATGCTTTCCGCACCAGCTCCTATAACCTGGAGTATACCGGCGATGTGCGGCAGGTGCTGGGCTTTTGGCACCTGGGCCTGAACGCGCACCTGCAGGGGCCGCAGTTTCAGCGCAACTTCTATGGCCTTGGCAACGAGACCCGCAAAGACCCGGAGGTAGACAACAGCTATTACCGTGTGCGCTACGAGCGCCTCTCCCTGAGCGCGCTGCTTTACCGGGAGCCGTTTGCGTTCGTGAAGATGGGGCTTGGGCCTACCTATGACAGGTTTAATGTGGATGACCCCGAGGGGGAGAGTTTCCTGGTGGACCAGGCGCGGGCTGGGCAGCTGAGAGAGGGTACCTACAACGTGGAGAAAGGAAGGTTCGAGGCACAGCATTACCTGGGGGCAAAGGCCTTCTTTAACCTGGAGGTGTTGGGCAGCGGCAGCACAGAGGCCAACCCGCGCATTGGCATGCGCTGGTACAACACCATCAGCTACAACCACCAACTGGGGGCGGAGGGGCTAAGCTTCACCAACCTCAGCACCGAGTTCCGCTTTTACCTCACCCCGAACTTCCCGTTTAAGCTTACCTGGTCTGGGCGGCTGGGGGCGGCTCGCAACTTCGGCGACTTCCGCTTTTACCAGGCCAACACCCTGGGCGGCACTGAGAACCTGCGCGGCTACCGCCGTACCCGCTATGCCGGGCGCGGCAGCGTGTATGCCAACGGAGAGGGCCGTCTGCACCTGCTTGATTATAACTTATACTTAACCCCTGGCAAGCTGGGCATCCTGGGACACATAGATGCTGGCAGGGTATACTATGCCGGCGACCCGGACAGGGGTTTCCTGCGTGACCTGCACATGGGCTATGGCGGCGGTGTGTGGGTAGATATGCTGAACCGCACGGTCGTGTCGCTTACCTACTCAGTGGGAGATGACGACGATGACGATCTGTGGCTGCTGAAATTCGGCTTCTTTTTCTAACTCTTATCTGAACAAAAAGTATAACCGGGAAAGCAGGCATCCCTTAAGATAAGCCTGAATGAAACCTACAGAACTATGAAAAACCTATTACTGCTGACTACACTTTTCTTTATACCCTTCTTTTTGGCGGAAGCGCAGGTAACACCCGAAACAGAGGTGCTGGAGGAGTTTGCATCCCCTGGTGTGCGCGGCGAAGGCAAGCCGCGCGGAGTGGTGGTTAGCTACGAACGCCTGCCTGGCTTTGGCATAGAATCCGAATCGGATAACCCCAGGGTGGGCGATGGCTCCGGGAGGATAGACCGGCATAACAAGTTCTCGGTGCGGGCCTTTGCCCCACTCCTGAACAAGCCGCAGGACAAGGTGGTGATCGGCTTTAACTATGAACTGGAGGAATTTAACTTTGGGGGCCTTACACCGGCCTCCTACGACCTGTACCGCTACCTGGAGGACAAGAACCTAAGAAGCATAGGCTTGCAGGTGTTGTACCTGCACTCGCTTAACGAGCGCAACTTCTACTTCATACGCGTAAAGGGCGAACTTAACGGCGATTACACCCGTGACAACATCAACGTGTCGGATTACCTGAAGGGCACCATGGACTTGGCTTACGGCTGGAAGAAAAGCCCGGACTATGTCATTGGGGTGGGCCTGCAATGGGGCTATACGTTCGGGCGGCAGAGGGTGTACCCGGGCGTCCTCTACAACCGCACCTTCAATCCGAAATGGGGGGTGGAGTCTATCTTCCCGGCCAATTTAAGGGTCAGGTATAACCTGAACGAGAAAACGCTGTTCTACGCCGGCTACCGCCTGGAGGGAGCTAGCTACAACCTGTATGTGGATGAGCCGCCGCTGTCAGAGTTCGAGGACCTGGAGTTGCGCCGTACCGATATAAAGGGCCTGCTGCGCGTGGAGCGCGAGATTTACGACTTCCTGTGGTTTGCTGTGGAGGGAGGCTTCCGGCAGTACTACAGGCACCGCCTCTATGATGATGTGGGCTCACGGGATGAACTGATCGAAAACGACCTGGCTGGCGCCGGGTATGTGGGTGTGGAGCTATACCTGGTGCCACCCAGAAGGTTTACCCAGAAGTAAGCGTGGCGCATCTGGTAAGTATAAAGCCTAAGCTGCGATGTTTGTGGAAGTGTAAAATAAACCTTTGGCCGCCTTTTTCCATGGTGCAAGTCTTCAGACTTGTATCCTTCGATGAGGTCAAGTTTGCAACTTGACTGGCTTGAAAAGCCATACTTGCTTTGGCTATACTTTATAACTCAAGTTGCAATTAACCCACCCCTGCCCCTCCAAGGAGGGGAATTTCGCAAAAGAGTAGGTGATCCCCCTCCTCGGAGGGGTTAGGGGTGGATTTACACCTGCACATCATGAGTAGATCGCAACTTGGGTTTTATACTTGCCGATTTATACTTTGCCATACTTTTGCTAGCGCAAGCTGAAAGTCCCGAAGCATTTCGGGGCGTCCGCTGTGCCTTTTTATACTTGCTGTTCCGGACGTCCTTGTCCGGAACTCTGCCTGCTGCGGACTTCCTAATCCGCAGCAGGCCATACTTTTATACTTGCCAGTTTATACTTGCTGATTCATACACTGGCTATACTTTATACTTTGTCTCTACTTGCCGCTGCTTCCTTCCACTTGAGGCAAGCTATCCTTTCTAGCCGCCGCTGATCCTCCAGACTTACAAACCTACAGTTGCATTTCCAACTTTGGTGCTCTCCAGCCCGAGAGGGCTCAACCCAAGGACTGGGAACAGATTCGATAGCTGCTGCCTTTGCTACACAACAAGTATAGACTGTCCCTCTTTGAGGATAGAGTCATTTCATTCTAGCAAAATAGGATCAAAAATTACTGTCATTCTGTTAAGAAACTTGGTGGAAGGGAGGTTAAGCTATTGCTACTAGCCCACAAGAGATCCCCCGAAACAAGTCCGGGATGTGCCACTTTCAGGATGACAAAAGAGAGAACTTAACGGCTCTACCCTTTGAAGGGGCAGGGGGATGTTAATCGTCTGCAGAAGCTCTCTCCTGTTCTGGGGTAGGGGACCTCGATAAAGGAGAGGTGGAGGGGTAGGATAAAGACAAAAATAGCCTGGCCCCGGCTACACGAAGTATAGCTGGAGCCAGGCTGTTTCCGAAGGTATGCTTTAGAGCAAGGGTTTATACTTTTCTACTCCTTTTCTCTGGGCTCGCAGGCGGCTGCCGTGTCCGAGGGCACCAGCTCGCGCAGGTACGCGTAGGCAGCGTACTGCGCCCGCACGTTGGTCGGCGCCTCTGGCTTCAGATAGCTGTTGTCCACGGTGCGGGTTTTGGTGTCGTCCTGCAGCTGCAGGTCTATGATGTGGCGCACCTGCTCCACCAAGTCGGGCTGGTAAAGCGGGAAAGCCACCTCCACGCGCCGGTTCAGGTTGCGGGTCATCCAGTCGGCAGAGGCGATGTAGAGCTTTTCCTCGCCGTTGTTGTGGAAGATGTAGACCCGCGCGTGCTCCAGGTAACGATCCACGATGCCGCGCACCTCAATGTTCTCGCTCACGCCCTGCACGCCCGGCTTCAGGCAGCAAATGCCCCGCACCAGCAGCTGTATCTTCACGCCGGCCTGGCTGGCCTCGTACAGTTTCCCGATCATGCGGGCATCCTGCAGCGCGTTCATCTTCAGGATCATACTTGCCGGCAGGCCCTTTTTGGCGTTTTTGATCTCCCGGTCGATGAGTTTAACAAAGCCCTGGCGCATGTTGATGGGAGCTACCAGCAGGTGCTCAAACTTCTTATCGGTCTGCCTGTCGATGAAGAGGTTGAAGACCTGCTCCACATCCTTCGTCAGGCGCTTATCGGTGGTAAAAAGGGCGTGGTCGGCGTAGATTTTAGAGGTGGTCTCGTTGTAGTTGCCGGTGCTCAGGTAGGCATAGTTGACTAGCTTGCCTTTCTCGTTTCGGGTGATGAGGCCCAGCTTGGAGTGCACCTTCAGGTCAGGGACGCCAAAGATGACGTTGGCCCCCGCCTTTTGCAATTTACCGGCCCAGTAAATATTCGACTCCTCGTCGAAGCGGGCCTTCAGCTCCACCACCACCGTTACCAGCTTGCCGTTCCTGGCCGCCTTTACCAAGGCCTTGGCTATCCTGGATTTATCGGCCACGCGGTAGAGCGTGGCGCTCATGGCGGTTACCTTCGGGTCCTGGGCAGCCTCGTCGAAGAGGCGCAGCACGTAGTCGAACGACTGGTAGGGGTAGTGCACCAGGTAATCACGCTCTTTCATGGCGGCAAGTATACTTGGCTCCTGCTCCAACTGCGGGTGTATGAGCGTGGGCTGCGGATCATACTTCAGGCCAGGCAGGTTAAAGTCCGGGAACCCGAAGAAGTCGCGGAAGTTGTGGTACTTGCTTCCCTCCACCAGCTCCTCTTCGGTAATGCCGGTGTGGGCCATCATCATGTCCAGCAGGTCCTGCGGTGTTTCGGGGTCGTAGAGCAGGCGGGCGGGGTAGCCGGTCTCGCGCTTCTTCAGACTCTTCTGTATCTTGGCCATCAAACTACCCGATACCTCCTCCTCAATGTCCAACTCGGCATCCCTGGAGACCTTCACGGCATGGGCGGCAAAGGCTTTATACTTTGGAAACAGCCTCGGCAGGCAAAAGCGGATCACATCGTCTATGAACATCACGTAGCGCTGCTCGTTTACCGTTGGCAGTTTTACGAAGCGACCGCCATGTTTTTTGGTGGGGATCTCCAGCATGGCGTAGCGCTCTGCCTTGCAGTCTTCCTCCGCCGGGTCCCACATCTTCACTCCTAGGTATACGGTCTGGTCGCGCAGGAACAGGTGGGTTTCGGTTTCGTCCAGGATGATGGGCAGCAGCAACGGCTCCAGCGTCTCTGTGAAGTAGTCATGCACCCATTCCTTTTGCTTGGGGTTCAGGTCGTGCTCTGTCAGCATGTGGATGTCGTGCTCGCGCAGGTCGGCCAGAATGCCGTCACGGAACACCTGCCCGAACTCCTCCTGCTGCCGGTGCACCTCCTGCAGCACCTGATCCAGGGTCTCCTGCGGTTCCTCGTCCAGCTTGCTGCGGGTCTTTGGCTTTAGTTTGATCAGGCGTTTGAGGGTGGCCACGCGCACTTTAAAGTACTCGTCCAGGTTAGACGAGAAAATAGCCATGAACTTGATGCGCTCCAGCAGAGGCACGGTTTTGTCCTTGGCTTCCTGCAGTACTCTATAGTTAAAAGCCAGCCAGCTCAGCTCGCGGTTAATGTAAGGTGGTTCTGAACTTGCTTTCAGCTTCTTTTCTTTCTTTTCTTCCATCATTTGGTAAAGTATGCTTTTATCCCGGGGCGGAATGTAAGGGTGTTGTTATTGGCGGTTCTTCGGGAAGTCGTGGAAGAGCAGGGTTGCGTTTTCTTTGGAGATGTCGAACCAGCTCTCGCAGTCGAACTGCAGGCCCACCACGCCCGCGGTAGGCAGGCTCCCGATCGGCTCCTGCGACAGCATGTTGGCGAACTCGGAGAGGGCCTCGTTGTGGCCCACCAGCAGCAGGCTGTCTACTTCGGCTGGGGCGTGCTGCACCACCTCCAACAGGTCGTCCCGGTCGGCGCCGTAGACACGGGTGTCTACCAGGATGTCATCCGGGTCGTAGTCCAACTCCCTGCTTACCAGCGTAGCCGTACTAATGGCCCTCACGGCTGGGCTGGAGATGACGAGCTGCGGTGCCACGCCCCGTGCCGCCAGTTCCTGCCCCATCAGTGGGGCGTCGTGGCGGCCGCGTTTGTTCAGGGGGCGGTCATGGTCGCTGATTCCCTCAAACTTCCAGCTCGATTTGGCGTGCCTAAGAATATATAGCGTCTTCATATGATTTCTGTTTCTAAGCCACCCTTGCAGCCATTTAAATGGCCGCAAGGGTGGCTTAGCTACTTACTGAAAGTATGGGTAAATGGTTGTGCCGGCCTGGTTAGGCCCGGCACTGGACAAGGTAAGGCACAAAAACAAAAGCCCACCGCCTGCCGGAGCAGGGGTGGGCTTTTTAAAGTATAACCGGCAACCTATACGTTGTTCGGGTAGCGCTGGAAGTGGATCTCAGCCACACGGCGCTGCAGCTCCTCGCGCAGGGCATCGATGTTAAGCTTGTCGGTGGCAGAGATGAACATGGCAGGCGCATGCTCCTTGGCCATGTAGGTGGCCTTCAGGTCGTCGATGGAGGGGCGCACGTCAGCCTCCTCCTCTCCGAGCTCCTCTTCGCGCTGCTTCAGGTACTGGTCTATCTTGTTGAACACCAGCAGCACCGGCTTCTCCGCTGAGTTGATGTCCTTCAGTGTCTCGTTCACCACAGCGATATGTTCCTCAAACGAGGGGTGCGACACATCCACCACATGCACCAGCAGGTCTGCCTCGCGTATCTCATCCAGTGTGGACTTGAACGACTCGATGAGCTTGGTAGGCAGCTTGCGGATGAATCCTACCGTGTCGGAGAGTAGGAAGGGTACGTTGTCGAGCACCACCTTGCGCACGGTGGCATCCACGGTGGCAAACAGCTTGTTCTCGGCAAACACCTCCGATTTGGAGAGCAGGTTCATGAGCGTGGACTTACCTACGTTCGTATACCCCACCAACGCCACACGCACAATGCCGGCGCGGGCCTTGCGCTGCTCAAAGTTCTGTTTCTCGAACTTTTTGAGTCGCTCGCGCAGCAAGGCTATCTTGTCGCGCACGATACGGCGGTCCGTCTCAATCTCGGTCTCACCGGGGCCCTTCATGCCGATACCGCCTTTCTGCTTGGATAAGTGCGTCCAGAGGTTGGTGAGGCGCGGCAGCAGGTACTGGTACTGGGCCATCTCTACCTGGGCATGGGCCTGGGCGGTTTTGGCGCGCAGGGCGAAAATATCAAGTATGAGCAGGCTTCGGTCCACAATCTTGATCTGCATCTCGCGCTCAATGTTGCGCACCTGCGAGGGGCTCAGGTCATCGTCAAAAATCACCATGTCCACCTCGTGCTCCTTTACATAAGCCTGTATTTCGTCCAGCTTCCCGCTTCCCACAAAGGTGCGAACATCGGGCTTGTCGAGCTTCTGCACAAAGCGTTTCAGCGTTTGGGCGCCCGCCGTTTCAGCCAGGAAGGCAAGCTCGTCCAGGTATTCCTCTGTCTGCTCGTCGGTTTGGCGGTAGCCTGGCACTGCCACCAGCACAGCCGTTTCCTGCGGTTTAGAGGTTTCGAAGAATTTTTGTTTAGCCATTCATTATTTTTTAAGCGTCATGGTATAAGTGGCCAGCGCCTCCACTTCCTCATCGGATAGCTGGCCGCCAAAGGCTGGCATCAGGCCGCGGCCCTTTTCGATTACGTGTACACGATTGTTTTGGCTCAGGTTGCTTACCTGCAGGTTAGAGGCGCCGCCCAAACCTCTGGCTCCGTCGGCCCCGTGGCAGGTTTCGCAAAGGTGGGTATAAATGGCTTTGGCATTGGATAGTTGTGCCTCGTTCATGGCTGCCACAATCCCCTGCTGTGCCTCCGCCGATTGGCTCAGGCTCGCATCACCTGTTTCGGCTGCGTCCGTTTCAGGCGTGGCCGTGATGGCTGAGGTGGCATTCTGCATCGCACCGGGCTCTTGCAGGGTCAGGCTCTTGGTTTCGGCCACGCCGTAGATGTAGCCGAAAAGCAGCAGTGATGCGCCGGCCAGCACTTTACTCTCGCGCCTGATGCCCACTATACCTAAGGGGATGGCCAGCACCACCAGCACGACTTTCAGGATAAGCCAGGCAGGCACACCCTGGTAGCTGTAGAGCAGGAAGCCGCCGGTTACAAGTATAAGCGTGCCAAAGATAATATCCAGCATGCGGGTTTGCCTGCGCGCCCTGGCTAGTGCCTCGTGCCTGTTTAGCAGCAGCAGCACGGTTTTGTAGGCGAACAGGAGCAGGAACAAGACCACCACCAGTACGTGCGTGTGCAGAAAGACAATCGTTTCTTGCATGTGTATACTTTGGTTGGATGAATAGCCGCAAATTACATTAAAATTTCTGATGCTGCGGGCAAAACAGCTAACTTGCGCCTTCATAAACCCGGCGGCCCTTGCAAAGTATAGATAACTTGACGCACTGCAATAATTAGCAATGGATCACAAACTTTTCCATATCAAGGGCTTGATCGAGTTCCAGCCACGCATCTTCCGCGACGACCGCGGCTATTTTATGGAAACCTTTAGCCAGAAGTGGTTCGAGCCACTTGGCCTGAAACCCGTTTTTATGCAGGACAATCAATCTGTATCTGCAAAAGGCGTACTGCGCGGGCTGCACTTCCAGAAGCCGCCGCGCGCGCAGGCAAAGCTGGTAAGGGTATCTACAGGCAAGGCCCTGGATGTAGCGGTGGACCTGCGTAAGGACTCTCCAACCTACGGGCAGCATGTGGCCTGTGTGCTTGATGCGGAGCGGCACAATGTTTTCTATATCCCGGAAGGGTTTGCGCATGGCTTTGTGGCTCTGGAGGATAACACCACCTTCCTCTATAAGTGCACCGATTTCTATGCCCCCGAAACGGAGGGTGGCATCCTTTGGAACGACCCCGCCCTGGGCATCGACTGGGGCATCGCCGAGCCGCTGGTATCTCCAAAGGATGAGGTGCTGCCGCTGCTGGAGGATTTCAGCTCGCCGTTTTAAGGCTAGTGATCAAGTATGATTTTACTTGATTTAGACGGATTTTCGCTTACAAATAAGAAGGTCAGCCATTTTAAATTAAAGTGGCTGACCTTACCTTTTCAAGTCTTATTCAGATAGAATAGAGACGCAACGTATTGCGTCTCTACACAGCCTGTTAACCGACCTATCCCAGTTAATCTCAGGGCTGTTTCCTTCTGGTAAACTCGTTCGTTATGGCGCGAGCGTCCACGCTCGTGACCGGCTATTTTGGGCCTCCGGCCCAGTCGAACTACAAATCCATCCTCATAACAAGGCGCGGGTTGCAAACCCGCGCCAGCAAGTGGGGAATGAAACCGCCCTGCCACTTAATCCGGACTCGGGCAAAATCAGTTAGATCCTACTAATCACTGGTCTTCAACTCCTCCACCAGCGTCTCCAGCCCCATCCCCCGCGAGCCTTTGATCAGCACATAACTATCTGCAATGGGGTTCTTGCGCAGCCAGGTTTGCAGCTCCGGCTTGGTTTCAAAGTATAAAAAGT
Source organism: Pontibacter kalidii (assembly GCF_026278245.1). Taxonomy (NCBI): domain Bacteria; kingdom Pseudomonadati; phylum Bacteroidota; class Cytophagia; order Cytophagales; family Hymenobacteraceae; genus Pontibacter; species Pontibacter kalidii. The sequence goes on along the minus strand of NZ_CP111079.1, from coordinate 3,879,906 downwards.
TCTCGTTTACCCCGGCGGCATACTGCATGTCCTTGCCGCAAAGTATAACCGTGTCAAAAGGCTGCTGGGCTACCACTTCGCCTAAAGCTCTATGCTCGGCCTCGCTCTCAGGGCCCATCTCAAACATATCCCCCAGTATAACTACCTTGCGTGGGGCATTCATACTGCCAAAGTTGCGCACGGCGGCGGCCATAGAGGTGGGGTTGGCGTTGTAGGCGTCCAGAATAATGGTATTGCTGCCCTGCTGCAGCACCTGCGAGCGGTTGTTTACCGGGCTGTAGGCGGCGATGGCCTCGTTGGCTTGCTGCAGCGGCACGCCAAAGTACTTGCCAATGCAGGCGGCAGCGGCCATGTTCTCGTAGTTGTAGCTGCCCACCAGCTGCGTATGCACCACGTTGCCTTCCTCGTCCTTATACACCACGTAAGGTGAGGCCTCCAGCAGCTCGCTGTGGTAAAAATCGTCGGGGGCAGGGTAGGTTACTTTGCTTTCGATGCGGCGGCTCATGCGCATCAGGTGCTCGTTGCCGGTGTTCACAAACACGGTGCCGCCGTGCTCCAGCAGGTGCACGTACAGCTCGCTCTTGCCGCGCGCCACGCCCTCCAGGCTGCCGAATCCTTCCAAATGCGCCTTGCCGATGTTGGTGATCATGCCGTGTGTGGGCAGAGCGATACTGGAGAGTAGGGCGATTTCGCCGATATGGTTGGCTCCCATCTCAATAATCGCCATCTCGTGCTCCGGGGTGATGCGCAGCAGCGTGAGCGGCACGCCGATGTGGTTGTTCAGGTTGCCCTGCGTATAAAGCGTGTTGAATTTCCGGCTCAGTACCGCGTGTATCAACTCCTTGGTGGTGGTTTTGCCGTTGGAGCCCGTAATACCGATGACCGGTATACTTAGCTGGCGGCGGTGGTGGCGCGCCAGGTCCTGCAGCGCCTGCAGCGTGTCCTCCACTACAAATACATGCTCCGAGGCCATACTAGGGTCATCCACCACGGCATACTTGGCTCCCTTCTCCAGCGCCATAGCGGCAAATTTTGCCCCCTTGAAATTCGGCCCGTTCAGGGCGAAAAACATACTTTGGTCCTGAACGGCGCGAGAGTCGGTGCTGACGTGGCGGCACTCGAGGTATTTTTGGTATAGAAACTCGATCGTATTCTGCATGAAATGCTTAAATTTAGCTTGCGTCTGATGCTCCTAACTTACGTTGCTTGGGCGCTGAAAGTATAGCGGCACAATATACACCCAATTCGCCAAAAACGACAGCAGCCCGACTTACGTTCATCAGCATAACCTGCAGCCCCAACCCGGCGGCCAACCTCAAAACTATGAAAGTGTACCTACCGCTTCTGTTTATACTTTTATCCCTCTCCGGAGCCTTGGCGCAGCAGCAGGAGCCGCTCCGCTTCCGGATGAGCCAAAGTATACCCGTTACCTCCCCTGCCGGTACGCTATCGGAACCCTGGAGCGGTGGCCTTAACGCGCCGCAGTTCTCTACCATCGACCTGAACCAGGACGGGCAGGACGACCTGTTCGCCTTCGACAGGCACACGGGCAAAGTATACACCTGGCTGGCGGTGCAGGAGGCGGGGCAGTGGCAGTATACCTATGCGCCGGAGTATGAGAGCGTCTTTCCGAGTGAGTTGGCCTACTGGGTACTGCTGCGCGATTACAACTGCGATGGGCTGAAGGATGTGTTCACCAACTCCCCGCTGGGGATACGTGTGTTCCGGCAGGAGCCCGGTGAGCCGCTGCGCTTCACGCAGGTAACGGACGGGCTGCGCTACCGTAACGGCCGCGTGAACATGCAGATGAACGCCACAGACATCCCCGCCTTAACCGACATCGACGGCGACGGCGACCTGGATATTCTCCTCTCCAATTTCTCGCAGGGTAGCTACCTGGAGCTGTACCTGAACATGCAGGCAGAGCAGGGCCTGCCTTGTGAGTCGCTGGTGTATGAGCAGCAAAGCAGCTGGTGGGGCGGCATTACCGAGTGCGACGGCTGCAACGAGTTTAAGTTTGGCGAGCAGTGCGGGAGCAGCCACGGGCAAAGTATAGCGGCCCCCATGCACTCGGGCCACGAGGGCTCTACTCACCTGCTGCTCGATATGGACGGGGATGGCGATATGGAGCTGGTGCTGGGAGGCGTGGCCTGCCAGAACCTGGTGCTGATGGAGAACAAAGGCGACCGGAACAATGCGCTGATGGATGGATTTCTGCCAGACTTTCCTGCCGCAAACCCGGTAAGTTTTGACCTCTTCCCGGCTGCTTTTTACGAGGATGTCACCTTTGATGGCGTGCCCGACCTTCTGGTTACGACCCAAGCCTTTGAGGAGATACGGGACATGGATTTTCAGCGCTCCACCTGGCTCTACCGCAACACAGGCGCCGCTGATAAGCCGGCATTTGCGTTTGTGCAGGATGGTTTTCTGCAGAGCCAGATGATCGACCTGAGCGAGGGAGCTTATCCGGCCTTTGCTGACCTGGACGGCGATGGCGACCTGGATATGCTGGTAGGCAATGATGCCAGCTACCGCAACAGCACCTACAGCGGCTCCCTCAGCTTTTACCGCAACACCGGCAGCCCCACCCAACCTGCTTTTGAGCTGGTAACCGATGATTTTCTGAAGCTGCACAACCGGCCGTATTATAGTATAAAGCCTCTTTTTGCTGATGTGGACGGCGATGGGAATCCGGATCTTATACTTACCCTGAAGGGCACCAGCATGGGGAGCAGCCGCATCGTGTGGCTCCGCAACCTGGCCGCCACCGGCCAGCCGTCGGCCTATGACTTTGCCCAGCAACAGGAGCTCCTCAAAATTGCCGATGGCGACACCCCGGCCTTTACCGACCTGGACAATGACGGCGACCTCGACCTGCTGCTGGGCAAGTCGGCCAGCAACCTGGAGTTTTACCGTAACACCGGCACCGCTACCGCCCCTGTTTATACCTTAGAGAACAGCAGCTTCGGCGGTATTGGCTATGACTTTGACAGGCGCTACTTACACCCCTTCATCTATGACATTGACGGAGACAACGTCCCGGATCTGCTGACGGCAGATGATAGTGGCGAGTTGCGCATCTACCGCAACATCACCCAAAACCTGAACGCCACCCTCACCGCCGAAGCCGAGCTGCTGGAGAACGAGCTGACGCAGCAGGTGCAGGCAACCAGGCTAGGGCGCGGGCTAAGTGTAGCGGCGGCACCCTTGGGCGGCGAGGATAAAGTATACCTGGTGCTGGGCTCCAAAGGCGGCGGCTTATACTTGCTGCAGCAAACCTCTGGTAACGTAGCCACCCCGGATGCAGGCGAGAAACTCACGCTAACAGTTTACCCCAACCCACACGACAGGGCTGCGGCGGAGCCGGTAAAAGTGCAGGCCTCGGAGCCGGTGCAGCTGGAAGTGTACGATGTGGTAGGCAAGCGCGTATACCGCAGCCCGCACCACAAGTATAGCCGCACCCACACTTTATCCGTGCAGGGGCTGCAGGCAGGTATCTACATCATCCGGGCCGTTTCAGAGCGGGGTGGCCATACTTCTGTAAAACTGATGGTGCGCTGATGCAGGCATTTCTATACTTCGATCTTGCGGAAAACACATCCTTTCATAAGCCGGTGGTGGAGCAGGTGCGGCAAAGCATGCCCTCCGTTTCCGTACTTGATCTGGATGCAAAGTCTGATGAACTGCTGCAGCACTATGCCCTGCGCCTGCTCCGGGAAAGCGAACAGGCAGTTATATGTATAAAAGCAGGCGCGGACACAGCCGATTTCGGTAGTCTAATGCCGCTGCTGGAGGAACTGTTTGAGGAAGGCAGGCAGCGGCTGGTGCTGCTACAGGGCCAGCACCCACGTCTCCAGCGCATTTTTGCCGCCCGTCCGCATCTAGCGTTTAAAATGGTAAAGGAGGAGCAAGTGGTGGAGGAGGTAAGGATGTTTCTGGAAGTATGATTGGTTTTGGTTGGGCCTGGTGGGAAGCCAAATTTCTCCGTTTTCTTTCCTGGTGCAAGTCTTCCGACTTGTATCCTTGTATGGTGCCGAGCCTGTGATTTGACTGGTTTGCTTCGGCCATGCTATATACATCGGCAATACTTGCTGGTTTATACTTTGTACGATCGCTGGCGCGGGTTTGCGACCCGTGCCTTCTTTGATGTCGGGTTTGCAACCCGACTGGCTCAGAGAGCCATACTTCATACTTGGCTATACTTTTATACTTTAGGTTATACTTGCTGCTATACTTTCACTGGCGCAAGCGTCCGCTTGTGCCTTCGCTTAGCCGCTGCTGTTTGCAACTGGACACAAGCTTACTTGCTAGCTGCCGTTCATCCTCCAGATTTACATACTAATCGTTTCACCTCATACTTTGTTGCTCTCAAGCCCGAGATGACTCGTCCTGGGGGTAGGGCCCCTCGATAAGGGCATCGCGCTGTGTACATTTCTTTTGCTCCTGCGTCGCAATGCCTTCGGCACCGGAAATCTACAAGGCGCTCAACCCAAGGACTGGGTTTCAGTTCAATAGCTTCTTGCTATGCAATGTGAACCGAAGTCCCCCTTTGAAGGGGGTAGGGGGATGTTCCTCCAACCACTCTTGCTATAAAACTTATACTTGAGCAGTGGCAATAGCAGGCTCCCCTCCTTAGGCAAGGAGGGGAAGGGGTGGTTGGACTAGGTACTGCCAAGCTCCCTCTCCTGTTCTTAGGAGAGGGTTAGGGTGAGGTTAAATTCCCCTCCTTGGAGGGGCTAGGGGTGGGTTTATACTTGCAAGCTAAACCTGTCGGCATCCAGGTGCGCCGGGAAAGCCTCTCTGAAATCCTCTAGCTCCTGTTTACTCAGCGTTAAAGTATGGATGCCTTCTGCCTCAGCAGTATCCAGCAGGTGGTAGCCCTTGGGGTGGATAAAGGCGGAGTCACCGGAGTAGGGATGGTTGTTTCCGTCGGTGCCTACGCGGTTCACGCCCACTACGTAAGCCAGGTTCTCGATGGCGCGGGCCTGCAGCAGCGTGCGCCAGGGCTGGCTTCGAACTTTGGGCCAGTTAGCCACATACAGCAGCAGGTCGTAGGCATTGTCTGTGTTGCGGCTCCATACCGGGAAGCGCAGGTCATAGCACACCAGCGGGCATACATTCCATCCCTTCAGCTCCACCAGCAGCCGCTCGTTGCCAGGGGTATACGTATGGTGCTCTTTGGCCATCCGGAACAGGTGCTTCTTATCGTAGGTGGCATAGCTGCCGTCGGGGCGCACCCAGTAGAGGCGGTTCAGAAACCGATCTGCTTGCTGTACCATTACACTGCCGGTCAGCACCGCCTGGTGCCGCTGCGCCTCCTGCTGCATCCAGTCCAGAGTGGTCGTATCGGCCTCCTCCGCTATCCCTTCCGGGGTCATGCTGAAGCCGGTGGTAAACATCTCTGGCAGCACGATCAGGTCGGTTTGCGGGGCTGCAGCGGCGAGCTTCTCCGAAAACATCCTTCTGTTGGCTTCGGCATCATGCCAGTGTAGTTCCGTCTGTACGATTGTTACGCGTAAGTTCATGGTTATTGGTTGCTCGTTATTCGTTATTAGGATGGAGAATCAAGCACGAAGATTCTTCTGCCCATCATCCTTCTTCTTTAAAACTATACTTTAGCCAGCTTCTCTCCGGCTGCCCGCAGGGTATCCTCGCTCTTGGCAAAACAGAAACGCAGGTACTTGTTGTCGGTCTTGTCGTGGTAAAAGGCTGAGACGGGTATGGCAGCCACCCCGGTTTCGGTCGTAAGCCGTTTGGCGAAATCAAGGTCATATGCATCGGAAACGCCACTATACCTGGCCAGCTGAAAGTAGGTGCCTGCCGATGGGATGACCTCGAAGCGCGTCTGCCGCAGCTGCTCTAAAAAGAAGTCGCGCTTTGCCTGGTAGAAGTCCGGCAACTCCAGGTAATGGTTCTCCTCATCCATAAAATCAGCAATGGCCAGCTGAAAAGGCGTGGCGGTGCTGAAGGTGATGAACTGGTGCATTTTGCGCAGCTCGCTTGTTAGCTGCGGCGGCGCTATGGCATAACCCACCTTCCAGCCGGTGGTGTGGTAGGTTTTCCCGAACGAGGAGACTACAAAGCTTCGCGCGCGCAGCTGCGGGTGCTGCAGGGCGCTGTAATGCTGCTGCCCGTCAAACACCATGTGTTCGTATACTTCATCGCTCAATACCAGAATATCCGTTCCGTCCAGCAAGTTGGCCAGCCTACCCATATCCTGTTTTGTCATCACGGCGCCGGTAGGGTTGTGCGGTGTATTGATGATGATCATGCGGGTGCGGGAGGAGAGGCGCTTTTTCACCTGGTCCCAGTCCACCGAGAAATCCGGCAGCGCCAGCGGCACGTAGATGGGCGAGCCGCCGCACAGCCTAATAACAGGGGCGTAGCTGTCGTAGCAGGGCTCCAGCACCACCACCTCATCACCCGCCTTTACCACCGCCGCTATGGCTGCGTTCAACGCCTCCGTGGCCCCGGACGTAACGGTGATCTCCGTGTCAGGGTCAGGGCGGAAGCCATACATTTTCTCTGTTTTCAGGCTGATCTTCTGGCGCAGCTGCGGCATGCCGGCCATAGGCGCATACTGGTTAAAGCCCTCGTGCATATACCTGGTCACCAGGTTTATCAGTGGCTCCGGGCAGTTAAAGTCCGGGAAGCCCTGCGACAGGTTAATGGCCTTGTGCTCGTTAGCCAGTGCCGACATCACCGTAAAAATGCTGGTGCCTACGTCAGGGAGTTTGCTCGAGGGGTAGTTCATCATAAAGCTTGGGGCAAGGTGTGTATACAGTGCTACAGGAACTAAATATACGAATATTTCTAGATGATAGCTTGCACCAGCTGCTGCACATACGGTATGGCATCGGCCTCGAACCACGGGTTGCGCCGCAGCCAGAACTGATTGCGCGGTGAAGGGTGCGGCATGGGCATGTATTGAGGTAAGTACTCGTGCCAGTTAGCGACTGTTTCGGTTAAGGTAGGCTTAGCCTGGCCTCCCAGAAAATAGTCCTGCGCATACTTGCCGATGAGCAGCGTGAGCTGTACATGGGGCAGTTGCGCCAGCAGGCGCTGGTGCCAATGTAAGGCACACTCCGGGCGCGGCGGCAGGTCGCCTGACTTGCCTTTGCCGGGGTAGCAGAAGCCCATGGGAATAATGGCCACCTTGCCGGCGTCGTAGAACGCCTCCGGTCCCAGCCCCAGCCACTGCCGCAGGCGCTTGCCGCTCTGGTCGTTCCAGGGGATGCCGCTGGCGTGTACTTTGGTGCCCGGCGCCTGCCCCACTACCAGTAGCCTGGCGGAGCTGCTGGCTGCCAGCACAGGCCTCGGACCCAGTGGCAGGTGTTCTTCGCAGATGCGGCACGCCCGCACCTGCTGCAGTAAACTCTCCAGTTCCTCCATCCCCGTAAAGTTACAAAGTATAGGGCAGGAGAGTAGCGCCTCAAGGGTAAGATTTTATACTTCCAGCGTACAAGTGCCCAAAAAAGCGAAAGCCGGCAATACCGGCTTTTATCTTTTATACTTCAGGAGAAGAAGAAATAGGTTAATCCTCATAGTCCTCCCAGAAGCCGTCGTAATGACGGGGTGGGCGGCGGTGCGGGTGTGGCATCAGCGGATCCTCGAACCAGCGGTCTTCCACGCGTTGGTTGCTCGGGTCGAAGTGCACGTCGCGCTGGCGCCAGACAGGTTCATGGGGAGGGCGCTGCTCGCCCCGGTGGTGGTGCTGGCCTGGGTGGCGCGGCTGGTAACGCTGCTGCTCTGGCAACCACTTCTCCTCCCGGTGGTACCTTCCCTCACGCTCGAAACGGTCTGTGTCCTCGGGGTAATGGCCTTGCTGTTGCAGGTGGGTGGCCGGCATAGGCTCTCCCCAACGGCTCCTGAAGTCGTTGAAATGCTCCGGGTGGTGTGGGCGGCGACGGTGCTGGTGGTGCTCCCAGTGGTGCGGGTGTCTTGGGTCTTGCTCTTCGTGCTGCATGCTGTGTCTCTTTAATAGTAAAAAAATATCCCTGAAAGGCCTGAGGTGTATAGGTGTACGGCGTGATAACCAGGATGTTCTTTTTTAAGATAAGCAAAAAGCCTAAAATAACAAAGCCAGCTGGAGGGCTGGCTTTGTTATTTTACTAACTAAAACTAATCTACTACCAAATCTACCTAATCTAGTAGACCTATACGGTTCAGCGGCGATAGCGTTGGTTTCTATCGGTGTCTTTGTAGTAATTGTCTCTACCTGAGTCTGTTTCATCGGCCCAGCGCGGACCGCCCTCATACCCTCTGTCGAAGTTGCGGTTGCGATAATTCTCAGAGCCATAGCGCTTGTGCGAGTCCAGGCGGTCTGCACCGCTCACGTGGTGCTGGCGCGGGCGGTACTCAGGGTCATCAGAGTGCCAGATGTCATTCCAGGTGTCCTTTACCCGCTCCATGAAACCACGGTGGTCGCGTGGGTATGGCGCTGTTTCCTCGCTGTCCGGAGTATAGCGGCCTTCGGTGTACCAGTTATGCGATCCGCTGCCGTAGCGGAAATCGTCGTCCTTATAACGGCTGCGCGTGCCCGGGCCCTCGTTCCAGGGGGCGTTGCGGCGATCGTTCATGTCGCTGTAGTTGCCCTGTAGCGAGCCTCCCGGTGTTTGCGGGCGGTGCATGCCCTGCTGGCCGCCGCGGTTGCCATGGTTCAGGTAAGAGTTCTCATCACGGTAGGCACTGCCGCTGCGGCTGCCGTAGTGGTCGCTGAGATGGGCGTTGCGGCCCTGGGCATACGTGGAGTTGCGGTCGTGCTGGTAGTTCTCGCCATACCTGCGCTCGTTGCTGTCTTGAGCTCCCCGCGGGCTCGGGCCAGTATGGAAGTAGTTGCCCTCACCCCATTCACGGGTATTGCCTTGGCCACCACGGTAGCCATAGCGCTGTGCGGACTGTCCCTGGTGCTGGTGGTCCCTGTCGTGCAGTTCCTTGCCTATCTGCTGGTTATTGCGCCCGCTGCTATCACGGTTCATTGGTTCGTTTTCCATTTTAAAATCCCTATATTGATGTTTTACAATGCATTAGCTCTAAAAGGTTGGGCTTATATTTACGGCAATGCAGGGGCTATAGTTAGCGGGCGGCAGGCGGCCCAAAAAAACAGCGGCCCCCTTACAGGTAAGGGAGCCGCTGCCGTAGCCGGTAAAACAAGGGCTAGAAGTACTCCTGCACAATCTCGCGCACGTCGGCTTCAGCCAGGGGCTTGGAGTAGTGTTTGCGCACGTCCGGGAAAGCTTTCAGTTTCTCCAGGTCGTAGAAGCTGGCGGAGGAGGTGAGCATGAGCAACACGGTGTCGCCTTTCTGCTCCGGCGTAAACTTCTGGTACTCCTCCAAAAACTCAAAGCCATCCATCACCGACATCTTGATGTCCACAAAAATGAGGTCGGGGCGGGGGTAGCCTTCTACACCGGCAAAGGCATGCTCCAGGTAATCCAGGCCCTCTTCGCCGTTCATCACCACCCTGATGTCGGGGGCAGCCTCCAGGCGGGCAAGCAGGCGGTGGTTCAGGTAGTTGGTGGTTTCGTCGTCGTCGATCAGAAGAATCGTGTTCAGCTCTTTCATAGTGGCTACTTGTTGTAGGTATTATATATTAACGTATGTATCCGAGATTATTTCTGCTTCGTGCTGCCCCGCAAAGGCCCTAAAACTACAACGCCAGACAAAAGCAGTTTATTTAAAACCCGCTACGTGATAGGCCACAAGTAGGGTTAGTAAAGTATAAGGTGTTTAAGATAGCTTTTATTCCTGCGAAGGCAAAATATGCACACTTCATCTACTACGAGTAGTAACAGCCAGCAGGTGGGTATATGTTTAAACTTTGTGCCGATACAGCGCCACTTCCCTATTGCTCCCGCTCTAGAAGCACGTTTTGTTACCGGGGCCTCTTCGCCTCCGAGCCGGAAGCCAGGGGCAAAGGTAGCGCAATGTAACGGCAGTTGTCTTAGAAGTGGTTTTTGATGCGTTCCCGTCAATCAGGAGCGCCGGACCTTGTTGCCCTTTGCTCACACTCCACCAACTCTGTTACCTCTACCGCAGACATCAGCACGCCCTCTACGTGCCGGTTGGGGTCGAGCAGGGGCTGGAACTGTATGTTAAAGTAGGCGTCTTTCTGTGGCTCGCCGTAGTTGGGGGTAACAGGAACCAGTACCTCCTTAAAGCTGACCGGCTCCTGCTGCTGGTACACCTTGTCGAACACTTCGGTAAAATTGATAGGTTGCGTTTCGGGCCAGATCTCGTTTGCGGGTTTGCCAACGTAGTGCCTGTTGCCGTACATTTTAAAGACACCAGGGGTTACGTAACGGCAGACATGGGCGGGCCCCATGAGCAGGCAAAGGTGCGCAGGCAGCAGGTTCAGGATATTGGCGAATTGCTGCTCCTTAAGCTGCATCTGTGTAATGGTCTCGCGCAGCTCGTCAATATCGGTTATAGTGCCAATCCAGAACTTTACGTTGCCCTGCTCGTCGTACATCGGGGCGCACCTGTCCAGAAACCAGCGGTACTGCCCGTCTATATGGTTCCGGATGCGGTACTCCTGCTCAAATACATGCCCCGTCCTTGTCGCCTCGTTCCAGGAGGTAAGCACAAGGGCCGAGTCTTCTGGGTGGATGGCGTTTATCCAGCCGTCTACCTGTCCCTTGGGGATGCCTGTATACTCATACCAGTTGTCGTTAAAGTAAATAGCCCGCCCCTTGGCGTCTGCCATGAAAGAAATATAGGGCAGCTTCTCGAGCAGGTGCCAGAAACGCGCATTGGTCTCTTTCAGGTTTTCCTCCGATTGCCTGCTCTCGGTCAGGTCTATCATGGAACCGACGATACGGATAGGTTTTTTTGTGATATCGTAGATAAAGTAACCCTGGTCCAGTACGCGGGCATAGGACCCGTCCGCTTTCCGGAATTCATACTCGCAGGACCAGAACCTGTTTCCGGCTGAGGTTGCCTGTTCGAAGCTCCTGTTTACTGTTGCGATATCCTTCGGGTGCACCCGGCTTAACCAGGCTTCCTTTCCCGAGCCCATCTCTTCGGGCTTATAACCAAAGGCATGCTGCAGGTTACCACCCCAAGTCGTTTTGCCTTTTTCGATGTCATACTCCCAGGTTACTGCATTGAGGGTACTGGTGAGCAGCGACAGCCGCTCTCTGTTTTGCTCAATCAGCTGCTCCTGCAGCACGGAAGCTGTTACATCGCTGGCTTCCTGCAGGATGTAAACAATGTCGCCCGCTGAGTTTAGGATGGGTGAATGAGTGGTGTTCCAGTACCTGCGCTCAAAGCCTCCATCCACAAGCGGAACATCATAGCGCACCGTGGGCATGGTATGAGGCTTTTGGGTTGCCAGCACAGCATTGAGCGAAGCGATCACGTTCTGCTTGCTGTGCTCATCTGTCTTAGCAGGGTTTTCAGGAAAGGTATCCAAGATATGCTTCCCGAGGATATCTGCGATCTTGAAATTGGATGTGCAGGCGTACAGATCAGTGGCATCCAGCACCTTCAGCTCAGGAGACAGGAGCAAGTATAAGCCAGGCAGTGCCCTGAAGACGAGGGCGAAATCTGGGGAGGGTTTGTTGGCGGTTACCTGCATGGAGCAACTGGCTTTAAGAATTGGTACCTAATCACTAAATTTACATAGTATACGGTTTAGAACAGCAAAAAACTGCCTGCGCCTGCCGCTCTTTTGATAAAAAAGCGGCAGACGCAGGCAGTCGTAAAGCAGTAATTAGGCAGGTCAGACTTTGGCCGATGCCATCTCTCTCACTCCGAGTCCCTCAAACACCTCCTTTGCATCCTCTATACTTTGGATGTCCTCCACGATCACGATCAGTTTGCTTTTGGCTTCCTTCAGGCGCGAGCGGCGCGGGTGCTGCTGCACATACTTGAGTATATTGCCAAACGTTTCGGACTGAAAGTACTTGTCGTTGTTCTCGCTGGGCAGGTAACCTTTCATCACCTCTTTCTTGATGGTAAGTTTCTCGAAGCCCAGTTGCTGCGCCTGCCACCTTAATTTCACGATCTCCACCAGCTGCTGTACCTGCGCCGGCAAGGGCCCGAACCTGTCCACTATACTTGCGCGCAGTTTTTCCAGCTCATCCAGGTCTTTGGTGCTGTCGAGTTTGCTGTAGAGGTTCAGGCGTTCCGAAATGTTGCTTACATAGCTCTCCGGAATCAGCACTTCCATATCCGTTTCGATGTTGCACTCCAGCACCGGCTCTATAAACTCGGCCAGGTTATCGCCCAGGAACAACTCTCTGAATTCGGTTTCTTTCAGCTCTTTCACGGCATCGTCGAGTATCTGGTGGTACATATCGAACCCAAGGTCGGTGATAAAGCCGCTTTGCTCACCCCCCAGCAGGTTGCCGGCCCCGCGGATATCCATGTCGCGCATAGCAATCTTAAAGCCTTCGCCCAGGTCGGAGAACTCTTCCAGCGTACTTAAACGCTTGCGCGCATCGGAAGGCAAGCCAGCCACAGGAGGCGTAAGCAGGTAGCAATACGCTTTTTTGTTGGACCGGCCTACCCGGCCCCGCATCTGGTGCAGGTCCGATAAACCGAACATGTGGGCGCGGTTGATGATGATGGTGTTGGCGTTCTCGATGTCCAGGCCCGACTCGATAATGTTGGTCGATACCAGCACGTCATACTCGCCGTTCACGAACTTCATCATGCGCTTTTCCAGTTTCTCAGGCTCCATCTGGCCGTGCGCGAACGTTACCTTGGCATCCGGTACCTGGCGCAGGATCATATCAGCGATCTCCTCGATATCCTTGATGCGGTTATGGACAAAAAAGACCTGTCCGCCGCGCTTCATCTCGTTTACCACAGCATCGCGAATCAGCACCTCGTCGAACACATGCAGCTCCGTTTTTACCGGCTGCCGGTTGGGCGGCGGCGTGGCAATCACGCTCAGGTCGCGGGCACCCATCAGGGAGAAGTGCAGCGTGCGCGGAATCGGGGTGGCCGTAAGCGTCAGGGTATCCACGTTTACACGCATCTCCTTCAGCTTGTCTTTCGTCTTCACACCAAACTTTTGCTCCTCGTCTATTACCAGCAGGCCCAGGTCTTTAAACTTCACATCCTTGCTCACGATGCGGTGCGTTCCGATCAGGATATCCACTTTGCCTTCGGCCACGCGCTTTAAAGTTTCCTTGGTATCCTTGATGGTTTTAAAGCGGTTGATGTAGTCTACGGTTACCGGGAACTGCTCCAACCTGTCGCGGAACGTGCGGTAGTGCTGCATGGCAAGTATAGTAGTAGGCACTAGAATGGCGACCTGCTTGCCATCGCAGGCGGCTTTAAAAGCGGCACGTATGGCTACCTCAGTTTTACCAAAGCCCACATCGCCGCACACCAGGCGGTCCATCGGGTGCGGTTGCTCCATGTCAGCTTTCACATCCTCCGTAGATTTTGCCTGGTCGGGGGTGTCCTCGTAAATAAACGACGACTCCAGCTCGGCCTGTAAAAAGCCATCTTTGGAGTAGGCATAACCCGGTGCGGCTTTGCGCTTGGCGTAAAGGCTGATAAGCTCGGCTGCAATATCTTTAACCTTGCTCTTTACCTTCTTCTTCTTGTTCTCCCACTCTGGCGAGCCCAGTTTGCTCATACTTGGCGGACCACCCTCTTTGCCGCTATACTTGGAGATTTTGTGCAGCGAGTGAATGCTGACGTACAGCAGATCGTCGTCGCGGTACACGAGCCGGATGGCTTCCTGCAGGCGGCCGCCCACTTCCACTTTCTCGAGCCCGGCAAAGCGGCCGATGCCGTAATCCACGTGCGTAATATAATCGCCGGGCTGCAGCGAGCGCAGCTCCTTCAGCGTCATGGCCTTTTGCTTGGAATGTCCTTCCTTGGCCTTGTGCTGGTAAAACCTGTCGAACAGCTGGTGATCAGTGTAGCAGGTTACCTTGAGTATCTGGTCGATGAAGCCCTCGCGCAGCGAAAGGCCCAGGTGCTGGAAACGCACATCATGGTCCAGCTCATCGAAGATCAGGGTGAGGCGGTTGATCTGGCGCGGAGAATCGGTGGCGATGATGTTCACAAAACCATCGCCCTGGTGCTCGTGCAGGTCTTTTACCAGCCGCTTAAAATCTTTGTTAAACGAGGGCTGCGGCTTGGCCTGTAGCTGTATCACCTCTGCGGATTTGAAATGGAAACGCTTTCCGATCTCCACCACGTTAAAGTTGTCGAGCAGCTTCTTGAACTGCTTTGGCGTCTGGAAAAGCTGCTCGGGGTCCGAGACGATCTGCGTGCCGCCGCTACCGGCCATCATCTTCTCGAAACTGTGCGAGGCCTTGTCAAAATACTCCTCGATCACGTCCAGGGTCTGGCGCACATCCTTAAACCAGAGGTTCGTATTTTTAGGAAGGAAATCCAGGAATGCCTCGCGTGTTTCCTGCAGCAGTTTGGTCTGCACATTGGGGATGATCGAGATGGCCTTTTTCGTCTCCACCGACAGCTGCGTGTCCGGGTCGAAGGTGCGTATACTTTCGATCTCGTCGCCGAAGAGCTCAATGCGGTAGGGCAGGTCGTTGGCATACGAGAACACATCCACAATACCGCCGCGGACAGCATACTGGCCCGCCTCGTACACAAAATCGGTGCGCTCGAAGCCATACTCGGCCAGCATCTCGCTCAGAAAGTTTACGTCCAGCTTCGCGCCCACCTTGGCACCCAGCGTATTCTCCACCAGCGATTTCTTGTTGATCACCTTCTCCGTGAGCGCCTCCGGGTAGGTCACGATCAGCTCGCCTTTGTCGGTTTTGCTGTTGAGGCGGTTGAGTACCTCGGCGCGCATCAAGATGTTAGCATTCTCGGTATCGTCAAAGCTGTAGGGGCGCTTGTAGGAGGTCGGGAAAAGCAGGATCTCCTTCTGGTCGCCCAATAGGTTTTTGAGGTCGGTATAGAAATAAGCGGCCTCCTCCCGGTCGTGTAGCACGAAGAGTTGATGCTGCGGATTCAACGTATAAACTGCCGACGCCATCACGGCATCCAGGCTGCCTGCCATGCCTTTGAGCTGCAGGCGGTAAGGCTCTTTGGCTTTTAAACGTTCGGCAATGGTTTGCACCACGCTGTCGAGGCGGTACAGTTCTAAAAAATCAGATATTTTCATTCAGTTCTATCACAAAACAGCAAAGGCAGAACACAGGGCTTTTCGGTTAAGCCGTGTTCTGCTACTTCTTCTTTACAAAGATACAGTTTTTAGAAAACACTGTGGAGGAGGAGAAGGTTGCGGGGGAGGGGGAGGTTATTTTCTTTTTTTTTCGCCGCGAGATAAGATAGAAAAATAATATCTTTCGGTGCTATGGAAACACCCTTGCTCAGGTACAGATTAACAGAGCCTTTGGGCTTCGGAACAAAGGTGTGCGCTATAGTTATTATGATTGGAGGCATAGCCTTGGCCATAACTCAGCCTGTAGGAGGCCTAATTCTGATCGTAGCCGGTATCTTTCCATTTTTATACTTTAAGTGCCTTGAAATTGATCCCTATAACGGGACATACAGAGTTGGGGTGCATGTGTTGGGGTATACTATAGGGCAGCAAGAGCCTTTCCCGGGCATCAAATGCATCTTCCTGAAAAAGAACAGAACGATTCACCAGTCTACGGTGCGCTCTTGGTCACAGACTGTCTCTACTTCGTTTGATGGTTACCTCTGGCTGGAGGATGGCACTAAAATACTTCTATCACAGGACGGTAAAAAAGAAGTAGCTTTACTTAAACTGCAGCCCTTTGCGGATGAACTGCAGACAAGTATCAAAGATTTGACAGCTCCGTTTTCTCAGGCGTAGTGCCCGCCCTTTCGGGCGTGCAATCCGACTTCTACAGCTGCCCCCCCCTCCGCTCTTTCGGATTTGCAATTAGGAGTGTTCGGAAGTTGTTTACGTTTTCATATTGGCAAAGACAATCTCTGGTTTTCCTCCTGCTATGACGATAAGCAAGGCCGTGATACGTTCATCAAGCTCCATGGCAAATCTTCTTTTGGCGGTTTTGTATCCCAGCTCATTTACTTTCCTGTAGACCAACAGCATCATGGCCAGTATCAGCGTCATGTAAAGGATGATTTTGATACCGTTGAGGCTGACCGTGAGCAGATGGGAGAGGTTGAGCTCCTGCTTGAGAAAGCGGAAGAAGACCTCTATGTCCCAGCGCCTGCGGTAGAGCCTGGCAATGGCCTTAGCCGATACGTCAAAGCGGTTGGTGAGCAAGGGAATCACTTTGCCTTTGTCGGTCACAGCTTTGATGAGGCGAAAAGGCACCTCGACCTGCTTGCCATGGGAGTAGAGCCAACACAACTCATCGCTGAGGATGCGCACGTTGCCTACCCGCTCTCCAGCCGCCGTCGAGAAACAAGTGCCGGTTTGGCAGCGGGCATTCTTCTTGAGCCGGGTGATAAACCAAAGCTGCTTTGCATCTATCCGGCAAAAGCTCCTGCGCTGCTGCACGCCCCTGTCGAAGACAACCACGTTGTCCTCGGCTGCTACCTGGCCCAGGATAAGCCTGGCAATGGTCTTGTCCTCGCTCAACTCGGATTGTTTGGAAAACAGCTCCACGGAGGAGGGAAACAGGTCCTGCAGGGCCAGCGTGTACTTGATCTGTTTTTTGCCGTCCTTCTTGCGCCCCACACGCATACCGGCCTCCAATTTGTTGGCCTGCTCGCAAACCATGGTCGAGTCAACCCGGGTAATGGAGTGGCCTGCTGCCTGCTGCTCCCCGTAGTGGCGCGAGAAGAGGTGATAGACCTGCTGATAGGCCTGCTCAAAAAAGCTCACTGGCATGGTGGCCAGCCTGTCGGAGAGGGAGCTGTGGCTGATCTGGGAAGAGGCATCGAGCTTGGCAAATGCCCGGAACTTAGCTGTGTTGAAATAATCTGCCAGGCTCCGCTGCCCTATTCTCTCATCACTTATCAGACCGTAGAGCAGTAGGTAAAACATGCTGCGCCCATACAACTTATGCACCTTGTAATCAACTCTCGTCTGATGGGCAAGAGCAGAAAAGCTCTCCTCGGGAATATACTGCAGTAAGGATTCCACGCTTACTTTGGTAGAGGATATAATAGCGGCCATAACTTTTATGCATTATCCCTTCTTTTACGATTCCATAACTCTTCCGAACACTCCTAATTGCAAATCCGAAAAAGCAAGTGTCTTGGCAAATCAAAAAAGCAATGGGAAGTACAGATCCACGCTACTGCCGCCGCTCTTCGGGATTTGTAATCCCGAAGTACCTACTATGAGGATTTGTAATCCGACCTTTACTCCAGCAATATAACATCCAGAAGCCCGGGTTGGCCAGCGTAATTCAGTGCTGAACTATACAGGTAATGCTCTGGCTCGGCTACAATTTCAGCTACTACAGGGTTTTGATGGATGTACTCCAGCTTCTGCTCCATGAACGCATTTGTGTGTAGTTCTTTGGCTTCGTTGCCGTCCAGCCAGAATTTGAAGTTCTTGGTTTTTAAATCATTGGTCGCTGTATAAGCAAAACGGTTGAGCAGCCAGTCTTTGCGGCTTTCGTTTTCTTCCTGTATGGCCTTTAGGATAGCTTTGCTGGAGAACTTTTTAAAGTCACGAAGTATGTCTGAAAGGTTATACCCGTCTCGTGCTCCGACAATTAGATGAAGGTGATTGCTCATCAGGCACCAGGCGTATAGCTCCAGCCCTTTGTGCTGCTGGCAATATCTTAGAGAATCTATCAGAATATGCCGGTATGTTGGGCGGGTAAATACATCCACCCAATCTACTACCGTCAGTGTGAGGAAGTATAAATAACCTGCATGTATTTTATTCTTCAGTCCCATGCAGGTTTGTACGGCTGTTCGGGGCGGATTATAAATCCTTGTAGTAGAAAACTTTCGGATCGCGAATCCGAAAGAGCGGGACAACCATGCCCAACCATGCCGCAAGTTTAGCGAGAACGCAACTTGTGGCTTGCGATGAGGCCAGTTTGTAACTGGCGAAAGTATAAGAATGAAAGAAACACCAGTTACAAACTGACTACCATAAATCACCGCCAGATACCGCTGCGCTCAAACTGGCGGTATAAATTACTCCCCTACTTCAACAGCACCCTGATCATCTGCGGATCACTTTGCAAAGTGCGGAGGTTCTGTTTTAGCTGCTCCAGCTCCCGGTGCAGGTCTTCTTTGGCTGATTTGAACTTCTGGTCCATTTGTTTGGGAGTGCCGCAAAAGCGGGTGTAAAAGCCAGCGTTCGGGCCAGTTAAGAAATCATGGAGCTCTGCTTTTAGCTCCTCTACCTGGTCAGTCAGAATTTGCACGTAATACTGCAGCTGCTCATCGGGAAGTGTGCCCAATGCCTGGCCTTGTTCCTGCATAAACTCCATCTGCAGGCGCAGCAGCTCAAAAAAGTCGTCGTGGTGGTAGGCCTGGGTGACGCGTTTCATCGCTTCCTCTTTCCAGGCGCGTTTGGCTTCGTCGCGCTCTTTGTCGGGGTGAAGCTGCTTGGCCAGTTCGGTGTACACGCGGCGGCTGGCCTTGCTGATGTTGCTGAGTTCGGCTTTCGCCTGGGCTTCCTTGGCCAGCTGCGCTTTGGTTTTGCGGCTTTTCTGGCGGTTCTGTTTTTCCCGTTCCCTTTGCTCCGTTTCCCGGTCCAGTTGCGCCTGAATGCGCTCAAAATCATCCAGATCTTCGAATTCATCCTCTAACCCGAGCTCATCAGGTATAACCTCCTCTACATCTTCCGCTGCAAAGGTGGTGCGTTCGGCATAGGTGAACTCAGCATACTTGTCGTGCAGCTCCACCATGTCGCGGCGCTCGTAGCTGGAGACCAGGTCGAAGGTGATATTCTCGATTAGCGCAGCCAGTTTTTCTTTCTCCCGAAAGCTGAAGATGGATAGCGCATACGCGGCATCCAGTAAGTATGCCAGCTCCACGCGCCTCTCCAGCTGCTGCTCAATAATGGGCCGCAACTCCTTTTCGATACGCTTTTGGGCCAGGTTTATACTTTTACGCCCGGCAGCTAATTCCTGCTTCAGTTGCCCGATCTGCTCCGTTTTCTGGTTGAACTCCTGCTGCAGCTTGCTCAGTTTCCGGTTGCCCGGGGAGGTGATTTGTGGGGTAAGTGAAGGAACAGGTTTATTGGAGTGGGGCATACGAGTTGGCAAAGGTAAAACGCAAAGACCTGCAATTTACCAAAATTTTTAGCCTCATACGTTACTGCTGTGCATCGAAAGGGATGAAGCGGCCGTTCTGCAGCATGTATAACGTGGTGCGGTTGTCTTCTATCACCGAGATGCCATCTGTCTTCAGGCTGGTCATTTGCTGCCGGCGCGGGTTGCGCACCAGCGAGTCCTGCGGGGCCAGTCTTAGCTGAAAGGTGCTGTAGCGGCTGCCGTTCAGCTGTTGGGCAGGGTAAGCGGCTACTTTCACCTCCTGTGGTTTCCGGGTATAGTCGAGGAAGGCCAGGATGTGGATGGAGTCGTTCTGCAGCACCTGCACGGCATAGTCCGGGGTGCTGTTGCCGTTGAGGTTGCCGCGCAGGTAGAGCGGGTTGTCAACCTGCGCCGTTTTGTTGGCCATAGCCTGGTCGGTGAGGGTGGCAACCTGTGCCTGCGGCTGCTTTTGCTGCAGCAGTCTGGTCAAGGTGTCGGGGAGCGGGTGCAGAATGGTACCCTCTTCGGCCACCTGCGCGATGCTGTCGATGGTGGCTTTGGTTCCGGTGTCTACCTGTTCCGCTATCAACTCATCGCTGGCAGCGCGGTTATAGTTACCGTCGGCCGAGTCGGAGCCGCAGGAGGCCAGGAGTATAAGTATGGCAGGTGCTATAAAGTATAATTTCATCTGTATTGGTTTAGCGGTAGTTCGTCTTAAAGTATGATTCCATACCAGGCCGCCCTCCGGAAGGTTGCAAAGTATAAACTGCTGGCCTCACGGAGCTTATAAAACCTGTAACCGCTTTGGTAAGTCCTCCAACTTAAAACGTTTCAGGAAGCTCTCTGCAGCGGTTATACTCTCAGGTTCCCAACTTAACGTGTCTGTAGTCTTCTGTGCGTCTACAAGGTATAGCCCTCCGCTTTAGCACAGGCGCACACAAGCCAGGTGTTCAGGACAAAGGGCATTTTAGCGCATTTTTGTCAACTCCGCTCTTCCCATACCAGTTGCATACAGCGGCGTAATACCTGTATAGTCTCACTCAAAAGGTATAGCTGCTATGAGCCAATTGGAGCAAAATAAACAGAATGCCATCGCTTTTTACGATCTGATGTTCAACCAATGCCGTCCGGGCGAGGCAATCAACAGGTATGTAGGCGAGGTATACATCCAGCACAACCCGCATGTAGGCGATGGCAAGGATGCCTTTGTCGAATACTTTGAGCGGATGGCGCGGGAGTACCCGGGAAAGAAGGCTGAGGTCAGGCGCGTGCTCGCAGAAGGTAATTATGTCGTGTTACACTGCTGGCAGCACTGGCCTGGCGACTCTGACTATGCCGGCATCGATATTTTCCGCTTTGATGAACAAGGCAAAATCGTGGAGCACTGGGATGTGTTGCAGGTGATTCCGGAGACCTCGGCCAATGACAATACCATGTTCTAAATTTTTCGTTACCTGATGCACAGGGTTAAGTATACTTTACGATCGCTTAAAATAAAAAGCGCCTGAAACCATAGGCTCCAGGCGCTTTCCATATGCTTATACTTTTACGTGTGCGTTAGTCCCAGTAAGCGGGA
Organism: Pontibacter kalidii; assembly: GCF_026278245.1. Classification (NCBI taxonomy): domain Bacteria; kingdom Pseudomonadati; phylum Bacteroidota; class Cytophagia; order Cytophagales; family Hymenobacteraceae; genus Pontibacter; species Pontibacter kalidii. The sequence goes on along the minus strand of NZ_CP111079.1, from coordinate 3,859,230 downwards.
TCCGTCACTTCTTTGCCATCCGCAGCGAAAACAACTTTTTTGTCCTCGCCTTTCTGGTCCAGCTCTACCTGGTAATAGGTAGTTCCGTCTTTCTCCAGTTGCTCCACATCGTCGAGGCGCATGCCTTTGTAGCTTTGATCTATGGCGGCTTTCACGGATTGGGGCAGGTCTTTTTCCATCACGTCGCGCTTGGTCATCAGAATCTTGCCCGATGGGTCTATCAGCACATTGTGGTCTATTCTGTCCACATCGAAATCCGCTTCGTAATTAGCGCCATCCATCTCCCATTCCAGGTCGGTGGCATTGGCGTACTGCTGTGTTAAGACAGCCGCTACTGCTTGTGGTACATCTTTCGTGGCTACATCCTGTGCCTGGGCGGCTATAACTGAAGCTCCAACAAAGGCAAATCCAACTAATATCTTCTTCATGTCTCTTAACTTTAAATGTTAAATAATATTTTGAAGTGTAAACTTACGGCACGAATCTGAAGCAAATCTGAACTATCTGCTTGATTGATAGATATATGGGAAGTTCTATGCTTTGTCATTGCCCTGAAAGCTGGTCTGAACTGGTATGCCGCTGGGGTCAATGAACTGCAGCTGCTGGCGCGGGTATACCGGTATAATCTTTTTGCGGTATTCGGGCTTGGCCGTTTCCCTGGCCAGGCGCAGCGACAGCTCGCTTTTCCATTTGCGGCGCTCGCGGGCACCCACCAGGTAGCGGACGATGATGTTGGTCCAGGATTCCTCCATGGAGACAAAGACCTGCGGCTTTTCGGCGATGTCGTAGTCCAGTCCGGAACGTTCCAGCAAGGCGGTATAGCCACGGGCCGGCTCTACCATGTAATTACCCAATAACTCCTCGGCCACTTTCCCGATCACCTCCATCGAGAGCGGCAGGTCAGATTCGTTTGCCACGCTAATGGCCAGCTCATCCCATACATAAGGGAAGTCGCGGGTAAGGTTGATGACGGTGCCGGTGAGAATCTCGTTGTTAGGGAACGTAACCAGGCGCCCTGTAGGCTGCTCGGCATGCACAAAACCTGGCTGGTAGGGGGCACCAATTTCCCAAACGGTGGTGGTCAGGAAGTCGATCCGGTAAACATCCCCAAACACGTCGCCCACGCGCACCCTGTCGCCCACCCGGTAATAGCCCTGGAAGGAGTTGAGCAGCCAGCCCGTAAAGCTCTCGATCGGCGTCTGCAGCGCCCACGACAGCGCCAGGCCGATCAGGCCAAGCGAGCCCAGAAGCGCCCTGATGTCGCCGGCCACCACACTAATGGCTATCCCTATGGCCAGCAGCCACACGGCAATAGAGAACAGCGAAATAATGGCGTTGGAGCGCTCCCAGCGGCCCAGCACCTTATGGAGCAGCAGCCGCAGCAGCCGTACCGCGCCCCAGGCCAGCAGCAGCATGCCCAGGGCTATCAGCATTTTGGGCAGGTTGTAGAAAAAACTATCCCAGAGGCCCTGTAGCGCACCTATCGCCTCGCTTGCCGACTCCTTGCTAGACAATACTGCTGCGGTGTCTTCTGCTGCCGCGGCTTGTGCCACGGAGTCGTTGGCCAACAGGTCCTCCACGGCTACTTCCTCAATAATGGCTACCGTGTCTACGGTTTCCTGCTCGCTGCCTTGCGCCAGCCCCGCCTCGCCAGGAGCGAAAAGCAACATGATAAAGCCCGTAATCGCCACTGCCAGGATAGAGGCCTGCCGGAAGTTTTTCAGCCTGCTTTTAGCTCCCTCCACGGCCGAACCGCGCGTTGCCCTTCTCCGGGTCCTGATTTTACGGCGGGCTCTGCCGATGGTCCGGGAGCTGCGGCCTGTGCCGTAAGTATAATCTGCCTCTGTGGTGTAGCGGGCGCTGCCGTAGCTAGCTTTTCGCGGAAGCCTGCGGGCGGAGCCTCTGGTGTTCCGGCTGTTGTATGATGATGGCATGGGCGTTCGTGTATATTGCTGTCGGGGCCTCGTTTCAGACCTTAACCTCCCTATACGGAAGAATACGGTGAGATTTATCTATCTGATGGCACGGAAGGTCCGCTGCGCCATTTTGCCGTGAAGAGCCGGTCTTTATACTTGCTGCTGATAACCAGAAGGATAATTCATACCTGCGGCAGGTTTTTACGTATCCATTCTTTGAACTAAAACAATAATGCTATGTACAAACCAAACCTTACAAAGATATGCATGCTGCTGATGGGTGTGCTGCTCTCTTTTAGTGTGTATGCGCAGGACGCCAAACCCAAAGCCAGTCCGGCAGCCACAGCCACCGGCAAAGTAGGCGACGCCACGGTTACAGTAAACTACAGCAGCCCATCGGTAAGGGGCCGCAACATTTGGGGCGATCTGGTTCCTTACGGACAGGTATGGCGCTCCGGTGCCAACGAGGCCACTACCGTAACCTTCGATCAGGATGTGATGGTAGAGGGTGAGAAGCTGGCGGCGGGCACCTACAGTTTCTATACTTTACCCTCTGAGGAGGAGTGGACGGTGATCTTCAACAAAAATGCCAAGCAGTGGGGCACGGAGTACGACGAGAGCCAGGATGCGCTGCGGGTACAGGTAACGCCTCGCGAATCCGGCGAGATGAACGAGCGCCTGAAGTATGAGGTAACCGACGAAGGCTTGCTGCTGAGTTGGGAGAATCTGGAGGTGCCGGTTAGGATAACGGCTAGCAAGTAAGCTAAGCGTATGCGTTAAGAAAAGGGGCAGTTGCATTGTAGCAGCTGCCCCTTTTTGTTTATACTTTCAAAATTGCTTTTGCCTATTACCGGAGGCTGAGTATACTTTATACTTAAGCTATTCCGCTGTTCCGGAAATCCGTGCCCGGAACCTCTCTGCTTCGGATCTCCAGATCCAAGTAAACCATACTTTATACTTGGCGTTTTATACTTGCTGCTATACTTTTATACTTTGCTGGCGCAAGCGTCCGCTTGTGCCTCTCTTAGCCGCCGCTTGCTTCCACTGGAGCCAAGCTATCCTTACTAGCTGCCGCTGATCCTCAGTCTTACTAACCTATCGTTTCATCTCTGGCTGTGGTGCTCTCCAGCCCGAGAGGGCTCGTCCTCGGGCATCGCGCGGTGTACATTTCCTTTGCTTGACCTGCGGTCTCCGCAATTTCGCTAAAGCGAAACCGGAAATCTACAAGGCGCTCAACCCAAGGACTGGGTATCAGTTCGATAGCCACTGCTATTTGTCATCTCGACCTTTGGGAGAGATCTCTTTAGAATTCCCAATTGATCCCTCGCGCTGCTCGATAGGACAGGGAAAGGAGCAAGTATAACTCCCTCTCCTGTTTTTAGGAGAGGGCTGGGGTGAGGTGAAATGCTCTTCCTCGGAGGGGTTGGGGTGGGTTATACTTTTGCTGATAATAACAGCAACTATAAAACTTATACTTCAGCATCAGTAATGCCAGGCTCCCCTCCTTGGCTAAGGAGGGGTAGGGGTGGTTGGACCCGGTATTAGCTCCCTCCCCTGTTTTTAGGGGAGGGTTGGGGAGGGGTAATCTTCCCATAAATCCCCATCCAGACCAAAGACACTTACACCCAAAAAATCTCCCCAATCAAAGTACAAATCCATATTGTTTCCAAGCTGCTGATTCTGTACTTTTCTCTTTGCTAAGCGCAAGGCCTATGAGACAAAGCATCACCCGGGAGCTGATTTACAGCATTGCCCGGCACAGTAACTGGCACGCAGCCAGTATCGAAAACAAACTTCGGAGCGAGGGGCTTTACGCCACACCCCGCAACTGGGCTACCTTTATCCGGCTGTTCTTGCTGGGCGCGGGTGCCAGTTTTACACTGGCGGGCGTTATCTTCTTTTTCGCCTACAACTGGGCCGACATGCACAAGTTCGTGAAGCTGGGCCTGCTGGAGTTCCTGGTGCTGGCTATCACCATCGCCGCGCTTGTGCCCAGCTTCAGTAAAACCCTCCGGAATGTGCTGCTCACAGCCAGTGCCGTGCTGGTGGGTGTGCTGTTTGCCGTGTATGGGCAGATCTACCAGACCGGTGCCAATGCCTTCGACTTCTTCTGGGGCTGGACCTATTGCGTGGTGCTGTGGGTGCTGGTGGCCAACTTTCAGCCGCTGTGGTTTGTGTTTCTGGCGCTGCTCAACACTACGTTTATACTTTATACCCAGCAGGTAGCCACCCACTGGGGCTTCGCGCTGGTGCTGGATGCGCTGTTTATACTTAATGCCGGGGCCGTGGTGGTGTGGGAGGTACTGGCGGCAAAAGGAAAGGTAAACGTGCAGCACAGGTGGTTCCCCAGAATAGTGGGGCTGGCGGCGATTGCCTTTATTACGGTAAGTATGATCTCGCTCCTGTTCAACAATTTTAGGGAAGACTATGGGTTGGCGCTTTTGTTGGGCTTTGGCATGTATGGCACGGCCACCTGGTACGGCCTGCGGGTGCGCGAGCTGTTTTACCTCACGGCTGTTCCGTTCAGCGCCATTGCCTTTTTGACGGCGCTCATCCTCCGGGTGGGGGAGAACCTACCCGAGCTGATGCTCATGCTGGCCACGGTGTTCGTGATTGGCAGCATCACCTTGCTGGTGCAATACCTGGGCAACCTTTACCGACAGTGGCATGGCCAATAATGATAACATACAGCTCGATGCGCTGCTACAGGAGATTGCGCAGGAGCAGCCCGGCTTCACCTACGACCAGGACAGCATAGCGGCGGAAAACACTGCCACGGCATCGCTGCTAAAGCGTGTGCCGATCAAGGTCCTCACTATCCTGGGCGGTTTGCTGGGCATGGGCACCTTCATTGGGTTTTTGCTGGCGGCGGGCTTGTATAACTCCAGTTTGGGGATGCTGTTCTTTGGCCTCTGCGGGTTGGTTGGAGCGGAATGGCTGATCCGAACGAACAAAGAAGCCGCAGCAGATTCAGTCAGCGTTTCGCTCTACATCATGGGCTATGTGCTGCTGGCTATCGGAACCGGGCAGTTTGCAGAAGAGGTGGTTGATAGTGATACAGCTGTGGCGTTGGTGCTGGCTTGCGCGGCGGCGGTAGCCATCGGGATTTCCGTGAGCGCGATCGGGGTATTTGTCGCGGTGCTGGTGCTCAATGGGAGTCTGTTGAGCCTGATCTTTATCAGTGAAGTTTTTTCGCTCTCGCACGGGTTTATTGCCCTGCTTGCCTTCACTCTTACCTACCTAAGTTTGAACGAAGCGAAGCTGATCGCTGCTTCCCGCCGCTTTGCCCTGGTGCTCGGTCCGGTGAGGATGGGCGTGATCTTCTCGCTGGTGATTACATTAGGGTTGTTTGTGCATCAGAAGTTTCTTGCTTCCCCCATTGAGCATTTTTGGGTCTCCAGCCTCTTCCTGATTGCTTGCCTGCTGCTGCTCGTGTACCATGTAGTAAAGGATGCGGCCATATCCAGCCTAAAGACCAAACTGGTGATGTATACCAGCACGACGCTGCTGCTGGCGCCTTTTATACTTACCCCTTCGGTGCCGGGGGCGCTGCTTATACTTCTGGCCAGCTTTTACATCGGCCACAAACCAGGCTTCTGGGTGGGCTTGCTGGCCCTCGTATACTTCATCATCCTCTACTACTACGACCTGAACATGACATTGCTCGCCAAATCCGGGGTGCTGGTGGCGAGCGGGCTGCTGTTCCTGGGTGGGTTTATACTTCTCAACAATTACCTCAAACGCCATGCTGACTAAACGGACGTTCATCATACTTACAAACCTGGTGCTGGTGCTGGTGATGTTTAACTTTTCGGTAGCGGAGAAGGAGGAGGTGCTGGAGCACGGCGAGCTGGTGCTGCTGGAGCTGGCCCCCGTAGACCCGCGCTCGCTCATGCAGGGCGACTACATGCGCTTGAGCTACGCCATCAGCCAGGCAGAGGAGCTGGAAAAGCTGCCCGCCAGTGGCTATGCCGTGGTAACGCTCGATGAACAGCAGGTGGCGCATCTGGTCCGTTACCAGGAAAACGAAACCCCGCTGCACGCGCAGGAGCATCTGCTAAAGTATACCAAAGGCGAGTGGAGCATCAACCTGGGTGCCGAGTCATACTTTTTCGAAGAGGGCCAGGCCAAGGTGTTTGAAGCGGCCGAGTATGGTGGGCTGAAGGTAAATGAGAAAGGCAATAGTATCCTTATCGGGTTGTATGATGCGCAGCGGCAGCTGATTCAGCCGGAGCGGAAGTAAAGGTTAGCGATTTTTGTTCTGGAAGTCCTTATTTCGTGTAAGTTATACTTTTATACTTTTGCTATACTTTCATACTTTGCTGGCGCAAGTCTTCAGACTTGTGTCCTACTATGAGGTCAAGTTTGCAACTTGACTGGCTCGCAGAGCCATACTTTATACTTGCTTCAGCTATACTTTCCCAGAGCCACAGCATCCTTCTGTTTGAACCAAGCTATACTTACTAGCTGCCGCTGACCCTCAATCTTACTAACCTATCGTTTCATCTCTGACTTTGGTGCTCTCAAGCCCGAGAGGGCTCGTCCTGGGGGTAGGGGCCCTCGATAAGGGCATCGCGCGGTGTACATTTCCTTTGCTTGACCTGCGGTCTCCGCAATTTCGCTAAAGCGAAACCGGAAATCTACAAGGCGCTCCACCCAAGGACTGGGATCAGATTCGATAGCTGCGGCTATACAACATGAACCGGACTCCCTCCCCTGTTTTTAGGGGAGGGCTGGGGAGGGGTGAAGCAGTGGGTTAGGGGTGGTTGCAATGCCGCTACTTTGCCTGCAGCTCCTGCCTGCTCATCTTCCGCAACTCCTCCAACCTGAACCTATCCAGAAAACGCTGCGCATCTGTTATACTTTCCTGCTGCCAACCCAGCATGCGGGCCATGGTTTGCCAGAACGCTTTGCTGCTGAGCCCGCTTTTGCGCATCTCCGAAATAGAAAGCGAATCGTGGGATTTGGAGAGTTTGCCGCCCCCGGGCTCCAGCACCAGCGGGTGGTGCACAAAGTTTATACTTGTAAACGCCTCCGCACCAAGCAGCCGGGCCAGGTAAAGCTGTGCCGCCGTGGAGGTGAGCAAATCCTCGCCCCGCACAATGGTGTTTATGCCCATCTCCAAATCATCGGCCAGCGAGGCAACCTGATAGGCCGGAATGCCCTCCTTGCGCAGCACCACAAAGTCAGGGATCTCCTCGGCTAGCCTTACCGTGCAGGTCTGCAGCAATTGGTCGTTAAAAGTAATTTCGGTGCCCTCGGGAATGCGGAGGCGCCAGGCAGTACCGTTTTGCTGCAGGGGCAGCCGTTCGTGGCGGCAGCTGTGCAGGTGGCAGTTGCTGCCCGTGTGCACAGACAGCTGCTTACGGGAGCAGGGGCAGGCGTAAACAACTCCCTGTTCTACCAGTTGCTGCAGCAGGGCATGGTAGCGCGGCAGGCGCAGGTGCTGCGAGTAGTTTTTCAGAAAATCCTCGGCATCGGCAGGGCCTTCATCGTAATCCAGCCCCATAAAGTGCAGCGTCTCGAAGATATCCTGCAGGTACTCGGGCCGGAAGCGGGCATTGTCCAGGTCATCAATGCGAAGTATAACCGTGCCGTTTTGCTGCCGCGCCAGCGCCCACGTAATAGCAAACGAGAGCGCATTGCCCAGATGCAGGTAGCCGCTGGGGGTAGGGGCAATGCGGGTTTTCAGCATTTGGGGCATAATTTATACTTCGGTTGCTACGGCTGAGGGTTTACACTTTTAATGGCAGTTACGCTTCCTGTTTCTGAATGATCCACTTGTCGGTAGCGTGCTTTCTGAGGGCGTAGTATCCTACGGGCAGATCGGCTAACGCTAGTATAGAGGCGTCCAGCTTTATGATTTCACCAAGTCCTACAACCCTGGCAACGCGCTCAAAATCCTCCAACTCATCATTGCTAAAGAACTGCCAGGCGCCGTCATCAGCATCATGCGATACGTGCGTGATCGGCTTCTTTTCTTCCAGAACAAAGGAGGGGGTGAAAACTGCCGTATTGAGCGGCTCTATAAATCTTTTTGCTGACTGAGCTTTCTTTTTACCAAATCCGAACAAGGCCATGGCTAAGGTTAAGGAGATAAATTTTATGAATTAAATTGACGCCCAAAAAGGCATCATAACTCACTGTACCTTCGGCTCCTACTTTCGCGTATATAGGGTTTACCTAATCCGCCCAGATAGGACTTAGGCTTAAATTTACGTAATTTAGAAAAATCCGCAGCGCCCGCTTTTTCCGGGGTGCGCCATTTTTTACTTGACCCGTCTTTAGTTTATGGAAATCCTGTTCGATCAGATGCCCAACCCTTTTACGTATTTTGTGCCCTTGTTTTTCCTGTTGATCGTGGCCGAGGCCTATATCAGCTACCGCGAGGACAAGGAGCTCTACAGCCTGAAGGACTCGCTTGCCAGCACCTGGGTAGGGCTGGGGGCCGCCGCGCTGAACACGCTCACCAAAGCGTATCAGATCGGGCTGTTCTTCCTGTTCTACCAGCTTTTTGAGCCGCTACGCGTCGAGTACCTGGGCTACGATAACCTGGGCTGGGCCTGGTGGGTGTGGGTGCTCTGCCTCATCGGCGACGACTTTAACTTTTACTGGCACCACCGCTTCTGCCATACCATCAGGCTGTTCTGGGCGGCGCACCTGGTGCACCACTCCTCCGATAAGTTTAACCTGGGCACTGCCTTCCGCAACGGCTGGACCATCTTCCTCTACAAGCCTGTTTATTGGCTGTGGCTTCCTATACTTGGCTTTAACCCGGTGATGATCGCCCTGTGCATGTCGTTCAACTCGATTTATCAGTTCTTCCTGCACTCCACGCTGGTGCCCAGGATTCCGGTGTTCGGGCAGATCTTTAACACGCCTTGGGTACACCAGGTGCACCACGCTCGCAACATAGAATACCTCGACCGTAACCACGGCGGCATCCTCATTATCTGGGACAGGATGTTTGGCACCTATATGGATAAGGACAAGCACCTGAAGACAGAATTCGGAGTGCTGCACCCGCCTACCAAGCACGATCCTCTTACGCTAAACTTTCATGAGTTTAACGATATCTGGAAAGATGTACGCAGCGTGAAGTCGTGGAAAGCGAAGTTTATGTATGTTTTCGGCCCTCCTGGCTGGAGCCACGACGGCAGCCGCAAAACCTCTAAAATGCTGCAGCAGGAGCTGGAGCAGCAGCAACAGCAGCAGAAAGCCATGCCTGCTCAGCAAGAAGAGCAGGTAGAGTTGGTGGCTCAGTAGCAGAGTTAAACCAAAACAGAGCCGCCCCCGAAGTATGATCTTATACTTCGGGGGCGGTTTTTTTATGCGGGACTCATACTTTGCCACTGCGCCTAGTAGCCGGCCAGTATGTACTTGTCCTTGCGCAGCTTCCGGAAAATGGAGCGGGCCAGGTGGTTGTTCAGTGTATCGTAACCGGCGGAGATGCCCTCGACCAAGGAGTTGGCGTACCACACGGGCTGCATCGAGTTTACATCGATCAGATAGGTGTGGTACGACGTGCTGGGCTGCGAGCTGGCGGTGGTGCTGCTCACGTGCTCAAAGTGGACGGTGGAGTAATTCGTGCTATACCAGTAGTTGCCTTGCTTCACGAACAGGATGCCGTCTACGCCGGTAGCGCGTACTTTTTGCAGGAACTCACTGTAGCCGATGTCGGTGTTCAGGTCAAACACCTCCGACGACTTTACCAGCCTGGTTTGGGCGCTGGGGTGATCCAGGTTGCGGACCAGCGTCTTCTCCAGGTGCCTGCGATATTTCTCGTTCTCCAGGTTATTGAACTTGCCCCGGATGTGCTGCTCATAGGTAATGGAGTCGAGCTGGCTTATCTCGGCTGTGGCGCTCACCACCAGCGTCATCAGTCCAACGTACTGTTTCTGGGGTTTCTTTACTTTGGCCGTGGAGGTAGAGGTAACGGCGCAGCCGGAAAGCAACAAGAGGCAGAGTGCCAGCAAAGGTAGTACTGTCTTCGTCATGATTAGCAGTGGGTTTTGGGTTATGAATTACACCTTAAAATAGTATAAAAAGTTATAAGGTGCAATCCGGTTTACTCCTCCCTGGCTGTGAACCCCACCGGAATCAGCAGGTCGCCCTTGTCGTACATGTTCAGGTACAGGCTTAGCGTATCGGTGCCGCCCTCCCAATATACTTTGTACAGGTCCAGCATGCCGGCGTTGCCGAACAGGCCGTTTGGGGTGTCGAAGGCGCAGCAACTTCCTTCGCGGTAATAGCCTACCGCCTCGCCGTTAGGGCCCAGTAGCGCGTTCAGGAAGCGCCTCTCGTTCAGGGGGCCGCTTTGCTCGCGCGCACCGCCCACCTTTATCGCGTTCTTTTGCTCATAGCCATAGGTCTTGTCGTCAGCGTGTGCCGTTAGCTTATAGGTTCTGTCGTCGAGGTGTTCCACGGCCGTGGTGCGGGTGTCGCCGATGCCTTGGTTGCTGCCGGTGCCCTGCTTTTGGGTGGCGCAGGCGGTAATAATAGAAGCGGCAACAAGGGAGAGTATAAGTTTTTTCATGTGGGGGTGAGTTATGGTTTAAGGTGATGTTTTTCTACTTTATACTTTGGCCAGCGGCATGCGCATCTGGTAGAGGTCGAGGCCTTTGGCCCAGAAATCTTTCTCTGTCTGCTCCAGCGCAAAGCCCACCTTCTCATAAAACCTGTATACCAGCTGTGTCGTCCGGACGATGACCATGTTTATACCGGGCTTGCTGCTGATAACCTGGAGCCGGTGCTGCAGGAGCTGTGTGCCAATGCCCTTGCCCTGAAAGTTGGGGTGAATCATATCCCAGGAGATGCGGGCCAGGTGCTCATCGGGGAAGTAGTTGATGCCGCCTGCGCCGACCAGCTTCCCGCTTTCTTCCACTACAAAGTAATCCTCCACGTGCTCTTCCAGGTACGCTGCAAAGTCGCTCTCTTCTTCCGCTGCGAAGTAGGTCGGGGTATTGAGGCGCAGCAAGTATAAAAGCTGCTCTTTGTCTGCCGGGGTGTAGGGTCGGATCATGTGGGGAAGTATAAGTTACTGCGCGTTTATCAGCTTAAAGGACTTTCCGATCTCATCCAGCAGCGGGAGGAATGCTGTGGGTATGGATAGATGGTGCCAGCGGCTCGGTTTTTTTCTTATTTAGCAACAACAGGCCCGCCATACTGTTCTTTTTTCATAGCCGGGGATTGTGTTTACTCAACGATAACAGGAGAGCGAACCTGGACGAGGCATATACAATTCCTGGGCGGATATACAGATACAACACGAGCCCCACTAAACATACTAATGCCCCAAATCCAGTTGGAAGCACGGCACCAAATGTATAGGTCATCCCAACCACGAACCCAAGCAGGCACTCGGCTCGATAGATTGGGAAGAAAATGGCAAGAGGGAGCAATGCTAAAATCAGGTAGTCCGTAATATCAGGATACCCAAAAGTAAAGCAAGCGGCTATTAGGATTCCGAACAGCAAAGCGCCTGCAAAACCATAAAGTACGCCTGGTAAAAGCCTGCGAGCTTCAGCACCTTCATACTTGTCGAAGGCTCGCTTTTGGATGCGATACAGGAGAAACAAAGTCAGCAAAGGGAGCAACAGGGCACCCCACCAATTCGAAATGGCGGGCAAATCTTTATTTGCCGAAATATGATGACTTGGCACGCCTCCGTGATAATGGTCCCAGATCAGAAGTGCCCCTACAGCAATGGATGCTATGCCTGTAAGGTAAAGGCGGGCTTTAAACAATTGCTTCTTATCCATAAATCCTGTATTGAATTTATCTTTTTAGTTTATTGGCACTCTGTCGGTTTATACTTGGCTGCTAATACTTGAAGGATTGGCGTAGTGGCAAACTTGGAGCATTTCATTGTCATCCAAACATAATAAGCCATTAAATAATCGGGCTAAAAATGGGTCTGCTTTTCTCATTCGCCCATCACCAGGTGTAACGGAGGTTGCATACACCTTAATCAAAACCTCATTGCATTTAGGAACGGGTTTCTCGTTGTCCTGTAATTCCAAGACATCTGCAGTTCCGTATCGCTCATAAATAACTGCTTTCATAAAACCTGCTTCGTTGTGCTTGTATAGTTGCCACCAAGGTATTTGGCTTTGCGGTGGCGTAGCTACTGTAAATGTGTTGTTGGCGGCTGGCTATTAGTCCGATTAATTATATAAGGGCGATTTTCTCCTGCGAAGTGTGGCAAGCATGACAAGGCCAAATACGATCTCAATAGCTGCACCCACCAGAAGCGTTGTATGGGAAGGTGAGTCCATGGTAAATAGCAGGTAGGCTGCCATTCCTAATCCAATGCCTAAGGCCCAGTAGAGCCTTGCACTGTAGAGCGTCGCAAACATCAGATACCTGCCCCCGATGATAAGGAGCATGCCCTGGAAGAACCATTCTACTTTTTGAAAAGACAGTCCATAGGCCAGGGGTATGCACATGATCATGAATACAGTTCCTTCCATGGCAAGCCTGCCCAGGGGATTACCTTGTGCGTGAGTACCTCTAGCTCCCAGAATTTTATTGAGCAGAACGCTGACAGGGTGAATAAGAACGCCTCCGGGAAGTAAGGTCCAAACCGCTTTTTCAGGCGATACATATATGGCTACAAGTGCTGAAACAAGCCAAACCGTTCCTGATACCACCACCCCAGGGTAACCATGCAGGTAGGCAGCACGCATATCCTGCTGGGCGCTTTTCATGTGCTGTAAATCTTGTACAGTGCCTTCTGTAACTTGATCTACGTTTACTAAGGTCGTCTTATTCATCCGATTTAGAAGTATGAGAATTCCGAGTAAGCTTCTAATTTTTTGATTTGTTACACTTTCTGGCTAACGGTTAGTATAAACGGCGGCGGAGGCCGTCGGCCGATGCTGGCGTTTATACAGTGTTGTGTTTCGTTCTTTTATTTTTGTTATACAGCTTCTTCTTCAACCTCCACTAATTCTGCTAATTTTAATGCAATTTTTAGCAATGATTCTTCATTAGTGTCAAGGCCACTTCTTGAACCTAATAATGGACTTACTTCACGAAGTCTGTCAAATGTGGTATTGTGTACAATCGGAACGAGTAAATCGCGTGCTAGAAGTGCTGAAAGTTCTTTATCTGCAATACCTTCATTTCTTACTCTTTCTAAAAAGGATGGCGTTACCAAAACTAACCCAACTTTTGATTTGGCTAATCCTTTGTCAATCTCGCGAAGTAATGATGAGCCTAATAAAACATCCTTTTCGCTAAACCATACAGATACTCCATTTGCCTCGAGCAAATCGTGAAGTTCCTTTGCAGCACCTTTTCGGTCATCCCAAGCGTGGCATAGAAAAACATCCCGAAGGTCAGGTGTAATTGAGCGTCTCTCAATATTTTCACGAATTGGTGTTAGTGTTCGTACTTCCGTTGGTGTATAATAAACACCAGATGAAGGTCTGGACCATCTCGGTTTACTGCTCCTTGAACTTCCCCCTCCGGAACTTCTACTTCCGTAACTACTGCTACTTGAAGAGTAAGATGAAGTATAGGATGGATATGAGCTATATCCGCGAGAACGTCCTCCGCAGGCAGGGCAGTCAGCTGCTGCGCTGGCTGTTCTATGTCCTCTTGATGGTGCTGTACATCTTGCCATATATTTTATTTATTTTTTATTTTATGAATTAAACACAACGGTGCTGGTACAGGCTGCGGGCGAGGCGCAGCTGAGTATGGAGCCTGTGCGGTGTTGGCGGAAGCTGTTTTCAACCACCAATTGAATTTCTAAAAAACCTATAACATTCTTCTGTACTTATGTTGGCTACAACGTTAAAGTACCAATCACCACCGTCTTGTACTTCTACTATTTCTTTTTTCCAGTCTTTGTGGTCAAATTCGCTCTCTTTGGAAAAACAGTTTATCCAAATCAGTTTCTGCCCCTTTTCATTTATGCCCCCAAAATATTGTCTTCTATAAGTGGAAAGGTCATTGACTTCTCCGATAGCTAAACTGTCAGCACCTATTTCATCAACTTCTGCACATCTTCTCAGGATTCTCTCGGCAATTACAATATCATCAAGCGAAGGTGTAAAGGGAGTAATAGTGTCTTTTTCCTTAGGTCTTAATAGCATGCTAAATGTAAACACATCACGGTTTGGTGACTCATGCTCGCTGAATACCACACCAGAGAAACTATCAGTTTCAACAAGTACGTTGGCAGAACTATCTATAGAAGTAACTGAGTATTCCATACCGTTAATTTCCTGTGTTTCTGTCTTACTGCTGCACGACGTGAAGTATAGCAAGATTATCAGCAAGAATATAAGGTGCTTCATTTTCCTTTATAGTTAAAGTTACCGCCAACTAGCAGCTAAACGGAAGTTTATTCGGCTTATCTGCACTATATGTGGAATAGCACGATGTGCCTCTTTCTAAGCCATTCATTTAGTTAAAGCCTCGCCTTTTTGCGGCAGCAGTTTCCGTAGCAGAAAATAAACGGCGGCATACACTACTGCCCATGAGGCAATATCAATTACAAACTTCATGTTGAATAAACCTTCGCTGAGCAAATCATACTCAAACCCGACGAAGGTGTGCACGAGCTTCACAACAACATAGGTTATTAAAAGCGGGATGAAAGCCGCGCGTTTAGAGTCCATTCTCATGTTCATTCATCAGGCTATAAAAAACCCATAGATGTAGGCGCCCGCTACTATGCCCAGCACCAGCAACAGGATAACGTTGGCTATGAGCGGGATTTTTACATGTCTCTTCTTCTTTGCGTCGTACAAACTGCTTCCCATAACAAGTATAAGCAGCAGTGAATTGATGGCGGTCAGTGCTTTGTTGATCGTCATCCAGATATCTCGGAAGGTTAGTGCCATGGGCTTTTCTCGGTTATGATGAAGTAGTATAGTGGCAAAACAATATAAGAAATTTTCAATAATACTGTAGCACCATTGAAATATTTTATACTTGCGTTATACTTTGTAGATGCCCGCGCACAAAAAAACAGCTGCCAAAGTATAATTACTCTGGCAGCTGCGCTAAGTATAAATCAGTAAGTATAACTAGCCTTGCGTAAAGCAGCTCTGGTCGGTTAGCAGCAGCCTCTCCACCGGAAACCCCTTCAGTTCGGCCAGTTGCACCAGCCGCTCCAGCACGTCCTGGTCCAGGGTGGGGGTGCGGGAGAGGATCCAGAGGCTTTCGCGGTCGGGTGCGCCTACCAGGGCATAGGCATAGTCGGGGTCCAGCTCCAGCACCCAGTAATCGCCCCGGAAAGGCCAGAAGAACTGCACGCGCAGCTTGCTGTTATTGCTGCCCTCCACCGGAAATCCCTTGCCCTCGGCCACTTCCAATTTTCCATTCGGCCCGCCTTTGCGGCAGGCGTTCTGCACCTCCACATACCCCCCGCCGGGGTTCAGGCTGTACTCAGCGTACACACAGTGGCAGGATTTTTCGTATCGCTGCGGCAGGCGCGCAATTTCATACCAACGGCCCATGTAGCGGTTCAGATCCACGTGGGCCACGGTTTTAAGCGGAGCATGGTTGCGGCTGCGGCTGGTAAGTATGGCCGCACCGGCCAGCACGGCTCCGGCGGTAAGCAATAGCTTGGTCTCCTTTTTCATAGTTTCTGGTTAAAGCCGTTTGGCCATCAGGTAGTGCTGTATGGTTCCGAACAGCAGGTGTGTCTTCTCTACTGTTTCATACCCGTTGCGGCGGTAAAAGTTCACGGCATTTTCGCGGGCCTGCAGCGTGATGCGCTCTGCTCCCAGGGCGCGGGCGCGGGCCTCCATGTACTGCAGCAGCAGGTCGCCGAGGCGCTTGCCCTGCTGGTCGCTGCGGATGCCCATAAAACGCAGCTGCCCCTCCTGCGGCGCGCTCAGGTGCAGGCGGCACACGCCCAGGGCCTCCCCGGCATCGCTTACCAGCATGGCATGAATGGCGGTGGCATCGTCGTCGGCGCGCTCGCTGCCCTCGGGCTGTCCCCAAGGTTGGCGCAGCGTCTGGTAGCGCAGGCGGTAATACTGCTCAAATTGTCCGGGCGTGGCGGGCTCTAGGATTCTCATTGTGTAATGGCTTACTGGTTATAGGGTTGGTTTATACTTTGTTTTGCGTGAGGGATGGAGCGGTTGTCTGAGCTCCTCCGAAAGCTTTCTGAGAGCGAGCCGCGAGAGCCCGACGGCTGTGCCGGCACGCCCCAATGACACCTCTGCCCCCTCTCTTGCTTATACTTTAAAATCTGATTCTGCTATACGTGGCAGTTCCGGCAATTAACCCGTGCCGCCATTTAACGTGCCGCAGGTTACGCATTGCCTGACGCTGCAATTAGCAACTAACAATTAGCAATTAAGCAATAACTTTGTACGCAAAATTCAGGTAAATCAATTCTTAAAAGCATAAGTATAAAACTATGGCATCTTTCGACATTGTAAGCAAGGTAGACCCGCAGACCATGGACAACGCCGTGAACGTGGCCCGCAAGGAGATCCTGAACCGCTACGACTTCCGCGACACCAAAGGCAGCATCGAGTTCGACAAGAAAAACAACGTGGTGAACATCGCCATGGAAAACGAAATGCGGGTGCAGCACACCGAGGACGTGCTCATCGGTAAAATGGTGAAACAGGGCCTCGACGCCACCGCCCTCGACTTTACGAAGGAGGCCTACCAGTCTGGCGCCATGCTGAAGAAGGATATTAAGGTGAAGGCCGGTATTGATAAGGAGACTTCTAAAAAGATCATGAAGATCATCAAGGACAGCAAGCTGAAGGTGTCGGCCGCCATAATGGACGAAACCATACGCGTTACCGCCAAGAAGATAGATGACCTGCAAGGGGTGATTGCCCTGCTGCGCACTAACGCCGAGGAGATAGGCATGCCGCTGCAGTACGTGAACATGAAGAGCTAAAAACTGAATTGTTGGTTGCTGATTGTTGGGGAATTCACCTTAGTAAGTTGCTACGTTCATTAATTGCCAAGACAGCGTGCCGCGGGTGTTTTTTGCCTTTTGATAAACAGCAAGCAGCCTATATAAGTATAGCTAAAGCAATTAACAATCAGCAATCGACAATTAAGTAGACTATGGAAATCTTCGCCAATCCGGATACCTGGATAAGCCTGCTCACCCTGACCTTTATGGAGGTGGTGCTGGGCATCGACAATATTGTTTTTATCTCCATTATTGTGAGCCGTCTGCCGAAGGAGCAGCAGGCTAAGGGGCGCAACATCGGCCTTACGCTGGCGTTGGTGTTCCGCGTGATCCTGCTCTTGTTCATCTCCTGGATCGTGAGCGCCTCCGACCCGATCTTCTCAATCAATCTGCCGTTTACTGAGGAGGATTTCGCCGTCTCGTGGCGCGACATCATCCTTTTTGCCGGTGGTTTGTTCCTGTTGGCCAAGTCTGTTACCGAGATCCACAACAAGCTGGAGGGCGAGGAGGAAACCCATGCCGAAGGCAAGGCATACGCTACGCTGGGCCAGGTGCTCATCCAGATCATCCTCATCGACATCGTGTTCTCCTTCGACTCCATACTTACGGCCGTAGGCCTGGCGCAGGAGGTGATCATCATGATCATCGCCGTGATCCTAGCCATGATCATTATGCTGATTTTTGCCAAGTACGTGAGCGACTTCGTAAACAAGCACCCTACGGTGAAGATGCTGGCCCTGGCCTTCCTGCTCCTGATCGGCTTTATGCTGGTGGTGGAGGCGCTGCACCAGCACATCCCGAAAGGCTACATCTACTTTGCCATGTTCTTCTCGCTGTTAGTAGAAATGCTGAACATGCGCCTGCGCAAGAAAACCACACCGGTACACCTGCGCCAGAGCGAGATAGTAGATACCGAGGAGCAGGGAGTTGTGAAATAATTTACGTCTAGGAAGTATAAAGCAGCACCGGCACCCCTGTAACAGGCGGTGCCGGTGCTGCTTTATACTTTGTGTCATAGTCAGGGCTGGGGGCATTCATTGTAGGACAGGCGGGGGACTCCGGTAGTTGCTTTGGCTAAAGTATAAGTTTATAGCTGGAGCTGGTGTCCTCGCGCGGACAGGTCACGACCTGTCCCTACAAGTATAAACCTCTCCCTAGGCGTCCGCTCTTTCGGATTTGCAATCCGGAAGTATGGTTTTATCAGGATTTGTAATCCGGTTTAACACTTTGCCAGCTGTAGAGCTGCGGCTAAAAACTAAAAGCCGGATTGCAAATCCTCTTATTAGGTGCTTCGGGATGATAAATCCCGAAGAGCAACTGGTAATTCTGTAGCACCGGGTCCAACCACCCCTGCCCCTCCTTAGCCAAGGAGGGGAGCTCTGTTCAAGCTTCGTCAGCGGCGGCTATCGAATCTGATCCCAGTCTTTCCGTGGGGGTAGGGGCCCTCGAAAAAGAGCGCCTTGTGAGATCCGGTGCTCAACTTGTTGAGCAGCCCGAGACACGAGGGCAGGAGGGAACACAGCGCGATGCGGGAAGACGAGCCCTCTCGGGCTGGAGAGCACCAAAGCGTGCTATGAAAAGAGCAGGGTAAACAGCCGTGGATGAAGCCGCAGCTAGCAAGTATAGCCAAAGCAAATATTAAAGTATGGCTAAAGTATAAACTGGCAAGTATACACAGGGCCGAGGAAAAAAGGCACGGGCTGCAAGTCCGCGCCAGCAATGGATATTTACTCTGCAAAGTGTAGCGCAGAACAACTAAGCAAGAATAGTAATCGAAACCATAGGCCCGGAGGAGGCAAAACCTTACACCTCAAGCAGCTTATCTGCAGATTTTAAGTATATTAGCTACATACTATACAAATTTTACCATGCGCCACACTGCTGTTGCTGTTTTGCTGCTGTTCACGCTGGTAGGGCTGTCCCTGCTGAGCCTCTGGCTGCTGACCCCACCAGCGCCTGTGCCTGCCGATGCTCCTGCCACCGAGTTCTCCGCGGAGCGGGCCATGGTGCATGTGCGGCAAATAGCGCAGCAACCGCATGCCATGGGTACAAAGGAGCACGCCAGGGTGAGGAACTACCTGCTGCGGCAACTGGAGCGACTGGGGCTGGAGCCGCAGGTGCAGGAGGCCGTTGCTGTGAACGGAGAGGGCGGGGCAGCCACATTGGGGTATGTATACAACCTGATCGGGCGCTTAAAAGGCACCGGTGAAACGGGCAAAGCCATCCTCCTGATGGCCCATTACGACTCGCAGCCCAACGCCCGGGGTGCCGGCGACGATGGCGCTGGCGTGGCTGCCATCCTCGAAACCATCCGCGCCCTGCAGCAGGAAGGGCCACTGCAGCACGACGTAATCGTGCTGCTCACCGACGGCGAAGAGTATGGCCTGTATGGTGCCCGCGCTTTTCTCAGGCACCCCTGGGCAGAGGAGGTGGCGCTGGTGCTCAACCTGGAGGGCCGGGGCAACGAGGGGCCAAGTATGACCTTTGAGATGAGCCCGCAAAACGGCTGGCTGGCCAAACAGTACACCCAAGCCGCGCCCTACCCCTTCGTAAGCTCCCTGGGCTACGAGATCTACAGCCGCATGCCTAATGACACCGATTTCACCGTGTTCCGGGAGGACGGCTACAGTGGCCTGAATGCTGCGTTTATAGATGGCTTTGTGCACTACCACAAGGCCACCGATGCGCCCGAAAACCTGAGCCTGCGCAGCCTGCAGCACCACGGCAGTAACCTGCTGGCCCTTACCCGTCACTTCGGCCATACTTCTTTAGCGCAAACCAAAGCCCCCGACAGGGTGTTTTTCAACGCCATCGGCTCATGGGTGATCAACTACAAGCCCAACCTGAACCTGCTCTGGGTAGCCTTGTCTACGCTGCTGCTGTTTGTAACGGTGCGCGTGGCGCTGCAGCAGGGGGTGGCAAAGGTGCGCGGAATTATCATGGGCTTTTTGTTGTACCTGCTGCTGGTGGTCGCCATCACCTTCCTTTTTTACCCGATAAACGAGCTGGTGTGGGCGCAGCTGCCGCTTTCGCACCGGCATAATGGCTTGTATAGTTCCGATGTCTTTTTTGCGGCGTACCTGTTTCTGGCGCTGGGGCTTTTTCTGCTCCTGAGCCGGCTCGCGCTGCGCTGGATGCGGGTGGTTTCGCTGCTGCTGGGCGTATTTATACTGCAGTTCATCCTTTTGCTGGCCCTGTACCTGCTTATGCCGAACGGGTCTTACCTGCTCCTGTTCCCGTTGCTGTTCAGCCTGGGCGGGGCGTTGGCGCTGCTGCTGATGGGCTGGGGAGGAGACTCCGAATTAGAGCCGAAGTATACTTTAATCTTACTGCTGACAAGTGTGCCGGCTGTGTTTATGCTGCTGCCCATGGCGCAGGTGGTGTTCATGGCCTTTTCGCTGCAACTGCCCTATGGCACCGTGCTGCTGGTGCTGCTACTAGCCGGACTGCTGCTACCGCTGCTGGTCTTCGTGGCGCGCGCCCTTGGCTGGAAAGGTATGCCGCTGCTGTCGCTGCTCTTTCTGCTAATAGGCGGGTTGCTGACATTGATGGCCATTGCAGGGGAGAAGCCTTCCGCCGAAAAGCCGCTGCACAGCCATGTGAGTTACTACCTGAACGCGGATTCCGGCAACGCCTGGTGGGCCTCCCGCTTCCATACCACCGATGATTGGAACCAGCAGTTCTTTCCCGACGCCACCACCGCGCCACTTACGGAGATGTACCCGCATGCCTCTATCCAGTACCTGAAGAATAAGGCTGAACCACTGGACCTGCCTGCCCCGACAGCCCAGGTGCTGCAGGATTCGGTGGCTGGCGGGACGCGCATCCTTCGCCTGAAGCTAGCCTCGCCGCTCGGTGGCGCCCACCTGGAGCTGGCGCTGCAAGCTGAGGACCCCGGAGCGATTGATAGTATAAAGCTGGCGGGCGAGGACCTGCAACTAAAGCCTGTAAAAACCGATGGCGGAGAAGTATACTTTACCCGTTTTCATGGCCTGCCCGAAAGCAAAGAGGTGACGCTGGAGCTTCGCCTGCATCCTGGCACGCCGCTTACGCTGCACCTCCTCGACCAGAGCATTGGCCTGCCGCAGCAGTTGGTAAAAACGCCCCGCCCCGCCCACGCTATTCCCGACCAGGGCCGCGACAGCAATCTGACGGTAGTACGGAAGAGCTATACTTTCTAAATGAGAAGGCAGCACTAGGTATGGCTATTTTGTCCTCTAGGGAGGGGGGTAAGCCGTAAGAGCTTCACCATTGGGGAGGGTACTAAGTTTCTTCCAGAAGGATAATGCCGTTTATACTTCAGGCTAACACTGTCCTTGTGCTAATACTGACAAGTATAAGCATGAGATATGGAGGAGGTAAGTATAAGTATAAGTATAAGTATAGGTTTTTATTTCCAGAGGTCGGAGGCTTTACGGGCCATCCGGAAGAAAAGCTCGCGCTCCAGTCCTGCTACCTGCCGTGCCTCACATTCGGAGTAGCCGTTTTCCACTGCATTCAGGTAATCATAATAGAGCTGGGCCAGCTCCAGCGAGTCGTCCTCAAAGCATTCGGACAGGTCTTCGGAGGCCTGCTTCTCAGGCTCAAACACTTTAGAGGGGTATAGCCTGTCGAGTTGGTAGATGAGGTATTTCTGGCGTGTTTTGTTCGACTTTCCGCCAAACAGCTGTTCCAGGGGCAGGTCCTCTTCCTCGTTCTCCTCCAGTGCCTCCAGGTCATCCTCCACTGCCAGTGGCTCATACACGATGATGTCGTGGCCGGTGAGTTCCAGGTACTCCCCGAACTTCTCCTTTACCGGGATAAGCGTAGGCGAGTCGTAGGGTTGGTCCAGGAGCTCTGCCATGTGCAGGGCTATCTCTTTGCCTTTCTCGCCGGCGGCGATCAGTATCTGGTTAAACTGGCAGAAATCGCAACCAAGGTACACGAATTTATACTCATCGTCGAGCACCGTAAAGCACCAAAGCGTGATAAACTCGGTGTCGTCTATCACCACCGTGTCGATGTATAGTTCGTTTATCTGAACGTAGCGTGGCGAATAATCCTGAGCATCCATGGTGTTAAGGCTTTAGGTTCTGGTTGCGGCGCAGTATAGGTACTATTACTGCGTATACGGAGTTTAAGCCCACATGGCAAATAATCTATATACAAATTTGAGCCTGTGGTTAGTCGTCGTGGCGGCGTAGGTAGTAAATAATTCCGCCCAACAGCGTAACCCCAATGCGAATTGCCCAGCTTGCTGTTTCGCCAAACTGGTTTAACCAGTTGATTACTACTAAGTTAGCACCTGTAAGTCCGAGCGCAAGCGAAACCAGCCCCGCGAGCAGCAGAAATAATCCGATAAATTTCATACGTATAAGTTTTTTAGTGAAAGAGCTGTTTTCGTAAGGCAAACTTGCAAAAAGCCAGTTTTACCTGACTGCCTCTTTCTCTAAATATAGTAATTTATAAGTATAAAACCAGCGGATTTTGCCTTAGCTCCAACAATGGGTACAGGGGCAGGGATAGCCATATTCTCAGGAAACCCACAGGGGCTCAGCTCCAGATGCGCTCTATAAAGCGGCGGGCATTGCCGTGCGCCAGCTTCTGCAGCTGCTCCTTAGAATACTGCTCTTCCAGGCGCTGCAGGATGTAGGCATAACTGCTGCCCGCCTGCTCGTATTCCTTGTAATAAAACGGATAGCGGCTGCGGTCCGGCTCATCGGCAAAGTAAAAGTAATCAGCTCCGAAGCAGAGGGCATCCTCCGCACCGTGGTCAAAGCCATAGGTTATGTGCTGCAGCAGGGCGTCAGAGGCCTCCGTGTTCAGGAACTTGCGCAGAAAATTCATCCCGATCAGGCCTTTGCGGCGGATGATCTCCTGCGTGAGCTCGTCGGGCAGGTTGCGCTCGTGGTGCCACACCGGCCTGAAGTTGGAGTGGCTGGCGATGACAGGAATGTCCAGCCGCTCGGTATCGATGTGGTTCAGGATGTCGAAAGCCAGGGCGTCGCTGGTGTGGGAGAGGTCTACAGCGATGCGTCGGCCGTGTAGGTAGTCGAGCAGCATGCGGCCATCGGTAGTGATGCCGTGGCTGGGGTCCGAGGAGTTGCCGCCGCCAAAGCGGTTGGCGGTGTGGTGGGTAAAGCTGATGTAGAGGACACGCCCGCAAACTTCTATTATCTTCTCCAGGCGCTTAAAGCCCTCCTCCAGGGGCTCAGCCTCCTCGCAAAAGCCGGCAGCGTTCTCGATGGCGGCCACCATGCCCGTGCCTCCCTGGCGCTGCATCGCCTCCTGCAGCTGCCCCGCATCGGTTACGGCAATCAGGCAGTTATCGGCATCGGCCAGCTGGCGGAACATATCGCGCTGCAGCGCTGCAAAACGGGTGCTGCCGGGGCCGGTGGCGGAGTAAAGGGCCATCACCTGCAGCTTCACGTTGCCCTCTACTAATGCCGGCACTGCGCAGCCAATTTCCTCTATCCTGTTCATGTCCGAATGGGGCACATCGGTCAGGTATACCAGTAGGTCGCAATGCAAATCGATAATGGGCAGGCGGGTGGCGGGCGTTTGGCTCATGTGCGGAAGTGTGGGTTCTGGGGCTTAAGTTAAGGCAAAATTCGTATTCGTGTAAATACCCTGGCAAAGCAAAGTATGATTGCCTTTCGCTTTGTTGACATTGTTACCGGCTTACAGGTTACTTGTGAAATGAACCTCTTCCATACGGGCTATCCCCTCGGTCATCCAGCAGTCCTTGTAGGTGCCGCGGCGCTGCTTGGTAAGTATAAACATAAAGGCCTCCCGCTGCCCGTCCGGGGTTTCGATCACCACCAGTTGGTAGGCGTTTTTGCCGGCCACTACGAGTTGGCCAGTTTTGTAACTTTTAAAGTTCAGGATTGGACGATATGCAGGCTCTCGAACCATCAGGCGGAAGTGTTTCAGCGGCCCCAGGTAAGCTCTGTTGGAAGGCGAGGAGAAGTTGAACAGGGTGATCACGCCGCTGTCGGCGGGGTCGTTCTGCTGCAGGGCGTGTAGCTGTATACTTACCACCTGGCGTGCCGAAAGGCCCTTGTCAGGCTTTAGGTATGTCCATTTGGAGGTGTGCGCTATGTCCGGGCTGGCAGATGTATAGGAGGCGTAGTGGTGCTCATCCACAGTGGGCATGGCCGGAAACTGGATCCAGAACAACACGAGCAGCAGCACGCCAATAGCCAGCATGATTTTGTCGAATATGTTGTCGTGCGCCTTCATGTAAATATGTACTTTATTTAGGCAGCGATGGTTGTGGAACCACCGTTTTTTGGGGTAAACGGGTGCCAGCAGCCTGCCAACGATTCAAAAACACGTAACAAAGTATAGCGACTCCGTATATTCTCAGCAGCGGCATACGATGAAAAGATACCTCCTGATAGACAAAGTACGGTCCACGACAAGCTGGGTGCTACACCGGCCGGTGGTGGCGCGCCTGCGGCAGCGGTTCCCAAGGCTTACCACGTTTGTGGCCAACCGCTTCGATACAAGCTATTTTATAGGCCTGCCGCTCACGCTGGTGCTGCTGGTCGGGGCCGTGAACGCGATGCTGCTCTCTAACCTGGCGGAGAGCGTGGTGGAGGCGGAGTGGGTGATACAGGTGGATGAGAGGTTCAACGCCCTGCTCTACGACATGCGCACCGGTTGGCTGAGCCGCACCTTGTACGCTGTTACCTGGTTGGGCGGGCAGCAGGCCGTGTTTGTGATCGGGGGACTGGCTACGGCAGTGCTGCTGCTGCGCAGGAGGTGGCTGTACATCGTGGCCTTCTGGCTCGCTATGGGCGGGGTGGGGCTGTCGGTAAGGTTTGGCAAGAAGATCATTAGCCGCGAGCGCCCGGCCCAGGACATGGCCTATTACGCGGTGGAGCACTTCTCCTTCCCCAGCGGCCACTCCACCACGGCGCTGGTACTGTTCGGCATGCTGGCTTATTTCCTCTACCGCCACGCACGTGTAGCCTGGCAACGGAAACTGGTGGTGGTGCTGTCGCTCCTGCTCATCGGGCTGGTTGGCTTCAGCCGCATCTACCTGGGGGTGCATTTCCTGTCGGATGTGCTGGCCGGCTTCCTGCTGGGGGGGCTGTGGCTGTTGGTAGGCATCAGCTTGGTGGAGGTGCTGCTGTATCGAAGGCAGCGGGATAAGGGCTTGCGCTAAAAGCGATACCATACTTTTTGCGTGCCCCTGCGTAACAGGTCTGATATGAACCTTATACTATATAGAGGTCTGCTGTGCCTCCTCCTGCCGGTGCTCTCCCTCTTGCCGGCGCAACCCGCCAAAGCATACGGCGTGCTCACGCATCAGGCGGTGGTAGATGCCGTCTGGGACAACAGCCTGAAGCCTCTGCTGCTCCGGCGGTACCCCAACGCTACGGAAGAGGAACTGAAGAAAGCGCATGCACATGCCTACGGCGGCTCCATTGTGCAGGACATGGGCTACTATCCTTTTGGCAACACCTTTTTCACCGACCTTACCCATTATGTGCGCAGCGGCGATTTTGTAAAGAGCCTGCTGCGCCACGCTGACACCGTAGAGGAGCTTGGCTTTGCCCTGGGGGCCATGGCGCACTTCAACGCGGATATCTACGGGCACCCCATCGGCACAAACAAAGCCGTACCGCTGGTTTACCCTAAGGTGCAGCGGGAGCATGGCCACACCGTAACCTATGCCGATGATGCCATCTCGCATATAAAAACTGAGTTCGGCTTTGATGTGCTGCAGGTGGCGCGGGGCAGCTACGCCCCGGAGGCCTACCAGGAGTTCATCGGCTTTGAAGTAGCGAAGGAGCTGCTGGAGGAGGCTTTCCTGGAAACCTATGGGCTGGAGTTGGGGGAGGTTTTTACCAGTTTGCCGCTGGCCATCGGTAGTTACCGCTACACGATCCGGGGCATCTTCCCGGAACTGACAAAGGCGGCCTGGCAGGCAAAGAAAAGCGAGATTCAGGAGGCGCAGCCGGGGGTAACCAAGCGGCAGTTTACGTACCGCATGAGCCGGGCCGGTTTTCATGAGCAGTGGGGCCGGGAGTATGAGCGCCCGCACTTCTTTGCCCGCGCCGCGGCGTGGGTGATAAAGGTGCTGCCCAAGGTGGGCCCGCTGCGCCCGCTGGCCTTTGTGCCCCCTACCCCGGAAGCCGAGGAACTATATCTGGAGAGCTTTAACGTGACCGTGGACAAGTATGGCGCGATGGTGAGGCGGCTGGGGCAGCGCCCCCCGCAACTGCAGAACCTGCAGCTTGATACCGGCAAGCCCACCCGCCCCGGCAGCTATCCCCTTACGGACGAAACCTACGCCGAGCTGCTGAAGAAGCTGGCCAAAGGAGAGTTTAAGCAGGCTGATAAAGCCCTGCAGCGGCACCTGCTTTTATACTTTGAGGAGGCGAAAGCTCCTGACGGCAGCGACAAGGAAGCGCTGAAGGAGTGGAAGGAAGTGCAGAAGCACCTGGTGCTGCTGCAGCAATTGCATGCAGCTAGGTAGGCCCCACCGTATTGCATAATTCTTGCACTTGTACGTGAATGCCCTTTTGAAACGGGTGAGGGCTATAAACCACCGAGAGAGCAGTGCTGCAATGCAAAAATATGGCGCCAAACGTAACTAAGCTCTGAGTTTAACGATAAATATAGTTACGGGCCTTGGTTTAGCCGCAGAAACGGCAGTTATACCGGCACGGGAAAAATTGTACCATTTTTAACCAGACACATAAAAGACAGACAATGGAAACGAACAAGAATAACAACACGACCAGTAACAACACGAGTTCTCAGACACAAGGCCAGGCCAGAACCAATACCACGCCTTCCAGCGGAACACAGGGTAGTTCAGGCCAGGGCAGCTCGTCCATGAGCGGCGGCAGCCAAAGCGCCCAGGGCCGCAGCAACCAGCAGGCAACTACCGGTAAAGGCGGCATGAAGGATATACAAAGCAAGCTGACTCAGTTTGGCAGCACCGCAGCCACTAAGTTTAACAACATGACCACTACGCAGAAAGCCATGGTAGGGGGTGCCGTACTGGCATTGGGTGCCGGCTGGATGGCCATGAGCCAGAAGAACAAGAACAAGATAAAAGGCCAAATCAGCTCAGCGGCAGGTACTGCTAAAGAGGCGATGCATAACATCAACGCGAAGCAGCAACAACAGCAGCAGAACAGATCAGGCAGCTCATCAGGCAATATGTCAGGCAGCAGTTCCAGCTCGGGCTCGTCGGGCACCAATGCCCGCGTAAAGTAAGCAGGGGCTAGTGAGCACAACAGAAAAGCCGGGCCATACAGGTCCGGCTTTTTTGGTGTGTTACACACATGCGCCTGTCAGCTGGTGCGGCAGCTGGCCTCGCCGCGCTTCATCAGGTACTGCTGGTGGTGTTCCTCGGCACGGTAAAATGCATCGGCAGGCACGATCTCCGTCTGTATCTGGCGGCCGCTGAACTCCGGCGACTGCTGCCAGTTCTCCTTCGTGGTCTCGGCCATCAGGCGCTGCTCGTCGCTGTGGTAAAACACTACGGAGCGGTACTGCGAGCCCACATCAGGCCCTTGTCTGTTGAACTGCGTAGGGTCGTGGGCGTGCCAGAACACCTGCAGCAGCTGGTCATAAGTCACCTGCTGCGGGTCGTAGGTTACCTGTACTACTTCGGCGTGGCCGGTGCGGTCGGAGCATACCTCCTGGTAGGTCGGGTCAGGAACATGGCCACCCATGTAGCCCACCTCAGTGTCGGCCACGCCGGGTGTGTTGCGGAAAGTCTCTTCTATGCCCCAGAAGCATCCTGCCCCAAACGTGGCTTTCTCAAGTTTTTTATTTTCTGATGATTCCATACTCTTTCAATGCTTTACCCCTGGCCCGGTGCGTTACCTATAGGCAGGGCAATCCCGTAAGATGCCTTATCCATACTTTAAAACCGTAAAATGAAGAAGAAGGTTATACTTCAGTTCGACCCCAGACTAAGCTCAAACCCAGAGGGGAAGCACGTGCGCGACGGCCTGTCCGCAGCCCTTTGTACCGGTAACAATCTGTGGGTCAGCTGCGATGAGCGCACCACCATCGAGCGCCTCACGCGGCAGTCCGACGGCTCCTACGCCCAGCATCAATCTTTTAGCCTGGAGGACTTTATTGACCTGCCCGCCAAAGGCGAAAGCGAGATCGATATAGAGGGCATGGGCATTGCCGGCAATTACCTCTGGATCATGGGCTCACACAGCCTGAAACGCAGCAAGCCCAAGCGGCACCAATCCACCACGAAGCAAATGGAACGGCTGGCCCGCGTAAAAAGCGACCCCAACCGCTACCTGCTGGCGCGCATCCCCATCCTACAGGACGAGTCCGGGAATTATACGCTGCACAAAGAGGCAGACGATCCGGAACAGCCTGGCCATACGTTGGTGGCGGCACAACTACACGGCGATACCCACAGCAGCATCCTGACCGAGCTGCTGGCGCAGGACGAGCACATCGCACCTTTTATGAACATCCCGGGTAAGGATAACGGCTTTGATGTGGAGGGGCTGGCCATACACGGCAAACGCATTTTTATAGGGCTGCGGGGGCCGGTGCTGCGCGGCTGGGCTATGGTGCTGGAGGTGGAGGCCGAGGAAGATGAGGAGGGCAAGCTGCACCTGAGAAAGCTGGAGAACGGAAAGCCTTACAAAAAGCATTTTCTGAACCTGCGCGGCAAGGGTATCCGTGAGCTCCGCTTCTTTGGGGAGGATCTATACTTGCTGGCTGGCCCCACCATGGACCTGGACGGCGTGATCGCCATTTACCGCTGGCCCAATGCGGTGGGGGAGCCCGAGCAGATGGTGCACCATAACGAGCTGCACCGGCTACAGGAGGTGCCGCACGGCACCGGCAAGGACACGAGCAAAGACAAAGCCGAGGGCCTGGCCGTGCTGGACGAGCACCATGTGCTGGTGGTGTTCGACAGCCCGATGGACGAGCGCAAGCAGGGAGAGGACGCCGTGTGGGCCGATGTGCTGCGTGTGGCGGAGTAAGTGTAACCTTAACCAAGCAAAC
The DNA here is from genome assembly GCF_026278245.1 of Pontibacter kalidii. Classification (NCBI taxonomy): domain Bacteria; kingdom Pseudomonadati; phylum Bacteroidota; class Cytophagia; order Cytophagales; family Hymenobacteraceae; genus Pontibacter; species Pontibacter kalidii. The sequence continues at coordinate 3,830,418 of NZ_CP111079.1, read as the reverse complement.
GGCCTATACTTGTTAAAAACAGCCTGGTGCTGCTAACCTAAACGAAAAAACTATGAACAACGCTATAAGAGCAATGGCAGGCGGCCTGGCCGGTGCCTGCGTGCTTACGCTGGTGCACGAAACGGTACGCCGCCTCGTGCCCGATGCCCCACGCATGGATGTGCTGGGCATGCGCGCCATCTCAAAACTGATGAAAATGTCTGGCGAGGAGCCGCCGCAGGACAAGGAGGAGTTGCACAACTGGTCTCTGGCCGGCGATATTTTCTCTAACTCGGTTTACTACAGCCTGGCCGGAACGGGCAGGGATGCCTGGTGGCGCGGAGCCATACTTGGCGCAGCGGCCGGGGCGGGGGCGGTGCTGCTCCCGGGGCCACTGGGGCTGGGCGAGGAGCCGAGCAACCGCACCCCCAAAACGCAGGCCATGACCATCGGCTATTACCTGCTGGGGGGCATGGTGGCGGCTGCCGTGGGCTACGCCCTCAGCGGCGATGAAGAGGCGGAGGAAGTATAACCCCCATCAGGCAGGTAACAGGAAAGGCAGGCACCGTGTAGTGCCTGCCTTTCCTGTTAAAGTATAAATAGCTGTTAGTTCCCGCCAGTAGTCGTTCCTGTCGTGGTTCCCGTTGTCGTGCCAGTGGTGCCGGTAGTTGTTCCGGTGGTAGTTCCGCCAGTAGTACCCATGTTGGTGGTGTCACCCATTGTATCGTTCATGGTTGTGTCGTCCATCATGGTATCATCATCCATCATGCCGTCGTCCATGGTCTCTGTCTCGGTGGTGTTGGACTCGGTTTCTACCCCGGTGGTATTTTCGGCGCTGCAGCCTGTTAAGGCCGTGGCAGCCAGCAGCGAGCCGGCAAATAAAAATGCATATGTTCGTTTCATAGCTTTAAGTTCAAGTTAAGTTAGAATCCCTTTTACGTGATTCCCCTAAAAGGGATAATACGTATGCTCGCCCCGGATTTATACTTACTCTGGTTGGTTGGCGCAGCTGCAGAGCACCTCGCGGGTAGGCACGGCCAATTGGTAGTCGGGCAGCGAGGGTTCTTTCATGTAGACGACCTCCAGTTGTTGGATAGGTTGCTGCGGGTGTGCCTCGTTCCAGCGGCGCACCAGGTAGTTACAGTAGTAGGGCCGCATGTAGGCGTTGTGGATGAAGAGGTAATTCTCGGAGTACTTGCGCCAGCGGTCGTTCTTGAACAGCGATACCACCGAGGCCGGCTTGCTGTAGTTTACCTCCTTGCCCTCCTGGTTCAGGTCTATGTTGATGCCGTTTTCGGTGTGCCCCTCCAGCACATACCAGCCGTCATCCTTAAACACCGTAGGCGAAAACATGCCCCAGTGCTGGTCCAGGCGCAATAGGTAGCCCAGCCAGCGGCTGCTGTCCGGTATTTTGTGGAGGGGCAGGTGCGTGGTGCTCAGGTTCCACCACACGCAGTAGAACAAGGCCACCGCTACAAAGCCGTTGCGCACAGACGACAGCAGGTGCTGCGGGAAGAAAGGCCTGCGCCAGTTTACCTGCACGTTTATACTTACAGGGCTGCTTAGTTTGCTGAAAATGTTCCTGAACTGCCCCATCCCGGGCCTTCGAAACGATCCCAGCACGCGCCTGTCGAGCCAATCCATGGCGAAGGAAGGCAGCAGCCCGGCTACAGAGGCGATGTTGATGAGGTAAAAGAGCCCCACAAACAGCGTCAGGCTGATACCGATATGAAAACCAACCAGCACCACCACCACCACCATCCGGAAGAACCTGTTATACCACGGAATGAGCAGCAGGAAGGGCAGCAGCAGTTCGGTGTGCCAGGCAGCCAGGGTAAGTATGCGCAGCAGCTCCGGGTAGGGGTAAATAAGCCGCCCCGCCGGCATCAGGATCTGGTCGAGGCTGAGGGCATAGTAAAGGGCGGTGCCGTCGGTGTGCCATTCCGGCGAGTTCTTGAGCAGCGCAGTGCTGAAGTAGACCAGCCCCACCTGCAGGATGTAGGCCATGGTGGCCGCGCTGAAATAAGTTGTTTGCTGCGGGGTTATACCTTGCCTACGCGCCTGCATGGCATCGGCAGCATAGAACCGGCCCCAGGGCAGAAATATACCCCAGAACAGCAGCATCCGGAGGAGGTCGTCGCCGCCCTGCTCGATAAGCGGGTTACGGTTCTGCAGCGAGAGCAGTAGCAGCCAGGTGACCGCTGTGGAGAGCCGTGTTTTGTAGCCCAGCAGCATGCAGCAGGCAAAGCCGGCGGCAAGTATAAAAAGGGCCAGTTGGAACTGCCAGAGCCCGCTGAGCGCGTGCAGCGAGAAGAACTGTGGCAGCCACAGGTGCTGGTGCAGCACGTGCAGCGGCAGTACCCCCATGTTGGAGTAATGCGCCTCCATGTCGGTTGCCCGGATAGCCAGGTCCAGCAGCACGATGCCCGCCAGCCATATCCGCATCAGGGCCAGGGCCCGCAGGTCTACGGTAAACACTTTGCGCAGGTATAGCTCCAGGTACTTCATCGGCTACAGGTTACACGTAAAAGCAGAAAGGCAAATACCGCATGGTGTCTGCCTTTCTTGTTATCGAATCAAGATTACTTATGGTTACATGGTTGTGGTACCGGTCGTTGTGCCTGTTGTAGTACCGGTGGTGGTTCCGGTAGTGCCGGTCGTCGTACCTGTTGTCGTTCCAGTCGTGGTTCCTGTGGTAGTACCGGTGGTGCCGGTTGTGGTGCCGGTAGTTGTTCCAGTGGTGGTGCCGGTCGTCATGCCAGTGGTTGTTCCAGTCGTCGTGGTACCAGTGGTCGTGCCAGTCGTCGTACCTGTTGTGGTACCGGTCGTTGTGCCTGTGGTGGTGCCGGTCGTGGTGCCGGTCGTCGTTCCAGTCGTGGTTCCTGTTGTCGTGCCGGTGGTGCCGGTCGTAGTGCCATAATCCTCTTCAGTTGTATCCATTCCCTCGCTGTCGGTCGTGCTGTCAGAAGTAGTGCAGCCGAAAGTAAAGGCAGTTATTGCGAAGGCTGTGGCGCAGAAGGTAATCAAGTTCTTTTTCATAGCATTAAGTGTTTGTTTTACATGTTAGGTTAACTTAATGTTGATTCTACGAACTATCGCATAAAAAGTATAGATATTGTACATAGTTTGAAGCTGTACTTTCCTATAAAACAGCTTTTTATATAGCCATAATATTTGTAAAGTACCATGGGCGCTCGCTAGAGCGTCTGGGTAACAGGTATTTAGATGCGCTTTTGAGGCCCAGACCTTATCTTGGTGCCTCTCCACAGGGGCAGGCAAGCAGAGCGCAGGTATAAATCCGGCTGAAGTATAAATTAGGACTGCTACCTTGCCGCTAGGGCTCCTTTTGCCAAACCTTTGCGCGCCCGGCTGGTTAAGCAGTAGCATACATAAGAAGATCATCAAATGGAGAAACCAAAGATATACTATGTGCAGGATGCCCTGTGCGGCTGGTGTTATGGCATGAGTCCCGTTATCACGCGCCTCTTTGAGGAGCAGGAGTATACGTTCGAGGTGCTGAGCGGTGGCATGATACGCGGCAACAACGTGCGCCCCATCAGCGGCATGGCCGCCTATATCAAGCAGGCGGCCCCTCGCCTGGAGGAAATGACCGGTGTAAAGCTTACAGAGACCTACCACCGCGAGATCCTGGACAAGGGCACGTACATGAGCAACTCCGAGCCGCCGGCTGTAGCCATGGCTATACTTAAAGAGCAGTTCCCGGAGCGGCAGGTACCCCTGGCGGCAGCCATACAGCAGCAGCACTTTGTGGAAGGCCTGGACCTGAACCAGGTGGAGACCTACCTGCCGGTGGTGCGCGCCTTCGGGGCAGACGAGGCGGATTTCAAGCAGAAGTTTACCGATGAGAAGTACCTGGCAAAGGCGCGGGAGGAGTTTGAACTGGTGGAGAACTGGGGGATAAACGGTTTCCCGGCGATAGTCTGCCAGGCAGGCGGGAAGCTATACCTGGTTGCGCGCGGCTTTCAGCCTTACGAGCAGCTGAGCGCCACGCTGCTGCAGGTGCGGCAGGAGGCTCAGGCGGCCGGAAAGTGATTGTCTTCGGACGCTTTTATAAGCCACTCATAGGCGGAGGTCAGGTCCTCAAACACGGCTACCTCAAAGGGAAAAGGCTTTACCTTACTGGTATTCATGAAATACTGGAGCTGCTTTTCGGCAGCAGGGTCAAAGGAGTTGATAAAGGCGAAGCGTTTTAGCGGGAGCTTGCGAAAACCTTTCAGGAATTCCTGCAGGGTCCAGCGGGAGTCTTCCAGGGAGATGGGGGGCAGCAGGCGGCGGTCTGCAATAGCGTAAGGTACTTTCATCTCTTCCATCAGGTGCAGGAAGTGGAGGAGCGTATCCCGGTACTCCTGGCTCGTACAGGCCCCATACCACTGGCTTACGATCACGTTGTGGACTGCATAGTACTCGATGTGGTGAAAAGGGGTAGAGGCTAGAACCATAGGCCGCTGTTTAAGGTCCGTTTACATTTCTTAATGTTAGGGAATTATCTACTGAAATCCAAAGGGAAAACCGCAGTATAACTGAAAAAAATGATATAAATACGTACACGTTATACCGTTTGCTCAGGCGCGGCTGGCAGGTTTGCGGGCGGCAGTGAAAGTGCGGCCCGCAAACCTGCCAGTTATAGTTTGCCGCCTTACTTGGTGCGCAGGTTGTTGGCGTTGCTGCCGTCCAGTTTACGGGTGTCCGCCTCGTCTTTGGCGGCCACGTTGCCGCCTTCTTCCTTGCCCTCCGGCTCGTTGTCGAGTATGCCGGTTTCCTCTTTTTTCACCCCTTCCAGCGGTTCCGGGTTCTCGTCGGGCAGGCGCTTGCTCTCGTCGGCATTCGTAATGATATCGTCTTCCTTGGGCGTTTCCATGATGTTTGACTTTAATTTTATACTTATAGGTACTGCCAAATCAGCCGCATTGTTTTTGCTTAACGAGGGGAAATTCTGCAAAATAATCCGCGCCCGGGCACTTTTACGTTGCGAGCCCCAACATTTTGCCTTAACTTTGGGCAATTTATACATACCAGCCAATGCCTAAAGACACCTCCATTAAATCCGTTCTCATCATAGGCTCTGGACCAATCGTTATCGGCCAGGCTTGCGAATTCGATTACTCTGGCTCCCAGGCCGCCCGCTCTTTAAGAGAAGAGGGTATAGAGGTCACACTTATCAACTCCAACCCGGCTACCATCATGACAGACCCGGTTACGGCGGATAATGTGTACCTGAAGCCATTGGAGAAGAAGTACATCATTGAGATCCTAGAAAAACATAAGATTGATGCCGTGCTGCCCACCATGGGCGGCCAAACAGCCCTGAACCTGGCCATCGAGTGCGACAAGGCCGGAATCTGGCAGAAGTATGGCGTGCGTATTATTGGTGTAGACATCAAGGCCATCGAGACGACCGAGGACCGCGAGGAGTTCCGTCTGAAGATGCTCGAGCTCGGGGTGAACGTTTGTAAGGGAGAAACGGCTACCTCGTTCCTGGAAGGAAAAGAGATAGCCCAGGAAATCGGTTTTCCGTTGGTGATTCGCCCTTCGTTTACCCTTGGTGGTTCGGGGGGCGGTTTTGTTAATACCCCCGATGAATTCGATGCGGCCCTTACCCGCGGCCTGCACGCCTCTCCAACCCACGAGGTGCTCATCGAGCAAAGCATCATGGGCTGGAAAGAGTATGAGCTGGAGCTGCTGCGCGATAACCTGGGCAACGTGATCATCATCTGCTCTATCGAGAACTTCGACCCGATGGGCGTGCATACCGGTGACTCTATTACCGTGGCGCCGGCCATGACGCTGCCCGACACGGTATATCAGCAGATGCGCGACCTGGCCATCAAAATGATGAACGGCATCGGGCAGTTTGCCGGCGGCTGTAACGTGCAGTTCTCCGTTAACCCGGACGACGACACCATCATCGCCATTGAAATCAACCCGCGTGTTTCCCGCTCGTCGGCACTGGCCTCTAAAGCCACCGGGTACCCGATCGCGAAGATTGCCGCCAAGCTGGCCATCGGCTATAACCTGGACGAGCTGAAGAACGCCATCACCAAAACAACATCGGCCTACTTTGAGCCTGCCCTGGATTACGTGATCGTGAAGATCCCGCGCTGGAACTTCGACAAGTTCCCAGGCGTGAACCGCACGCTGGGCCTGCAGATGAAGTCGGTGGGTGAAGTAATGGGTATTGGCCGTACGTTCCAGGAAGCCTTGCAGAAAGCCTGCCAGAGCCTTGAGATCAAACGCAACGGCATAGGCGCCGACGGCAAGGAGATAACCGACTACGACAAACTGATCCACGGCCTGGCCAACCCAAGCTGGAACCGCCTGTTCAACATCAAGGATGCCATGCGCATCGGCATCCCAACCAGCACCATTCAGAAGCTGACCAAGATCGACCCCTGGTTCCTGGCGCAGATCGAGGAACTGGATATGATGGAGAAGGAGATCGAGAAGTATAGCCTGAGCACCTTGCCGGCAGAGCTGCTGCGTGAGGCCAAGGTAAAAGGCTACGCCGACCGCCAGATTGCCCACCTGCTGCGCTGCAAGGAAAGCGAAGTGTTTAACGTGCGCAGAGAATTGGGCATTAACCGCGTGTACAAAATGGTGGATACCTGCGCGGCCGAGTTCGAAGCCAAAACGCCATACTTCTACAGCACCTACGAGGGCGAGAACGAAAGCATCGTCTCTGATAGAAAGAAGGTTGTCGTGCTGGGCTCAGGTCCGAACCGTATCGGGCAGGGCATTGAGTTCGACTACAGCTGCGTGCATGGCGTACTGGCTGCCAAGGAGTGTGGCTACGAGACCATCATGATCAACTGTAACCCCGAAACGGTAAGTACAGACTTCGATATTGCCGATAAGTTATACTTTGAGCCGGTGTTCTGGGAGCACATCTACGAGATCATACTTCATGAGAAACCGGAAGGCGTGATCGTGCAGCTGGGTGGGCAGACAGCCCTGAAGCTGGCCGAGAAGCTGGACCGCTACGGCATCAAGGTAATGGGCACGAGCTACCAGGCACTGGACCTGGCTGAAGACAGAGGCTCGTTCTCTTCTCTGTTGCGCGACCTGAGCATTCCGTATCCACCGTTTGCCGTGATAGAGACGGCCGAGGAGGCACTGGAGCTGAGCAAGGAGCTGAAGTTCCCGCTGCTGGTGCGCCCAAGCTACGTACTGGGTGGCCAGAATATGAAGATCGTGATCAACGAGAAGGAGCTGGAAGCGCACGTGATCGACCTGCTGAAGGACCACCCGGGCAACAAAGTGCTGCTCGACCACTTCCTGGACAACGCCATTGAGGCCGAGGCCGATGCGATCTGCGACGGCGAGGATGTGTACATTTGTGGTATCATGGAGCACATCGAGCCGGCTGGTATCCACTCCGGCGATTCGTATGCAGTGCTGCCTCCGTTTGATCTGAGCGAGAACGTACTCAATCAGATTGAGGAGTACACGAAAAAAATTGCGGTGGCCCTGCAGACAGTGGGTGTGATCAACATCCAGTTCGCGATCAAGAACGAGATTGTCTACATCATCGAGGCCAACCCGCGTGCTTCGCGTACGTTCCCGTTCATTGCTAAGGCCTACCGTGAGCCGTACATCAACTACGCTACCAAGATTATGCTGGGCGAGGCGAAGGTGAAGGACTTTAACTTTAACCCGTACAAGAACGGCTATGCGATCAAGGTGCCGGTGTTCTCTTACAACAAGTTCCCGGAAGTGAACAAGGAGCTTGGCCCGGAGATGAAGTCCACTGGAGAGGCCATCTACTTTATTGATGACCTGCACGACGATTACTTCACGAAAGTATACTCCGAAAGGAACCTGTACCTGAGTAAGTAAGAAATATAAATTGAACGTAAGCCCTCCCCTGGAAACAGGGAGGGCTTACTGTTTTAGATGCCTTGGTTATACTTGAGCAAGGGGTGATGCTACACCGTATCCAACCACCCCTACCCCTCCTTATCAAAGGAGGGGAGCCTGTAGTTACTGTGGCTAAAGTATAAGTTTCATGGCAGCTGGTATCGCGCGGACAGGTCGCGACCTGTCTCTACAAGTATAAACCCACCCCTAGCCCCTCCGGGGAGGGGAATTCTCCGCAGTTGATTAACATCCCCCTGCCCCCTTCAAAGGGGGACTTATACTTGTTCCATAGCAATGGCAGCAGCTATCGAAATGATACCCAGTCCTTGGGTTGAGCGCCTTCTAGATTTCCGGTGCCCGTGAGGGCATTGCGACAGCAAAGGAAGGGAAAACAGCGCGATGCCCGAGAACGAGCCCTCTCGGGCTTGAGAGCACCAAAGTATGAAGTGAAACAATCAAGGTTGTAAGGCTGTGGATGAACAGCAGCTAACAAGTATAGCTTGGCTCAGGTTACGGGAAGCAGGGGCTAAGAGAGGCACAAGCCGACGCTGGCGCCAGAGAAGTGTCGGAAAGCTGCAGCTATGAAGTATAAATCACCAGGTATAAAGTATAGCCAACGTATAAACCTGCTAACAAAAGTATAACTCACCCTCCCAGGCCTGGAACCAACCCCTCCAAACCTGCATTTCAGAACTTTACTCCTTATCTTTGCCGTACACCGCCAAAACGTCAGATAACAAAAAGCTGGCAAAGGAGTTGTAACATAGTATCGGTACTGTTTTTGCAGTGTGCTTTACACACATATACAAAGAGATTTCAACGCGATGATCAAGTTTATATTCGTTACCCTGCTCATTATTTTCTTCATCCGTCTGGTGGCGCCAACGCTGTTCAGGTGGCTGCTGGGGATGTTTATCCGGAAGAAAATGCGCAACGGGGCCTTCTTTTACTCTAACATGCACCAGCAGCAGCGCCAGGCGCAGCAGCAAAGCCAGAACGGCAATGGCCGCGCCAAAGGCGATGTTAAGATCGACTACATCCCGGAGCAGCCGGAGCGCAAGTCTTTCAAGGGCGGCGAGTACGTGGATTATGAAGAAGTGAAATAAAACTCCTATCTTTCAAACTCTATTTTGGGTTTTTGAAAGACATGACAACTTCCTTCAACTTTAAGCGCGATGTGCTGCCACATGCCATCGCCGTACTTATTTTCCTCATCCTGACGGCGGTATACTTCTCGCCCGTCCTTTTTCAGGACAAAGGCCTTGCCCAGCACGATATCCTGCAGTTTAAGGGCGGCGCCAAAGAGATTCAGGATTACCGCGAGCGCACCGGCGAGGAAGCCCTCTGGACCAACTCCATGTTCGGCGGCATGCCGGCTTACCTCATCCAAACAAAGTTTCCCGGCGATTGGTCGGGCTACATCCACAAGATCCTGACATTCGACCTGCCGGCCCTGGCAGGTAATATCTTTATCACGTTGCTTTGCGCCTACATCCTGTTGGTGGCCATGGGCATGAGCACCTGGCTGGCCATTATAGGGGCGGTGGCTTTCTCCTTCACGTCCTACAACCTCATTATCCTGGAGGCGGGCCACAATACCAAGTCGCTTACCATTGCTTACATCCCGATGGTGCTCGCCGGCCTAATTTACGCGCTGCGCCGGAACCTGTGGATCGGAGCCGCGCTGTTTGCCGTTGGCCTGACGATGAACCTGCATTTCAACCACCTGCAGATGACCTACTACATGCTGCTGCTGGTGCTGGTGTTTGGCGTGGTGGAGATCATCTACGCCGTAAAGCACGGAACCTTCGCGGAGCTGCTGAAGCGTGGGTTGGTGCTGCTGGTGGCGGTCATACTTGCCGTAGGCGTTAACTTCGGCAGGTTGTATACTACGGCCGAGTATAGCGAGTACAGCATCCGGGGCAAATCGGAGCTGACGCAGCCTAACAGCGGCGACAACGTAGGCACCGGCCTGGACCGCGAGTATGCCTTTAACTGGAGCTACGGCGTAAGTGAAACCATGACGCTGCTGATCCCGGACTTCTACGGCGGCAGCAGTAGCGCCCCACTCGATACCGATTCCGAAACCTATAACGCCTTTACGAAAATGGGAGCCGCCCCGGCACAGGCGGAGCAGCTGGTAAAGCAGGGCCTGCCGATGTATTGGGGGCCGCAGCCCATGACGAGCGGTCCGGTTTACGTGGGCGCCATCGTCGTGTTCCTATTCGTGCTGGGGCTGTTCATCGTGGACCGCCGCTGGACGAGCTGGCTCGTAGCCGGCACCATCCTTTCCCTGCTGCTGGCATGGGGTAAGAACTTCGAGGCTTTCAACTACTTCATGTTCGATTACTTCCCGCTCTACAACAAGTTTAGGGCGGTGTCATCAGCCTTGGTTATTGCCCAGATCACGATTCCGTTCCTGGCTATACTTGCCCTTTGGAAGCTGATCAACGAAAGAAGCCAGATCAAAGATCTGGATAAGAAACTGCTGATATCCGGGGGTATCACCGCCGGTATCTGCTTGCTGGTGTGGCTGTTTGCTGGCACCGCGAGCTTTATATCCGGAGCCGACCAGCATTTGATTCAGGCGCAGTTCCCGATTGACGCCATCCGCGCCGACCGTGAGAGCATGATGCGCTCCGACGCCTTCCGCTCGCTGGTATTTATAGTGCTGGCTGCCGGTCTGCTATACTTCTATGTGAAGAACAAGGTGTCTGCCACGGTGGCGGTAGCTGGTGTAGGTATACTGGTGCTGGTGGATCTGTGGTCGGTGGACCAGCGTTACCTGAACAACGGGGACTTTGAGCGCCGGGTGGTAGAGAACTATTTCAGCCCAACCCCGGCCGACCAGATGATCCTGCAGGACAAGGAGGATACGGCGAGAGGCCTGAGCTACCGCGTGATTAATCTGCCGAATCCGTTTAACGATGCCCGCACGTCTTACTTCCATAAGTCGGTAGGTGGGTACCACGGAGCCAAGCTGCGCCGTTACCAGGACCTGATCGACCGCCACATTTCGCGAAATAACCTGGAGGTGCTGCGCATGCTCAACACCCGCTACGCGATCACCGGTGATCCGAAGCAGCCGGTGCAGCGCGTGCCGGACGCCTTGGGCAACGCCTGGTTTGTGGAGGAGGTGCAACCGGTTGAGTCGCCGGATGCCGAACTGGATGCCTTGACGATGTTTGATGCCGGTGCCACCGCCGTGATCGATGTGAGCAAATTCCCGGTAGAGCGCCGCTACTTCAGCGCCGACAGCGCCAACATTAAGCTGACGGAGTATGAGCCGAATTACCTCAAGTATGAGTATACGGCAGCCAAAGAGGGCTTGGTGGTGTTCTCTGAGATCTACTACCCGGAGGGCTGGCAGGCGTACCTGGACGGGGAGCCGGTAGAGCATATCCGCGCCAACTACGTGCTGCGCGCCATGGAGGTGCCGGCCGGCAAGCACACCATCGAATTTAAGTTCGAGCCGGATTCATACTTCACTGGTAACACGATCTCCCTGATTTCTTCCATCCTGCTGCTATTGGTAGTGGCGGGCGCCATTTTCTACGCCGTGAAAACAAAACCGGTAGAGGAACCAATTGTGGAGAAAGTGTAGGAAGTTAGAGAGTTTAGGAGTTAGAGAGTTTAAGAGTAAGTGAATCTTAATCCTGTATATCCTTTCATCCTGCAAATCCTGATTCAGACATTCTACCAAGTATAAAGTACAGCCCTGGCTTTTGCCGGGGCTTCTTTTTTACCAATATTGTAAGTATGGAAGAGGCACCGCTACAGAAACTGGAGGACGAGCTGCTGCAGGAGCAGGGCGTGGAGCTATGGGTGAAACGTGAGGATTTGCTGCACCCGCACATATCGGGTAATAAGTGGCGCAAGCTCAAGTATAACCTGCAGGAGGCCCAGCAGCAGGGGCAACTTACGCTGCTTACTTTCGGCGGGGCCTACTCCAACCACATTGCGGCCACAGCAGCAGCGGGCAAGGAATACGGCTTCAAAACCATCGGCATTATCCGGGGAGAGGAGCATTTGCCGCTCAATCCCACCCTTCGCTTTGCCACCTCCTGCGGCATGCAGCTGCACTACATCAGCCGCGAAAAGTATAAACTAAAAGCAGAGTCGCATTTTCTGGAAGAGCTTCAGCAGCAATTTGGCAACGTGTACATGCTACCAGAGGGCGGTACCAACCTGCTGGCCGTGAAAGGCTGTACCGAGATCGTGCAGGACATCGACCTGAAGTATGACTACATCTGCTGCGCCATGGGCACCGGTGGCACGCTGGCGGGCATCGTGGCTGGCCTGGCAGGGGCGCAGGAGGTACTAGGGTTCCCGGCCCTAAAAGGCGGGGAGTTTTTGCAGCAGGAGGTGGAGGAACTGGTGCAGGCTTACAGCGGCCGTACGTACAGCAACTGGCACCTCCTCACGGGTTACCACTTCGGGGGCTACGCCAAGGTAAAGCCGGAACTGCTGGCATTTATGGAGGACTTCAAAAAGCAGCACCACATCCCGCTGGAGCCTATCTATACCGGCAAAATGATGTATGGCCTGTTTGATCTGATACGGCAAGGCTACTTTGCCAGGGGCAGCCGCGTGGTGGCGGTGCACACAGGTGGTTTGCAGGGCAACGCCGGTTTCAGGGAACGGCTGGGGGTACAGATTTTGTAGCATAATATTTGCAACGCCGTATCTGTACCTGAAATCATACTGGCACCCAATGCTCTTACTTCGTTTTCTTATCAAAATTTTACCCTGGGTTATACTTCTCTCGCTCGGCATTTTCCTGTGGCGCACCGTTAGTGATTACTTCAGCAAGCCGGAAGCAAAGGCGGAACCGGAGGTGGTGGTGAATTTTAACACCGTGCTTACCTCGGTGGAGGATCTTGGGCGCATGGAGCTGGTGCGCTATAATTTTAAGGATGTGGTGGAGTACGAAAAGGAAGTATCGCGGTGGATACCCAATTCTAAGGTGGCGCTGATCGTAACCGGCGAGGCGGTGGGCTGCGTGGATTTCACCAAAATTACCGAGGCCGACATCCAGTTTCAGGGTGACTCGCTGGTGCAGGTGGCGCTGCCGGAGCCGGAGGTGTGCTACTACAAGATCGACCATAGCCAAACCAAAGTTTTCAGCAAGGAGAACACCTACTTCCAGGATGCCGACCTGGTGCAGGAAAGCTACAAGTATGCCGAGGCCAACGTAAAAAAAGCGGCCCTGAACTCCGGTATACTTAACCAAACGAAGGTAAACGCTGAGAAAATCCTGAAGCCAATGCTGGAAGAGATAACCGGCCGCCGCGTGGTGCTGGTACCCCAACGCAGAATCCAGAACCCGGAACTGGGGCCGAAGCGGTAGGGGGTTTAGTTAATGTTCATTTAGACCATCTATATGAACAGTGGCTGATATAGGAAAGGCCCGAGCCAAATGTTAGATAAGAAAATAGAGATTATGGCGCTACCTCAGCTAACAAACTATTGCTAAGCTATCAGCCTAACTAGCTTACCAGGCTATGAACCAATAAATTGCTGAGCCATCACTTCTATTTATAGCCACACCTTTTGAGTAACCTTCTTTCCATTCTTCAGGCAAATATTCACCAACATTCCTATCGGCCGAATCTGTTACTCGTGATGCATTGGCTTCTAAAACATAAATAGTATAGTCTTTAGGAAGCCTATTGCTCATTTGTCCATTTTTAGCATTAATGTTCTGCCAAAAATTAGGTACTGGCAGGTAATAGCCTGAGCAATTAATTGGTCTACTCTTCGCTGATTGGAATGTATTTTTAAACCCCCATTCAGTGAGCCTTAAAAATCTATTTACAATTAAAAGACAAGAATCATCTGCCTGATATTTCGCTATTGATGATCCGTTTAAAGCTTCACTCAAAGTGTTAATTGCTTCGCTGTCTAACTCTAGGTTTAGTTGCAATCTTACATTACCTGCATCCTCACCAGATTCGTAAACATATCCCGACATTAGGAATAAGTCTTTTGGGAAATGACTTACCAAAGTGTCTGGATAGCTTTTTTTGATTTCCAGAAAGTTGTACTGCGTTACGTTCTTCGGCACATAGTCCTTAGAACCACATGAAAATGAAGCTAAAAGAAGAAGGAGTGTTGCTGTTCTTGCAGCATAGTAATTAAGCATGAATAAGTTTAAGTTTTAATGCAAGGCTCTCACGCTAGGTAAGCGTAAACACACGCTTATCACCACTATGTCTAGAGTACTTTTAAATCTTAGAGCACAACGCTCACTCAATATACTAAACTTTAACTCTCCTCCAGCCCCTTCAGCGCATCCTGGATCAGGTCGTTCTCATAGCCTTTGCTCATGAGGAAGTACGTTAGCTTTTGGCGGCGGGCGAAGGGGTTTTTCTCTTTCTCGGTGGCGTTTTTCTTTTCCAGCAGCTGCAGCAGGTGCTGCTCGTATAGGTCGGGGTCAATCTCTTTCAGGCCCTGCTTGATGCAGTAGTCGGAGATGCCTTTGCTTTTGAGGCCCTGCATGATCTTGCGGCGGCCCCACTTCTTCAGGCCATACTTGCCGCGCACGTAGCTCTGGGCGTAGCGCTCCTCATCAATCAGTTTCTCCTGGCTCAGGCGTATGATCAGTTCCTCCACATCGTCGGGCTCCAGGCCGTAGGAGAACAGCTTGTCGCGCACCTCCTGCTGCGTGCGGTCCTGGTAGGCGCAGTAGGAGGCCGCTTTAATCAGCGCCTCCTTGGGGGTGTAGGTTTTCTGCTTCTTGTCGCGTTCCAAAAGTATAAATCAGCTTTTACAAAGATAAAACAAGTTTAGGAGTTAGAGGGTTTGGGAGTCTGGGAGTTAAAAAGTTTGGAAGTTAGAAAGTTTAGGATTAATGAATTTTAATCCTGCGCATCCTTTAATCCTGCAAGTCCTGATTCAGACAAGCAACAATTAACAACTAGCAATTATACTTACCTTTGCGGCAGGAAAGTACATTATGAAGTTATCAAAAGGAGTGATATACATGCTGCTGTCGACGTTCTTTTTCGCGTTGATGCAGGTGTGCGTGAAGTGGGTGCCGCATATTCCGGCGGAGGAAATCATTGTATTCCGGTCGTTGGTGTCGCTGGCGATCAGTCTGGTGTTTCTGCGCAGGGCTGGGGTGAGCGTGTGGGGCAACAATCGCAAATGGCTGTTCGCGCGTGGGGCCTTCGGGGCGGTGGCCCTGATCCTGTTCTTCAACGTGCTGCAGAATATTCCGCTGGCTACGGCGGCCACGCTACAGTACCTGTCGCCCATTTTTACGGCCATACTGGGCATCTTTATCGTGAAGGAGCGGGTGCGGCTGTGGCAGTGGTTCTTTTTCCTGGTGTCGTTTGCAGGCATACTGGTGATAGAGGGCGTGGAGACGAACGTGGACAGTTTATACTTGTGGCTGGGTGTGGTGAGCGCCCTGTTTACGGGCGTGGCCTACAGCATTGTGCGCAGGCTGAACGTGCAGGAGCACCCCTTGGTCATTATCTTCTACTTCCCGCTGGTAACGCTGCCGGTGGTGGGCATTTATACTATCTTTAATTGGGTGCAGCCCGAGGGTTGGGATTGGGTTATACTCCTGCTGGTGGGCCTGTTCACGCAGCTGGGGCAGTACTACATGACGCTCTCCTACCAGCACGAGGAAATCTCCAAAGTGGCCAACCTGACTTACATCGGCATTATTTACGCGCTGCTGTTCGGCTTCTTTTTCTTTGGGGAGCTGCTCAACGGCTGGACCTACGTAGGCATGGCGCTGGTGCTGCTTGGGGTGATCCTGAACGTACAGTACAAAAACAGGCTCAGCAAAAAAGCAACCCTGGCCGCTGAACCTGGCTCTAAGTAAATAGAAACCCTCGTCATGTACCATACTTGAGCTGTGGGTTTGCTCCTTCATATCTTTCATAAATTGTGGCTTGGGTTAAAGTATAAAAAGTATAGATTTTGGCGTTAGATTAGGACGTTCCTACGTATCTTTTTAGCTGATATGTTTGCTACTAACCCTTTAGCACATGCGCCACACTTTCCTGCTATTGCTGCTGCTTTTATTGCCTGCCCTAAGTATGGCGGGTGTACTGCGCGGCCGCGTAACCGATGAGCACAACAAGGGCCTGCCGTTTGCCAGCATCTACATCAAAGAGACCGCCAGCGGCACCGCCACCAACGACCAGGGCCTGTACCAACTGCAGCTCAGCCCCGGCACCTATACCCTGGAGTTTAAGTATGTGGGCTACCGTGCCCATACCCAAACCGTAACGGTTGGCGAAGCAGCGCAGGAGTTAAACGTGCAGCTGCAGCCTGAGGTGCTCAACCTGAAAGAGGTAGTGGTAAAAGCCTCCGACGAAGACCCTGCCTACGCCATTATGCGCAACGCCATCCGGCTGCGCAAGTACCACCGCGACGAGGTGAATGCCTGGAGCGCCCGCGTATACATGAAAGGCGTGGCCCGCATGGATAAGGTGCCCTCCAAAATACTTGGTGTGAAGATCGTGGATGTGGATACGGGCATCGTGTACCTGTCGGAGTCGGTGTCGGAGTTGGCCTTCAAAAAGCCCAATAAAATTTCGGAGCGGATGATTTCGAGCAAGGTGAGCGGCCAAAAGAAAGGCTTCAGCTTTAACCAAGCCTCGGAAATGAGCATCAGCTTTTACGACCCGCTGCTGAAGGTGGAGGGGCTGAGCGAGCGCGGCTTTGTGTCGCCGCTGGCCAACAACGCCTTCATGTTCTACCGCTTCGAGTACCTGGGCACCTTCCAGGAGAACGGCCGCACCATTAACAAGATCAAAGTTATCCCCCGCCGCAAGCACGACCCCGTGTTCGCGGGCAACATTTACATCGTGGACGGCAGCTGGCGCATCCACAGCACCGATTTAAGGCTCACCAAGGATGCCGGTATTGAGTTCGTGGATTGGATACGGGTGCGGCAGGTGTACGCGCCGGTGGCTGAGGAAGTATGGATGCCGGTGTCGCAACGCTTTACCTTTGAGGCCGCCGGACTTGGTTTTAAGGGCGGCGGCTATGCCATGGGCGTTTACTCCAACTATAAAGTGCAGCCCGCTTATGCCCGTCCGCCACGCGTAGAGGAGGTGGAGCCAGAGCCGACGCCGGAAGCAGCGGTAGCCGCAGCCAAACCAGCCAAAAAGCCAATGTATAAAGTAATAGAACCAGAAGAAGCAGCTCCGCCGGCGCAACCGGTGGTAAGCGATGAGTTGTTTAGCAAAGAGGTGCTGCTGGTGGAGAAAGACGCCAACAAGCGCGACTCGGCCTACTGGGCTTCCGTACGGCCGGTGCCGCTTACGCAGGAGGAGGTAGTGGATTACCATAAAAAGGACAGTATGGAGGTGATCCGTAACTCCCGGCCTTACCAGGACTCGCTGGATGCGGTGCGCAACAAGCCATCCTTTGGCAGCTTTTTGCTGGGCGGCTATACGTACTCCAACAGCTACGAGCGCAAGTTTTACCGCTTCGACCCGCTGCTGAGCCTAACGGGTGGGCCAAGCATTCTGCAGTATAATACGGTGGAGGGCGTGGCGGCTGATGTGCGTGTAAACTACCGCAGGAATTTTGAGGACCGTCGCAATTACCAGGTAGAGCCGGCGGTGCGCTATGGTTTCAGCAACGAGAAGCTGAACGCCAAACTGCGCCTGAGCTACCAGTACGACCCGATCAAAAACAGCACCATCAGCCTGGAAGGCGGGCGCTATGTGGCCCAAATCAACAACCTGGACCCTATCTCACCTTTCGTGAACACGCTCTATACCTTGCTGGCCGAGCGCAACTACCTAAAGCTCTACCAGCGCGATTTCGGGCAGATCAGCTACCGCAGCGAACTTTGGAACGGGCTGAGCCTGAGCACCACCCTGAATTACGCGCACCGCATGCCGCTGGAGAACACAGCTGATTTTACCTTCCGGGACCGTGGCACTGACGAGCCGGGCCGCTTTACCTCCAACGTGCCGGATAATGCGGAGCTGCCAGATGCGTCTTTCTCGCCGCACCAGGCCCTGACGGTTACTGCCGCGTTAAGTATAAAGCCAGGCATGCGCTACATCTCCCGCCCCGACAATAAGATCAACCTGGGGTCGAAGTACCCAACCTTTACCCTGAGTTACCGCGGCGGCCTAAAAGCTTTGGGAGGTGATGTGAAGTATAACACGGCAGGATTAAGCATTGCCGATGAGGTAAGTTTTGGCTTGCTGGGCCGCAGCAAGTACAGCGTGCTGGGGGCCGTGTTCTGGGGAAAAGAGGACATGCGCCTGCTGGACTACAAGCACTTCAACGGCAACCGCACCCTCATCGCAGGCACCTATGAAGGCTTCCAACTGCTGGACTACTACCGCTACAGCACCAACAACCGCTACCTGGAGGCGCATTACGAGCATCATTTCAACGGATTTTTGTTCAACAAAATACCGCTGTTCCGAAAGCTGAAGTGGCAGGAGGTGGTGAGCCTGAATTACCTGAACACGCAGGCCTCGCGGCACTACCTGGAGCTGGGGCTGGGCATCGAGCATATCTTTAAAGTATTCCGGGTGGATTTCGTGACCTCGTTTCAGGAGGGCAATAAGGCCAGAACGGGTGTGATGGTAGGCTTCGGGTTCTGAGGCAGCAGGTTAGGCACATGATGCTGGATAACCTAAATAGCGCGGAGGCCGTTAAAAATAGCCAAATAACTAATCAACGACGAATCATGAAGACATCAGATATATTGAAACCAGCGTTGGCGCTGGCGTTTTTTGCTGTAGTAGGCTTTGGCTGCGACAATAGGGCTGAAAGAATAGAGGAAGAAGATACCACAGGAACCGCAGAGGCGGTGGTAGGGGGGGATGAAGGAGCCGCAAACTTAACTGAGCCGCGCCCAGCGCCCATCGGCGATACAGCCGTAACCGGGGAGCAGGCCGACCAGTTTGGTAACCCTGAGCCGAACGTAGACTCAGCCGCCCGTGAGTTGCAGCGCTTGGATGAGCAGAAACAGCGAGGCACCACCACGAACTAAAGGACAAAAGGTGTAAAAATCGCCTCACCAGCTACTGTTGGTGAGGCGATTTTTGTTTTTGAGGGGTGTTTTACCTCACCCCAAGCTTCTCATAAGAACAGGAGAGGGAGCTTCCGGTTACCGTTCCCACCACCCCTGCCCCTCCTTGTCCAAGGAGGGGAGTCTGTCATTACTGTGGTTAAAGTATGAACTCCGTTTCTGTTGGTATTGCGCGGACAGGTCGCGACCTGTCCCTACAAAGTATAAACCCACCCCTAACCCCTCCCAGGAGAGGAATTCACCCCACCCCCTCCCTCCCCTAAAAACAGGGGAGGGAGTTATACTTGCCGCTATACATAATTGTCATCTCGAATGAAATGAGAGATCTATCGGGAATTCTAAAGAGATCCCTCCCAAAGGTCGAGATGACAAATAGCAGTGACTATCGAATCTGATCCCAGTCTTTGGGTTGAGCGCCTATGCGAGTTTTTCCGGTGCCGCAGGCATCGCGAGGCACGAGGGCAGGAAAAGCTCCCAGCGCGATGCCCGAAGACGAGCCCTCTCGGGCTGGAGAGCTCCAAAGTCAGAAATGCAACAATCAAGGTTGTAAAGCCGTGGATGAACGGAAGCTAGAAAGGATAGCTCGGTTCCAGTTGCGGGAAGCAGCAGCAAAGACACACGGACGCTTACGCCAGTAAAACAGAGGCAGAATTACTTCACCACCGCTGTAGTCCCCACAGGCGGTATCACCAATCCATCGCCCCGTTTCCTGCGGCCTTTCAGGTTGATGTTGTAGAGGATCACCGAGATAAAGATCAGCACGTAAGCCGCTACTTTGGTGCCCGTGGTTTGCTCGCCAAAGTATAAAAAGGCCATCGTGAAGTTGAGGATCGGGTTGATGTACATCAGGATGCCAATGGTGCCGGAGGTCAGCTCTTTGAGGGCATAGAGGTTCAGGAACAGCGGCAGCACCGTGAAGCCAGCACTCAGCAAGCCCACCTGCACGAAAAAATGCGTATCCAGCCGGGCATTGCCACCGGTAAAGAAAGTATAAAAGGGTCCGATGATAGCAAAGGCCAGCACCAACTGCAGCTTCAGGAGCACGATCTTATCATACGCCTTCAGGATACGCTGCGTGATCAGGTAAAAGGCATAGCTCAAGGCTATGAGCAGACTGAACAGCAGGCTCGTAATCTCGCCGCTGCCTATCAAGGCACAACTCAGCGCGCTCAGACCGATAGCCAGCCACTGGTTGGTGCGCAGCTCCTCCTTGAGCAATAAAAAGCCGAGCACCGCCGTAAGTATAGGGCACAGCAGATAGGAGAAGGAGCCAGTTTGGATGTCGATGTGGTTGACCACGTAAATAAAGGACAGCCAGTTGGTGGTGAGCAGCACCCCGCCCAGGAAAGTATAAAGAATGAACAGGCGCTTCTCGCGCGCGTTGGAGCTCTTCACTTGAGTTAGCGTTGCCAGCAGTTGCTTACGGCGGAAAAGCAGCGAGACAAGCAGCAGCAACCCCACCGACAGCGCTACCCGGAAGTATAAAATCTGCCCGCTGGGATACTCAGCAAGCGCTTTAAGCGGAAAGGGGATAAAGCCCCAGATAATAAACGCTGCTAGGCCCGCCGCATAATATGGTTTTTTGTTTAGTGTTTCCATGGAAAGCCGGAAAAAGGGTAAAGCGAGCAAAGGTAGAGAATTGTTGGTTGTTGATTGCTGATTGTTGGATGGTTAAATTGTTAATTGTCTGAATCAGGATTTACAGGATTTTAGGGTGAGCAGGGTTTTAGTTTCGAAATCACTCATTCACTCATTCAAAACTCCCAAACTCTCTAACTCTAAAACTCCCCCAACTTTCTAACTTTCTAACTTTTTAAGTTTCTAACTTTGCCAATCAAGTATAACGCATGCTCACGTTTCAGCAGCTACAAAGTATAACCGGGGGCAAGGATGTACAGTTTGTGCAGCCACTGCCCATTGTGCACCTGCTCACCGACAGCCGCAAGCTATCGCAACCGGCGGGTTCGGTGTTTTTTGCCATCCGTGGCAAGTATAACGATGGCCACAAATACCTGCCACAACTGTATGCCCAGGGCGTAAGGCAGCTCGTGCTGGAGCAGGGCGAGCCGGAGCAACTGAAGCAGCTGTACCCGGAGGCGAACATACTGCTGGTAGATAGCAGCCTGAAGGCGCTGCAAAAGCTGGCGGCGTGGCACCGGGCGCAGTTCCGGGTTCCGGTGATCGGGATAACGGGCAGCAACGGAAAAACGATTGTGAAAGAATGGCTTTCGCAACTGCTGAGTCAGGATGAGCTGGTGGTGAAGAGCCCGCGCAGCTACAACTCGCAACTGGGGGTGCCGCTGAGCGTGTGGCAACTGCAGTCTAACCATACCCTGGGCATTTTTGAGGCAGGTATCTCGCAACCCGGCGAGATGGAAAAACTACAGCCCATTATCTGGCCAACCATCGGCATTTTCACCAACATCGGCACGGCCCACGACGAAGGTTTTGCCTCCCGTGAGCAGAAAGTGCAGGAGAAACTGAAGTTGTTCAGGGAGGTGGAACTGCTGTTTTACTGCTCCGACTACGAACTGCTGCACCAGGCGGTGCAGGCCCAACATATAAATTCCTTTACCTGGAGTCGCCAGTATCCGGAGGCTAACCTCTACATAAACGCTACCACCACCGCCGGCCACAGAACCATTGTGGTGTATACTTTCGGGGGCGAGAAGCAGCGCCTGGCTATTCCGTTTACGGACGAGGCCTCCGTAGAGAACGCGCTCCACTGCCTGGCCATACTGCTGCACCGCCGCCTGCCGCTCTCCGAGCTTCAGGACCGCCTGGACCGCCTGCACCCGGTGGCCATGCGCCTGGAGATGAAGGAGGCCATCAACGGCTGCTACCTCATTGACGATACCTACAATAACGACCTGGCAGGCCTGGCCATCGCCCTGAACCTGCAGGCCAGCCAGCCGCAGCGGGGGCAGCACACGCTCATACTTTCCGATGTGCTGGAGTCGGGCTTGCCGGAGACAGAACTCTACCGAAAGGTGGCGGAGCTGGTGCAGGCGCACCAGGTGCAGCGGCTGATTGCCATCGGTCCCACCATCAGCAAGTATAGCCACCTGTTCCCAACGGCTGCGTTCTATACTTCCACCGCTGATTTTTTAAAGGCTTTTGATCCTGCTAATTTCCGCAACGAGGTAATCCTGGTGAAAGGGGCGCGCGTGTTCGGGTTCGAGAAGATTGTGCAGGCCTTTCAGCAGAAAGTGCACGGCACGGTGCTGGAGGTGAACCTGGATGCACTGGTGCACAACCTGAACTACTACCGCGCCAAACTGGCCCCGGACACCAGGCTGATGGTAATGGTAAAGGCTTTCGCCTACGGCAGCGGCAGCTTCGAGGTAGCTAACCTGCTGCAGTTCCACCGGGTGGATTACCTGGCCGTGGCTTATGTAGACGAGGGCGTGGCCCTGCGCGAGAACGGCATCACGCTGCCGATCATGGTCATGAACCCCTCGCCGGACAGCTTTGCCAAGCTGCGGCAGTACAGCCTCGAGCCGGAGATTTATACCCTGGAGCAGCTGCAGGCCTTTGTGGTATCGCTGGAGTCGGATGCGGAGTATAAAATCCACCTGAAGCTGGACACAGGCATGCACCGCCTGGGCTTTGAGGAAGAAGATTTTGAGGCCCTGTTTGTCTTGCTGGAGCAGCACCCGCAGGTGCAGGTGGTCAGTACTTTCAGCCACTTGGCCGGCGCCGACGAAGCCATTCACAACGATTTCTCGCAGCTGCAGATCTCCCGTTTCAGAAGTATGGCAGCCAAGCTGGAGGAGCGTCTGAAGTATACACTCATCAAGCATATCCTTAACTCGGCGGGTATCGTGCGCTTTCCAGAGCACCACCTGGACATGGTGCGCCTGGGCATTGGCCTTTACGGCGTGGAGGCCACAGGCTCGGAGCAGGAGGCGCTGCGGCCCGTAAGTACGCTCAAGACCACCGTCTCGCAGGTGAAAAGCATTAAACAGGGCGATACGGTGGGCTACAGCCGCAAAGGCGTTGCCGACGCAGCTAAAACCACTGCCACGATCGCCATAGGCTATGCCGACGGCTATGATCGCCGCTTCAGCAATGGGGTGGGAGAGGTGCTCCTCAACGGCCATCGCTGCCCCATCATCGGCAACGTGTGCATGGATATGAGCATGGTAGACGTAACGGGCGTGGATGTAAAAGCCGGGGACACGGCCATCGTTTTCGGGCCGGAGCTGACGCTGGTGGAACTAGCGCAACGCGCGGGTACCATTCCCTATGAGCTTCTCACCAACGTAGGCACCCGGGTAAAGCGTGTCTTCTATTCGGAGTAAGGGTTGGATTTGAAAATGTGCTGATGAGGGTATGTGTAAATGTGAGGATAGGCTACTAAACTCCGTGTCATCTAGGAAGGATCTTGTTGGCAAGCTGTATATAAGTCTGCATGCTCCTGAAAGTATGGCAGGCATAACGCTAAAGTATAAATGGAGTCCTCTGGCCGCTTCGATTTATACTTGAACGCAATGTGGCGGGGCACACCACCTGTTATGGCGCATATGGTAAGCGCTGCGCTGCTTGTGCCTGTACATACAGGTAGGTTCAGACTTGGGGAAGTATAAGTATAAGTATAAGTATAAGTATAAGTATAAGTATAAGTATAAGTATAGCGCACTTAAGTCTGAAGGCGCCCCATCCTGTATAGACACCAGGCGCCGCTGCACAAAAGTCTTGCGCCATGGCTGGAAAATAAAAGCAAGCTCTCATTCCTTAGTCATTCACCGGCGCTTCAACTTACCACCGCATTACCCATTATTCAATCAGCACATTCTCTAACCTCCTCATCCCCACACGCCTGCGCACCCGGATTTCCAAACGATTAATTCTTTTGCTTTAAAGTTGAACACCTTGTAACTTGCAGTTGTTTATAAACAGTCTAAATAAAGGAGAGGCGAGACGTGCAACACAAGGCAGAAGAGCATAGAAAAACCAGGTCGGTGCGTGACATGGAGATAGGTGAGCAAGGTGTGATCAGCTCTCTGGAGGACCCGGAGATGGGGCTGAAGTTGCTGGAAATGGGGTGCATCCCTGGTACAGAGGTAAAGTTGAACAGCCGTGCCCCTCTCGGCGACCCAATTACCATCATCGTCAACAACTACACCCTCTCCCTGCGTCTAGACGAAGCCGAGACCATATTACTCAAGCAGTAGATTCCTTTTCATGACTGTAGCTACCCAACCTGAAATAAGACCGGCTAAGCAAGGTACTGCCCGGCCGGCAGAGGTCAAAATTGCCCTGATTGGCAATCCCAACTCTGGCAAGACATCGCTGTTTAACCAACTTACCGGCCTCAACCAGAAGGTGGGCAACTTCCCGGGTGTTACAGTCGATAAGAAATCAGGCTATAGCCAGCTTACCCCGTCTATCCGGGCCGAGATCATCGACCTGCCAGGCTCTTACAGCCTATACCCTAAGTCAATGGACGAGCGGGTGATAACCGACCTGCTCTACGATACCCGGGCAAGACACTTCCCGGATCTGGTCGTGGTGACGGCCGATGCCTCTAACCTGAAGCGCAACCTGCTACTATTCACACAGCTGGCCGACCTGCAGATACCGGTGGTGCTGGCCCTGAACATGGTGGATGTGGCTGAGCAGGAAGGTGTAAAGATTGATGTGGAGGCGCTGCAGCGTGAGCTGGGCGTGCCGGTTATACCTATGAACGCTCGCAGAGGAAGTGGAATGGCTGCCCTAAAGATTGTGGTGACGCAGCAGCTGAACGCGACCGAGAAGTCATTCTTCACAGTGCCCGCTGACCTGCAGCCATTGCTTGAAAGTATAAAAACACGCTTTGGCCTCAGCAACGATTACCTGGCGCTGCAGTATGCCCATCTGTACAGGAGTCTGAAATTCCTGCAGGAGGAGGACGTTGCCTGGCTGAGCGAGCAGCTGGAGAAGGCGGGCTTTAAATCCAATGCGCGGCAGGCCGAAGAAACCATTGCCCGCTATACCCGCATCAACGAGTTGCTGCTGGATGCCGTGCGCGTGGAGAAGGCTGATAAGGACGAGAAGTTCAGCAACCGCCTCGACCAGATCCTGACGCACAAGGTGTTTGGCTACCTCATCTTCTTCGGTATTCTCTTCCTCATCTTCCAGGCTATTTTTGCCTGGGCCAGCTACCCCATGGACCTGATTGACGCCAGCATCGCTGCGCTCAACACCCTGATCCAGGAGAACTTTGAAGGGCCGCTGATTAATCTGCTTACCGAAGGGGTAATTGCTGGTCTGGGCGGCGTGCTTATATTTATACCGCAGATCGCTATCCTTTTCGCTTTCATCGCCATACTGGAGGAGACCGGCTACATGGCCCGCGTCACCTTTATGATGGACAAGGTCATGCGTAAGTTCGGCCTGAACGGGAAGAGTGTGGTGCCGCTGATCTCTGGGGTGGCCTGTGCCGTGCCGGCCGTCATGTCGGCGCGTACCATCGAGAACTGGAAGGACCGCATGATCACCATCTTCGTGACACCGCTGATGAGTTGCTCGGCCCGTATACCGGTCTACACCGTATTGATCGCGCTGGTAGTGCCCGAGACGTACTACTTCGGCTTTATGAACCTGCAGGGGCTGGTGCTGATGGGCCTGTACCTGATCGGATTTGTGGCGGCCATACTTTCTGCATTGCTCCTCAAGGTTATCCTGAAAGCCCGTGAGCGCAGCTACTTCATCATGGAGTTCCCGACCTACAAGATGCCCCGCTGGAAAAACGTGGGCCTCACGATTGTGGAGAAGGTAAAGGCGTTCGTCTTTGAGGCCGGTAAAGTGATCGTGGCCGTCTCGATCATACTTTGGGTGTTGGCCTCCTACGGCCCCGGCGACAGCTTTGAGCGGGCTGAGCAGCAGGCGCTCGCAGAGGCGCGTGCCGAAGGGCTGACCGAGGAGCAGACCGAGAACAGGATCGCCTCGCATCAACTGGAGTCTTCTTACGCCGGTGTTATTGGCCATGTCATAGAGCCGGTTATCAAGCCGCTGGGCTACGACTGGAAGATTGGAATAGCCTTGCTTACCTCCTTTGCCGCCCGTGAGGTGTTTGTGGGCACCATGTCCACCATCTACAGTATAGGCGAGGAGGAGAACGTGACCACGATCAAAGAAAAGCTGATGTCGGAGAAAGACGCCAACGGTGACCCCTTCTTCACACCGGCACGCAGCTTCTCGCTCATGATCTTTTACCTTTTCGCCATGCAGTGTGTGAGCACACTGGCCATCGTCCGCCGCGAGACCAAGAGCTGGACCTGGCCAGCAGCCCAGTTGCTTTACATGAGCGGCCTGGCCTACGTGATGGCCTTCATCACGTATCAGTTGTTTCGCTAAGTTATAGGGCATAACACAGTATAAACAACAGCACCCGGGGCAGATTTCTGCCCCGGGTGCTGTTGTTTTAGGATAAAATTAATATAGAGTTGGTGGCGCTAATCCCCTTGCCACTTTCATAACCCGCCTTTCCGCGATTTGTTTAGTAATTCCCTGTCTCCTTTTTCTTTATTTCCGTATAATATTTATATGTTTTTTGCAATTTAAGTGCATATCAGGAGAATATGCCAATGCAATTAAAATAAGCCTTATATGGAAAGATTGTAATATATAAAGCTTTGATTGCCATTAAGTTGCGGTTTGTTGGGTCCCCCGTGAAGGAGAGGAAAAGCCAGGCTTTCCACCTTATTTTTAATGATATTTTAAGAGTATAACTTTTTCAATAAAGTACAGGTCTGAATCACTGAAAAAGTATGTGCTATGGGAGAGTTTCTACTAGTTACTTAAGCATGCGTATCAGGAGTACGCCATTTTTCCCTACAGCTTTTAAAGGCTGACCACAAAACATTACTAATTAGCTTGATACAAGCCGGAGCCAAGGCTTGGCCATGGAGATGGCCACAGCTTCGGTATCTGCTGGGGTAGCACAAGTTTGGCTGCTGCCAGACCTGCTTCCCCCGTAATTGCCAGTGTCTCAGATCCTCTAAACCAGAGTGAGTCTGGTGCGCTGCGCTGTATAGCAAGCCCTCCCTTCGCCCTGTGTTTTTCCTTTGAAAACTATTTACCAAACTCTATTACTCTCACTTAAACTAAAACACAATGAAGAAAATTCTATTCCTGAGTCTCTTGCTTGTGACAGTCCTGTTGCACCAGGGCATGGCACAGGTAAGGACCATCACTGGTAGAGTGACGGATGCATCTACCAATCAGCCGTTGCCAGGCGTTACCGTCCTGGTAAAGGGTACTACCGTTGGTACTGCCACCTCGGGAGATGGCAGCTACTCTCTTAATGTGCCGGAAGGCAGCAATACACTAATGTTTAGCTTTATCGGCTATGAGACGGTAGAGCGCAATATCGGCAACGCCACCACTGTGGATGTGGCGCTGGCGACGGATGCAGAGCAACTGGAGGAGGTGGTAGTGACCGCCCTGGGTATAGAGCGAAACCGGAATGAGCTTGCCTATTCGGCACAGGAAGTAAGCGGGGAACAGATTACCCGGACCAGGTCCACCGACTTCGTGAATACACTTTCAGGCAAGGTGGCCGGTTTGGATATCAGAACCAACAATACCATGGGAGGATCTACCAACGTGGTGATTCGGGGGTACTCCTCCATTACTGGCAACAACCAGGCACTGTTTGTAATAGATGGCGTGCCGGTGAGCAATGCCAATAACAACACGAACCCCAGGATTGCGCAGCAAAATCCTGACTTTGGTAACCAGCAGGCGGGTGGCGTAGGTACAGACTGGGGCAACGCTGCGGCAGACCTTAACCCTGATAACATTGAGTCGGTGAACGTGCTGAAGGGAGCGGCCGCAACGGCTTTGTACGGCTCCCGTGCGGCAAACGGCGTAATCATGATCACCACTAAGAAAGGGCTCAAAAACAGCCTCAATGTTGTAGTGAACAGTGGTGTTACCTGGAGCCAGATCGATGAGAGCACCTTTATCCGTTACCAGAAAGAGTACGGAGGCGGATATCTTCAGAGGTTCCGCACACCGCAGGACTTGGGTAGCGGCGTGGCTCCGGTAGTGAGGTTTCAGGATGATGCCTCCTATGGCCCACGGTTTGACCCGAACCTGCAGGTGTACCACTGGGACGCGATAGATCCATTCCATCCGAATTTTGGCCAGACGAGGCCTTGGGTAGCAGCGGACAACGATCCTAGTACCTTCTACGAAACAGGTGTTAACTCCAACCAAAGTATAGTAGTTAGCGGTGGCGGGGATAGAACCACCTTTAACCTGGGCTATACCCGAAACGATATAAAGGGTAACCTCCCTAACAGTACCATCGACAAGGACCTCTTCAACTTTACCGGTTCATACGATGCCACCGACAAGTTGACAGTAAGTGCCTCTGCTAATTACTCGCGTACGGTGGCTGTAGGCAGGTATGGCACAGGCTACAACGGCCGTAACCCGAACCAGGCCTTCAGGCAGTGGTGGCAAACCAACGTGGATATTGAGGAACAGCGGGAGGCTTACTTCAGAAACCGCCAAAACATTACCTGGAACTGGAACAGCAGCAACACAGGGCCTATCTACACTGATAACCCCTACTGGTCGCGGTACGAGAACTTTTCGAACGACAACCGGGACAACTTCTATGGTTACGCTTCTGCCACCTACAAATTCACAGACTGGTTCAGCCTGATGGGAAGGGCTGCCTTCAACACCACTACTGATATGCAGGAAGAGCGTGTGGCTGTGGGAAGTGCAGATGTAAGCCAGTACGCGAGGTTTAACCGGGACTTCAATGAGGCGAACTTCGACCTTATAGCCAACTTCAATAGGAATATAACCGAGGATATCAACCTGACGGGCTTATTGGGAACTAACCTGCGCAGGAGCCGCATGAACTCCATCCGGGCAACGACTAACGGAGGGCTTGTCGTTCCAGGGTTGTATGCCCTGTCAAATTCCGCTAACCCTCCTACGCCACCACTTGAGGAAGGAGAGCGCATCGGGGTAGATGGTATCTTTGCCAACGCAAATATTGGATTCAAAGAAACGGCGTTTCTTGAGCTCTCAGCCCGCCGGGATAAATCTACAACCCTGCCCGAGGATGACAACTCATTCTTTTACCCTGCCGTGGCAGCGAACGTGGTCTTCTCGAACTTACTAGAACTGGAGTGGCTGACCCACGGTAAAATAAGGGCAAACTATGCCGAGGTAGGCAACGATGCGCCGGCACTGAGCTTGCTGGATGTATATGATAAGCCAACAGGCTATGGAAACATCCCGCTCTTCTCGCTTCCGGATATAAAGAACAATGAAAACCTTAAACCTGAGCGGCAGGAGAGCTTTGAAGCAGGTGTGGAGGCCGAGTTTTTTAACGGGGTGTTTGGATTTGACTTCACCTGGTATACTTCCAAAACGGTGGATCAGATTATACCTGTGAGTACCACTGCGGCATCGGGCTACACCCAACGCTTCGTGAACGCAGGTGAGGTGGAAAACAAAGGGATTGAGGTGGCAGCATTTGTTACCCCTGTAAGGACAACAGATATTGCCTGGACAGTGAACCTTAACTTCTCGCGCAACAGAAACGAAGTGCTGAGTTTGTATGAGGACGTGCAGAACATTCCGCTACAAAACTTCCAGGGCGGTGTTTCGCTCAATGCCGCCGTGGGGCATCCCTATGGCGTTATCAGGGGCAACGACTTTGTCTACACCAACGGCCAGCGAACAGTTAACTCAGACGGTTACTACATGGTCTCCCCTGAGGCAGGCCTGATCATTGGCGACCCTAACCCGGACTGGCTGGGAGGCGTGAATAACACCTTTAGCTACA
The DNA here is from genome assembly GCF_026278245.1 of Pontibacter kalidii. Lineage (NCBI taxonomy): Bacteria > Pseudomonadati > Bacteroidota > Cytophagia > Cytophagales > Hymenobacteraceae > Pontibacter > Pontibacter kalidii. Next base: position 3,800,737 of record NZ_CP111079.1, on the reverse strand, counting down.
AGGGGATAACGCTTGCCTTCCTGGTGGACATCCGCCAAGGGGGCGACATCTTCTCGCTGGACCAGTGGTATGGTGAGGCCACCGGCTTGTATCCACATACGGCAGGGCTGAATGATAAGGGTAACCCCTCACGATTGCCGGTTGCAGAAGGTGGTGGTATCCTCTTGCCAGGCGTTAAGGAGGATGGCAGCCCGAACGATGTCTATGCGGAAAACCAGGATGGTAATGGCTTGACCCCCTTCGGCTATGCGGCGAATAACTTTGTTGGCGCGCCGAGGGCCTGGTATGTCTATGACGGCAGCTTTGTGAAGCTAAGAGAGCTTGCACTGACCTACGCTTTGCCACAGACCCTACTTGAGAATATTGGTTTTATAAAGGGGGTAGACCTGCAACTGATAGGCCGCAACCTGTGGATCATCCACAAGAACATGGAGTACTCTGACCCGGAAGAGGGCATCAGCTCTGGAAATGCAGGCCGAGGTTATCAGAGTGGGGCCTACCCGGCTGTCAAAACCTATGGATTTAATGTCAGATTGAATTTTTAAGAGTTAGAAAATGAAAAAGATACTTATATGCCTGTTCTCCATGGTGCTGGCGGCATCATGTGTAGATGACCTGGATGATTATAATGTGGATCCGAAGAGAACGTCGGAAGCACCGCCGGCTACGCTTTTCACCTATGCGGTTCTGAGCCTGTCGGATGTGTTAACGACGCCCAATGTAAACTTCAATAACTATAGGTTCTATGTGCAGCACTGGACCTCTACCCAATACCTGGATGAGCCGAGGTACAACATGACATCCCGCCTGATCCCGCAAAATATGTGGCAGGAGCTCTACCGGGATGTGCTGGCGGATCTTAAGGAGGCCAAAAGGCTGGTAACCGAAGACGAGTTTCTGGAGGCTGAAGTGAAGAATAACCAGCTGGCGCAGATAGAGATGATGGAGGTATACACCTGGTTTGTGATAGTGACCACCTGGGGCGATGTTCCCTATACGGAGGCACTTGATCCTACGAATTCTCTGCCCGCCTACGATGATGATCGGGCGATCTACAACGATCTTATTTCCCGCCTTAACATGGCCCTCGGGCTTGTAGACCCTGCCGCAACCGGGTTTGTAGAAGGAGACGTGTTTTATAGCGGGAATATGGATCAGTGGCTGAAGTTTGGCAATTCGCTGAAGTTGAAGATGGGCATGGTGCTTGCCGATGTTGATCCGGCCCAGGCTGGGGCACTTGTAGAGGAGGCTGCGCCGAACGTGTTTACGAGTAACGCGGATAACGCAGTTTTCCCTTACCTGAGCGCCCCTCCAAACAACAACCCTATTTCTGATAACGTATTAGGCCCCTTTTCATCCAGAGAGGACTATGTTGCTGCCAATACCTTGGTTGATATAATGAATGAGTTAGATGACCCAAGAAGGCCGGAGTACTTTACGGATGTTGATGGAGAGTTTAGAGGAGGGATATACGGCTATGAAAACGTTTATAGCGATTTCTCCACCGTGAGTGAGAAAATAGCCGACCCTACCTTTGAGGCGCTGCTGCTAGACTATTCAGAAGTAGAGTTCCTGCTGGCAGAAGCTGTGGAGAGAGGCTTTAATGTGGCAGGAACAGCGGAGGAGCATTATAATAAGGCTGTTACGGCCTCTATTACTTACTGGGGCAGATCAGAGGAAGAGGCAGCGGCTTATCTGGCGCAACCCGATGTAAACTATAGCACCGCCCCGGGGGACTGGCGCCAAAAAATAGGTACGCAGAAATGGATAGCGCTGTATAACCGCGGGTTTGACGCTTGGCTATCATGGCGAAGGTTAGATGCCCCGGATTTGCAGCCTCCGGTTATAGAAGGGGCGTCTTCACTGATCATACCGAAGCGCTTGATCTATCCTATCAACGAGCAGACGCTTAATCCTGAGAACCGCGATGCGGCTGCAAGCGCTATTGGTGGAGACGAGGCCAGTACCCGCCTTTTCTGGGATGTTCGGTAACAAAGCGCCTTGGCTAAGTATATGGACAAGCAGATTTAAAAATTAGGTAGTAGTCTTCTTCATTGGAAAAGGCTCCCGGCTTCCGGGAGCCTTTTGTTTTGTTGCCGCCCTAGCCTGGTGAGACCATTTCTGTAGCTGATTTTGGGTTTGCTGAAGCATTCCTCTTTGGACACATGAGTGTTCTTACAGGCCTTGATAATCAACAGTCAAAGCATGTTGGCGTTCAGTCTTGCCTGGCAAGTAGTAAAATATATAAATAAACTTATAAAATATTAGTGCTTTAAATCAGTTTCTTCGTAACTTAACTTTTAGAAGCAATTGCAGCATCGCATTAGCAGGAAATCCGTAATAGGAATCGCCCTAAAGAAGATAAAAGTATGCCTCGTCTCTCAAGCTTGCTGCCTTTTGTGGGTGTTGGATGGGAGGTGTTGATACAGAGGTTTTTAGAATGGAAATGCGCCGTGATTATCATTTAAAGGATCAGTGGCAGTATTCAAAAAAATAAATAATCATTTGTTAATACGATTGCTTTTCAATAAACTTGTTGAATAGTATCTCACCTTAAACAAACATTTTATGGTTAACTCTTTACTCTTTTTCAGTATACCCTCGCGGTATAGTACATATCCCCCCTCAAGTAATACCAACACTCAAGTCTCTTAAATACTCTCACTCGGTTAGAGTGTAAAGTTCGCCCAGCATATAGCTATGTCGGGCTGACGTGTTTAAGGGACTAAGAAGTCGTTTCTAGCTGCTGCAGAGGCTCGTGCACCTGTGTGTACAGGTGTGCCTTGTCCGCTGCCGTTGTATCTGTTAATTTCCACTAAGGCAGCTTTGCCTTGAACAATTGATAATTATTTTTACCTAACTCTCACTTTAAACTAAAACACAATGAAGAAAATTCTATTCCTGAGTCTCTTGCTTGTGACGGCCCTGTTGCACCAGGCCATGGCACAGGTAAGGGCCATCACTGGTAAAGTGACGGATGCTGCTACCAGCCAGCCGTTGCCAGGGGTTGCTGTAATCGTAAAGGGTACCACTGTGGGTACTACCTCTGGTGTGGACGGCTCTTATAGTATTAATGTGCCGGAAGGCAGCAATACGCTGGTTTTCCGCTTTATTGGTTACAAAACCGTAGAGCGTGCAATTGGAAATGCCTCTGCGGTTGATGTTGCCCTTGAAACTGACTCCGAGCAGCTGCAAGAAGTGGTGGTAACTGCCTTGGGTATCGAAAGAGAGAAAAGAACCGTTACTTACGCTACTCAAGAGGTAGAGGCTAAAGACCTGAACATTACGCAGAACGTTAACATTAAGGACGCGCTTGCCGGTAAGGTAGCAGGTGTTCAGATCAACGGACAGGCTGGCTCTAAGCTGGGGCAGTTCGGTAAGATCCGTATCCGTGGTGCCATTTCTCTAACTAGCGATAATGATCCTCTTTACATTATAGATGGCGTTCCTGCAGATCCGAATGATGTGGATATGGAGAACGTGGCGTCTGTAAACGTGCTGAAAGGACCAAACGCTACCTCTCTTTATGGCCAGCGCGCTGAATCCGGTGTGGTAGTAATTACTACGAAAAAAGGTACAGGTAACATCTCTGTAGAGGTTGCCAGCTCAACTATGTGGGACAAAGTGGCTTACCTGCCTAAGTACCAGAACCAGTATGGCGGTGGTTATCATCAAGATGGTGCTTTCGGTACTTTTGATTTCGCTGCTGGTGCTGAGGGAACACCTTATCCAGCTGAGTGGGAGGTTTTCAATGGTAAACGCTACCTGCTATGGGATGAAAACTATGCAGACGAAAGCTGGGGGCCTAAGTTTGATGGTCAACAATATGTGCCATGGTATGCTTGGTGGCCTGGGACGGCAGAGAACCCGAACCCATACTTTGGGCAGACTGTTGCCTATGAGGCTCAGCCAGACAACATTAAAAATTTCTATGACACTGGTGTAACGAAGAAGAACTCCATCGCATTTGGCGGTGGGAACGAGAAATACAATGCTCGTATTTCCTACACCAACTTGGATCAGCAGGGTATCACCCCATTCACTGATTTGAAGAAACATTTCATCACTACGAATTTTGGTTTCAATGCCACCGAGAAACTCCGTGTAGATGCCAATATTCGTTATACTACTTCTGAGATTACTGGTGACCAGGCAGATGGTTACAGCAACCAGACCTCTGGTATGTTCAACTCATGGTTCTCGCGAAATGTTGATACTGACAAGTTGAGAGAGCTGAGAAACCTGGAGACTCCAGGTGGATATTCTACATCCTGGAACTGGTGGGGACCTGACTACTATACATATTATGGCGGTGGCTTTGAGAAGCCTGCATTCTGGTTTAACCCATATACGTTCCTGGAACGTTATGAGCAGAAGAGAAGCAATGATAACTTTACTGGTAGTTTGTCTGCCGCTTATAGTTTCAACGACAACTGGAAGTTGACGGCAACTGGCTCAAGAACTGCCACAGAATACCTCTTCGAAGAATACTTTCCTACCTCACTTTCTAGTTCTGCTGCAGCAGACCTGTACAACCCCTGGAGCAATGCCTTCGGACGCTACGACCTTTCTGAGTCTGAGAACAACTTCAGTTCTGACATTAGATACGAGAATGAGTTCGGGGACTTTGATATCAACGCCTTCGTAGGTGGAAACATCAGAAAGAACGACTATAGTCTTTTCCAAGCTCGCATGAACCCAGGTGCCAATACCGGTGGGTTGATCATCCCTGACCTGTACATCTTCCCGAACGCTGGTATCACGCCAACCCCTCAGACTACTTTCAGAGATAAGGAGGTACGAAGCATTTACGGTAATGCCTCTATCGGTTTCAGAGATATGATCTATGTAGATGCAAGCTACAGAAGAGACTGGAGTTCTGCGCTGCCTAACGATAAAAATGGCTACGGCTACCCAGGTATCGGTACCAGCTTTATCTTCACTGAGCTGATTGATGGTTTCGAAGCTCTTTCATTCGGTAAGGTAAGAGCTGGCTGGGCACAGGTAGGTAACGACGTTGCCGCACAGCGCATCAACCCGGTTTACTCTCTCGGCTCTCAACCATGGGGTGGCTCTAACCTGCTGGTATACAGCAAAACACTGCTGGTTGACCCGAACATCAAGCCTGCTCTTAACACCTCCTTCGAGGCTGGTTTTGACTTGCGATTCATCAACAACAGAATCGGAGCAAGCTTTACTTATTATGATGAGACTCGAAAAGATGAAATCATTCCAGTAAGTATCTCTACTACGACCGGTTACAGTGACTTCCTGACAAACGCTGGCGCCTCTTCTAGAAAAGGTGTAGAAGTAGCTATTGACGGTGATGTGTTCAAGTCAGATAACAGCTTTAACTGGAACATTCTGGTTAACTATGCCAGAAACAGAACCACGGTAGATGAGCTTCCTGAAGGATTGGATGCAATTTCAGCTCCAGGTGGTAGCGATGATTGGGAGTTTGTAACAGTTACGCATGAACTTGGCAGCAACTGGGGCCAGTTGAGAGGCATTGGTTTTGCTACAGACGAAAACGGCAACCGCATCGTGAACGAGAACGGTCTGTATGTAACAGAGGCTAACAAATACTTCGGTTCTGTGCTACCAGACTTTACTGGTGGTATCCTGAACAGATTCAGCTACAAAGGCCTGTCACTAACAGCCGCTATCGACTTCCAGAAAGGTGGTAAGTTCTTCTCGTTATCAGAGCAGTGGGGTTACTATTCCGGCCTACTTGAAGAAACTGCCAGCATCAACGACAAAGGCAACAACGTGCGTGATGCAGTTGCTGACGGTGGTGGCGTACACGTAGTAGGTGTTACACCAAATGGTGAGGCTGTTGATACTTATATAGAAGGTATTGACTATTACCAGCAGTTCAACGCGAACTCTATTGCAGAGCCATTCGTGCACGATGCCAGCTTCATCAAGCTGAGAGATGTTAACTTATCTTATGACCTCTCTAGCCTGTTTAAAGACGGAGCCCTGAAGAACAACGTGATCAAAGGCGCTACTATCGGCGTGGTGGGCAGAAACCTGTGGCTGATGTCTGTATCTGACGATAACTTCCACCGTTGGGATCCATCTGAGCTTTCTCAGACTTACGGTGAGAACGCACAGTTGCCAGGTACAAAGAGCTATGGTGTAAATGTTAGACTGACATTCTAAAAATTACGAATAATGAAGAAAAGATTTATATACTTGGCATTGGGACTTGTGCTTGCACAGGGCTTTACTGCCTGCGAAACAGTGGACTTTGGGGATATCAACGAAAACCCTAACGGACCCAATGATCCATATCCTGCGGGGCTATTGTCTGGAGCCATTCAGTCTTTTGCAACAATGACTGGCCGCCAGGGTGTTCTGAACCCGACATTGTATGTACAGTACCAGTCTCAGGTTACGTATACAGACGAAATGCTGTATGCTGAGACGCCTGCCTCTTGGGCAACATACTATAACCGTGTCCTGCCTAACTTGAATGCAGTGATCGATATCGCACGCGATGAAGCACAGCACACACCTGAACTACTTGCGCAAGGTGATCCTAATCTGCAGCTAGGTGAGGCGCTGATCTTCAGAGCGATCGTGTTGAAGAGACTAACGGATACTTGGGGTGACGCACCTTTTACAGATGCCTTTAAAGGACTGGATAATCTCACGCCAGCATATGACACGCAGGAGCAAATCTACACACAGCTGATCGCAGACCTGCAGGAAGGCCGCGACCTGTTAGCGGAGGGTGGAGACGTTGCACCAATTGGTGATATCCTGTATGATGGGAACCTTGACAACTGGCAGAAGCTTGCCAACTCTGTGTTGATGCAGGCTGCCCTGCAGCTGTCTGAGGTAGATGCTACTTCTTCGATTGACGCTGTAGCTGTGTTCAACGAAGCATTGAATCATCCAGCCGGTGCCATCGAAAAGATAGAGGAAGAAGCATGGTTCAGATATGAGTCGCTGACAGCTTACCAGAACCCATTCAACCGTAACAGACGTGCTGACTACTTCCTGGCAGACGAGTTTGTGGATGCGTTGCAGGGTGATCCAATGACTGCTGAAGGGTCTTTGAACCCAACTTCTAATAAAACTTTCGATGCCCGTATTAAAGTGTATGGCACTTCAGCAACGGCAGAAGGTGTACCTTACGGCTATAATGACGAGAGTGGTACTGGCAGAAACAAGATGTCGACCATCATTTGGGCTGCAGAGGCTCCACTTCCAGTAATGACTGCTGCTTATACTTACCTAAACAGAGCAGAGGCTGCTGCAAGAGGCTGGACGGATGAGGTAGCAGCAGACATGCTTGCCGAAGGCATTCAGATGTCTTTTGCAACCTGGGATGAGAAAGCTGGTGCTAAAGTGGACTTCCGCCCAGAGGAGATCAGCACCTATGTGGCAGCCCGTTTGTTAGACGCTACTACCGTTGGCATGCTGCAGGTAATTGGCGAAGAGAAGTGGAAGGCATTGTATCCGCAAGGTTTTGATGCTTGGGCAGAATGGAGAAGAACAGGTTATCCTGCCTTGAATCCTGCTGAGGATGCACTGAACGACGGTGCCATTGCCAGAAGATACAATTACCCTGTAGAGGAAGCTACATTGAACAACACGAACTTACAGGGAGGTATATCTGGTTTAGCACCAGCTACTGATAAAAACACTTCCCGCGTGTGGTGGGATGTTGAGTAGTGGAAGCTTAACGCGCAAATGAATCATAAAGTAGATAGATAAGAATACTAGGTAGTAGTCTTCTTCATTGGACAAAGGCTCTCGGTTTCCGGGGGCCTTTTCTTTTACACGCAAAAAGCCCCGGCTCATACTATGAGCCGGGGCTTTTTGCGTGTAATCAATGTCTACCTATAAATCAAAAACACCGCTGGCTGCTTGTGTATATCCGGCAGCTTTCCCTTCCACTGGCTGATGCTTTTGGTCTGGATAAACTCGTGCTCCGGGGAGGTGATGTTGGCGGCAATGCAGAGTTTGGTGTCGGGGTGAAGGGTGGCGAGCAAATCCTCTAAAAGCTTGTTGTTACGGTAAGGCGTTTCCATGAAAATCTGCGTCTGGTTACGTTGCTGCATCTCCTTTTCCAGCTGGCGCAGTGCCTGCAACCTGTCGCGCTTCTCGATGGGCAAATAGCCATGGAAACAGAACTGCTGCCCGTTAAAGCCGCTACCCATCAGGCTCAGCAGTATTGCCGAGGGGCCGGCAAAGGGCACCACCTTTATACTTTTCTGATGCGCATACTTGACCACTTCGGCACCCGGATCAGCGATGCCGGGGCAGCCTGCCTCTGAAATAATGCCGGCATCTATCCCTTGCTCCAGCAGCGGTTTCAGAGAGGCCTGTACCTGCGCCGGGGTGGCATCCTTATCCACCTGCACAAAGTTGAGCTGCTCAATCACCAGTTCCGGGCAAATGCTCTTCACATAGCGGCGGGCCGTGCGCAGGTTCTCCACGACAAAGTATGTCAGGTGCTGCACCGTCTCCTTTACCTGCGGCGAGATCACCTGGTCTTGTGTTCCCTCAGCAAGTATGGTCGGTATCAGGTACAAAATGCCGGTCTTTTTCATGCAGCAAAGGTAGGGGTTTAATTGTTGATTGTTAATTGCTGATTGTTGAGGCCTCAAATGGATAAACGAAAACTGCCACAGCTTTGAGGCGGTGGCAGTTCATATTTTGTCTAAATCAGGATTTTCAGGATGAGGAAAGACCTGTAGAATTTACTCATCCTGTTACACTGCAACTGTAGCGTTGCAGTGTGGTGCATCCTACCATGCTACAGTAGGTGATGGGTTTGAGTAAGATCAGGTTTAGGCGTCATAAACTGAAACCTATACAACATTTTAACCCCTTTAATCACCGGTTTTAGTCAGTGCTCAGGAACCTGGTCACCAGTTCGTATACTTGGTCAGGTGCCTCGGCGTGTACCCAATGGCCTGCCTCTGGTATGGTCTCTACTTCTACCAAGGTAAAGAGGTGCTCTATGTTGCTGTAGATATCCTCCTGCTTGATGTAGCCGGAGCGTCCGCCCTTAATGAACAGGGCGTGCTTCTTGAACGGCGTGTCAGAGGTAATGGCAGCGGCGATATGCTCATAGTTCTTCTCCAGTACATCCAGGTTCATGCGCCAGCCAAAGGTGTTATCCTCCTTGCGGTAGAGGTTCTTCATCAGGAACAGGCGCACCTCCTCTTCTTTTATACTTTTTGCCAGCTGCTGATCTATTTCGCTGCGGCTGGTCGCCTTGCTTAGGTCCACCGACTGCAATGCCTCTATGATTTCGTCGTGGTGCGGCGGGTAGGCCTTAGGGGCAATGTCTACCACAATTAGCCTGGTAAGGCGGGTGGGGTATTTCAGGGCATACTTCATCGCCACCTTGCCGCCCATGGAGTGTCCCATAATGGCGGGAGTGGGAATCTGCAACTCGTCTACCAGGCGCAGTACATCATCAGCCATGGCATCGTAGTTATGCTCCTCGTCGTGGGGGGAGCGGCCGTGGTTGCGCAGGTCTACCAGAAAAACATTATAATGTTCTGCCAATCGCTTGGCCAGGGTTGCCCAGTTATCCAATGTGCCAAACAAGCCGTGCAGAATCAGCAGCGGCTGGCCGTGGCCCATTTCCTTATAGTGTAGTTTCATGTGCTCTATAAATGATCAATGCTTATAGTACCTGAATTAGTTGCTGCGAGTTACCACGCTCTTTCAGCACACCCAGAGGCTCCAGTTGCAGGCCGTACTTCCCGAATACGGCCAGAACGTCCTCTCGACCCGCCGGATCAACAGCAACCAACAGGCCGCCGCTGGTTTGGGGGTCGCAGAGCAGGTGTTTCTGGTCCGGGGTGAGGCCGGCTATCTTGTGGCCATAGCTGTCGAAGTTGCGGTGTGTACCGCCAGGCACCGCTTTCTGTGCCAGGTACTCCAATGCCTCCGGTATCACAGGCACTTTGTCAAAGTATACTTCAGCGCTTACGTTGCTGCCCTCGCACATCTCAGATAAGTGGCCCAGCAAACCGAAGCCGGTTACGTCGGTCATGGCTTTTACCTGGGGCAGCTGGCCCAGTTCCGCACCGATTTTATTAAGCTGCATCATTTGCTGTGGTGCCAGTTGTGCGTGCTCCGGCTTAAGGATGGCTTTCTTTTGGGCAGTGGTCAGTATGCCCACGCCCAGTGGCTTGGTTAAGTAGAGCTCGCAGCCGGCGGAGGCGGTGTCGTTGCGTTTCAGGTTCGGGATGTCGAGCATGCCGGTTACGGCCAGCCCGAAAATAGGCTCAGGGCTGTCGATGCTATGGCCGCCGGCCAGCGGAATGCCAGCCTCGTGGCAAATGCTGCGGCTGCCTTCCATCACCAGTTTGGCAACCTCGGGCGCGAGCTTATCCACAGGCCAGCCCAATACGGCAATCGCCATCATGGGCGTGCCGCCCATGGCGTACACATCCGAAATGGCGTTAGCGGAGGCAATTCTGCCAAAGTCGAAGGCATCATCCACAATCGGCATAAAAAAGTCGGTGGTGCTGATCACGGCGCGGTCGTTTCCGATGTCGTACACGGCGGCATCGTCGCGGGAGCTGTTGCCTACCAGCAGGCGCTTTTCCTCGGGGTAGGTGATGTCGGAGTGTAGGATAGAGTCGAGCACCTTGGGTGCTATTTTGCAGCCGCAGCCAGCTCCATGGCTATACTGGGTAAGTTTTATACTTTGGGCAGATATCTCTTCCATAACAGTTAAATCAGATGGTGTTGTTTGGCGAAGGCCAGCACTTTGGCGGCGTTTTCTTCGGGGTTTATACTTTGTAGCTCCAACTGCAGCACGTGCTGCTTTTTGGCCAGTTCGTAGCCATAGGCTTTGTCGTAGTAGGTGAGGGCAATCTCTACCATTTTCTCCATGTCGCCGGTTTCGATAGCCTCCAGCGCCTCCTTGGTGGCCAGCCCGCCCAGGCGTTTCTTTACTTTCAGGATGGCTGCCTCCAGCAGGGTTTTATCGGTTTGGCAATACTCTTCTGCCAGTTTCTGCACCCGCAGCGGCAGCGGCACATGCAGCACGATAGCTGGCGCCTGCTGCATCTGGTCGAAGAATGGCTTTGGGAGCTGCGCCCGGCCGATGGTTATACTTTCGTCTTCCAGCCAGACAGGCTTGGCGCTGTCAAGTGTAAGCAACTCGGTTCCCAGCAAATTCTCGAAATGCTCGGTTGAAGGTTGCGGGTCCATGCCTATACTTCCGAAGGCAGAGCCTTTGTGGCTGGCAAGTCCTTCCAGATCGATTACCTGCTGGTGCTGCTGTTGCAGGTAGGGCAGCAGGTCCGTTTTCCCGCTGCCGGTAAAGCCGCTAAGTATAAGTAGCTTGCGCGGTTTCTCGAACTGCTGGTGCAGGTACTGCCGGTAAGCTTTATAGCCGCCCTGCAGCAGGTATACGTTGAACCCTGAAAAGTCGAGGAGCCAGGCCATGGCCCCGCTACGCATGCCGCCGCGCCAGCAATGCAGCAGCACCTCTTTCTCAGGGGCCAGTTTGGTTGCCTGCTTCACAAAGCCCGACATCTTTGGTCCGAAAAGATCCAGGCCAATTAATACAGCCGGGTCGTGGCCCTGCTGCTTGTAGGCGGTGCCCACTCTGGCACGCTCCTCATCCGAGAAAATAGGGAAACTTTTTGCAGCCGGCATGTGGCCGACGGCATACTCCTTGGGAGCGCGGGCATCCAGCACGGGCAGCCGCTCCGACAACCGCAGGAATTCTTCTATGTTTATACTTTGCAACACTACTTAAGCTGGCGAAGGTAAAGCTGGATCGTGTTTTCCAGGCCAAAGTATAAAGCATCGCAGATAAGAGCGTGGCCGATGCTTACCTCCAGCAAGCCCGGCAAGGTGTCGTGCAGGTATTTCAGATTGTCCAGGTCCAGGTCGTGCCCAGCGTTCAGGCCGATGCCGAATTCCTGCGCCTTTTTAGCGGCAGCCAGGTATGGCGCAATAGCCTGCTCGCGGTCTTTAGGGAAGCCGCTGGCGTAGGCCTCGGTGTACAGTTCCACCCGGTCGGTATCCACCAATGCGGCGCCTTCTATCATCCGTTCCTCCGGATCCACAAAAATGGAGGTGCGGATGCCCAGTTCCTTCAGCTCCAGGATCACGTCCGTCAGAAAGTCTTTGTGCTTTAGGGTGTCCCAGCCGGCGTTGGACGTAATTGCATCGGGGGCATCGGGTACCAGGGTGGCCTGTGCCGGCTTGATCTCTTTTACCAGTTTCAGGAACTCCGGCGTCGGGTTGCCTTCGATGTTAAACTCGGTCGTCACCACTTCTTTCAGGTCGTACACATCCTGGTAGCGGATGTGGCGCTCGTCGGGGCGCGGGTGCACGGTGATTCCCTGTGCGCCGAAGCGCTCGCAGTCCCTGGCAGCCTGCACAACATTTGGCCTGTCGCCGCCGCGGGCGTTCCGCAGCGTGGCTATTTTGTTTATATTTACACTCAGCTTTGTCATGGCTCTGATTTGCGGGCCGCAGCCCTGTCGTCTTCTTACGTAATAGAATGACTAAATTAACGGAATTTTGTTTAAGATGACAGCCTCTTGCACCAGCCATACATGCATATAAAAGGGCGCAGGCCACGTAAGCAATAGCACCTCAACCAGATAAAAGTATAAAACCAGAAAACTATGACTCTAAAACAACGCATCGATGCCGATATCAAACAAGCGATGTTGGCCAAGGATAAAGCCCGTCTGCAGGCGCTCAGAAGTATAAAATCCCAGATTATGCTGGCCGAGACCGAGAAGGGCGGCACCGAGGGCATCACGCCGGACACTGAAATGAAACTCCTGACCAAAGCTGCCAAGCAGCGCCGCGAGTCGGCGGAGCTGTATGCCCAGCAGGGCCGCGCCGACCTGGAGCAGGTTGAGTTGGCGGAGCTGGCCGTGATTGAAGATTACCTGCCCAAGCAGCTGGACGAGGGCGACCTGCGCACCCGTCTGGTGGAGATCATCCAGCGTGTGGGTGCTACCGGGCCATCAGACATGGGCAAGGTGATGGGCGTGGCCACCAAAGAGCTGGCAGGCCAGGCCGACGGGCGCGCTATTTCACAAACCGTAGGCGAGTTGTTGAGCAATACTGATTTTTAAAGTATAAATTTGCAGCTGTTGCCGCTGGTTTTGCACGGCGGCAACAGCTGCAAATTACATGTAAAGTATGGCCGTGCTATACTTGAGAAGTATGATTTCCGGCTGCTTCCACCCTTTATGATGATATGAGTACGTTTGATTTTTTCCTGGCCATTCCGATTGTCTATGGTGCCTTTATGGGCTTCCGGAGAGGACTGCTGCTGGAGTTGGTGTCGTTGGTGGCGCTGGTGCTGGCCATACTTGGAGGCCTGAAACTGCTGGACACGGCCCTGCCCCTGATGGCCGGCTTTATTGGCGATGCGCACGGGCTGTTGCCCTACGTTACCTTCTTGATAGTGTTCGTAGGCATCATCCTGCTCATCCACCTGGGTGGCCTGCTGCTCAAGAAAGTGATCGACTTCACCCCCTTTGGCCTCTTCGATAATATGCTGGGGAGCATACTGGGCGCCCTGAAATGGTGCCTGGCCCTGAGCCTGCTGTTATACGTGTCGGAGATGGCCGGTATCAGTGTGTCTCAGGACACGGCCGATGCCTCCATGGTATACCCGGTGGTGCTCAAGACAACGCCTTACGCGCTCGACATCCTGAGCTACGTACTCCCGTTCATCAAGGCGCTCATTACCTCGCTCAGGCAACACTTTTAGGAGTTTGAGAGTTTGGGAGTTAGAAAGTGGAGGAGTTAGGATTGTTTAATATGATGTTCATATTTTGCAGCAGCTCCGATATTCATTTACTGGTAAGGAGAAACAAAGGCTTATACTTCATTAACTCCTAAACTCTTTAACTCTCTAACTCCCCAACTCTTTAACTTCCCATGTTTCTCCTGCTCGATAATTTCGACTCCTTTACCTATAACCTGGTCGACTACTTTGGCCGCCTGGGAGTGGTAGTGCGGGTGGAGCGGAACGACGTACCACTGCAGGAGCTACAGAAACTACCTATTGAGGCGGTGGTGCTCTCGCCAGGGCCGGGGGCGCCGCAGGGTGCCGGAAGTATGATGGAGGTGATCAGCTATTACCATAACCGCGTGCCGATGCTGGGTATTTGCCTGGGGCACCAGGCGCTGGGCGAGTTCTTCGGGGCTAAGCTGGAGAAGGGGCTGCGGCCCATGCATGGCAAAATATCGGAGATCACCTGCGCGGAAGACCCTCTTTTTGAAGGCTTGCCAGCCACGATGCCAGTAGTGCGCTACCACTCGCTGGTGCTGCGCCAAACGCCGGAAAGTATAATACCGCTGGCCCACACGCAGGAGGGGGAACTGATGGCGTTCCGGCACCGGGAGCTGCCGCTCTACGCGCTGCAGTTCCACCCTGAGGCCGCCCTCACCACTTATGGCTTGCAGATGCTTCAAAATTGGGTTAGTATTGTTAATATTGCGCAGGCATCGGGCCGTTAAGGCTCCATGTTTGTTCATACTTTGCAGAGCAGGCAAACGTATACTTCCGCTGCATGCGTCTGGGGCAATTTCCGGAAACCGGCTACTGCTGCAGAAAGTATAAGCAAGGGCAGCACACAGGTTTCTTATAAAAGTTTTTTCGATTCATGGATTTACAAGTCAAACAAGAAGGAGAATATCAGTATATTGATGAGGGAGAAGGAGAGGTGCTGTTGCTGCTGCATGGCCTTTTCGGGGCACTCAGCAATTGGAACGGCGTTGTGGACCATTTCTCGAAGAACTACCGCGTGGTCATTCCGCTGATGCCGATCTATGAGATGGCGCTGCACAAGGCTGGCGTGCCGGGGCTGGTGAACTTTGTGGAGGGCTTCGTGAAACTCAAAAAACTGCAGAACCTGACCCTGCTCGGTAACTCGCTGGGCGGCCACGTAGGGCTGGTGTATACGTTGAACAACCCGAAAATGGTAAAGCGCCTGGTGCTAACCGGTAGCTCCGGCCTCTTCGAGGACTCCATGGGCGGCTCTTTTCCGAAGCGCGGCAACTATGAGTATGTGGAGGAGCGCGTGGGCTATACGTTCTACGACCCCAAAACGGCTACCAGGGAGCTGGTGGACGAAGTGTTCGGCATCACCAACAGCAATGCCAAGTGCCTGCGCATCATCGCCATCGCCAAATCGGCCCAGCGACATAATATGGCCAAGGATATCACAAACATTAAGGTGCCTACGTTGTTAATCTGGGGACTGAACGATACGATCACGCCGCCGCTGGTGGCCTACGAGTTTAACAGGCTCATCGATAACTCTGATTTATTCTTTATAGATAAGTGCGGGCACGCGCCAATGATGGAACATCCGGAGAAGTTTAACAGTATCTTAGAAAAGTATTTAGAAAGAACACCGATAACCGCCTCATCCGTATGATCGCAGAAGAACTCATCAACCAAATGATTCCGCCGCTGAAGTTCTACGACACCGTAGACAAGGCGCTGCGGTGGATGGATGAGTTCCGCGTAAACGAGTTGCCGGTGGTAAGCAACCGCAAGTACATGGGGCTGGCCACCGAGCTTAACCTAATCGAGCTGCCCGACCGTACCCGCCAACTCAAGGATCTGGAACTGGAGTTCCAGGAGGTGCACGTGCAGGGACAGCAGCACTTCTACGATGTGATGGAGGCTGCCATCAAGAACAAGATTCAGGTCGTGGCCGTGCTCGACGAGGAGCATGACTACATGGGTGTGATCACCATTAACGATACATTGGCGGCTTTCGGGCAGATGTCGGCGCTGCAGGGCTCGGGAAGTATACTGGTGCTTTCCATGCCGGAGCGCGACTACTCGCTGGCCCAGATCAGCCGGTTGATCGAGGAGGAAAAAACCAAGATTCTGAGCGCCTACGTGTCGCCGGACGAGCTGGACCCCTACAAGATCAAGCTGACCCTGAAGCTGAACACCACCGACCTGAGCCGCATCATCGCCACGCTCGAGCGCTTTGAGTACCGCATCACCGCCCAGTTTAACGACAACACCGACTACGACGTGGGCCGCGACCGCCTCGACATGCTCTTCAAATACCTCGACATTTAATGCTTGCATAAATGCCGCTGCGAGCTTTCCTGTTTATACTTGTACTTTTTACCGGAGCCGCAGCGCTGGCCAACCCCTGCACGGTGCCTGCCGTGGTGGTAGCCGACATTAGCCTGGCCGGGAACGAGAC
Organism: Pontibacter kalidii; assembly: GCF_026278245.1. Classification (NCBI taxonomy): domain Bacteria; kingdom Pseudomonadati; phylum Bacteroidota; class Cytophagia; order Cytophagales; family Hymenobacteraceae; genus Pontibacter; species Pontibacter kalidii. The sequence continues at coordinate 3,784,535 of NZ_CP111079.1, read as the reverse complement.
CACCAAAAGCCAGGTAATGCTGCGCGAGCTCACCTTTGCCCCCGGCGACACCATACTGGCCGAGGAGCTGGAGCCGCTGCTACAGGAGAACCAGAAGCGCCTGTTCAACCTCCGCCTGTTCCACCATGTTAACTACACGTATACTTGCTCCGAAGGGCTGGTGCAGGTAACCTACCAGGTGCAGGAGCGCTTTTACCTGTATCCCATCCCTATTTTTGACTTTGCCGACCGTAATTTTAACGCCTGGCTGGAGAAAAAGGACTGGAGCCGCATCGACTATGGCCTCAACCTGATCCGGCGCAACTTCAGGGGCCGTAATGAGGAGGTGCGCGTGCGGGTGCAGCGGGGCTTTAACAAGCGCCTGGAACTGGGCTACCGCATCCCATACGTATGGCGCAAGTATAACCTGGGGGCAGATTTCTCGGTGGCCGACTACCGTAGCCGCACCATCAGCTACACCAACCTGAATAACAAGCAGCGTTTCTTTGAGCAGGAGAATGGCATGCCCATCAAGCGCAGCTCGGTGTCGGCGGCGCTGGTGCACCGGCAGAACGTGCAGCGGCAGTCGGGGCTAAGGCTGTCCTACTTCAACGAGCACATCTCCGACTCCGTGGCCTTCCTGAACCCCGATTACTACCGGGATGCGCAGCGGGAGCGGCAGTACGCCCGGGTGGAGCTGTACAGGGTCATCAACCTGCGCAATAATTTTGCCTACCCCACGGCGGGGAGCTACTTTGAGGCTGCCCTGGGGCAAACGCTTTTCCTGGAAAAATCTGGTTCGCCGTATACCACGGCCCGGGCCAAGTATGTGCGGTATCTTCCGCTCCCGGGCAAGTATACGTACATGGCGGGGGCGGAGGGGCAGCTGCGGCTGGCCGGCAGGCATGCCTTTGCCGATAACGTTGCGCTGGGCTACCGCTCCTACGTGCGCGGCTACGAGCTATACGTGGTGGGGGGGCAGCACTACGGGCTTTTTAAACAGGGCCTGACGCGGAAATTGCTGGATATTAAAAGTATAAAGCTTACATTTATAGATAATCCGAAGTTCAACAGTGTGCCGTTGGCGCTCTACCTTAATGCTTTTACTGACGCCGGGTACGTGGTGGATGACGTTTTCGGGCAGAAGAACCCGCTCACGAACCGCCTGCTGCTGGGCAGCGGGATGGGGTTGCATGCCGTGACCTTTTACGACATCGTACTACGGCTGGAGTATACCCTGAACCGGGAGGGGGACACCGGATTATACTTTAGCGCAAGGTTTCCTTTTTAACACGACTACTATGAAAATTGCCATACTTGGTAAACCCTTTACCGATGACATCAGCCCCTTTATCCAGGCGCTTTTTGATGAGCTGCACCGCCGCAAGGCCCAGCTGTGCCTGGTAGAGCACTTTGAACTGTACCTGAAAAATACCATCAACCTGCCTACCGGCATCGAAACCTTCAGGCGCGGCGATAAGCTGGAGGGGGTGGATGTGGTGTTGAGCATTGGCGGCGACGGCACCCTGCTGGATACGGTTACCTATGTGGGGGCGCAGCAGCTGCCCATACTTGGAATCAACACCGGCCGCCTCGGCTTTCTGGCCACCATCCCTTACGATAGTATAAACATCGCAATAGACGCGCTCTATAAAGGCCATTATGCCCTGGATGACCGCGCGCTTATCCGCGTGGATTCTGACCAGGAGGTGTTTAACGGCATCAATTTCGGGCTGAATGAGTTTAGTATACTAAAGCGCGATACTTCGTCCATGATAGTGGTGCATACGTATATAGATGGTGAATATTTGAACTCTTACTGGGGCGATGGCTTGGTGGTGGCCACGCCCACCGGTTCCACGGGGTACTCGCTTAGCTGTGGGGGACCTCTGGTGCTACCGCAGACCAACAATTTTGTTATTTCGCCCGTATGTCCGCATAACCTGAACGTGCGGCCCATGATCGTGTCTGATCGCACCGTGATCTCGTTTGAGGTGGAGGGGCGCAGCAGCAGCTATCTGGCTGCGCTGGATTCCAGGTCTACATCAGTGGACATGAACGTGCAGTTGGCGGTGCGGAGGGAGGCTTTTGTGGCCAGGCTGGTAAAGCTTCACCATGTTAACTTTCTATCAACACTTCGGAGCAAGCTGAATTGGGGGCTTGACAAGCGGAATAGCATCATAAAATAATATTAAATATATCTGTTATATTATTTTGTTAGTCCGGTATTCTCGTTATTTTTGGCTTCTATTAATTTGGGGTGAATACAAGCTTACTGATACGCTACCTTTTATATATTTCTCTATTATGAAGAAACTTTGTACTCTTGTTTTGACGCTCGGTTTTATGCTTACACTTTGCGCCCCAGGCGCCGAAGCGCAGCGTTGGACGAAGCGTAAGCAGTATGGCACCGTAGGCTTTTCTCTAGGGGCCATGAACTACTTCGGAGACATCGTGCCGCAGCCAGACTTTACGAGTTTCCGCTTTAAGTCTACAAGGCCTAGTGCAAGCATCAGTTACGCTTACCGTTTCGCGCCGCGCTTCTCTTACCGCGTAGGCTTTACATGGGGGCGTATCACCGGAGATGATGCCCTGAGCGCTTCACAGAATGAAGGGGAGAACAGAGGTCGCTTCGGCAGGAATCTCTCTTTCAGAAACGATATTAAAGAACTGAGCGCCGTAGCTATCGTAGACCTGTTCGAAAACCGCAGTACTTTCCAGCGCCGTCCGGACTTTGTGCCGTATGGTTTCCTGGGTGTGGCAGTTATGCACCACAATCCTAAAGCGTATTATGAAAGCGGTTCCCAAGGCAACCTTGGCGATGCTGATATTGCAGATGGCTGGTATGAATTGCAACCTTTAGGTACCGAGGGGCAGTATGCTTCTGGAGGCGATTACCCGGACCCTTACAAACGCGTGCAGATCGCCATTCCTTTTGGTCTGGGTGTTCGCTACAAGATTGACAGATACTGGGACCTGAGCCTGGAGATAGGCTGGAGAAAGACTTTCACCGATTACCTGGATGACGTAAGCACAAGCTATGCCTCTAAAGCCAATATCCTGGCAGGGGGAGGAGAGAACCCTACTGCTGCCGCCATACTTTCTGATAGAAGCGCAGGCTCAGGCTTTAATACTTTGCCAGACCCAAGCGGTACACCTTACGATATCGTAAGAGGCTACGGCAGAGACGGCCAGCAGAGAGGCGAAAGATCAGATGACGATTGGTACATTACCACAGGCTTAACCATTAACTATATTTTAACACCGCGCATTAGAAGTCCGAAGTTTAGATAATAGAACGGACAGCGGCTGCGTTGTTCAACTAAACTTTGCTCAGAATACATGACATTACGTACCTTAAAACAGGCACTCCTTATTTGTCTACTCGTGCAGATAGGGAGTGTTTTTTTTGGCCTAGCTGCAAGCGCCCAGGCACCAAAGCCAGTTACTACTTCCGAGATAGGGATCGGTATCGGCGGGGCCAACTATAAGGGAGAGATATCACCCAACTACCGCTTTCTGAACAACCAGCCTGCGCTCACCGTCTTTTATCGCCGCGACATGTCCAATGCCATCACGCTGCGGGGAGGCTTTATGGGCAGCCATCGGTTAATTGACGATAACACATTCAGTGATGAGGCTTTTGACGAGCGTCCGCTGCATGCTTTTCGGCAGGCTGAGCTGCGCCTGAGTTTGCTGGAGCTTTCGGGCGTAATGGAGTACAACTTCCTGGATTACTATGACCGCAGCCAGAGTCCACGCCTGTCGCCATACCTATTTGTGGGTATCGCGGGCCTGCTGTATAATAAGAAACTTCACCTGAATGGCAATGTAGACAGGGAGTTTGACACCGACATGACGGTGGCCATACCCTTTGGGCTGGGGCTGAAGTATGCCCTCAGTACCCACTGGAACCTGGGTCTGGAATTTGGGGCCCGGAAAACCTTCACAGATAAGCTGGATTATCTACACTCCCCTGAATATCCGGAGAACCTGGCCAACCCGCACGACAACGACTGGTACTTCTACAACGGCATCAGCATCTCCTATACTTTCTACCGCTATAACTGCCCTCCGGTATACAAGAACAGGCCAGGTCTCTTAGATTAAATGGCAATCATTCATGAATTTCTCTTGCTTTTTGTAACTTGCAGGGAAATTGTGTTTTAATGAATCTGAAGGAGAAAGTAGACTTAGGCAATTTACCAAAGCACATCGCCGTTATCATGGACGGCAACGGGCGTTGGGCGAAGAAAAGGGGCGGCCTGCGCATCTTTGGGCATCAGAACGCTATAAAAGCCGTGCGCGACACAGTGGAGGCGGCGGCTGAACTTGGCGTGGGGTACCTGACACTGTATGCCTTTTCCACAGAGAACTGGTCAAGGCCCATGGAGGAGGTGTCGGCGCTGATGACGCTGCTGGTATCTACCATCCGCAAGGAAACCGCCACCCTCAATAAAAACAACATACGCCTGCAGACCATTGGCAACACGGCCAGCCTGCCGGAGGCCTGCCAGCGCGAGCTGATGGAGGCCATTGAGATTACGAAAGACAATAACCGCATGACCCTGGTGCTGGCGCTGAGCTACAGTGGGCGCTGGGACATTACGCAGGCTGTGCAACGCGTTGCCGCTGAAGTGGGTCATGGTACTATACAAGCTGACGAAATAACCGAAACCACCATTGCCGGCTACCTCTCTACAGCAGGTATGCCCGACCCCGAACTATTGATCAGGACCAGCGGTGAGCAGCGTATCAGCAATTTCCTGCTCTGGCAACTAGCTTATACTGAGTTATACATTACAGAGTTGCTTTGGCCCGATTTCCGGAAGGAGCATCTCTACGAGGCAATATTAGCTTACCAAAGCCGTGAGCGCCGCTTCGGTAAGACAAGTGAACAACTAACAAAGTGATAAACACACAAATGATTAGATGCATCTGGGTGCTTGTGTTGCTGCTAATGGCAGGCACGGCCTCTTCCCAAGTACTAAACAGACCTGCCCAGCCGTCTCCGATAGATTACCAGCAGCCGCGCCAGTACCGCATTGGAGAAATCAAGGTAAGCGGATACAAGTTCCTGGACCCTATTGCGCTTACCTCCCTGACAGGTCTGAAAGAGGGCGACATGATTACGGTGCCAGGGGAAGATATCAGTCGGGCCATCCAGAACCTGTGGGACCAGGGTATTCTGGGAGATGTGGATGTGACGGCCCATACCGAGGGGGAGGTTATCTACCTTACCTTTAACCTGACGGAGCGCCCACGCCTTTCTAACTTCCGTTTCTCCGGCATCAATAAGTCGCAGGCTGAGGCGCTGCGCGACAAGGTGCCGCTTCAAAAGGGACGCATCGTGACGGACGCCGTGCTGAACAGTACCCGTAACGTGGTGCGGGAGTACTATGTGGACAAGAGCTTCCTGAACGTGAAGGTGAATATCACGCAGCGCCCGGACTCCATCCTTCCGAACAGCGTGGTGCTGAACATACATGTGGATAAAGGTGACAAGGTAAAGGTTGGCGATATTGAGTTTGTTGGCAACGACGCCTTTAAGGATAAAAAGCTGCAGCGCCAGCTCAAGAACACCAAGGAAAAGCGGTTTTACAAGATCTTTACCTCCTCTAAGTTTAACCGAACCAAGTTCGAGGAAGACAAGGAGGCGCTCATCACCTTCTATAACAGCCAGGGCTACCGCGATGCCACCATCGTTTCTGACTCGGTATACCGCATCAGCGAAGATCGCCTGGGCATTCAGATCACCGTGGATGAAGGCCAGCAGTACTTCTACCGCAATATCGTCTGGACAGGTAACTACCTGTACGATGATGACTACCTGGCGCGCGTGCTGGGTATCAGCAAAGGCGATGTATACGACCAGGTTGAGTTGGAGAAACGCCTGACCTACAATCCTGCCGGCATTGACGTATCTGCACTTTATCAGAACGACGGTTACCTGTTCTCCAGCATCACCCCGGTGGAGATGCGCGTGGAGGGCGACTCCATTGACCTGGAGATGCGGGTGCAGGAAGGACCGCAAGCTACCATCAACAAGATCCTGATTTCTGGCAACGACAAAACAAGCGACCACGTGATTCTGCGTGAGATACGCACCTTGCCGGGCCAGAAGTATAGCCGCGATGATTTGATCAGAACCCGGAACGAACTGGCTGGTCTTGGCTACTTCGACCCGGAGACAATTGGCCTGAATCCGATTCCTAACCCGGCAGACGGTACGGTGGACATCGCTTACAGCGTGACAGAGCGCCCGAATGACCAGATTAGCCTTTCCGGTGGCTGGGGCGGACCGATCGGTGCCGTAGGTACTGTAGGCCTGTCGCTCAACAACTTCTCTACCCGTAAAATGCTGGACCTGTCGGAGTGGAAGCCTATCCCTACCGGCGACGGCCAGCGCCTGTCGCTGAACGTGCAGGCAAACGGTAAATCCTACCAGTCTTACTCCTTCTCGTTTACAGAGCCGTGGCTGGGAGGGCGCAAGCCAAACTCCCTTTCTGTAAGTTTGTTTAAAACAATTTACAGGAGAGACCCGAGAATCTATAACCCCTACATCGAGGTGGATGATGTAAATGAACTGAGCCGACTGAACGTGGATGGTGCAGCAATAAGCCTGGGCCGCCGCCTGAACTGGCCGGACAACTACTTCTACATGAACCACTCGCTGTCTTATAACCGCTACACCCTGAAGGACTACGGACTGTTCAGCATTGTGGAGAATGGCCAGTTAACGATGTTTGATAACGGTGTATCGAATAGTATTTCCATCGTGAATACGCTGGGCCGCTCCAGTATCGATAACCCGACGTTCCCGAGGCGTGGTTCAACTTTCTCCCTTAGTGTAAACCTGACGCCGCCGTACTCGCTGTTCTCCGACCGTATCGACAACTTTGAGTACATTGAGTTTAATAAATGGATGTTTGATGCCTCATACTTTATAAATGTGGCAGGGAATTTGGTATTCAACACAAGAGCCCACTTCGGGTTTGTGGGCACGTACGGTTCCGGTGAAGTTGGACCTTTTGAAAGGTTTAAACTTGGAGGATCTGGCCTGGGTGGCGGTAATGTCTTCGTAGGCACAGAGTATATTGGCCTGCGTGGATATGACGACGAGCGGGTCGTAAACACGAACAACGATCCTCAGTTACTGCAGGCAGGTGGTATAGCCTATAACAAGTTTGTGTTTGAGGCGCGCCAGCTGATTTCGCCTAACCCGGCGGCTACTATTTATGGCCTGGCTTTTGTAGAGGCAGGAAATAACTTCGGTAGCTACAAAAACTATAACCCGTTTAAGCTGTACCGCTCGGCGGGTGTGGGTGCCAGGATCTTTATGGCCGCGTTTGGCCTGCTTGGCTTCGACTATGCCTGGAGACTGGATGACTTGCCGGGTCGTATGAACGATAAGCGGGGCATGTTCCACTTCATTATTGGCCAGCAGATACGCTAAAACCCGAATTGAATTAGTATGAAAAAGTTTTTGTTCATCTTTTTAGCGGGCTTTTTGCTGGCCTCTGTTTCGCAGGCTCAGAAGATTGGCTATATTAACTCAAACTTTATCCTGAGCAAGATGCCAGCCTTTAACCAGGTGCAGCAGGAGATGGACAAGTATGCGGAAGCCTGGCAACGCGAAATAGAGCAGCTACAGCAGCAGGCTGATAAGCTGAAGCAGGACTACAAGGCCGAGGAGGTGCTGCTGACAGACCAGATGAAGCAGAAGCGCCAAGCCGAGATTACCAAAAAGGAAAATGAGCTGCGCGACTACCAGCGTAAGGTTTTTGGCTACGAGGGTATGATGTTTAAGCGCCGCCAGGAGCTGATGCGCCCGATACAGGATGAGGTGTTTGAGGCTGTGGAAAAAGTCTCAAAGGCCCGTGGTGTTCAAATCATGTTTGATAAATCAGGCGACCTGGTGATGATCTACACAAACCCAGTGCATGACTATACTGAGTATGTGCTGGAGGAGCTGGGCCTGGCCTCTGACAGGAAGAATACCCCAGGCGAGCGACCGGCAGATGCCATCGTGGATGACCCGGAGAACCTGCCTGAAGTGGGAGAGGAAGCACAGGAGCAACAGCCGGAGCCTCCCGCCAGGAAAACGACAAAGAAGAAGTCTAACAACTAAACATCCAAATACTTATTAACCAACCAACCAATGATGAACAAGATTAAACTATTAGTAGCAGCGTTCTTTCTGATCAGCTTTGCGTCTTATGCCCAAAGCAACGACCAGCCGCTTAAGATTGGTTATACTAACGTAGAGTACATTCTGCTGCAATTGCCGGAGAGCAAGCAAATAGAGTCTCAGTTGAAGGACCACAGCACCCAGCTTGAAAACCAGCTGAAAACCAAGTACTCGGAGTACGAGACCAAACTGCAGGCTTACGAGAAAGGCGCAGCCACCATGGATGCCACTATCCGTGAAGACAAGGAAAAGGAACTGATGGGCCTGAACAACTCTATCCAGGAGTTCCAGCGTAACGCTCAGATGTCGCTGCAGCAAAAAGAGAAGTCTTTGGTAGACCCGATCATCACGAAGATCGATAAGGCTATCAAGGATGTAGCGAAAGAGAACGGCTATACTTACGTGATCAGCAACCAGGCGCTGCTTGCCGGTCCTGAGGATGGCGACATCTCTCCGCTTGTACTGAAGAAGCTTGGCGTTGACCCGGCAAAAGTGCAGCAAACTCCTGAGCCAGCTGCTGCTACACCAGCTGCAAAGCCAGCGACTACACCAGCTAAGAACAACAACAAGAAGAAGAACTAAGTAAGCTATTTTCTATAGTTTGGGAAAGCCGTTGTGTATACTTCGGCTTTCCTTTTTTTATACCAGTAAGCATAACCGTGGTAGAGTACACAGAAACAGAAGGCACAGAAGACTCAGATGAGTTGTATGAGCACCATCGCATTGTAGTGGACAAGGGGCAGGCCTTGCTGCGCGTAGATAAGTTCCTGATGGACCGCCTGCCGAACGTGACGCGCAACAAACTGCAGAGCGCCATCCGTTCGGAGTCGGTGCAGGTGAACCAGAAGCCGGTAAAGGTAAGCTATAAGGTAAAGCCGCTGGATGTAATTACCGTTACGCTGGCAGAACCTCCGCGCGATACGGATATTGTGCCGGAAAATATCCCGCTGAACATACTTTATGAGGACGAGGAACTGCTGCTGGTAAACAAGCCGGCCGGCATGGTAGTGCATCCGGCTTATAACAACTGGAACGGCACGCTTGTCAATGCGCTGGCGTATCACCTGCAAAACCTGCCTACGCACCGCAATGGGGAGGGAAGGCCTGGCCTGGTGCATCGCATTGATAAGGACACCTCCGGGTTGCTGGTGATCGCCAAGACAGATTATAGTATGGCTTTCCTGGCCAAGCAGTTCTTCGACCATAGTATTGAACGCACCTACTATGCGCTGGTATGGGGTGTTCCCAAGGAGCAGGCGGGCACTATTACAGGCCATGTAGGCCGTAGCGCCAAAGATAGGAAGGTAATGGCAGTGTACCCTGCCGGAGATTATGGGAAGCATGCTGTGACGCATTACAAGGTATTGCGCAGCTTTAAATACGTGTCGCTGGTGCAGTGCAACCTGGAGACGGGCAGGACGCACCAGATACGGGCCCATATGAAGCACATCGGCCACCCGCTTTTCTCCGATGCTACCTACGGCGGCGACAGGATACTGAGCGGAATGCCCAATGGCACCTACAAATCCTTTGTGGATAATGCCTTCAAATTGATGCCACGACAGGCGCTCCACGCCAAGTCGCTGGGTTTCCTTCATCCATCTACCAAGGATTTCCTGCAGTTTGATTCTGACCTTCCGGAGGACTTCAAGGCGGTGCTGGAGAAGTGGGAGTTGTATGCAGATCAGCTGTAAAGTATAAATCTAGTGTTGGTGCTAAAGTGTGGTTTGGTATAAATATGACAAACCCATACTTATAGGAATGGGCGTTTCTATACTTAAAGCCTGATACCTTCGCTCCAGAACTTGTGAAGTATAATACTCTTATAAGGTGAGTTATGCGTATTAATTCTTTATCCCCTTCAAGCTTACCCCTGCCCCTCAGGATTACGATTAGGGCACGAGACCACTCTCCGTTAACCAACCGTGCGTTTTTAGCCTTATCTTGTCCCATCACATTTCTGGAATAAGCCCTGATTCTGAATAATTGTCCCCTTGAGGGGACTACAGGGGTGTAAGGCTATAGAGCAGAGCACTTTTATTCGCAACACAGGTAAATCTGCAGGTGTAAACACTCCTAAGACCTATAGTCGCAAATTTCGGACCCTCGTTCTCACTTGTCCTCAAGGGGATAGGTTAACCTCAAAAAGGCCGAATCTCAAAAAGTTGTGGAACAAGCCACAAGCTGTAAGCTTGCGGCAGGAACAGAATGAGTCCAAATGCTACCTTTGACAAGGAGGGGGCATTTGATTTGACTGGCAAGCGGCCCTGATACCGCACAATGGAAGAGTGATCTAAATCCACACTTGTAGCTCGCCTGTACAGTGCTAAGGCTATATAAACAGAAAACCTGCTACAAAGTAGCGGGTTTTCTGTTTATATACTTATTTAAAGCAATTTTACTTCTTCTTTCGTGGCGTCTTAGAGATCTCTTTTAGAGCGGCCTCTGCCTGTGGGTTGCTAGGGTCAAGGGTTCTAACTTCTGTCCAGTACTTCACAGCGTTGTCGCGTTCGCCTTTGATGTAGTAGTAGTAGCCTAAGTAAGAGTTAGCCTCAATTAGGTCACGCTTATACTTTTCTTTTTCTCCACCAGCCTTCTCGATGAACTGCTCATAGTATGGCTTGGCCAAACCTTGCTCAGTCTCCGGGTCCTGGCTGGCGTTGGCGCGGGCTCTCCACAGGTAACCGTACGCGTAATCAGCGTTAGCCTCGGTTACTTTGCCATACGTCTCGTCAGCCTTTTTAAAGTACTCATTCGCTTTGGCAGCGTTGCCGTTGGCAGCCTGCTCTTCACCGGCCATCATGTAGATGTTACCAATGTAATAGTAGTCAGAGTTACTTTGGCCCACGTTCTCACGCTTGCGGTCATACACCTCGATGGCTTTATCGTATTGGTTGCTGCGCGCATAGGCAGTGGCCAGTTCCGCATAAAGCTCAGCGTTGGCGTTGTTCATCGCCAGTGCCTTCTCCAGATTCTCGATAGCCTTTGCATGCTGGTTGTTTTTTGACAAGATGCGACCATAGTACTCGTAGTCCTCGGCAATCAGCTTGTTCGGGTCAGCCTTCTGTATGTGCGTCTCCATGGCTTGCAGCGCTTTGTCAGGTTGGCCCAGCTCTAAGTATGAATAGGCTCTCAGGCGGTTCATTACCATGTTATCTGGCTGCTGCTGCAGTACCTCCTCAGCTGTTTTAAGTGCCTGGTCGTAGTTCTTTGTCAGGAACAGGAAAGAGGCATACTTCGCTTTGGTGTCCGGTGTGTTCTCCGCCATGTCTACATACTTCTGGAATGTAGACAAAGCCTTGTCATACTGTCCGGCAAAGTAGTAAAGTTCACCTAGGTCGCGGTAGGCAGGGGCAAAGTTAGGGTCGAGCTCGATGGCTTTCAGGAACGCCTGCTCTGCCTCGTTATAGTTGCGTGAGCTCGTGTACAGCTGGCCACGCTTCAGGTAAGCATTTGCATTCTGAGGGTCCAGTTGAATAGCCCTGTCGTAGCTGGACATCGCCTGTCCACCATTTTTCAGCGCCAGGTACGCATCACCCAAGATAACATTTGCCGTTGCGTTCTTGTTATCACGCTCCAGGGACTGCTTCAGGTAATCAATACCTTTGTTGATCTGTGCTTCAGTGGCGTTTGGGGCACTTACATAGGCCTCACCGATCATGGCAAGTACGTACGCATCTTTTTTGCCTCTGCCGCTCAGGGCCTGGCTGAAGTGCTGCTCTGCTTTTGCCTGATTTCCCTGCTCCAATGCCAGCTTACCTAGCCCTACATGGTTGATGTAGGATTTTTTGTTAGCAGCGATACCCTGGTTGAAGTAGTATGCTGCTGAGTCTGGCTGGTTTGTGCGCAGGTAAATATCGCCAAGGTTGAAGTAGGCATTATCGGCTGCGTTCTTATTGTTCAGCTGAGACTTATAAATAGATTTAGCTTCTTCATAGCGCTCCAGGTCAACGGCTCTTCTGCCTGCGTCACCTGTTTGCGCAAATGCTGCAGTAGCAGGGAAAGCAGCCGCCATCAAAGCGATGTACTTCCAGTTTTTAGTCATCATATAATAGTTTAGTTGTTGCTGTTACGTTTTATTAATCCAGGCTTATGACCCTTACTGGCATGGTTGCCGGCACTAGCCCAGATTTAAGGATGAGGCGCTGGCCTTTGTCACTCGCTACATAGGATGCAAAACCTGTGCCAAGTCCTGTACGGCCTTCAGTACTAATGATATACAGGAAACGGCGCAGCGGGTAAGCCTCCTGTGCAATGTAGGCCTGGTAAGGCTGGTAATAAGCTTCTGTTGTAACTGGCGCAGGGTCTTCGCTGATGCCCAGAACTTTAATCCTGTTCAAAAAGCCAACCACGGTCGAGTCGTCAAAGTCGCTTACCCAGTTCACACCTATAACACCGAGGGCGTTTTTATTCTCCTCCACATAGTCTACCAAGGCTTTGTGTGAGTTTGATGCAAACGTGTTTGCCGGCAATTTATTGCCTGCGATCAACGAGTCTCGTACGTAGCGGGCGGTGCTGGAGTTGTTGTTATCGAAAACTATCGTGATGTCGCCGAGAGGGGAATCCTCATCCAGGTCTTTCCAGCTTTTTGCCTCCCCGTTAAAGATCCGCTTCAGCTCGTCCATTGTCAGCAGCGAGTCCGGGTTCTGCCTGTTAGTGATCAGGGCCACCGCATCGATCGCGATCTTGGTCACGCGGGCTACTCTATTGTTCTTTTTGAAATAGGCATTCTCCTCCTCCGTCAGCTCCCGTGAGAGTACGGCGATTTTAGTGCTGTCGTTGAGCAGGTCCTTTACTACCTGTCCCTCGGGCTTATAGTTTGCGTTTATGTTGGCGTATTTGTAGATGCCCTCAAAGGTGTTGATCTCCGACTCTATAATAGGCTGGAATGACTCATCCACACTGATGTTGATGGTGCCGGATGTAGGGGTGTCAAGATTGGTGGAAGGGTCGCCGCCGCAGCTGGCCAGGGCCATAAGACCCGCGAAGGCTGCTATAGGTAGTGATTTAATCTTCATATCTGTTTTTGTTGGAACGCGTGCTGTTGTAAACTCTTACAAATCTAACAATTCCGTATAAGATGAGAATCCCACCTAAGGCATACTTCATACTTTCCGGCATATCCAGGTTCAGGCTATCCCCCGCAAACATGATAAAAATGCCCATGGCCACATAGAGCAAGGTCATGATGATGCCAAAGATACGGGCAAATTTCCCAAACAAACTTTGCTTTGGTGTGTCGTCGTCTCTCCTTGGTCTTATCATGTGTGGTTTTCGTCTTTTTAACCCTTAAAAATAAACCTAATGCTTATAAAATGAAAGCAGAAGCTAACAAAACTACCATGTTGCTTCTGCTCTCTTCCATTATTCTTCTTTATTTACTGCATTTTAAACCGTATAGGTAAAGTATAGCGCACCGGAACCGCGCGTCCATTCTGCCTGCCAGGCTCCCATTTGGGCATGTTCTGTATGACGCGTGCTGCCTCTTCGTCCGTTCCGAACCCGAGACCTTTCAGTACTTCCACGTCTGTTATCTCGCCGGTTGTGCCTACTACAAACGTAACTACTACGGTTCCCTCTATCCCGTTGCTCTGGGCAGAGGCCGGGTAACGCAGCTTGCGGCCTAAATATAGCATCAGGTCATCTACCCCGCCTTTAAATTGTGGCATCTGGTCCACCACTATAAAGGGCTCCGTTTCGGCGGGTGCTTCGCCTGTGCCTCCCTCCAAACCTGCGGGAGGATCTTCAGTTATACTTACAGATGGTATTTCAGGCAGGTCGCCTTCTATCTTTTCTTTTCCGATCACCACCTCCGACAGCCTGCTTTGGTCCGGCACCGTTTCAGTAGTTTCTGTCGCATCGTCTACTACTTGTATTTTCGTAAACTTCTCGGTGGCTACGTTTTTCTCGGCGGCGGGAGCAGGAGGGGGCGCTATAGCTTTCTCAGGTTCCGGTTTGGGTGCGGGAGGGGGTGGCAGCACGAGCACCACAGGCTCCTTGATGTCAAAGACGGGTTTCACATACTTGACAGGATCTGAGAAGAAGATTGTATCTACCAACGGACCGACCAATGCCCCGGAAAATGTCGCTATAGCGAGTGTGGATGCCAGCAGCATGTGTTTGCTGTACTTGCGGCGCAGGTAATAGGCGCCATACGCCTTGTTTCGCCCTCTGAACACAATGTTGTTGAAGGTCGTGCTTAAGAAATAGCTCTTTTCCATGGCTTTGGGGTTTAGGATTATACAATCATTCTAAGGCATTGCGGTAGTAGCTGGGTTAATGGGAGAAATGTCTGTTTTTCTGAATATACGGAATTTTATATAAATAGTATGCATGCAGTGTAGTTTATTTTAGGGCATAAAAAAAGCCCAGCCGGTAAGGGCTGGGCTTTATAGCAGGTAAACTGCTTATTTGATCGTAAATCGTACTGGAAGTGTGTAGCGTACAGGTACGGCTCTACCGTTCTGCTTTCCTGGAGTCCACTTCGGCATTGATTTAACAACGCGTACGGCTTCCTCGTCAGTACCAGCTCCAAGGGCTTTCACCACCTGGATATCGGAGATCTCTCCTGTGTTGCTCACCACGAATGAAAGTACCACCAGGCCTTCCACTCCGGCGCGCTGTGCAGCGGCTGGGTAGCGGATGTTCTTGCCTAAGTACTTCATCATTTCGCCGTCGCCGCCCGGGAAGGTTGGCATCTGCTCCACGTAAGTATAAGGCTTCTCCTCTACTACTTCTGCTACCACATCGCTTGTTCCGTCAATCTCACCTAAGTCCATTGGTGCATTCGGGTCACCTTCTACGGTTTCTATACCCGCATCAACTTCCTCTAGCACTTCTACGTCCGGAATTTCTTCCTCCTCCTGTACTTCCTCGTCACGCTTCACTACTGGCGGTGTGTACTTTACAGTAGCACGCACTGGTGGCGGCGGCGGTGGAAGATCTGGCGGCGGCGGTGGTGGTGGTGGCGGCGTAGCCTCATCTAATGGTGGTGGTGGGGCCAGGTCTACTTCTGTTACAATTCGCTCTACCACTTGCTCTTCCGCCTGGTCTCCTTTGATCAAATCAGAGATCAAAGGAATACTGATGAAAAGGAAGAACAGTATAATTGCTACAATAGCGGCAACCGTGATATGCTTGTTGTAAAGTCTGCGAAGTAGGTAGGCACCGTACGCTCTGTTACGCCCTTCAAAGACGATATCATCAAGCGATGCTTTTGCTAACTTACTTGCGTCCATATCTTAATTTCCAATTTGTTCTTGTACCAGCTTCTTGTCTGAATCGGCAATTTCTACCATTGCAAACTTCTTGGTATCTGTTATTTTTAATTCATCCAGGATGTCCACCATGTTCTTGTAGCGCGACCCCTCCATTGGCTTCACCATTACGGTCATCTTGTCGTTCGACTTCACTTGGGGTGAAGTGAGAACTTTGCGGATGCCGCCTGCTGCGTAGCTCGACTCGATTACCTCTGGATTATCTTCAGCCAGACCGAAGTAGTAATAGATCTTATCGTCTGCGCCAAGAATAATGGTCATGGCGTTACTGGCTTTAAGCGCTATCTGCTCTTCTTCATTATCAGGCTTCACAGGCATGTTAATTTCCATGGTCTGCGGCTTATTGAAAGTCGTGGTAAGCATGAAGAATGTAATCAGAAGGGCGGCAAGGTCTACCAGTGGCGTCATGTCGATTTTGGTCGATGAGCGTTTGGCGCGTTTCTTACCACCTTTACCGGAGTCGGCTTTTTCTTGAATCTCTGCCATTTTCTTATCTCCTTTCTAATTATAAGTTCGTAGGCTTCGCTTCCATGTCCGTAATCAGGTTAAACCTGTTTACTTTTCTGTCTTGCAGGATGTCGATTACGCGCTTTACAGTCGGGTAGTCGGCATCTTGGTCGCCTTTGATCGCAATAACTACCTTAGGGTTCGTTAAGCGTGTCTGCAGGATCCAGTCGCCAAGCTCGTTACGAGCAGAATCGATTGGAATTCCTGGCTGGTTTACCTCCTTGCGTGCTGAAGACTCCATGGCTAGCAAAGACTTAAGTTGGCTCATTGGCACTCCGAAGTTACTTAGGAGAGAGAATGTTTTCCTCTCCTCTTCAGTGAAACCGACGCCATACTTGCCCGCCATCTTGTCAAGTAGCGCTTCCTTTGTTTGCTGCCCATCAACTCCAAAGAACACTCGGCTATCGTTATCTATTGTAATAGTAATTACGTTAGTATCCGGGATTTTGATCTCTGACGCCGATGAAGGCGTGTCTACTATAACAGCCTCGTCAGGACGGGCCGTTGCAGTCAGCATAAAGAAAGTAACCAGCAAGAAGAATAAGTCCACCATTGGCGTCATGTCCAACGAGGGGTTTTTCCTTTTTACTTTTACTTTAGGCATTTTATCTGGTTAATACGGTTTAACTTAAACAGTTTGCGGTCTGGTAGCAGCTGTGTCGTGCTGTGCTGTGAAAGTAGACACCATGCTGAAGCCAGCCTCATCGATGCTGTAAGTAAGTTCGTCGATCTTGCTAGTGAAGTAGTTGTAGGCAATGATCGCAACAGTAGAACCTGTCACACCCAGGGCTGTGTTGATAAGGGCCTCAGAGATACCGTTTGCAAGGGCTACTGAGTCCGGAGCACCTGAAGTTGCAAGAGCCGAGAAGGCCTTGATCATACCAATTACCGTACCGATCAAACCAACCAGTGTAGAGATAGAGGCGATAGTTGAGATAACTACCAGGTTTTTCTCCAGCATAGGCAGTTCCAGGGAAGTAGACTCTTCGATTTCCTTCTGGATAGCGGCTACTTTCTCTGCTTTCAGCAGTTCTGGCTCGTTCTGCATTTCCTTGTACTTCAGCAGGCCGGCTTTTACTACGTTGGCCACAGAGCCTTTCTGTACGTCACAGGCAGCGATGGCACCGTTGATGTCGCGCTGGTTCAGTTTGGCAGAGATGTTACGCACAAAGTCAGCAACACTCTTGGTGCCTTTTGCTTTACCGATGGTAAGGGCACGCTCGATAGCAAAGATGAATACTAACAGGTTAAGGGTAAGAAGTACTGGTACTACCCAACCACCTTTGTAAACAATACCAAGATAGTTGCCCGAAAGCGGGTGGTTAGCATTGTCATTGCCTTCGAAGTTGGCTGGATTGCCAAATACGAAGATATAGATAAGCACACATGCTATAAAAGCGATTGGAATAACGATGGTCGCAAATAGAGAGCCTACCGGACTTGGTTTTTTCTCTACATTAGCATTCTTGCTCACTACTGCAGTCTTTTTTTCCATTTTGATTAAAGTTTAAAGTTTAGCTGTTTGTGTTGTAATAAAAAAAAGTTGTGTAAGTATAAAATGTAATAGTTTCGCTTTTAGTTCTTTACTGAATTTGCAATTTCAGATTTTTCTGAATTTTTCGCACTATAACCCCCGTTAAAATTTAGGTAAAAGCCTACAACTGCGGCTTTAGCTGCCTAAATTTAAGTTATTATCTTTCAGGATTCCAAATTTACGGTATCACAATATCGTAAATTATTAATTAAAAAGTTTGTTTCAAAGTGCAAACACCGTTGACTGCGGCGCTCTCTTTATCTCTTGCTGCGCGTTGTTTTATCAAACAGGTTGTGTGCTAGGGTAGAGGGGGCAGGTCGAGCGATAGCTGGCTTTTCCTCCACGATTTACGCTTGCTTTCAGATGCACCGCTGCGTACTACCTGCGCTGCTTTCCTCCTGAGTTTAGAGAAAAGCGCAATAAATATAAGCAATAAATTCTTTAAGCGGCACGCGCTGCTATAGTTTTTTTGCTTTGTTCCAGTAAAAATCCATTTCCTGCAAGGTCATGTCCTGTAGCCTCTTGCCATCTTTAGCTGCCTCTGTCTCAATGTACTGGAAGCGCGAGATAAACTTCAGGTTAGTGCGTTCCAGGGCCTCCTCCGGGTTAATGCCTGCAAAACGGGCGAAGTTGATGAGCGAGAACAGCAGGTCGCCAAACTCTGCGGTGGCTCTTTGCTGGTCTATGGCAGCGCTGTCCTCTATGTTAAACTCACTGGCAAACTCGTTTAGCTCCTCCTGTACCTTGGCCCATACCTGCGTTTTATCATCCCAGTCGAACCCCGCGCCGCGTGCCTTTTCCTGTATGCGCATGGCTTTTACCAGTGCGGGCAGCGATTGAGGTACTCCTCCGAGCACAGATTTGTTGCCCTCTTTTAGCTTTAGCCTTTCCCAGTTCTGCTTTACCTCCTCCTCGCTGTCGGCCTTGGTGTCGCCGTAGATGTGCGGGTGCCGGAAAATAAGCTTCTCGCACTGGGCATTCAGCACGTCTGCAATATCAAAGGCGCCCTGCTCTGAGGCGATCTTGGCGTAGAATACCAGGTGCAGCATAATGTCGCCGATCTCTTTCTTTACTTCCTGTACCTCCCCTTTAAGTATGGCGTCAGAAAGTTCGTAGGTTTCTTCGATGGTGAGGTGGCGCAGGCTTTCCATGGTTTGCTTGCGGTCCCAGGGACATTTCTCGCGCAGGTCGTCCATCACATCCAGCAGGCGGCTAAAGGCCTCGAGCTGGCGTTGGCGATCGTTTTTACCGGGTAGTGAAGTAGTCATAAAGGCAAAGTTACTAAATAATTAGCGTTTATGGCCCCGCTCGCCACAGGCTTAACACTGAATTAACACCTTGGCGGTCTTAAAGGTGGAGATCCTGCGTAAGTATAAACCCGGCGAGGGTGTTTTATACTTTATATATAGGAGGGCCATACTTATGAAGAAGAAAAAGAAAAAGGAGCTTAAAAAGATTGCCGGCTCGTTGGCTGCCGTGCAGTCGCAGGTGGCGTTTGCACGAATGGCCACTGCGCTGGCCGTGGTTAGCGTAGGAGCCATGGCCGTGGGGGCGCTGGCCATCGGGCACCTGGCCATTAAAAAGCTTGCTCTAAAGACCGGTGAGGTAGACCGCCTCCGAATCAATGACCTGGAGGTGGGAAGGCTGACGGTAAAGGAACTGATAACCGAGAGCAAAGTATAACGACCCCTCGGAGTGTGAGTTTTCGGAGCCGTGGCTGAATTGCAGGTGCCAGTTCTTTGCCGTGCGGGTGGTGGGCTGGGTATATTTTGTGCTGCCACAATACCACATAATCCGCTGGAAGTATAAGTAAAATTACTACTTTTGCCGGAGCAACTAATATAGGAACAGTGGCTTTAATAAAATCAATTTCAGGAATACGTGGTACGATAGGCGGACAGGCTGGAGAAGGACTTACCCCTGTGGATGTGGTTAAGTTTTCCGCTGCTTTCGGTACCTGGGTGCTTCAGAACACCGACAAGAAGACTATTGTAGTGGGGCGCGATGCGCGCCTTTCCGGCGATATGGTAAACAAGCTGGTTTGCGCCACCTTGCAGGGCCTGGGGATAGACGTAGTGGACGTGGGGCTCTCTACCACGCCAACCGTGGAGATGGCTGTGCCGGAGATGCAGGCCGGCGGCGGCATCATCCTTACAGCCAGCCACAACCCTAAGCAGTGGAACGCCCTGAAACTGCTCAACCACAAAGGCGAGTTTATTTCCGATGCCGAGGGGGAACTGGTGCTGGAGATTGCCGACCAAGAGGCCTTTGAGTTTGCGCAGGTAACAGAGCTGGGCAAGTACACCCGGGACGAGGAGGCGCTGGAGAAGCATATCAGAACCATACTTGACCTGCCGCTGGTAGACGTGGAGGCCATTAAAGCTAAGAACTTTAGTGTGGCGGTGGATGCCGTGAACTCGAGCGGCGGCTTTGCCGTGCCAATGCTGCTGGAGGCCTTGGGCGTGAATAAAATCGAGAAGCTCTACTGCGAGCCGGACGGCAACTTTGCCCACAACCCGGAGCCGCTGCCAGAGAACCTGCGCGAGATCGCGCGCGTGATCGAGAAGGGCAAGTTTGACCTGGGCATTGTGGTGGACCCGGATGTGGACCGCCTGGCCCTGGTGAACGAGGACGGCAGCATGTTCGGCGAAGAGTATACGCTCGTAGCCGTAGCTGACTATATCTTAAAGAACCAGGCAGGAAACACGGTTTCTAACCTTTCGTCTACCCGTGCCTTGCGCGATGTGACCGAGAAAGCCGGAGGTTCCTATTTTGCCGCTGCTGTGGGCGAGGTGAACGTGGTGAACATGATGAAGGAGCAGCACGCCATCATCGGGGGCGAGGGCAACGGCGGTATCATTTACCCGGAGCTGCACTACGGCCGCGACGCGCTGGTGGGCATTGCCCTGTTCCTGACGCACCTGGCTAAATCCGGCATGAGCATGACGCGCCTGCGCGCCAGCTACCCAAGCTACTATATCTCCAAGAACAAGATAGAGCTGACGCCGGAGGTGAATGTGGACGAGGTGCTGCGCCAGATGCAGGAGCGCTACGCCAAGCAGCCGGTCAACACGATTGACGGCGTGAAGATTGAGTTCGACAAGGAGTGGGTGCACCTGCGCAAGTCCAATACTGAGCCGATCATCCGTATCTACGCTGAGAGCGACAGCAATGCCACGGCAGAGCACCTGGCCAATAAAATCATCGCCGATATCAAAGAGATCATCTCTAATAAAGCATAAAATATGTGTTGTTGCTGCTGTCATAGAAAACGAGAGTAACAGACCGTGTTGCGCCACTGGGAGGAGATTGTTCCTGCCGTTGGCGCAACTTTTTTTTATGCTTCAATGGTTGAGTAAAGAACAGAATCAGAAAAATAGCTTAAGAATATGCGTGTATATTTAGATAATGCTGCCACCACCCCTCTGGATAAAGAGGTTTTTGACGCCATGGCCCCCTTCATGCTGGAGCACTTCGGCAATCCTTCTTCCATCCACTCGCACGGGCGCGAGGTTAGGGCGGCTATTGAGCGGGCGCGCAAAACGGTGGCAGGTTTGCTGAACACGTCGCCGGCAGAGGTCTTCTTTACCTCCGGCGGTACCGAGGCCGATAACGCTGCCATCGTCTGTACCTGCCGCTCGCTGGGCATCAAGCATGCTATTACCACTAAACTGGAGCACCACGCGGTGCTGCATACCCTGGAGCTGCTGGAGAGGCAGGAGGAGGTGCAGCTAAGCTACCTGCGCCACGACGAGCGCGGCAACCTGGACCTGGAGCACCTGGAGGAGTTGCTGGCCAGCCAGCCGCAGACGCTGGTATCGGTGATGCACGCCAACAACGAGATCGGTAACTTGAACGATATTGAGGCCATTGCGGAGATCTGCAGGAAGTATAACGCGGTGTTCCACTCCGACACGGTGCAGACCATGGGCCACTACCAGCACGACCTGCAGCAGCTGAAGGCCAACCTCATTGTGGGCTCGGCGCACAAGTTCCACGGCCCGAAAGGCGTGGGCTTCCTGTACTGCGATGCGGAAACGAAGATTCAGCCGCTGATACAGGGTGGGGCGCAGGAGCGCAACATGCGTGGCGGTACCGAGAACGTGTACGGCATCATTGGCCTGGCCAAGGCCCTGGAGATCGCCTACCGCGATATGGCCGAGCACCAGCAGCACATCCAGAGCCTGAAAGACCGCATGATCCACCAACTGCGCGAGCAGATGGACGACGTGAGCTTCAACGGCATGTCGGCGTTCGGGGATAAGAGCCTGTACACGGTGCTGAACGTGAGCCTCCCGGCCTCAGACCTAAACGAGATGCTGCTCTTCAGCCTCGATATTGCCAAGATATCGGCCTCAGGGGGTAGCGCCTGCAGCAGCGGCGCCAACACCGGCTCGCATGTGCTGCGTGCGCTGGAAGTGGATCCAAACCGCGGGTCCATACGTTTCTCGTTCAGCAAGTATAACACGCCGGAGGAGGTTGATTACGTGGCCGAAACACTAGCTAAAATGTATAAAAAGCAGCTGGCCTAAAAAGAGGGGCTGTAGTTACTTATAAAAAGGCTCTGGCAGTATGCCGGGGCCTTTCTTTGTTACACATCAAAGTATAAAGGATGAAAAGTATAGCCGTTTTCTGTGGCGCCAATGCCGGCAATAACCCGGTGTATGCAGCGGCAGCCACAAAGTTGGGCCACCTGATGGCCGCACAAAGTATGAGACTGGTATTCGGTGGTGGTAAGGTCGGGTTGATGGGCACCATTGCCGACGCCGTACTTGACGGGGGCGGAGCGGCTGTTGGCGTGATCCCGCAGAGCCTGGTAGACCGCGAGCAGGCCCATACCGGCCTGACGGAGCAGCACGTAGTAAAAACGATGCACGAGCGCAAGGCCCTGATGGCGGCTAAGTCAGATGCCTTTATTGCCATGCCCGGCGGCTTCGGTACCCTCGATGAGATCAACGAGATCATCACCTGGAACCAACTGGGCATCATTAAAAAGCCAGTGGCCTTTTACAACGTGAACGGCTATTTCGACAAGTTCCTGGACTTTGTGAAAGATAGCGTGCAGGAGGGCTTCATCAAGCAGGAGTATGTGAGCAACCTGATCGTGGAAAGCGAGGCGGAGGTGCTGCTGCAGAAACTCACCAAGTATGCCGATGCTGTATCGGAAGATTGGGTAGACTCGGAGCGTATCTAGCCACTGGCCAATACATGAAGCCATTCAAAAGTATAAATGCGGTTGTAAAAAATAAACTGCTTTTGCTTGTCGCGCTGCTGGCATTCTCTTCTGCAAAGGCGCAAGACGTTTTCTCCGTTGGCCCTGCCCTGCACTTTAACTTCGGAGACAAAAAGCCGAAGGTAAGCTGGGGCGTAGAGGCCTCGCTGTGGTGGTTCGAGGATCAGTTTCCGGTAAGCGGTAGCCTCGGCTTCGACCGCCGGAAAGGCAGCACGGTGCTGTACATGCAGGCCCAGACCGGCATCGGCATCGCTGGCGTCTCGGCCGGGCCATACTTAGAACTTAGAAAGGAAGATGTAGCCGTGCTGGGGCTGCAGACGGATTATTGGGTGAATTACTTTGCCGGCCTCAATTACAGGGTAAGGTACAATGGCGAGGGGAAGCAAAGGGCACTGGGCATCTATGTTAAAGCTCCGATGCAGTTTGGCCTGGATGATGAGGACGGGGAAGAAGATGATTGGGACTGGGACTGGGATTAACCAGTGTAAAAGAAAAGGGCGCTGCATTTATACTTGCAGCGCCCTTTTATATTTTACAGAGAGCTATACTTTACAGGGAGCATCTTCAAATCCTCAGTTCTGTAGCACCATCTCCTTCAGTGCCTCTACCCAGCTATCGCTGGAGTTCAGGCTCTCCACCAGCTGCCATTTCTCACCGCCGGCGTGCTCAAACATCTCCTTAAACTCTTCGCCAACCTCAATGGTCGTTTCCAGGCAGTCGGCCACGAAGGCAGGGCTGTAGGCCAGCACTTTTTTAATGCCTTTGCCCGGAAGCGTTTTGAGCACTTCGTCGGTGTACGGTTGCAGCCAGGGGTCTTTCAGAAGCCTGGACTGGAAGGTAACCGTGTACTGGTCTTCGTTTAAGCCCAGCTCGGCGGCCAGCAGGCGGGAGGTAACAAAGCAGGAGGCGCGGTAGCAGTACTTGTTGCGCTTGTGGTAGGAGTTGCAGCAGGCTCCCAGTTGGCAGTAGCCCTTGTCGCTGCCTTTGAGTACCTGGCGCTCCGGCAGGCCGTGGTAACTGAAGATCACGTGGTCATAGTCGTCCTGGGCCATGTGCTTTTTACCCAGCTCGGCAAAGGCCTTGATAAAGCCCGGATCGTCGCAGAAAGAAGAGATGAAGCTGATACTTGGGATAACCCACCAGTCTTTGACGATTTCCATCACCTTGTCCTGCACCGAGCCGGTGGAGGCCGAGGCATACTGCGGGAAGAGCGGCAGCACGATGATGCGGTCCACACTCTGTTCGCGCAGCTCATCCAGGGCACTCTGGATGCTTGGGCTCTGGTAGCGCATGCCGAAGGCCACGTGGTAGGTGTTGCCCAGCGCCTGCTGCAGCTTCTGCTGCAGGTCCAGCCCGTGGTAGAGCAGCGGTGAGCCGCGGTCGGTCCAGAGCTGCTTGTATACTTTGGCCGACTTCGGCGCCCGGAAAGGGGCGATGATGCCGTTGATCAGGGCGTAGCGCTGCACGGCAGGTATGTCTATCACGCGCTTGTCCAGCAGGAATTCGCGCAGGTACTTTCTAACGTCTGGGGTGTTGGGGGTGTCTGGTGTGCCTAAGTTCACCAGCAACACGCCAATCTTACCGGTAGTTTTCTTGCTCATCTATACTTTAAAAGTGCTGTTGTTCTACAAAGATACAAGTATAACCTGTTACTTGTTGATACTTAATCTCTATCAGTACATAGAGGATCACCGTAGGGTAAAGCGATAAGTATGGCAGATTGTTCTAAAGTTAAAGAGTTTAGGAGTTGGGGAGTTAGAGAGTTAAGGTATACTTTGTAATCAGCCTATACTTATTGGCTAATGTGGCGGGACGCCGCACGATGGCGCACACTCGCGAGACGCGAGCGATGGAGAAAGCACAGAACCCAAACTCTTCAACCTTCTAACTCCTAAACTCTCTAACTCCCCAACTCTCTAACTCCTAAACTCCTCCTAAATCCGCACATTTTCACGAGGTTTCGTAAAAAAGGAGTAATTTTGCAACCTCAAATTCAGACGTATGGCCGAAACACCGCACAAAGCCGGTTTTGTAAGTATAGTGGGCAAACCGAATGTGGGTAAATCCACGCTGATGAACGCGCTGGTGGGCGAGAAACTCTCCATCATCACCTCAAAGGCACAAACCACGCGGCACCGCATCATGGGTATTTTGAACGGAGACGACTTCCAGATCGTTTACTCCGACACGCCTGGCATCATCAAGCCGCAGTACGCACTGCACGAGTCGATGATGGGTTTTGTGCGCACCTCGCTCGAGGACGCCGATATCATCCTTTTTGTGACGGACATTTACGAGAAGCACGACGAGGACGACGTGATCAAGCGCCTGAAGTACGCCGAGGTGCCCATCCTGCTGCTCATCAATAAGATAGACCAGGCCACTGAGGAGGAGGTGAACGAGAAGGTAGCCTACTGGAAAGAGCACATGAACCCGACTGAGATCCTGCCGATCTCGGCTCTCCATAACTTCGGCCTGGACCATTTATTCGGGCGCTTGCTGCATTACCTGCCCGAGCATCCTGCCTTTTATCCCAAGGATGAACTCACAGATAAGCCCGAGCGTTTCTTTGTGTCGGAGATGATCCGCGAGAAGATCTTCCTCAACTATAAAAAAGAGATTCCCTACAGCTGCGAGGTGGTGGTAGAGGAGTTTAAGGAAGAGGAGGACATCATCCGGATCCGGGCTGAGATCAGTGTGGAGCGGCGCAGCCAGAAAGGCATCGTGATCGGCAACAAAGGGGAGGCGCTGAAAAAAGTAGGCACGCAGGCCCGCCTCGATATGGAGGACTTCTTCCAGAAAAAGATATTTCTTGATTTATACGTGCGCGTGAACGAGAACTGGCGGACAGACCAGAAGCTGCTTCGGCGCTTCGGCTACCGCGAAGAGTAGCGCACCATTAAAGCTTCGGGGCAAGGTGCTCCGGGGGCACTTTAACATTTTTATTTTAGTTCGATGTCATCAAACATCATTGCCATTGTAGGCCGCCCCAACGTGGGCAAGTCTACGCTTTTTAACCGCCTGATCGGCCAGCGTAAGGCCATCATGGACAACGTGAGCGGCGTAACCCGCGACCGCAGCTATGGCCACGGCGACTGGACCGGCAAATATTTCACCGTGATAGACACCGGTGGCTACGTGCACGGCTCCGACGATATTTTTGAGACCGAGATCAACCGCCAGGTAGAGCTGGCCATGAACGAGGCCGACGTGATACTTTTTATGGTAGACGTGGATGCCGGCCTCACCGGCCTGGACGAGGAGTTTGCCAACGTGCTGCGTCGTACCGATAAGCCGGTATACGTTGTGGCCAACAAAGCCGATACCAACGCACGCATGCACCAGATGGGCGAATTCTACGCGCTGGGTGTAGGCATCGATATTTTCCCGATCTCCTCGCAGAGCGGCTCCGGAACCGGCGAGCTGCTGGACGAGGTGGTGAAGCACTTTAAGGACGAAGGCGTGGAGGACCCGGATGCCGGTATTCCCAAGATCGCCGTGCTGGGCCGCCCGAACGTAGGTAAATCGTCTTTCGTGAACCTGCTGCTGGGCACGGAGCGCAACATCGTGACCGATATTGCCGGCACCACCCGCGATGCCATCCATGCCCGTTACAATGCGTTTGGCAAGGAGTTCATTATCGTGGATACTGCCGGTCTTCGCCGCAAGAGCAAGGTGAGCGAGGATATTGAGTTTTACTCGGTGCTGCGCTCGGTGCGTGCCTTGGAGGACGCCGATGTGTGTATTGTGATGCTGGATGCCACGCGCGGCATTGAGGCGCAGGACGTGAACATCATTGCCCTGGCTGAGAAAAACCGCAAAGGCATTGTGATACTAGTAAACAAGTGGGACCTGGTGGAGAAAGACACCCATACCACCAAGCAGTTTGAAGAGGAGATTTATAGCCGCATCGCGCCGATCGCCTACGTGCCGATCATCTTCACCTCGGTGCTGACCAAGCAGCGTATCCACAAAGCCATTGAGGTGGCCATGGAGGTATACGACAACAAGACGCGCAAGATCCAGACCTCCAAGCTGAACGACCTGCTGCTGCCGGACATTGAGCGTTACCCGCCGCCAGCCATCAAAGGTAAGTTTATCAAGATCAAGTACATCACGCAGCTGCCGACGCACAACCCTACGTTCGCGTTTTTCTGCAACCTGCCGCAGTACGTAAAGGAGTCGTACACGCGCTATCTGGAGAACCGCATGCGGGAGCACTTCGACTTTACCGGTGTGCCGATCAGGCTGCTGTTCAAGAAAAAGTAAGGGCGAAAGCATATCCCTGCGGCCACGGCCGCAGCTTAACCGAAAGGCACCTGAGCAGGGTGCCTTTCGGCATTTTTATATATTCCAAATAACTATATTCTGATTGTGCCGTATTGTTTGGCATGTTTCTGCTGCGGCCGTTAGTGTGCCGTAATGGAGGCGGGGAATAATCCCCTCACTAAAAAATAAGACAATGAAAAAGTTACTTTACGTGTTTGCGCTGGCAGGCCTGTTTGGCTTTGCCTCCTGCGACTCCCCGGCTGAGGAAAGAGCAGAGGAGATGGAAGATCAGGCAGAAGAAGTGGCGGATGATATGGAAGACGCCGCCGAGGACGCCGATACCACCGCAGTAATTGAGTAAATCCTGGCCTGCGGCAACCGCAGCAGACTGGAAGTATGATTTAGCCTGATTGATAACCCTTAAAACCGAAATAATATGAAAAAGCCGATTTTTATGTTCCTGGCACTGGGCATGTTTGCCTTCGCCTCCTGCGATTCTAACACAGAGAACGCTGTAGAAAGCGATGCCGAAAGAGTAGAGGAAAACGCTGAAGAGGTTGGCAGCGACATGGAAGAAGGTGCCGAGGAGGCTGGAGAAGAGATAGAGGAAGGTGCTGAAGAAGTAGAGAACGAAGTGAACAACTAATCTATAGCAGACAATGCCTTGGTAGCGGGTTGGGCTTAAGCTCGGCCCGCTATTTTTTTGCAAAGCCGGCCAAACTAATCCAAATCCCGGCCGTATCAGTAGCTTGTGTTGCAGGCATCCTGTTGAGTATCAGGAACCTTGTAATGTTTGTTTTAAGCGTAATTTCATAAGCGATGAAAAAGCTGTTATATGTTTTTGCTGTTGCCGGCTTGTTTAGCCTGGGAGCATGCGCCTCTACTGAAAATACTGTGGAAGATGGGGCCGAGGAGGTAGAAGACGCTGCTGAGGAAGTAGGCGATGAGGTAGAAGAGGCTGCCGATGAAGTAGAAGACGAGATCGACGAAAAGTAAGCATCTTATATTCTGACAACACAAAAGGCCGGTGTCATATATTGCACCGGCCTTTTGCTTTTTAAAGTATACTTATGGTCCCAGCCGTTTCTGTATCAGGCTGTTCACGAGGGCAAACAGGCGCTTGGGCGTAAACGTGCGCCAGTGGATGTCGTCGAGGTTGCCGCCGGAGTTGATGTAGTAGTCCAGGTTGTAGTTCTTCATCTCGCTCAGCACGAAATCCTGGAAGCCAAGGGCAGCCACCCAACCCTCCTCCACATCCTCAAACCACTCCTCGTAGTAGGAGTCGTCGGAGCCGTGGAAGTTGAACACATTCTCCCCGATCAGTATAAAATGCTTGATGCCCTCCTCCACCATGGGGTCGATGATGTTGCGCTTGAGCTGCATGATGTCGTTATTGAGGGCATCGTTCCACTCACCGATAAACTCGATTACGGCAAAGCCCTGGTCGTAGTCGGCGTAGAGGATCTTTATGAAGAGCGTCTCGGAGTTGATGTCGTCCCACTGCGGGTGTATGTAGTAACCGTAAATGGTATGGGTGTACTGCGAGAGGCTGTTCTCGGCCCCGTACAGCGGCGAGCGCGGGTCCTCGCAGGCCGAGTACTTCTCAATCCAGTTATAGTATGGTTCTATCGTGTGCATAAGGCAATGGTATAGGTGTGGGGGCCGTAGCATCATTTACTGCCGTGGCTGCCGCAAAGTTCGGCGCCCAGGAGGTCTTTTTTTACTTCCCCCGGCGCCGTAAATCAACAAATATACAGCAGAAAAAGTGGCATCCCGTTTATTGGAAACTTAAGCTCCCGAACAGGAAACCGTTTAAGGGTTACAGCGGTATGCTAAGTGTAGACGTTGCCCCAGAAAGGCGCCGGCATACAAAGGTATACAACATCAACGCTAACCTATCCGCAAACCATGGTATCGATTATTCAATTTGAGGAGGATAACCTTGCAGGTTTTCATGTGCAGCGCTATATTGACGAGTCCGGGCTGAGGACTATCGTGCATGAGATGGAGGAGAAGGCCAAAGTGCACGATAAGGTGCATCTGTACTTCGAATTCGTGAGCTTTGGCGACTGGGACAGCGTGCAATCGTTTTTTGATGCGCTGAAGCTCAAGTTCCATAGCTGGAACAAAATAGCCCGCTATGCCATTGTAACAGACAAAGATTGGGTGAAGAAGCAGTCGCGGCTAGCCAATTTCCTGACGCCGCACTTTGAGGTGATGGCCTTTGGGATGGCCGACAAGGAGCAGGCACTGGCGTGGCTGCGGCAGCCCGCTACCCATCAACCGGAGCAGGGCGTGTCGGTACTGGAGGCTATGCCCCGGCATGTGGTGGGGCTGGCGACGCTAGACGGCCTTTCCTCCGATGATTACCGTACGATAAACCATTTGCTGGAGGAACAGGCACGACAGAGCCCGGATCTGCGTTTGTACCTGGAGGTGCTGCAGCCCAACGGGGCCGCCCCGGATACCATGTGGGAAGACCTGAAGCATGGGGTGCACTACTACGAGAAGTTCAGCAAGGTAGCCATAGCCGGGCACGAGGAGTGGCTGCAGCGGTCGGGTCCGTATGTGCCTAGCAACAATGTAAAATTCTTTAAACTGGATGAGCGCGACACTGCCATAGACTGGCTACGGTAGCAGCAGCTAACACGGAGCTGCCGCCGAACCTGCCGCGCCATCAGCTCTAAACATGATGCTCAGGAAAATATTTTTATACTTTACGCTACTGATGCTGGCGCAGCAGTATGCGTTGGCCCAGGGGGTACCGGATTACACGCAGGTATACCACCCCGTTATTAACGAGGCAGAGCTGCTGGTGGTGGATAAAAAGTATGAACAGGCACTGGAAGCTTACCGGCAGGCCTTTGCCGCTGTGCCTTCGCCGTTTGCCCGCGATTACTACAACGCCGCTATTTGTGCGCTGCTGCTGCAGGAGCGCAGGAAGACCTTTCACTACCTGGAGGAGCTGGTGCAGAAGGGCGTGAGCCTGGAGTACCTGGAGCGTCAGCCGGTGCTGGACTCGCTGCGCAGCACCAAGCAATGGCAGAGGTTCGCCAAGAAATACCCCAAACGCCGCGACAAGTATGAGCAGAAGCTCAACAAAGAGCTACGGGCCGACTTGGACGAGCTCTACGCCCGTGACCAGTACTTCAGACAGGCCAAGGGCGGCTGGCGCGTGCACGGCGATACCATCACGAAGATTGAGGCAGCCAACATGAAACTGCTACTGGGTTGGATAGAGGAATACGGTTACCCCGGTGAGGACCTCGTCGGCGTAGCCGATACCCTGGAGCAGCTTCCCCGCTTCACCGTTGTCATTGAGCGGCAGACCAAGGCCCGCAAAGGCCACGACTTTACCGAGGTGCTGACGCAGGCCGTGCAGCAAGGCCGCATCGCTCCGCAGGCCGCCGCTTACCTCCTGGACCAGCAGGCCGGTGCCAGCAAGTATGGCTCCCGTGTTTTCGCTAAAATAAACTGTAGCAAGTGCACCGACGATGAGGAGCTGGGCACGCTGGATGATTACATGACCACAAAGATCAGTAGAAAAGAAGAGAGCAAGGTGGATGAGCGTCGTAAAAAGCTTGGGCTAGAGCCGCTGGAGCTCTACAAGTATAAGATCGTGCACATCGGCGAAAAGAACCGGGACCGTTTTATGCTCACATACCCCTGGTCGGTGATCAACTACATAGTTCCCAGCAAAGAGGCCGCCCGCGTTTTGCTGGAAAAGCTGACGATGAAGTAGGGGACTGAATGTGCGCTTGCAAGGTGCCTGCTCTAAAAGGGGTAGTACAGTAGAATGAGGTTGAGGATACATATTCCCATGCCCAAGAGCCCGACCTTGGCTTTCCATCTTCTGTAAGACAGGAAGCCCAGGGCAGCACCAACCACCTCAAGTATAAATAATGTTAGCCTGGTGCTGTAGCTCATGCTATAAAATATTATTAAATTCTGCAGTTCCCCTGCCTCACTGTATTCCTGCATGGTTTGGAAGTACGCGTAGGTTAGCATAGCCAAGCCCACCATACCGATCAGAAGAGATGCGATTCCTGCTTTCATATTCGTGAAAAGCCATTGTACTAAGTATAAACGGAAGCAAATGAGAAGAGCCGGAGTGTTTTGCCCCGGCTCTTCTCATTTGCTTTACGGATGATGCTCTGTTAAGTCTATTGTCCGTTTCCGTTGCGGTAGGCTTCTACGGCGGCGCGCACGCTGCCATACTTTTGAAGCAAGGCTCCTGCCTCTGCTCTTCCCACACCCAACTCTTCCATCACCATTCGAATACCGCGGTCCACCAGTTTGTGGTTCGAGAGCTGCATGTCAACCATCTTGTTGCCCTTTACGCGGCCCAGTTTTATCATGGTAGAGGTGGTAAGCATGTTGAGGGCAAGCTTTTGGGCCGTGCCGGCTTTCATGCGGGTGCTGCCGGTCACGAACTCAGCTCCGGTAACAACCTCCACCGGAAACTCGGCGGCGGCGGCCACGGCACTGCCTGCGTTGCAAACGATGCAGCCTGTGGTAATGCCGCGCTCGCGGCAGGCGTTCAGGCCCCCGATCACGTAGGGGGTGCGGCCCGAGGCGGCGATTCCCACCACGATATCCTTCTCCGAGATATGGTGCTCCTGCAGGTCCTTCCAGGCTTGCTGCTCATCGTCCTCGGCAAATTCCACCGCCTTGCGGATAGCCGTGTCACCACCCGCTATGATGCCCACGACCATGCCGTGCGGCACGCCGTAGGTAGGAGGGCACTCCGAAGCATCCACAATGCCCAGGCGGCCGCTGGTGCCGGCACCAATGTAGAACAGGCGGCCTCCCTGCTGCAGGCGCTCCACGGTGGCGTTCACCAGGGCCTCGATCTGCGGGATGGCTTTCTCAACGGCAAGGGGTACGGTTTTGTCTTCGCGGTTAATGTTTACGAGCAGCTCATGCACGCTCATTTGCTCTAATCGGTCGTAGTTAGACGCTGATTCGGTAGTTGACACTGTGGTGTTTTGTTAAAGATGATGAACAGTAAAAGCATAGGGCGGCCGTGTTGCGCCATCTCCCTGTGCTTCAGTTATACTTATACTTTTTTAGGGGCGCCGAACGTCTGCAGCAGTTCCTGGTGGTATTTGATCAGGCCTTCGCTGGGGCTCTGTAGGATGGTCTCGATGTGCAGGCCATACTTCTTGGCCACCTGCTTCAGAATGTCGCTGAAGTAATAGGAGATGGAGCCCACAAAGTTCACCGGCAGTGTCTGGTGGCCCTCATACTTTACCACGTGGCGCTCGAAGAACTCAGAGAAGTTCTCGTAGATCATGCCGTGGATAACGGGATGCTTCTGCTTGTCGTGCATGAACCTGGCAAACGTAGCCATGTAGCGGCTTGGGATGGCAGAGCTGTAGAGCGTATCCAGGAAGCCGTCCTTGGTGAGGTTGTAGGTGTTCTTCAGCGAAGTAGCCAGATCTTCAGGCAGCTCGCGGTACAAGTACGCCTTCATCAGCAGTTTGCCCATGTAGGCGCCGCTGCCCTCGTCGCCGAGCAGGAAGCCCAGTGATGGCACGTTGTCCGTAATGTTGGTGCCGTCGTAGAGGCAGGTATTGGAGCCGGTGCCCAGGATACAGGCTATGCCCGGCTTACGGCCACAAAGGGCGCGCGCCGCTGCCAGCAGGTCGTGGTCCACGGAGATAAGGGCATCCGGGAAAACTCTGCGCAGGGCATCTTCTACGCGCTGGTTACGCTCCGGCGAGCTGCAGCCGGCGCCGTAGTAATAGATAGCATCCGGGGTTTTGTCGCTTAGCTGTGGCAGCAGCACATCGTTAATTTCCTGAAAAATCTCGTCAGCCTCCTGGTACATCGGGTTAAATCCTGCCGTCTGTGCCTGGCTCAGCACGTTATCGTTCGTCACGATGCGCCAGTCTGTCTTTGTTGAGCCGCTATCAGCTATAATTATCATTTGTGTTAGTTTGATTTATTTGTGTTGAATCGGGTCGTAACCCCAATATACGGTTTTATTTTTACGTCTGTTGGTTCTGCGCAGGTCGGTGTGCAGAATTTTTAACAAGTCCTACAGCCTCAAATTTATCAAAAACATTGGCATTATGTGGCGCATCAGCCAGTTCTTCTGTTAAGTCCTGTCCGGCCCAGTGCTCATAATGCCTGCCGTTGCGCCACATCCTCGACTTTTTTACGTCGTAAATCACGCCCTGGTAGGCCACCCATACATCCTCGCGGTCCTGCCCGTTTCGCAGCGCCAATTGCTGCAGCGTGTATTCTGGTAGAGTCATTTAATGTGCTAATGGGTTAATTTATTAATTTATGCGTTAATGAGTTAGTGTGATGGTTGTATTAGCGCTTTAATTATAATCTGCTAAAAAAATGAGCTGACAAGGCACTTGCAGGCACCTACTGCGCACATTAACACATTAAAGAATTGTCAAATTACCACATTAACCAATCCGTGCCTGCGTCATGATCCAGCGGTTGGGAACCTCGCCCTTGGTGGCCTGCAGGTAATCCTCGTAGCTGCAGGGCACAATGCGGCTGCCCTTGTCAGGGCTCATGGGCTCCACCTCCAGCCACCATTTTTCGCTGCTGCGGCTCTTGTAGAAGATCATGCGGTCGGGGTTGTCGGCGGCGAAGGCCACGGCATACTTGGTGAAGTGGCGGCTGTTGAAGTCTGTCTCGTTCTTGCGGTGGTAGAAGCCCTCTATGAAATACCAGATCATGGTGGCCACGGTCATGGCAGTTAGCTCGCGGTCGTCGAGGGCGGGGTTGTACTCGTAGATGCCCAGCGAGGTCAGGTTGTCGTTCAGGCCGGCATACCAGCACAGCTGGCAGGCCTCCTCACCGGTAAGCCCGAAAGGGTTGGCTGGCTCAGAGGCCGGCGCATCCTGGTGGCGTATAGCCGAAACGTCAAAAGTCAGCAAATCCGCCACACGTACCACCGGCTCCATCTCCTGCACGTTGCGGTGCACCTCGCCCACGCGGTAGGCCTCAAAATGCATTTTCTCAAACGTGGCCATCACCTCTGGCTCCACAAAGTATGATTGGTACCCGATTTGGCTCAGGCTGAAGAGGTAGTTGGGTTCGTGCATGAGTATCTGGCGCAGCTGCTTCTTGTTGGGCGCGGCCGCGGCATCCTCGGTCATGTCCACGCTGCTGTCTACGGTCACCATGTTCACCACGCGCTCCAGGTGCTCATAGCCCATGTACTGGCCATACTCCAGGTCGTGGGAGCCGCCGATGATCACCGGGATGGTGTTGTGCGAAATGAGTACCTCCACGATCTCCTTCAGGCGCAGGTACGTATCCTCCAGCGTAATGCCGGGGCGCAGGTTGCCCAGGTCCACGATCTGGCAGCGGCCGGTGCCCTTGTTCAGGCCATACAGCTTTCTGCGCACGAGGCGGGCAGGGGCCTGGGCGGCGACTTGCTCTTCTTCTGTGGCTTCCTGGCTGTGGCGGCCGCGTGTTTCGTTCACGCCAAGTATGGCGATGTCGGCAGCGCGCCAATCGGGGAACTTGCTTACGAAGCGGCTTATGTAGGAGCCAAGCGTGCGTGGCTTGTTCAGGGTGGCGAAGACATCCTCGCTCAGCGGCTCAAAAAAAATCGACAGGTTCATGTATGGTCGTCTCGGGAGAATGCCTGTAACG
This sequence comes from Pontibacter kalidii, assembly GCF_026278245.1. Taxonomy (NCBI): domain Bacteria; kingdom Pseudomonadati; phylum Bacteroidota; class Cytophagia; order Cytophagales; family Hymenobacteraceae; genus Pontibacter; species Pontibacter kalidii. The sequence goes on along the minus strand of NZ_CP111079.1, from coordinate 3,749,916 downwards.
CACAGGCAGCCCATATGGCGTTGCCCGTACGAATGGCCGTCGTTCTAAAAGTATAAATATAATACTTAGGAAATATTTATATGCCCTGCCGTGGCAGAATTCGAAAAAAATAGTTAAAATGCATCTGTAACAGGCCATTTGCTCAGCTTTTAGCCTTGCTTGTAAGCTAACTAATCAAACACTGTTTTATAACGCAGAAACTATATGAACCTAACCCGGACCTTCGACCTTCTGCCACACCAGATGCAGCAATTCCCTAAGCCCGACTGTTTGGCGGCTAAGGTGAACGGCGTCTGGCAAAAGTATACCACCAGCGATGTGCAGGAATATGCTGACCAGGTGAGCCTGGGCCTGCTTAAGCTGGGTGTACAGAAAGAGGATAAAGTGGCCATCATCTCGTTCAACCGCCCGGAGTGGGTGCTGGTAGACTTTGGTATTCAGCAACTTGGCGCCATCAGTGTGCCCATGTACCCTACCATTACGGAAGAAGACTACCGCTATATTTTTAATGATGCCGAGGTAAAAGTGGTTTTTGTGGCCGATGCTACGCTTTACAACAAAGTAGTGGCTGCCACCGAGGGCATGGAGGGCATTAAGGAGATTTATACGTTTGATGATATACACGGTGCCAAAAGCTGGAAAGAGGTGCTGGCCCTGGGAGAGGGGGAGGATAAAGAGCAGCTGGAGCCGCTAAAGGCCGCCGTAACACCAGACGATATCCTGACCATCATCTATACTTCCGGCACCACCGGTAACCCGAAGGGGGTGATGCTGACCCATGATAACCTGATGAGCAACGTGCAGGGCACTGTGCCTTACGTGCCGGTAGACCATAACCACCGCGCGCTGAGCTTCCTGCCGCTCTGCCACGTGTTTGAGCGCATGCTGCTGTACCTGTACTTCCGCATCGGTGTTTCGATTTACTATGCCGAAAGTATAGAGAAAGTGGCCGATAACCTGAAGGAGGTGAAGCCGCACCTGTTCACCACAGTGCCGCGCCTGCTGGAGAAAGTATATGATAAGATCGTGGCCACCGGCATGGAACTGACCGGCGTGAAGCGCAAGCTGTTTTTCTGGGCGCTGGAGCTGGGCCTGAAGTATGACCCGCAGGTAGATCACGGCTGGTGGTACAACAAGCAGCTGGACCTGGCCAACAAGATCATCTTCAGCAAGTGGCGTGAGGCATTGGGCGGGAACGTCAGGGTGATCGTTTCGGGTGGCGCCGCTTTGCAGCCACGCCTGGCGCGCGTGTTCTGGTCGGCTAACATCCGGGTGATGGAGGGCTACGGCCTTACCGAAACATCACCGGTGATCTCGGTAAACCGCTACGAGCCGGAGAACAACATGATCGGCACGGTGGGTATGGCCATCGATGGCGTGGAGATAAAGATTGCCGAAGACGGCGAGATACTGACCCGCGGCCCGCATGTGATGAAGGGCTACTACAAAAAGCCGGACCTGACGGCCGAGGTGATCGACAACGAGGGCTGGTTCCATACCGGCGATATCGGCGAGATGATACAGGGCAAGTATCTCAAGATCACAGACCGTAAGAAAGAGATGTTCAAGACATCCGGCGGGAAGTATGTGGCGCCACAACCTATCGAAAACAAGCTGAAGGAGTCGGTGGTGATAGAGCAGGTGATGATCGTGGGCGACGGCCGCAAGTATGCCGCTGCGCTTATCGTTCCGTCGTTCCTGGGCCTGCAGGACTGGGCCAATCACAAAGGCATCAAGTATACCTCGGATGCGGAGATGATCAAGCACCCGGACGTGATCGAGAAGTTTAAGCGCGAGATCGACAAAGCCAACGAAGGGCTGGCGCAGTACGAAACGGTGAAGAAGTTCGCCCTTATCCCGAATATGTGGACCGTGGAAAGCGGTGAACTGACGCCAACCCTGAAGGTGAAGCGCAAGAACATCATGGCCAATTACCGCGATGTGATCGAGGGTATGTACTAAAGTATAAAATGTGGCAGTTGCTCGTTGTTGAGTTCGCAGTCATACTTCATTAACTTATATAGTTGTCATCCTGAAAGGATCTTGGTTGCAGGGAGGTTATGCCTCTGCCAAGGTCCGTTCAGGATGATTTTTTATACTGCCAATCTGTAAGAGTAAGTATGTTCTCCCTCTTCAAAGTCCTCTCCCTCACCGAAGAGGACTTTTTTATTTTCCAGCCATACTTTCTAAGCCACATTTTCTAAACAATATCAAATCCCATCTGTCCAATAGTAGTATAACTATACCTGTGCCATTTATGATATTACCTCTAGCTGCTGTACCTGGGAGCACAAATAAATTTTTGCTTAAAAAGGTATGCAAGCATAACAAATTTTCCTATATTTGGTATATACCATTGTAAATGATGAAGCCGGAAGAAACAGTAGACTATAACTTTAAAGTATGTTGGCATGCCATCTCGCGTATGTATAATACAGAGGCGACCAAGGCAGATATCACCACGTCCATTGGCTTTGTGCTGCTCAACATAGACCAGGAGCAAGGCACGCCCGCCACTAAAATCGCTCCCTTGCTTGGGCTGGAGGCCCGCAGCCTTACCCGTATCCTGAAAAGTATGGAGGAGAAGCAACTGATCTACAAAGTATCCGATCCGAGCGATAAGCGCCTGGTGCGCATCTTTCTTACAGAGAAAGGGCTGGAGAAGAAGGAGGTTTCTCGCCAAACGGTAAAGCAGTTTAACCATAAGGTGCGCGAACAGATTCCGGACGAAGAGCTGGAAACGTTCTTTAAAGTATGCAGCCGCATCCAGGGCATGATCGAGAATAAGGAAATCTTTTAACCCATAGACAACCATAAGTCATTCTATGAAAAGAATAATCAAAAAGGTAGCCGTGCTTGGCTCCGGGGTGATGGGCTCGCGCATAGCCTGCCATTTTGCCAACATCGGGGTGCAGGTGCTGCTGCTCGACATCGTACCGAAAGAACTGACGGCGGACGAGGAGAAAAAAGGCCTGACGCTGGAAAGCAAGCAAGTGCGTAACCGCATCGTGAACAGCTCACTGGAGGCGGCCATCAAGTCTAACCCGTCGCCGCTGTACCGCAAGTCGGACGCCGGCCTGATCCAGACCGGCAACTTTGAAGACAACATGAAGGACATCGCCACCGCCGACTGGACCATTGAAGTGGTGGTGGAGAACCTGAAGATAAAGAAACTGGTGTACGACCAGGTGGAGCAGCACCGCAAGCCGGGCACGCTGATCTCCTCTAACACCTCGGGCATTCCGATCCATATGATGCTGGAGGGGCGCTCCGACGATTTCAGAAAGCACTTCTGCGGCACGCACTTCTTTAACCCGCCGCGCTACCTGAAGCTCCTCGAGATCATCCCGACGCCGGAGACAGACCAGGGCGTGGTGGACTTCCTGATGCACTACGGCGATCTGTACTTAGGTAAAACTACGGTACTGGCTAAAGACACGCCGGCCTTCATCGCGAACCGGGTGGGCATCTACGCCATTATGCAGGGTTTGCAGGTGATGAATAAGCTGGGGCTAAACGTGGATGAGGTAGACAAGATTTCCGGCCCGATCATCGGTCGTCCGAAGTCGGCTACCTTCCGAACGCTGGATGTGGTAGGTCTGGATACGCTGGCAAACGTAGCGAATGGCTTGTACCAAACCGGCGAGAAGGACGAATCCAGGGAGCTGTTCAAGCTGCCGGACTACCTGCAGAAAATGGTGGAGAACAAGTGGCTGGGCGATAAGACTGGTCAGGGCTTCTATAAGAAAACAAAAGACGCCAAGGGCAAAACAGAGATCCTGACGCTGGACCTGAACACCATGGAGTATGGTCCGAAGCAAAAGGCCAAATTCCAGAGCCTGGAAATGCTGAAGCCGATCGAAGACCTGAAGAAGCGCGTGAAAACTTTCTCCGGCCAGGATGATAAAGCGGCGCAATTTTTCAACGAGTCCCTTTACGGCTTATTCCAGTATGTAAGCAACCGCATCCCTGAGATCTCTGATGAACTGTACAGGATAGACGACGCCATGCGCGCCGGCTTCGGATGGGAGCTTGGTCCGTTCGAGTACTGGGATGCCATTGGTGCCCGCGAAGGCGTGCAGCGCATGATCGAAGCTGGATATGAGCCTGCCCGTTGGGTAGAGGAGATGCTGGAGCACGGCAAGGAGTCTTTCTACATCGTGGAGAATGGCCAGCGCCGCTACTACGACATCCAAAGCAAAGAATATAAAGCCATACCGGGTGCGGAAAACTTCATCATCCTTAATAACCTGCGCGAAAACAAGGTTGTCTGGAAAAACACCGGTGCCACTATACTCGACCTGGGCGACGGCATCCTGAATGTGGAGTTCCACACTAAGATGAACACCATGGGCGGCGATGTGATTCAGGCCCTGAACAAAGGGATAGAGCTGGCCGAGAAAGATTTCCGTGGTATGGTAGTTGGTAACCAGGGCGCTAACTTCTCTGCTGGTGCCAACGTCGGGCTCATCTACATGTATGCCCTGGACCAGGACTACGATGAGCTGAACATGATCATCCGCCAGTTCCAGAACACCATGATGCGCATGCGCTATTCGGCTATACCAGTGGTGGGTGCGCCGCATGGCTTGACGCTGGGTGGCGGCTGTGAGCTAAACCTGCATGTTGACCACATTCAGGCCGCCGCTGAGACCTATATGGGCTTGGTGGAGTTCGGTGTTGGCCTGATACCAGGTGGTGGCGGCACCAAGGAAATGACGCTTCGTGCGGCCGATATGTATGCCGACGGCGATATCGAGCTGAACGACCTGAAGAACGTGTTCCTGAATATCGGCATGGCCAAGGTTTCTACTTCGGCGAAAGAGGCGGTGGACCTGGGCTTTATGCGTGCAAGCGATGGCATCACCATAAACAGCAACCGCCTGATTGCCGACGCCAAGGCGCAGGCTATACTTCTGGCGGAAGCGGGTTACACGAAGCCGGTACAGCGCACAGATATCAAAGTGCAGGGCCGCAGCGCACTAGGTATGTTCCTGACAGGGGCCAATGCCATGTTTACCGGCCGCTACATGTCGGAACATGACCTGAAGATCTCTCAGAAGCTGGCTTACGTGATGTGCGGTGGCGACTTGTCTGCCCCAACCGAAGTGAGCGAGCAGTACCTGCTGGACCTGGAGCGCGAGGCCTTCCTGTCGCTGACAGGTGAGCGCAAAACGCTGGAACGCATCCAGAGCATCCTGACCACAGGCAAGCCGCTGAGAAATTAATGCTTCATGAAGTATGAGTGGAAGGTAAATGACCGCCATTCATACTTTACTTGTTCTTTGTCATTCTGAAAGGATCTTAGTTGGAGGGTAAGCTTGAACGCTCTTTCGGATTTTTAATCCGAAAGTATGATTAACCGCGGATTTGTAATCCGCAATAGGTTAGGCTCTAGCTATTAGCAAGCAGGCGGATTAAAAGTCCGCAGTTACTTGGTTCCGGATTGCAAATCCGGAACAGCAACCGTAAGCAAGATCCTAAGGAATGATAAATCAGAATCAAAAGTATAGCTGATAGTATAAACTATAAAAGAGCATCAAAATGAACAATGCATATATCGTAGCCGGATTTCGTAGCGCCGTGGGTAAAGCAGGCCGTGGCGGTTTCCGGTTTACTAGACCTGATGATCTGGCCGCTGACGTCATAAAGCATTTATTGGATTCTGTGCCGGCCCTGGACCCGGAGCGCGTAGACGACCTGATCGTGGGCAACGCAGTGCCGGAGGCTGAGCAGGGTCTGCAGATTGGCCGCATGATCTCGCTGCTGGCGCTGCCCATGTCGGTGAGTGGTATGACGGTGAACCGCTACTGCGGCTCCGGCTTGGAAACCATTGCCATTGCCGCTAACCGTATTTCGGTAGGTATGGCCGATTGCATCGTGGCAGGTGGCACGGAGTCGATGTCGCTGGTGCCAACGGCAGGCTGGAAGACGGTGCCCAACTACAAGATCGCCAAAGAAAACCCCGACTGGTACCTGAGCATGGGCCTGACGGCGGAGGCGGTGGCTGCCGATTATAATGTTTCACGTGAAGACCAGGATGCGTTTGCCTTCAAATCGCACCAGAGAGCGATCAATGCGATCAAGAACGGTTACTTCAAAGACCAGATCGTGCCGGTGACCGTGGAGGAGACTTACCTTGACGAGAACGGGAAGAAAAAGACCCGCACTTATGTGGTGGATACCGACGAAGGTCCGCGTGCCGATACGTCTCTGGAAGCATTGGCCCGGCTGAAACCGGTGTTTGCGGCAGGTGGTACGGTAACGGCCGGTAACTCTTCCCAGACATCCGACGGGGCGGCCTTTGTGATCGTGATGAGCGAGCGCATGGTAAAAGAGCTGAACCTGGAGCCGATTGCGCGCCTGATCAGTTACGGAACCGGTGGGGTAGACCCGCGCATCATGGGTATGGGCCCCATAGCGGCCGTTCCGAAGGCCTTGAAGCAGGCAGGGATGACGCTAAACGACATCGACCTGATCGAAATGAATGAGGCCTTCGCCGCGCAATCTATCGCTGTGATGCGCCACTTAGACTTTGACCCGGATAAGCTGAACATCAACGGTGGTGCCATTGCGCTGGGCCACCCGCTGGGTTGCTCCGGGGCTAAGCTGAGTGTGCAGCTTTTCAGCGACCTGCGCCGCACCGGCGGCAAGCATGGCCTCGTTACGGCCTGCGTTGGCGGTGGGCAAGGTGTCGCCGGTGTGTTCGAGTTATTGAAGTAATATTTTCAAATCACGTATCACGACACACGAATCACGACTATACAAATGCACAATTTCAAAGAACTGAGAGTCTGGAAGGAGTCGATGGAGCTGGCAAAGCTGGTCTATACTATATCAGCCAAGTTTCCTGCTGACGAGAAATATGGCTTGAAGTCTCAGGTGAATCGTGCCGTTGTGTCTGTGGCATCAAACATTGCTGAAGGTGCTGGCAGAGGCTCGAACAAAGAATTTGCCCAGTTTCTGAAAGTAGCATTAGGGTCAGCTTTTGAAGTGGAAACGCAAATGATCTTAGCAGATGTCTTTGGATTTGTAGGAGGAGAAGATAATAAAAAGCTTATGCAACAGGTATCGGACGTGCAGAAGATGCTGAATGGCCTTATTAACAAGTTATAAAGTCGTGCTACTTGATACGTGATACCTGATACGAACAGATAAAATCAAAAAACATGGAAAATATAACAGATAAAAAAACAGCCGCTATCCAGGGTGGTGAATTCCTGATAAAGGAGACCAATCCGCAGGATGTCTTTATCCCTGCTGACTTTAACGAGGAGCAGCTAATGATGGCGCAGACCTGTAAGGATTTTGTGCGCGAGGAAGTGTACCCGCTGCTCGACCGCCTGGATAACCACGAGGAAGGCCTGATGGAAGGACTCATGAAAAAGGCCGGGGAACTTGGATTGTTCGCTGTGTCTATTCCGGAGCAGTACGGCGGCCTGGATATGGACTTTAATACCTCGTTACTGGTAACGGAGGCTGTAGGTGGTGGACACTCGTTCCCGGTTGCTTTTGCTGCTCATACGGGTATCGGCACGCTGCCCATTTTATACTTCGGCACCGAGGAGCAGAAGAACAAGTATATCCCGAAGCTGGTGAGCGGCGAGTGGACGTCGGCTTACTGCTTAACGGAGCCGGGCTCTGGTTCTGACGCCTTGGCGGCTAAAACCAAGGCAGTTCTGAACGAAGCGGGCTCGCATTACATCCTGAACGGCCAGAAAATGTGGATCACGAACGCCGGTTTTGCGGATGTGTTTATCGTGTTCGCGCAGGTGGACGGTGATAAATTCACGGGCTTTATCGTGGAGAAAGGATCTAAGGGCCTGAGCCTGGGTAACGAGGAGCATAAAATGGGTATCAAGGGGTCCTCTACGCGCCAGGTGTTCTTCGAGGACTGTGAAGTGCCGAAGGAGAACGTGTTGGGCGAGATCGGTAAAGGCCACCTGATTGCCTTTAACATCCTCAACATTGGGCGAATTAAACTGGGCGCGGCTACGCTGGGTGCCTCCAAAAAAGTAGCCGACCTGTCGGTGAAGTATGCCAATGAGCGCCACCAGTTCAAGCTGCCGATCTCTAAGTTCGGTGCTATCAAGTATAAGCTGGCAGAGCAGGCAATCCGCATCTATGCGGTGGAGTCGGCGCTGTACCGTTGTGGTATGGATATCTACCGCAAAGAGCAGGAGCTGATGGCTGGTGGTGCCAACGAGAACGAGGCGCTGCTAGGTGCCGCCCGTGAGTTTGCCGTAGAGGCCGCCATGCTGAAAGTAGAAGGCTCTGAGGTATTAGATTATGTGGTAGACGAAGGCGTGCAAATCTACGGGGGTTACGGTTTCTCCGCCGATTACCCGATGGACCGCGCCTACCGCGACTCCCGCATCAACCGCATCTTCGAGGGCACCAACGAGATCAACCGCATGCTCACCGTAGACATGATCCTGAAGAAAGCCCTGAAAGGCGAACTGGACCTGATGGGCCCAGCGCAGGCGGTGCAGCAGGAGCTGATGGCCATTCCGGATTTTGGGGAAGAAGAAGAGGGCCTGTTCACAGCAGAGCACAAGGCGATCAAGAACCTGAAGAAAGCTATCCTGATGGTGGCCGGTACGGCGGTGCAGAAGTATATGGACTCGCTGGCCAAGGAGCAGGAGATCCTGATGAACATTGCCGACATGGCTATTAAGACCTACGTGGCGGAGTCTACGCTGCTGCGCGTGGAGAAGCTGGTGGGCCAGAAAGGAGAGGAGGCCGTAGCCAACCAGATCGACATCGTGCGGGTAACCGTGAACGATGCCGTGGACACTGCCTTCAAAGCTGGCAAGGAGGCCATTGCGTCTATGGCGGAAGGCGACGAGCAGCGCCTGTTGTTCATGGGGTTGAAGCGTTTTACCAAAAAAGACCTCTACAACACCAAGGAAGCGCGCCGCCGCATAGCCGCCGCCCTGATCGAGGCAAACGAGTACGTGTATTAATTTCTGACCATTTATAGTTAAAAAAGGCTGTTACCTTAGGTAGCAGCCTTTTTTGTTGCACTTGCGCCTAAACGCATCTGCTTGCTTGGTTTTTAAGTATAGGGACAAAGACGGGGGGCAGTTTTACGTATTCACTTAAAAGCGCCCAACTTATAAACAAGCATAGCTATGGAAGTGACGTGCCTTATACCCTGCTACAACGAGCGCGAGCGGATTGCTCAGGTGCTGCAGGTGGTTATCAATGTAAAATATATAACGCAGGTTATTTGTGTGGATGACGGCTCTACGGATGGCACGGCAGACTACATACAGCGCCACTGGCCTGAGGTGGAGGTGGTGCGCCTGCTGCAGAATATGGGAAAAACGGCAGCCATAAAGTATGGTTTGAAGGATGTGCGGCACGAGGTGCTGCTGATGATGGATGCCGACCTGCAGGACCTGCGAAAGTATGAACTGGAGGCTGCCCTGGAAGCGTATCAAAAGTATGCCTCCGTAGATATGATCATCATGCGGCGCATTAACTCGCCCTGGTTTGTGAAATGGTACCGCAGCGACGTGCTGTTATCCGGAGAGCGTATTCTCAGAACCGCCGACCTGCGGCAGGTGCTCAGGCAGCAACTGAAATGCTACCAGCTGGAGGTGGCCATAAACCGCTACATGCTGCGCCATAAAAAGGTGGTGCGCTGGATGCCGTGGTCGGCCATGAATACCTATAAAGTAGACAAGCTGGGTGTGCTGGACGGCTCGCGCAAGGAGTTTCAGATGTATGTGGACATTGTGAACTACGTGGGCTTCTCGCACATGCTGTTGCAGCTGACCTCCTTTACCCGAAAAATGCGGGAGAAACAAAAAAGCGAGAACCTGCGCTCTCGCTTTCTGCAGCAGTTAAAGCTATAGTTACTTTATCTCGATGCGGCTTAGCTGCAGCTTGTCTGCTTTCTTGCCACCGCGCAGCACCGTAACAATATTTTTATCGGCCAGCCAGGCGGTGTAGTCCTTTACATACGCTGGTCTTTTATCGTTAGGGATGCCCAGGCGCAGCTCCTGCGGTGCTGTAGCTTGCCCGTTATTGGTATTGATCTGGCGCAAGTATAGATCATACTTGCCGTTGAGCTCCTCCAGCGTAAGCAGGTTTAGCGTGTTGCCGTTGAGGTGCGAGCTATAGGAAATGCTGGTGAAGCCTTCGGAAGCCGGAGCCTGCTGCTGCTTCATCAGCACGGAGTTCCAGTCGAAGGTCATGTACTCATCGTAGGCGAACAGGTGCAGCTCTTTGGCAAAGTATGGCGCATCCTCGCCACCCTCGGTATACTTCTTCTCGGCAAGTATAAGCAGCTGCTTCTCCGGCGTCAGGATCAGGTCGGTCAGGTAGATGTCCTGCAACGCGTTGCTTTTGTTCGTTTTATCCAGCGTGTTTACTTTCTGCACATACTCCGGCGTAAATTTATACTCCTCGGCGAAGCGCATGTCCTCCTGCTCGAAATCATACTTCACGGCTTTCAGGCTGTAGTAGCCGCCGCTCTTCTCGTCGGCCGTCAGCACGGCGCCATACATTTGCCCGTCCGGCATCAGTTCGAAACGCGTATCGCGGATGTATACTTTCTTGCCCTCAAACACACCGCCCACCAATACCGACATCACCTGCGCTTTTTTGCTGCCTGGCTTGTACTGCCGCACGCTCAGGCGGTTCATCTGGTCCGAGATCAGGTTCACGTATTGCTCGCCACCGTTTCCTACTTTTATGTCCGCTGTCAGGATGTTACGCAGGTCGCTCAGGTCATAGGTTGCGTCCTGCTGCTTCTGTAGGCTGCCGTTGTACAACGTGCCGCTGATGCGCTGTATCTGGAAGCTATTGTCGGTATGGAAGCGGTAGGCCAGCACCTGCGTGCCATCGGCAGACACCGCCACTCCGGCTCTGCGGCCTTTAGAAGGAGCCTCCAGCAGCTGCACCGGCTTCTCCGGCTGTCCGTTTTTCAGGTTAATGCGGTACCCCTGCAGCAGTTGGTTTTGGCCCTCTTTGCGGTGCGTTACCACCAGCGCCGCCTCCTGTCCGGCCGTAAAGCTCTCCACCTCCTCGCCCGCAGCCATCGGTAGCTCCGCCGCCCACAGCTTTTTCAGGTCCGCGTTATACTTCTCCACGGTATACTTGCCATCGCCCTGGCGGTTCAGAAGTATAAACTCGTTCTGCCCCACGGGTATGGATTTGTGAGGCAGGCGCTGGTTATAGTGGTCGGCCTCGGGGTTGGGCTGGTAATTAAAGTCTACGGCTGCCCTGGTTTTGGATTGGGCAAGTACAGCCTGCGGCAGGCAGAGCAGGCACAGAAGTATAAAAAGTGGTGTAAACTGCTTCTTCACGGGTGGTATGGGTTTTTGGTAGAGGTAAAACGGAGGCTTTGAATGTTTGTTGTGGGTAGCCGAACTGGGCTAAGGCATGTTTTAATGTGCTTTTGCTTTAGTTGGCAGCAGTAATTTTTCTTCATACGCTTTTAGAAGCCGCCATATACTGGCAAACACTTCAACCTGTTTATCTTCTTCAAGCAGTGTGTTGGTTACAAATACTCTTCCCGTGGCAGTTTTTGGGTTGAAGAAAACGAAAGTTGTTATACCTGGGTCACCTCCTGTGTGCCCTATTTCTCCATTTCGCTTGTGCACCCAAAACACTCCGATATTAGGTTCTTTAGGATTAATATTCCTGGGGTTGAGGCTGTCCCCGAACTGAGGGGCGAGCAACATGTTGTAAGAAGAGTCTCCTAGAATTTTCCCACTGCCGGCACTGCCTTTCATGATTTCCTGCAGATACGTGTTCAAGTCATGTAGATTAGACTTTAACCCGCCGTCAGGGTATGTCAACAATGAATAAAGCTGAATGGGTTTATGGCCAGCGCTGTATAGAACAGCATGGTTATTCATCGGGATGTCTCTAAAAAACCAGCCGGTCGAGCTTAGCCCCAGCGGCTCTGTAATATGCCTCTTGGTGTATTCACTAAAAGGCACCTTAGTGGCACCCTCCACCACAAAAGCCACCAGGGCTGAACCGATGTTGCTGTACTCCTGCCATTCTCCTGGCCTGTGCCTTAGGAAGTTCTTTTCAGAATAGTTTGCCCCCGTCCTGCTCAGGTACTCCTGCAGGAATCTTTTATATGCATCTACATCCAGTTCTTTTGTGTAGGTCTGCTTGTATATCTCTTCCCGGTCAGTTATCCCGGAGGTGTGGGTGACTAAGTGAATTACCTTGATTGGCTGGTCGGGGTAAAAGGGGTTCTGGACCTTGAAGGGTAAAAAATCATTGATATCCGAGTCCAGACTCAACTTACCTTCGCTTACCGCCTTCATCAAGGCTAAGCCAACAAAAGTCTTACTCACGGAGCCAATGTTGAGGATCGTTTTTTCGGTGAATGGTTTTTGGCTGGAAATGTCAGAGAATCCAAAGGCCTGCGTGTAGAGTACACTATCTGGACTAATCACGGAGACAGCAAATCCCGGAAGCACATTCATTTCACTCAACTCATCGAGGCTCTGCGTTAACGATGCTTTAAGATCTTGACCTAACAAGGTCAGAGTAACTAAAAAGAAAACCGAAGTTAAGAGAATTTGCCTCATGTTTGTTAAGGGGCTATACGTGCCAACAGTTAGTACTGGCTGCGAACGAGGCGCAGCTGAGTATAGAGACAGTGCCGTGTTGTGCGTACGTTTTTTATTTCTTCAATTCTTCTAACGACCAACTGAGACCTTTTTGAAGTTGCTCATAAGAAATAAGCCACTCAACTGGTTCTTCATTCATGAACTCAATCTTCCTTTCTTCAATCAATTTGTCAAAAACAGATTGGTTGATTTCGTAACCATGAATCCTGTCACTATACACATACTTTGTAACAAAGCCTTCCTCTGTTACTTTTAGCAATAGCCCACCCACATATTCATCTTGGAAATCAAAAGGCAGGAAAATCTCTTTACTTTCTGTCCCAATGCGGCTATTCCAATAGTTGATAAGTTTACTCGTTGCATATTTTAGAGCGTCCTGCTTGTTTACATCCCGTTCTTCCAGACGTTCTTCTGTTAGTTCGAGAAAGTCAAGCAAGTAATAGCTATCGCCTGTTTTTGAAAAAGTCTGGAAGTTGTCAATCTTCAGAAACAGATCACTATGACCAGTACCTAACTTATCTATAATTACTCTTACCACATTTTTTTATTTCAAATGCCGCCCAACTGCCAGATACAAGCAACCATTACGTTTAGCCAACCAACGGTAGGCGGATAAGCATAACTGTGCTACCTAATATACCGGATTTTACTCACCCAAAGTACAAACAACTGCAATATTAACCTGCAGCTATTGTTTCGCGTGGAACTTCAGGGAAACAAGCCATCTATACTTGTACTTCCTCGGGTAGTACCCGCACCGGCTGCTTGTGCTCGTCTATGGCTACAAAGGCAAAGCTCCCGCTCACGGCTTGGGTGCGTACATCAGAGTACATCTCTTCTACAAAGATCTCCACCTGTACCTTCAGACTGGTATTGCCGACACTCACGACGCGGGCTACCAGTTCCACAATGGTGCCTGCCGGTATAGGCTGAGTGAAGTCTATTCTGTCGGATGACACGGTAACCACGCGCTTGCGGCAAAAGCGCGTGGCAGCGATAAAGGCTACCTCATCCATAAGCTGCATGGCTGTGCCGCCAAAAAGCGTATCGTAATGGTTCGTAGTATTCGGGAAAACAGCTTTAAATATGCGGGTCTCCGACTGCGCGATGCGTTCCTGTAAATTCATAGTATCTAAATAAAGTATGGTTCTGCTGACGGAGCGGAGACAGCCGTACGTATGGTTGTTGTTTTGCGGCACGCTCTCGAATACAGTGCAGGCTGCGCGGAGAAAAGGTAGGGGAGAAGGCACAGCTGAAAGGCGGTCGCTGCCGCTGGCTATACTTCGTCCACAGGCTTTGTACCGCGAAAGCATGCGTGTATGTGTCTGTGGCAAGTCTCCTGGCTTATAACCTTGCTGCCGTCCTTCTCATCCGGTGCCGGACAATGGACCTGCAAAAGCAGCAAGTTCTCGTTATTTACAGTTGCGCGTCAGCCCGTGAGTTTCACACGGTTCCTTTTTAAACCCGGTTATACTTTACCGGAGTACCGCAGACGGAGCAAAGGTACACTTTTTGGGGAAAGTACAGCAGTTCAAAGTGTAAAGCCGTTCTGGCTTAGCTTAACAACTCCCAAACTCCCTCAGCTGATCCTGCTCCAGTTAACAGTATTGGCGCTCAGCGACTGGATATGGCGGCGGATGTTGGCATGCTCCGGCTGCTCCAACTGTGGGTCCTGGTGCAGCACGCGCTGGGCGGCGGCACGGGCCTCCTGAAGTATAGGCGCGTCTTTGGAGAGGTCGGCAATGAGCAGGTCCAGCACACCGCTCTGCTGCGTGCCCATAAGATCGCCAGGGCCGCGCAGTTTCAGGTCAATGTCGGCAATCTCGAAACCGTTGTTGGTGCGCACCATCGTTTCGAGGCGGGTTTTACTGTCTTTGCTCAGTTTATAGCCTGTCATAAGTATACAGTAGCTCTGCTCGGCACCTCGGCCCACGCGCCCGCGTAGCTGGTGCAACTGCGAGAGGCCAAAGCGCTCGGCACTCTCGATAATCATTACCGAGGCATTCGGCACATTCACACCAACTTCAATCACCGTGGTGGCTACCATGATCTGTGTCTCGTGGTTCACGAAGCGCTGCATCTCGTAGTCTTTGTCCTGCGGCTTCATCTTGCCGTGTACCATACTTACCTTGTACTCCGGGAACGCCCGCTGCACACTCTCAAAGCCATCCATCAGGTCCTTGTAGTTCTCCATCTGCTCCGATTCCTCAATGAGCGGGTACACAATGTATACCTGGCGGCCCAGCTTTATCTGGTCGCGCACAAACTGGAACACGCGCAGGCGGTGCGAATCGAAGCGGTGCACGGTCACGATCTCCTTACGGCCGGCTGGCAGCTCATCGATCACCGACACATCCAGGTCGCCGTATAAGGTCATGGCCAGGGTGCGGGGAATAGGGGTGGCCGTCATCACGAGCACGTGCGGGATGATGCGCGGGTTCTTGCGCCACAGTTTCGAGCGCTGCTCCACGCCAAAGCGGTGTTGCTCGTCCACAATGCACAGGCCCAGGTTCTGAAACTGCACCACGTCCTCCAGCAACGCATGCGTACCCACGATCATCTTCATTTCGCCGGAGCGCAACTGCTCGTGCAGCACTCTGCGGTCTTTGGCTTTGGTGGAGCCTGTTAGTTTGCCCAGGTTAATGCCTAAGCGGTCGGCAAATTGCTTCAGGCCCACATAATGCTGGTCTGCCAGAATCTCGGTCGGAGCCATCAGCACCGACTGCGCCCCATTGTCGGCCGCAATGAGCATCGTGATAAAGGCCACGATGGTCTTGCCCGAGCCCACATCGCCCTGCAGCAGGCGGTTCATTTGCTTGCCCGCTGTTAAATCGCCATAGATTTCCTTCACCACCCGCTTCTGTGCGTTGGTCAGGTCGAAGGTCATGTGGTTTTTATAAAATTCGGTGAGGGTAGGCACCTGATTGAAGATCTGCCCTTTCAAATCAGCCTTGCGTACCACCTTCTGGCGGAATAGGCGCAGCTGTATGTAAAAAAGCTCCTCGAACTTTAGCCGGAATTTGGCCTTGTTATACTTGTCTGCTGACTCCGGGAAGTGGATGTTGGCGTAGGCGCTGCGCTTGTCCATCAACTTATAGGTATCAATCAGCTCCGGCGACAGCGACTCCTGCACCTGCGGCAGCGCCACCTTCAGCAAGTGCTCCATCATTTTAGCAATCACTTTGCTGTCGATGCGGTGGGCCTTGAGCTTTTCTGTGGTATTGTAGACCGGCTGCAGAAAAGAAGTCGTTTGTTTTTCCTCAGCCAGCTCCTCCAGCTCCGGGTGCGCCATATTGAACCTGCCGTTGAACTCGGTGGGCTTACCAAATACAATGTAGTCGGTGTGGTTCTTCAGCGTCTTCTGCATCCACTTCACCCCCTTAAACCACACCAGCTCCAGTTGGTCACCGTTCTCATCCACCAGGGTGGCAGCCAAGCGCTGCTTACGGCCCTCGCCAATTACCTCTTTGCCCCGGATGCGGCCGCGCACCTGCACGTAGGGCATGCTCTCGTCCAACTCGCTTACTTTGTAGAACTGCGTGCGGTCGAGATAGCGGAAAGGGTAGTGCTGGATCAGGTCGCCGTAGGTGAAGATGCGGAGTTCTTTCTGCAACAGCTCCGCCCGCATCGGCCCCACGCCCTTCAGGAATTCTATTTTGGTGTTGAAGAAGTTGCTCCCAGTCATTGGCTTGCTATCGGGTGAAAGTATGGCAAGTATAGAATACAAAAATACGCAAAAGCCCCGACAGGTGTAAGTGCTGGCAGGGCTTTATACTTGGTAAGTATACTTATGTTTGTGATGTCTCTGAGTATTGAGGGTTATGCTCTGGCGCAAGTCTTCAGACTGGTGTCCTACTATGGTGTCAAGTTTGTGACTCGACTGGCTTGCAAAGCCATACTTATACTTGAGCTATACTTGCCAGTTTATACTTCCGCTGGCGCGGGCTTGCAGCCCGTGTCTTTTTATACTTTGGCCATACTTTATACTTGCTGGTTTATACTTTCCTAGCCGCCGCTTGCTTTAACCTGAACCTAGCTATACTTGCTAGCTGCTGTTCCTCCACGGCTTTACAACCAACTTGTTTCACCTCATACTTTGGAGCTCTCAAGCCCGAGAGGGCTCGTCCTCGGGCATCGCGCGGTGTACATTTCCTTTGCTTGACCTGCGGTCTCCGCAATTTCGCTAAAGCGAAACCGGAAATCTACAAGGCGCTCAACCCAAGGACTGGGTTCAGTTCGATAGCCACAGCTATTGCTGTCATCTCGACCTTTGGGAGAGATCTCTTTAGAATTTCGGATAGGTATCTCTCGCCCTGCTTGAGATGACAGAGAAAGTAGCAGGTATAGCTCCCTCTCCTGTTTTTAGGAGAGGGTTGGGGTGAGGTTAAATTCCCCTCCTCTGGACTAGCCAAAACGTGAGTTTTGAGCTAGCGAGCATAGCTTTCAGGGGTGGGTTTATACTTTGTAGGGATAGGTCGCGACCTGTCCGCAGGAGAACTGTGGCTATAAAGCTTATACTTCAGCAAGAGTAATTACAGGCTCCCCTCCTTAGACAAGGAGGGGTAGGGGTGGTTGGACCTGGTACTATCGCTAGACACTCGCAGGAGCTGCGCACGCTGCGAGGTCCATGATTTATACTTACCTCCCTAACAACTAATAACTACTAACCAATAACTACTCCTCCTTCCACTCCAGCGTGTTCAGCAGATGCACGATATCCTTTTTCACAAACTCGATCACCGGAGCCAGCGAGTCGTTTTGGGTAGCAGTTCTAAAGTATAAAGCGCCGCGCAGGAAATGGTCAGTGGAGTCGGTTACGTAGAACTGGAACTGGCTTGGCACCTCGCCCTCCAATTCAAACACAGCCGCCACATCACCGGTCGGTATCTTTATCTCCGCCTCTTCTATGGCATAGGCCTTTATCTGGTGCTTGGAGGTAAGTTTGCGGGCATCCTCCACCAGATCGTTCAGCTTCTTTGCATCATTCCCCAGTCCCTTGTAGGTTAGCTGCACGTTGGCGCCGAGGCTGGGGTAGATGATGTTGATCCAGTGCGGCTGCGCGATGCCGGAAGAGTCGGGGCGAATCTTGGCATGCTGCGAATACTCGAACGTATACGGGTGCGCCTCCTGCAGCTGCTGGTACGTTTGCGACGGCAGGTCGATGCGGTTATAGCCTTTGGGCTTCGGGGTGTAGTCTGCGGTGCTGCTGCAGGCCAAAGCGCCGGCAGCAAGGGCTACCCACATAAATGCCTTCAGGCTAGCTAACTTTATGGTACTGTTCTTTTTTGCTTGCGACATTGATCTTGACTCGTTTTACGCGCTTTGTGTCCGCCGACTCTACCGTAAAGTGGAAGCGGCCAAACGCTGCGCTTTCGCCCACCTTCGGAATTCTTGAAAATAGCGCCAACATTAGCCCGGCCACCGTCTCGTTTTCGCCCTTTACCTCGTCAAAGGCATCAAAAGGCACCTCAGCTATCTTACAGAAGTCATGCAGTGAGGTCTTGCCATCAAAGATAAAGGTATTTTCGTCGAGTTGAGAGTAAATGATATCATCGTCGTCATCGAACTCATCGTTTATCTCGCCCACTATCTCCTCCACAATATCCTCCAGCGTAAGCAGGCCTATCGTGCCGCCATACTCGTTCACCACGATGGCCATGTGCACGTGCTTTTCTTTAAAATCCTGGAAGAGGTCAGCGATACGCTTGGTCTCCGGCACGAAGAAGGGCGGGCGCACCAGCTGCTGCCAGTTAAAATCAGCACCTTTGCCCAGGTGCGGCAGCAGGTCCTTCACATAAAGTATCCCTTCGATATGATCGGTGTTATCGGAATATACCGGCACCCGCGAATAGCCCCATTCCACAATCTGCGGCATCAACTCGGGCAGTGTCATGGAGGTATCAAAAGCCACAATGTCCATGCGCGGGCGCATGATCTGCTTCACCGAGATGGCTCCGAAGTTCACCACGCCACGCAGAATCTTGCGCTCCTCCGGTGAGGTGTCGGCATTGATCAGGGCCACGTCCAGGCTGTGGTGCAGTTCCTCTATCGTATGGTTGTAACCCCGGATGATGTACTTGCGCTCCATATGCTCGTTGATGGAGATAAGGAGCCAGGAGATAGGGCGCATGATGACCTGTAGTTTATCTAAAACATCGGCCATGCGGCGCACGAGTGGCATGCGGTGCTTCTGGGCGTATACTTTTGGCAGCACTTCTCCGCAAAAAACGATGAAGAATGTGGCAAATAGCATGCACATGGCCAAATTGCCTGCCGATAAATCCATGGTGCCAAACACCTGCCAGGCCACGTAGGCAAACAGCGTGATGATGGCCACATTGATGCCGTTGTTAAGAATAAGGATGGTGGTAAGGAGCTTGCGCGGGTTCTGCAGGAGGCGGTACACACGTTGCTCAGCGGGGCGCTTGCTTGTTTTGCACTGCTCTAGTTCCTGCTCCGAGAGAGAGAAAAATGCTGCCTCGGCACCTGAGGTCAGGGCCGAGAGCAGCAATAAGGTCAGGCCGCCTGCTATGGCAGCCAGGTATTCAAATCTGAGTTGAGTTAGGGAACTCTGTAAAAGTTGAAGTAAACTATAACTCAGGGGGTCTCCGGGATCTGTACTTTCCAAGATTGTTCTGTTTAATGAAACATAGGTTAGAACGGCAGGTCGTCTGGCTCGTCGTTCTGGAACCCGCCAGCCGGGCTGCTGCCCTTATCGGCCGTTGCGCCGCCGGCATAGTTGCCGCCGCTTGCCGCAGAGGATTCCTGGTAGTTGCCACCGCCGCTGCCGCCATTGTCGCTGCGGCCTCCGAGCATGGTCATGTTATCGGCCACGATCTCGGTGCTGTAGCGCTGCACGCCTTCTTTGTCCTGGTAGCTGTTCGTGCGGATACGTCCTTCAATGTACACTGAATTGCCTTTGCGCAGGTATTTCTCCGCCACTTCGGCGAGGCCTCTCCATACTACGATGTTATGCCACTCGGTGCGCTCCTGCTTCTGTCCGCTCTTATCCTTGAAGGATTCGGACGTAGCGATTGGGAAGCGGGCAACAGCCACACCACCTTCCAGGTGACGTACTTCCGGGTCTTTGCCCAGGTTTCCGATCAGGATTACTTTGTTTACACTTGCCATGTCTTTTTTTGTCTAAATATAACGTTTAATTGGGCTACTCCGGCAACCAAGCTGGAGGCAAATATGGCTTTTACTGAAACTACTAAATGCTTTTGCTACCAGAAAAGTTTCAGCCTATAAATATACTAAAATCTTAGCATCTTTCAAATAGCTGCTGATCAAAACTGGCTTGGGCAAAGCCTCTATTTTTTCAACGGTATAAGGGGCTAATCTGGTTTCTGTTATTACCTCATCTTTTAGTGGGGCCTTCAATTTTATGCGGTAAAAACGTGCGGTTATTTTCTGGTGGCTGAGAATGTGCTTATAGTCTTTGGCTGGCGGTTGCACCTGCGCCTCCTGCACCGGCACGCCCGCCTCCTGCAGCTCCTGCAGCAGTTGCTCCATGGCTAATTCCTTGTTGTCGCTCTCGTAGAGGTAAAAGTCGTACAGGCCCTGCCAGATGTCGCCTCCCAATCGCTTGCGCAGGTAAAATGCGCCATCCAGCTCGAACACGATGTAGTGGAAAAAGCGTGGCCGCGCCGCCTTTGCCTTCGATTTTACCGGAAGCTCCTGCACCATGCCGTGGTTAAAGGCGAAACAACTTTGCTGCAACGGGCAGAACAGGCAATCGGGCATCACCGGGGTGCATTGTATGGCCCCGAATTCCATGATGGCCTGGTTGTAGGTGTCCGGCTCATCGATGGGCACCAACTGGTCGGCCAGTTGTTGAAAAACCTTGCGCGAGGCAGGAGCTGCGATGTCATCGGAAATGCCGAACACGCGCGCCAGTACCCGGAACACGTTGCCGTCCAGCACCGCCACCTGCTCCTGAAAGGCAAAGGCCGCAATGGCCGCCGCCGTGTAGCTGCCCACGCCCTTCAGTTTTAGTAGCTCCTCATACTTGCCCGGAAATTGGCCGCCATACTGCTCTACCACCAGCTGGGCGGTGTGGTGCATGTTGCGCGCCCTGGAATAGTAGCCGAGCCCCTGCCATAGCCGCAGCACTTCGTCCTGCGGGGCCGCTGCCAGGTCCTGTACCGTGGGGTAAGTAGCCGTAAAACGCTCATAGTAAGGCAGGCCCTGGGCCACGCGCGTCTGCTGCAGAATCACTTCGGATAACCATATAAAGTAAGGGTCTGTCGTCTCGCGCCAGGGCAGGGAACGCTTGTGCCGGCCGTACCAGCTGAGCAGGGTTTGGGCAAAATGGGCGTGTGGGGCAGTGGGCATCAATTGTATTGCTTAAGGTTTCCGGAACAGGCAAGTTACGGCTTTGTTCAGGGCAACAGCAAGTATAATCCGGATGGGTGAACTTTGAAATATAAACCGCCGGGGTGCGTTAAGGGAGGGTCAGCGAGGCACGGTGGCTGCACAAAGCAGGCAGGGCGGCAGAAAAAGACGGCAGTTTTGGTCCTAATAATTTAGCACTAAAGCTTTTACTATTCGAAAAGTAAAACTACCTTTGTGCCCCGAATTTGACCATTCTACGGAACAGGCTGATTTCCAAAGATTAGAAAGTTAACATATTATTAATATCCTAAAAATTTAAGAAAGTGACTAAAGCAGAAGTAATATCAGAGATTGCTGATAAGACAGGGATTGATAAAGCAGATGTACAGTCTACAATCGAGGCTTTCTTCAAAGTGGTGAAGGACTCTATGGCTGATGGAAACAACATCTACGTGAGAGGTTTTGGTAGCTTTGTGAATAAGAAGCGTGCGAAGAAAGTAGCTCGTAACATTTCTAAAAACACATCTATCATCATCGACGAACACTTTATCCCAAGCTTCAAGCCATCCAAGACCTTCATCCAGAAGATCAAGAACAGCAAAAAGATTCAGGAGCTTACGCATTCTTAATTTTTTGTATCTTTGCTGATCGGAGTTGAATAAAGTAACACAGCAATAAGGTAAAAAGAATGAAACGATCACAAATATTGATAGTTGTAGTAGCCATCGTGTTGGTGGTGGGTTTGTTCTTTTTGCCTAAAATTGTTGTTAACAACGAAGATCAGGACAGTGTAGCCGGAACTGAAAACAGCGCCGGTTTGCCTGAGGGCCACTCCGAAGACGATGGCCACGACCATGGGTCAGCAGAGGCAGGGGCAGTGGAAAACGTGCATAGAACGGCCACGCCAGAGCAAATGATGGCGCTTACAACCGCCCGCGCCAAGTATAACAAGGCCACCGACGAGCAGACGCGCAGCCGGGTGGCGGTGGAGCTTGGCGAGGCCTATGCCAACGCTGCCAAGTATGACAGCGCCGGATACTACTACGAAGTGGCCGCAAAGACCCGTGGTGGCGAGAAAAGCTTTAGAAGAGCCGGAGATGCCTACTATGAGGCCTTTACGTTTGCCGCTACGCAGGAGCGTGCCGGAGAACTGGGCGCGAAAGCACGCAGCATGTATGAGCAGGTGCTGAAGAACAACCCTTCTGACCACGACGCCAAAACCAACGTAGCCATGACCTACATCGCGACCTCAAATCCGATGCAGGGCATTACTATGCTGCGCGAGGTGCTGGCATCGGCCCCAAACAACCAGAAGGCGCTGTTTAACCTTGGTATCCTGTCCATTCAGTCTAACCAGTACGATAAGGCCGTTGGCCATTTCCGGAAGCTGGTGTCGGTGAACCCGCAGCACGTAGAAGGAACCTTCTACCTGGCGGTGGCGTTGGCTGAGACGGAGCAGAACGAGGAGGCGAAGGCTTTATTCAACAAGGTGAAGAGCATGAGCAATGACCCTGCCCTGAACACATCGGTAGATGAGTACCTGGCAAGACTGCAGTAACGCATTAAAGAAATCATCCATAAAACAAAAACTACAAGATTATGCCTTGCGGAAAGAAAAGAAAAAGACATAAGATCGCTACACACAAAAGAAAGAAGCGCCTTAGAAAAAACAGACATAAGAAGAAGTAATTCTTCTGCGTTCACGAGGGCCCACTTTACATAAGCTAAAGTGGGCTTTGGTCTTATACATACATCCACCTAACCATTTGAGAGAAATTGAGCAACGAGCTGATTATCAATTCTACTCAGGATGGGGATCGCATTGCGCTTTTACAGGACAAACGTTTAGTTGAGTATCACTTCGAGTCGAAAGACACGGACTACATAGTAGGTGATATTTTCCTGGGGACTGTAAAAAAGGTAATGCCTGGACTGAACGCCGCCTTTATAGATATTGGTTACCAGAAGGATGCATTCTTGCATTACCACGACCTGGGGGCCAACATCAAAACGCTGAACAGGTACGTAAAAGCGGCGCAAACACAGAAGAACGCAACACCCAAGCTAAACCAGGCGAAGTTTGAGCCTGAGATAGACAAGCTCGGCAAAATAGCTGATGTGCTCAAGAAAGGGCAGCAGCTGCTGGTGCAGATCGTAAAAGAGCCTATCTCAACCAAAGGCCCACGCTTATCCTGTGAGCTCTCTCTTGCCGGGCGATACCTGGTGCTCGTACCGTTTTCAAACACGGTAAGCGTATCCAAGAAGATCGTTAGCAAAGAGGAGCGGACCCGTCTGAAACGCCTGATCACAAGTATAAAGCCGGAGAACTTCGGCGTGATTATCCGGACAGTGGCGGAAGGCCGCGATGTGGCAGAGCTCGACAGAGACCTGCGCAACATGCTAGCAAATTGGGAAGAGGGCTTTAAAACCCTCAGAATAGCAAAGCCAAATGATAAGATCATTGGCGAGCTCAATCGTTCTTCCTCCATCTTGAGGGATTTATTAAACGAGAGCTTTGACAACATAGTGGTTGACAATACGCAACTCTATGACGAGATCAAGGCATACGTGCACAGCATAGCGCCCGAAAGGATCAAGATCCTGAAGCACTATACTGGAAAAACCAAGACCTTTGAACACTTCCACATCGAGAAGCAGCTAAAGGCAGCATTCGGTAAAACAGTGACCATACCAGGCGGCGGATACCTGGTGATAGAGCACACCGAGGCGCTGCATGTGATTGATGTGAACAGTGGGAACAAATCCAATACCGAAACCGATCAGGAGGCAACCGCACTGCACGTCAACATGATGGCCGCCAAAGAAGTGGCCCGTCAGCTGCGCCTTCGGGATATAGGTGGTATCATTGTCGTGGACTTCATTGACATGAAGTCTCCGGAAAACCGCCAGAAAGTATACGAGGTGGTGAGGGAGGAAATGAAACGGGACCGTTCCAAGTCCACCATTCTTCCTATCTCGAAATTCGGCCTGATGCAGATCACCAGACAACGCGTAAGGCCCGAGCAAAATATTGTAACCGGCGAAGTTTGCCCTACCTGCGGCGGCACCGGTAAAACATCTGCCAGTATACTGGTAACAGACGAAATTGACGCAGCGGTAGACGACCTGCTGACAAGCCACAACCACAGGAGCCTGGAAGTATACTTACACCCGTTCGTGCACGCCTACTATACCAAGGGGCTGCTATCGAGGCAGGTGAAGTGGTTCTTCAAGTACTTCAGGTGGGTGAGCCTGGTAAAAGACACTTCCCTTGGCATCATGGAATTTAAAGTGATGGACAGCAGAGGGGAGGAAATAGAATTGCGATCCGCCTTCAGCGACATGAATGGCGTGCAGGATAAAGAAGAGGAGTAAGCCCTGGCTTACTTAACACAAAAAAGCCGCTGCTAAATCAATAGCAGCGGCTTTCTTCGTTTTATAGGTATGGCGTCCTAGAACTTCAGGCCGAAGTCCAGCGATACGCCATTGTTCTTGACGGCGATGTTCTTGTCGCCGAACTTCTTCTCGTAGAAGTCGTCGATGTCGGTAAGGCCACGGTGATAGGTAAGGCCGCCGAAAACCTTGGTGCTCTCGCCCATCTGGAACTCCACGCCGCCGCCAAGTATGGCATCGGCCTCAAAAATATTGAAGCGCTTGATCACCTTCTCGCTGTTGATCACTTTCTTGTTGTTTACCTGAGCCGCCACCTTCGTGTTAAGCGCACCGCCTACCTGGAAGTATAAGATAGTGCCCGGGGCCACCTCGTTGGTAAAGAGCTTGAGCGTTAGGGGGAGTTGAACGTATTGCACTGCAATGTCATCTTTACCGCTCATTTGCTCGGTTGAACCATCTCCATTTTCACGGATATAGTTATAGGTAATTTCAGCGCCTTTGCTGCGGTACATCAGGCCGGTGCTGAAGGCGTAATTCTGGGCAAAGAAGTAGTCTACCACCACACCCACACCCAGGCGCAGGTTGTTGCTCTCCTTCTCAAAGTTATACCTGTCCTCAGCTACAAAGCGGTTGCCCGAGATCGTCGGGGAGAGTTGCAGGCCAATTTCAACCTGGGCCATTGCTGTGAACCCGGCGCACATAAACAGCATTAAGAGTGTAAATTTCTTCATTAGCTTAGCTTTTATTATACTTTGCGTTACCCTATTACGAAGTAACCCCCTATTTTTGTACAAAGATACGAAACATGTATTACAGATTACTTATACTTGCCCTACTTGTATTCGCTTTTGGTTGCGGCGAGAAAGGTTGTGAGTTGCCGAAGGAGATCGCCCGCATACCGATGGAGGTGCAGATAGAAAGGCTGGAGAAACCTTTCTTTGCGGCGGAGACCAAAGCCGACATTGCCGCCTTCATCCAGGCTAACCCATACTTTGCGGAGCAGTACCTGCAGCAGAGCGAATACCCTACGGACTCAGCCTTCATTAACCCGCTCTACGGCCTGGCCACAAACCCTGCCCTTGACTCGCTGGCGCGACAGGCCATGCAAACCTTCGGCGATATGCAGGAGCAGGAAAAACAACTGGCAGATGCCTTCCGGGTGATAAAGTATAACTACCCCGGGTTTAAGGAGCCGCAGGTAAAAACCTTCGTGACCGGCCTTGGCACCTTGGGCAATGACCTGTATGTGGCGGATAGCCTGATCGTATTTGGCCTTGATTACTTTATCGGGCCGGAGGCAAAGTACCGTCCGCAGGCTTACGAGTATATCCTGAGGCGCTACGAGCCACAGAAAATGGTGCCGGCTGCCATGCTGCTGCTCTCCAACCGCTATAACAGAACAAACTTTGCAGACCGAAATCTGCTAGCCGAGATGATCGGCATGGGCAAGGCCTACTATTTTGTGAAGTCGGTGCTGCCCTGCATGCCCGATTCGCTGATTATCTCCTACTCCGAGCAGGAGATGGCAGATGTGCATCATAACGAGGGGCGCATTTGGGCGCATTTTGTGGAGAAGGAGCTGTTGTTTGATAAGACGCCGTTTACCGTGAACAAGTATATTGGAGAGCGTCCGAACACGCCTGAGATAGACGCCACTGCCCCTGGCCGCATCGGTGCCTGGGTGGGGTGGCAGATCGTGCGCAAGTATATGGAGCGCAACCCTGAAGTAAGCCTGCCAGAATTAATGGCCGAAACCGATTATCGCAAGATCTTCGAGGAGTCAAAGTATAAACCGGAGAAGAAGCGGTAGTTCAAATGGCTACATGGCTACATTGTTGAATTGTTATTGCAGGCCCAATTAGGTAGGACTTCAGCTGATGTACTTACTCCGTCAACAATTTAACAATCAACAATTAAACAATAAAAATGCACATTGCCCTCCTAAACCAGCACCACCACAACCCGGACTGCCCTGCCACGTGCCGTCATTTCTCCTTTATGGAGGATTTGGTGCAACGGCATAGGGTGAGCCTGGTGACGAGCGATGGCTGGCGGAAAGTCCGCATCACGCAGTGTTATAACTGGGTGCCGGAGGGGGTGGAGCTGCACGAATGCATTGCCCCGTACTCCAACAAGATGGGGGTGCGCAAGCGCCTTAAATCTTTTGCTGGTTTTGCCGGAAGTGCGTTTAAACGCACCATGCAACTGCAGAAGCCGGATGTGCTGTGGGCCGTATCTACGCCGCTAAGCACACCGTGGGTGGCGGCGCAGGCGGCAAAGCTAAGGGGGGTGCCGTGGGTGTTTGAGGTACAGGACCTGTGGCCGAGCTTCCCGATACAGATGGGGGCTGTGCAGAACAGTTGGCTGCAGCAGCGCCTCTACAACATGGAGCGCCGCCTCTACGAGAGCGCCAGCCATATCATTACCCTCTCTCCCGATATGACCGATTACGTGGCCAGCCTCGGCATTCCGCGGGAGAAGATCACGACCAACTATAACGGCACTGATTTCTGCATGGTAGATGCCGTGCAGGAGCAGGAGGTGGAAGCACTGCGCCAGAAGTATAACCTGCAGGGCAAGCAGGTGGTGTTGTACGCCGGCACTTACGGCCGCGCCAACAGTATGCCCACGCTCATGCAGGCCATTCGAAGTATGGCCGCCGACCGAAGTATAACCTTCGTGTTTACCGGAAACGGCTATTACGAACCACAGCTGCAGGAACTGGCGCAGCAGGTGCCCAATCTGCTTTTGCTGCCGCCGCAGCCACGCGCCGATGTATTTAAGCTGTTCAAATTGGCTGCTATCTCCCTGGTGCCTTTTAATGATCTGCCGGTGCTGGCCAGTAATTCGCCAGCCAAGTTCTACGACAGCCTCGCCTGCGGCACCCCTGCCATTGTCACTAACCCCGGCTGGACGGAAGCCTTCGTAGCGAAGTATAACTGTGGCTGGTATGCGCCTGCCGAGCAGCCGGAGGCGCTGGCCCAAACCATCCGACAGGTGCTGGCGCAGCCACAGCAACTGCAGGCAGCGTCTGCCAACGGCGCGGCCATCGCCCGCCAGCTCTTCGACCGCAGGCAATTGATGCGGCAGGTAGAGGAGGTGCTGTTAAACGTGGTAAAGTCATCTGCTCGCTAACCTCACACTTTCTTTTTTGTGCCACATCGCGCTGTAAATATCTCTTTCTTAGCTTGATAAGTATAGCATCACTTTAAGGCCGTTACTGCCGGAAAGTTTTGGCACGCCGTTTGGATAAGTAGAAGCAACAAGCAGGAATTCCAGGCCTGGACTTACCGCTAATCTATCTACCTGACCTAAGAATGAAGAAGATGAAAAAGAACCTGTTAGCGCTGGCACTCGGTGTGCTGGTTATGGGAAGCACTGTGGCACCCGCAGTAGCACAAGATACTACCAAGCCTCGCCAGGAGGCAAGAATGCACAAACACAAAGGCGAGCGCAAATCTCCGGAAGAAAGAGCCAAAGTAAGAACCGAGCGCATGACCCAGGAGCTGGACCTGAGCAAGGCGCAGGCGAAAAAAGTGGAGGCGCTGTACCTGAAGGAGACAAAAGAGCGAGAAGCCAAGCGCGCCAACTTTAAAAAAGGCGATAAAAAAGATGCTGCCGGCCGCGAGCAAATGCGCGCCGAGAGGATGGCTGCCCACCAGCGCCACAACGAGGAGCTGAAAGACATCCTCAACAAAAAGCAGTACGCCAAATATGAGGAGATGCAGGCACAGAAGCGCGAGCAGATGAAAGCCAGGCACGAGAAAGGAGGCAAGGGTAAGCGCGGCCAGCATGAGGGAGGCAGAGCATAGATGCCATAAACGTATGAACCAGACAAAAGGCAGACTATTAAGTCTGCCTTTTTTTGTGGCTTAGCTTGTACCTGGTCAATGCTGAGGTTTTACTTTTTGGCCCCTGAAGAGGCCATACCAGCATAGGGAGGCGCTACCTATACCGTAGCACCGCGCTTGCCGCTAGTTTAAAAGTTTAATAATGTGGTGTTTCTGTTAGATAATTCTATATATTGTAAGATAAGTATGTTGCTCCTGTTCAGGAACTTCTCTGCTTTTCCTGCTGGAACAGAGCCAGAACTTTTCATGGTAAAAAGCACGACTCCTCCTATGAAAAACTTCCTGCCTTTCACGCTGCTGCTCATGTTTGCTTTATGCCCGGGTGCCTCCTTCTCCCAAAGCCAGAAAGGCGAGGTAAAGGGCGTGCTCACCGATGCGGAAACAAACGAGGCGCTGCCTTATGCCACGGTGGCTGTTTACACGGCACACGACACAGCAATGGTCACGTTCCGGATGAGCGATGAGAAGGGTGTATTCAGGGTGCCTGGCTTGCCGGTGGGCCAAGGGCTCAGGGCAGTGATCACAATGATGAGCTTTCAAGTGTACCGTAAGGAGTTCATGCTTTCGGCGGAGCAGCCCGCGTTGGACCTGGGGGAGGTTAAGCTGGAGCCAAGTTCTGAGCTGCTGAATGAGGTGCTGATAGTGGCCGAAACACCGCCGGTGCTGGTCCGCAACGATACGCTGGAGTTCAACGCTGCCTCTTTTAAAACACTGCCCACTGCGCTGGTGGAGGACCTGCTGAAAAAGCTTCCGGGCGTATCGGTGGACGCGGCGGGCAACATCAGCGTGAACGGGAAGGCAGTGCACAAAATACTGGTGGACGGGAAAGAGTTCTTCGGCAGCGACCCCAAGATTGCCAGCCGCAACCTGCCAGCCGATGTCATTGAGAAGGTACAGGTGATGAACGACCCTGAGGTAGTGCGCCGCGACCCGCACCTGCCCGAGAGCGAAATTCCGCAGGTGGTTAACCTCACGTTTAAGAAGGGAATCAAAAAAGGTATGTTTGGCAAAGTATACGGCGGTTTCGGCACGGACAACCGGTACGAGGGTGGCGGGCTGATAAACGCTTTCCGCGACACCACGCAGGTGAGCCTGTTGGGCTACTCGAATAACCTGAACCGCCCGGGCTTTGGCATGGGCGACATGAGGAAGATAGGCGGGTTTGACCGGAGCGGGTTGAACAGCATTATGATGAGCGATAGGGGCTACGAGTTAAACGGGGTCTCCTTTGGCGGAACGGGCGAAGGGGTAGAGCAGTCATCAGGGGGCGGGGTAAACTTTAACACGGTCACCAAAAACGGCATCAAACTGAACCTGCAGTACTTTTACGGCGGCATAAACGGAGAGGTAAACCAGCTTATAGACACCAGGCAGTCCCTGGCGCGGGATACCCTGACCACACGCCGCAGCCGGGACCAGCGCAGCAGGAGCCATAAGCACCAGATAGGCGGCAAACTGGACTGGAAGATCGATTCCCTCACGGATTTCTCCTTTAGGCCGAGTATAATGCTTGGGCAAAATACCATAAAGCAGGAGGAAAATGCGAATACCTACCGCAACGCCAATCGGTTGGTGAATGAGAGCGATAACAACCAGCGCTCAGAGGAAGGTACAGACAGCTTTTCGGGCACATATTCCTTAAACCGGCTCTTTTCCAAGAAAGGGAGAGTATTTAATCTGTTCGGCAACTATGAGTATAACACTGTGCTGCAGGACAGGTATAACCTGGCGCTCAACCGTTTTTTCGAGCCACACCCTGAGACCTCGCAGTTGAACCAGCTTCGCGATGAAAGCCGGGACAATCTTGGCATCCGGAACAACATTTCTTTTACCGAGCCACTTGTAGAGAACTTAAGTGCGGTTATCAGGCTGAACTCGCAGTACTTTAGGGATGAAAATGCCATTGGGACCTACGCCTATGCCCCGGAAAGCAACGAGTATGATCGCCGGGTAGATGACCTCTCCACTTCCTTCGACCGCAAAGGCTGGCGAAACTATGTGACGACGGGTATCCAGTGGAAGAAAGGCAAACTGACCGTACAGCCGGGAGTGGAGTTCGCGTCGCTCAACATCGAGTCTGATTTCCGGGAGCGGAAGCCCATTGATCAGGACTACTTCTATGTGTTCCCCTCGCTGCGGGTGCGCTGGCAAGACCTCAACCTGAGCTACAGTGCCTCTTTACGGGAGCCTGGTGCCATGGATCTGCAGCCTGTGGTGGATAACACCAATCCGCTGTTTATCCGGTACGGAAATCCGGCCCTGGTACCTACTGTCACCCACAGCGTTAACCTGAACTTGTACAAGTATGATTTAAACAGGGCGCTCAACTATAATCTTCATGCTTATACAAGTATAAACCAGAACGATATCACCAGGGAGCGAACGATAGAGCCTAACGGGGTGCAGGTTACCCGGCCGGTGAATACCGATGGGAACTGGTATGCGAGCGGATCGGCACGGATTTCAAAGGATTTCAAGTATGAGTTGGGCAGGCAGTTTTCGCTGGGGGCCTCGGCCGGGGGAAGCTTTCGCAAAACGCTGATCATCCTGAACGAAGTGCAGAGCTACGGGCAGATGCGAAACTTCTGGCCCTCGGTCAATGCAGGGTTCAACCTGCACGACAAGATCGAGTTTAGCCAGTCCCTGCGGCTGAACTTCAGCCAAAGCCGCTACGAGCAGGATGCGTTTGAAAACTACAACACCGTGAGCAGGACCTCCACAACATACCTTGTGCTCCGGGTGCCGAAGCGTGTGGTATGGGAGGCACACTTTGAGCACTGGCATACCTCCGATGCCGTACCGGGGCTGCGGGATAGCTACGGGCGGCTTACTGCCGCTGTAACCTTCCTGTTCCTGAAAGACGACCGGGCACAACTGAAGCTATCTGTATACGATTTGCTGGACCAGAACCTCAGCGCCAGCCGCAGCATCCGGGAAAACATGGTGGAAGATGTGCAGACAACGGTGCTGAACCGTTACGGCATGGTCACCTTTATCTATAACATCCGCAACTTCGGCGGCAAGGTGGGCAGCACAGGCAGAAACACACTGTTCCGGTTTTAGGCAGGTATGGAGACAGTGTTGGGTTAAAGTAAGGGGGACTGTTATGCTGGAGGAAACCCGGTAGAAAAAGAGCAGGACCGTTAAATGCTACATTTCTTGTCATCCTGGAAGGATCTTGGTGGCCTGTAGCGGTGGCTCAACCTACCTCCTGCCAGGTTACTCAACAGAATGACAAATATCTTAACAACGGTGTAGCTAGAACATAATAACGGCCCTAGGTAGAAATAGCAGCTCCTTTCCCAAGAGGTTAAGCTGATGCGGCTTGCCCACAAGCTCCTTCCAGGATGACAGAGTAAAGTGCTGATGCTGTCGTCTTACCTATAAACCAGCCATTCCTGCTTATACGATCAGGGCCATTTTCTGTGTTGGCATCAACGTGAGTGAGAAAAACAGGAGCAGGATACCGTACCTCAAGTATAAAGTATAAACCCTGTGCGGCATGAGGCGGCACAGGGTTTATACTTTATACTACGCACTTTACACCCCGCCCAGCTTATTCTCCGGGTCATCTGGGATGTTGGGGAAATTCTTCTGAAAAAAGGCGCAGAAATGGGTGAGGGGGCATTCCTCGCACTTGGGGCGGCGGGCCAGGCAAATGTAGCGGCCATGCAGGATAAGCCAGTGGTGCGCTTTAGAGATGAGTTCGTTCGGGATGTTGACCACCAGCTGCTTTTCCACCTCCAGCGGGGTTTTGGCGGTTGTAGTGACCAGGCCCAGGCGCTTGCTTACCCGGAACACGTGGGTGTCCACGGCCATGGCGGGCTGGTTCCAGATAATGGACACGATCACGTTGGCGGTCTTGCGGCCCACTCCCGGCAACTTCACCAGCTCCTCCACCGTGCTGGGCACCTCCCCGCTAAATTGCTCCACCAGCATTCTGCCCAGTCCGGCCAAATGCTTTGCCTTGTTGTTGGGGTAAGATATACTTCTGATCAGCGGGAAGACCTCTTCAGGCGTGGCCGCGGCCAGTGCCTCCGGCGTAGGGTAGGCCTCAAACAGGGCAGGCGTTACCATGTTCACGCGCTTATCGGTGCACTGGGCGCTCAGCACCACCGCCAGTATCAGCTCATAAGGGTTTGTATAAGCCAGCTCGGTTTCCGGCTCCGGAAAGTGTTGGGTAAAGTACTCGATCAGGAGCCTGTAGCGTTCCTTTTTCTGCATAAAAAAAGCTTGCAATCGGTTAAGACTGCAAACTTAAGCTTTTTGAGTAATTTAATATGTTTTGTACCGAGCGTTCGCTTGGCGCTTTGGAAGCCGCCCCGTCAAGGAGCTGTTGGAGCAGGAGCAGGTCGGAGCAGCCCTCGGCCAGCTCTGAGTCTTGCATTAACGCTGATTCCAGCTGCGCGCAGGCGTCGTCGGCCAACTCGTCATATACATACTGGATCAGTTCATTCTGTGTAGAGGTTTGTATCATACGCGATATTACTTTTTAGCATCTTTTTCCTGAGGTTGATCAGCGCATAGCGCATACGACCCAAGGCTGTGTTGATGCTCACGCCGGTAGCATCGGCTATCTCCTGGAAGCTCATCTCTGCGTAGTGGCGCATCATAAGCACTTCCCGCTGCGACTGTGGCAGCGTCTGGATAAGCTCGCGCAAGCGGGCATGCGTGTCCTCTTTTATCTGCAGCGACTCGGCAGAGTCCTCTGAGAATGACATGTTATTGAACACGTTGCTGCCATCTTCCAGCGTGATCACCGGGCTTCTCTTCTCTTTA
Organism: Pontibacter kalidii; assembly: GCF_026278245.1. Lineage (NCBI taxonomy): Bacteria > Pseudomonadati > Bacteroidota > Cytophagia > Cytophagales > Hymenobacteraceae > Pontibacter > Pontibacter kalidii. The sequence goes on along the minus strand of NZ_CP111079.1, from coordinate 3,716,951 downwards.
CGGAAATGGTCGATTGCCAGGTTATGTGCAATACGGCATATCCACGAAGAGAACTTACCTTCCTCGTTGTAGCGTCCGCCCTTCATGGTGTGGATGGCTTTTATAAACGCATCCTGCATGAGGTCCTCGGCTGTGTACGAGTCCTTTACGATCAGTAAAATGGTTGTGTAGACTTTGTTTTTGTGCCTGTTTACAAGCTGTTCAAACGCACCTTCATTACCTGCGATGTAGAGCGATACCAATGCAGAGTCGCTCATCTGGGTAGTTGTATTCATCTTAAAGCTACATTAAGTTAACGTAGAGCTTTATATCATATTGTCGCGTTTACTTGTTTTAAACAGTTTTTTTCAGAAATGTAAATCAAATATATAGAACGCCTTTTGTATGTGCAAGCATTGATGCCGGGAATATTCAAAAAAAGAAACTGGGCTTATACTTGCCGCCACTCATTAACGTTGCGCAGCTGGGGTTTAAAGTGGTATATACGTAAGCAAAATGAAAGTTATAATGTGATGGGTTAAATTTAATTTTCCACATATAGAAAAAAGCTTTTTGTTCTTGTGCAAATAGTTGTGGTAGTGAGATTTAAGCTCATGAAAATTCTCTGGCGGAGGAGGAGGAAGTATAAAGTATAAGCCTCAGCGAGAGCGGCGATGAAGAAAAAGCTCTGCATCCTGCTGCAGATAAGTGTCCGCTCCCCTGTGCGCGCGAAGAATCCTGCGGATGTTCTATCGGGTGCCCCGGGCTTGTTGTGCTGCAGGCTGATGGCAAGGCTCCGGTGGCAGACGCCCGTCAGCAAGTATAAAACAGAAAAGGCAACAGCCACTGGTGCCATTGCCTTTTTGGGGGTAAAAGGATAAGGTTATGGATTGGCTATACTTCCTGATCAAGTATACTTAGCAGGCCCATCCGCATCTGAAAAATACGGGAAATGCTCTTTGCCTTTTGTTTGGCCTCCTCTGCCTTCGGTCCCTCAAACAGCTCATCTATGGTTTGGGTAAACAGCACAACCCAACGCATGAAATGCTCTTGCTGAATAGGCAGGCGCAGGTGCTTCGGAAATGGCTGGCCCTTGTAGGCCATACTTCCGAACAGCAGCGAACTCCAGAAACTATACATAATGGGCAGGTGGTGCTGCCAGTTAATTTGGGCAAAGCCATTGAATACTGGTGAAAGCAACTCATCCTCATTCACATGGTTGTAAAAGGTATTAACCAACAGCTTTACATCTTCCTCGGTTGTGATGTCTTTCTTCATGGGTATCACTTAATCAGCAGCATCTTAAAGTTCCTCAGCGCTTTCAGGGCGCGTGGCTCGCGGGCAGGTATGCGGAATACTTCTCCGGCCTTCAGGCGCAGTGTCTCGGCTGGCATGCCAAACACGTCCGCCCGGCTACGGGCCAACTGGCCGCCTGGATCGGTAAAGTCCTGAAAAGATGATGATGCCTCCGCCATGCCTGCTCCTGGTGTATTAGCTAAAATACAAACTTAGACAGGCAGCCGCACCAAAAAAATGACTTAGGTCATGTATTAAAGAGGGGAGGGCAATGGGAAAGGATTGGGCATAAAAAATCCTTCGGAAGAGCTGAGGTATCTTGCGAAGGATGGTCTGAAAATAGGTTATGGTGCCGGCTGTTACCTTCTGCTGTAGCCTTTCAGGCGGTTCAGGATGAGCAACAGGCGACGGTTTATCTCGCGCTCTTCCAAGGGTTTGCATTGCGCGGAGATGTCACATGGCTTGCGGAGCTTGGCCTCTACGGCCTTCAGGTGTTCCAGGTAGCACTCTAACGTGGTGCAGGAAACGTTCTTGAGCATGTCTACTTCGGTCTCGTTCTCCTTTGTATACTTCAGGTTGATGGCCTTCGTGATTTCTGCATTTATCAATTTCGTTACTGCGTCGTCAGTCGTGATTTCCTGCCGGTACACCTTCCGCTCGATGTTCTCCAACAAATTTCTGATATCCAGTACTTGCATGGAATAGTGTCAGTTAAGTTAAAAAAAATAGTTTTAAGAACGTCTTACAGTCGTAAAGGTACGCACCTTCCGGACAAGCGTTGGCTTAGAAAAATATACTTTATAATTTGATAATACCCTGGCCTACTGCTTAACACAGAGGTTACAGTTTTGTTATGTTGGGCTAATGATGCTGGCCAGAGGCGCCTTCGGGAGCAGGGCCCAAACTAAAAATAGGTAAAAGTTTATACTTTGATCCCTTCGCTATAGTTGCAGCAAAGGGAGGGTTTTTAGTAAGAATTTTGGATGTTATGAATATAGGGTACAAAAGCCGCCGGAGCACAGAAAACAGCCCTAGTGCTGCTAAAGTGCAAACGGCAGAAAATTTTAGCGGAAGAAGGTTTACTGTAAGGGACTGCGGATATAGAAGCAAAATGCAAAATCGCACTGCTACAGGTAGTTATCCTGCAACAGCGCGATTTTGATTCATGCTGGTAGTCCTCCTACTTTGAGGAGGACTCTTTGTTGATTGGCTTCATTTTCAGGTTGTAGCCTTTCTTGGTGCGTCTCTTACCGAAAGTGCCTTTCGTAATCTTGCCCCTCCTGGATTTCTTATCGCCTTTTCCCATAGTGAAACAATGTTTTGCTGATAGGTTGAACAGTAATCTCCCATACGTTTTAGCGGCAGGTATGGGTTGTGCCTTCAGGCCCGGATCCTTGGGAAAAGCGCACTACTCCAGCACCACCCGCTGCCGCACCACCTCCTGGCCCGCCTCCGCCGAAAGTATAAACACGCCACGCAGGTTTTTCAGTTGCTGCCGGGTAAGCTGTAGCTGCTCGCCATCGTCCCGCAGGCTTTGCTCGAACACGACGCGGCCTGTCAGGTCCTGCAGCTGCACCCGCACCGGCTGGCCCGGCGTAGCGGTGGCTAGGTTTAGCTGGCAGTCGCCCTGGAGGCAAGGGTTAGGCAATAGCTGCACCTGCAGCTGCTCGCTTTTTTCTGCTGCGGTAACGGCTACCACATTCGAGTACTCATACGTGCCATCAAAGTCCACCTGCTTCAAACGGTAGTAATTAAGGCCTGCAAAGGGGTGCTTATCGAGGTAGCGGTAAGTGAGGAAAACCGAGGAGTTCCCGTTGCCTGCTACTGTGCCCAGCTGCTCGAAGGCCTTGCCGTCGGCGCTGCGCTCCACCTCAAAGTGGCTGTTGTTCTGCTCGCTGGCCGTCTCCCACTCCAGGCTGATGCCGCTTTGCGTTGCTTTTCCTTCAAAGCTTGCCAGCTCCACGGGCAGTGGAGTAATAGGCAGGCAGGGGTCGTCGGAGTCCAAGCGTGCCTGCAGGTCTACTACATTGGTCGGAATAGGTATCTGTACCCCAATAACCGGAATATTGATGTATCTGAAAGTAGCAACCAGCACATCGGGTGTCGCCGTGAAGATGGCTCTGTTGACGACAAGTTCTATGAAGTTCTGATTCTCTTCCAGGTCCTCCCGGGTTACCAGCGTAGGAACGCCCCCGGCAGGAGAGAGGATAAGGCCATCGATTCTGTTGCACCTGCCCCCTTCCTGAAGAAAGGCTGTCAGCACGACGACCAGGCTGGGGGAGGTAGGGCTCTCTTCCTGTATGGATTCATATGCAATGAAAAGGCAGTCATCCTCAAATTCACATACACCCACCTCTAACTGCGCTCTTGCAGTACTTGGGAGCAAAAAAAGGGGAAGCGTAAATACAAACAATAGCTGGAGCAGCGTAAAGGTCTTTTTCATAATAGGGTAGCTTTCGGTTCAAACGCGCGAGATCAACAGGAGGCATACCCGGAGCCAGGTAACGGGGTACTACTGAAGGGTGGGCAGGAAAGGAAAGTAGTGTCGGCCGGTTCCGGCTGATGTATACTTTATATCTGTTATGATATGTACGGGCTTCGGGGACGCAAGAGCAGGCCGGGTGCCGGATTTTAGTGAAGCGCCGCAAATATTTTGTGAACCTCCGCAGCCGATGCAACAAAGCAAAATATAAGGAGCCTGTTTTCGGGGAGTCTGATGGAAGGGTATCGGCTTGAGCTCCTACTGAAACAAAGGCCTTCAAAAAGCGGTTATCTATTCGTATCTTTACAGATTGAAAATTTGCTTAAAACAGCCTCAGAAACGGCAACTTATACTTGCCAAAGGGGCTCACTGCTATATGGTAGACATAACCGAAGATAAATTAGACGAGCTCGATGCCCGTCAACACATCATCATTAAGGGGGCACGGGTACACAACCTCAAAAACCTGAGCGTAGCGCTGCCCCGCAACCAGTTCATTGTCATCACCGGCCTTTCCGGGTCAGGTAAATCCTCGCTGGCGTTTGACACGCTGTACGCCGAGGGGCAGCGCATGTACGTGGAGAGCCTGAGCTCTTACGCCCGCCAGTTCCTGGGCCGCATGGACAAGCCCGATGTGGACTACATCCGGGGCATCAGCCCGGCCATCGCCATCGAGCAGAAGGTAAGTATAAAAAACAACCGCTCTACGGTTGGCACCAGCACCGAGATTTACGATTACCTGAAGTTGCTCTACGCCCGCATCGGCAAAACCTACTCGCCCATTTCCGGGGAGGTGGTGCAGAAGGATACGATAACGGATGTGGTGGACTTTATTTTCTCGCTGGAGGATGAGGCCCGTGTCATGATCCTGGCGCCGCTGCACCAGCACCGGGAGCGCACGCTGGCCAAAGAGCTGGACCTGCTGTTGCAGAAGGGCTACTCCCGCATCTACGCCAACGGACAGGTATACTTTATAGAGGAGCTGCTGGAGGAGAAAAAGCCGAAGCTGGGCAAGGATATCTATATTCTGGTAGACCGCGCCGTGATTTATAAAGCCGACGAGGACCTGCAGTTCCGGATAGCCGACTCGGTGCAAACCGCCTTTTTCGAGGGGCAGGGGGAGTGCCGCGTCAAGTATGGCAACGAGGAGGAACGCGTGTTCTCGGATAGGTTTGAGCTGGACGGGATGGTGTTCGAGGAGCCCTCGGTTAATTTCTTCAGCTTTAACAACCCCTACGGCGCCTGCCAGACCTGCGAGGGTTTCGGTAGCGTGCTGGGCATCGACCCGGACCTGGTAATTCCCGACAAAAGCCTGACCGTGTACGAAGGGGCCATCGCCCCATGGCGCACCGATAAGATGAGCGAATGGCTGCAGCCACTGCTTAAGAACGGCATCCGCTTCGACTTCCCGATCCACCGCCCTTACAACGAGCTGACGGAGGCGGAGCAGGAACTGCTGTGGACCGGCAATAAGTACTTCTCCGGCCTCAACGCCTTCTTCAGGGAAATACAATCGCAGACGCACAAGATACAGTACCGCGTGATGCTCTCGCGCTACCGCGGCCGCACCGCCTGCCCGGACTGCAAGGGCTCGCGCCTGCGCAAGGATGCCAGCTACGTAAAAGTAGGCGGCAAAAGTATAACCGACCTGGTGCTGATGCCGATTACGCAGGTGCTACCGTTTTTCCGAAACTTGCAGCTAACGGAGCACGAGCAGAACGTGGCCGAGCGACTGGTAACGGAAGTAGCGAACCGCCTTGGTTATCTGGAGCGCGTGGGCCTGGGCTATCTTACCCTCAACCGGCTTTCCAACACGCTTTCCGGCGGCGAGAGCCAGCGCATCAACCTGGCAACCTCGCTGGGCAGTGCCCTGGTAGGCTCCATGTATATTCTGGATGAACCAAGTATAGGCCTGCACCCGAAAGATTCGGAGCAGCTGATTGGCGTGCTGCGCTCGCTGCAGCAGCTGGGCAACACGGTCATTGTGGTGGAGCACGAGGAGGAGATGATGCGCGCGGCCGACCAGCTGATCGATATTGGCCCGGAAGCCGGCTCGGGTGGCGGTAACCTGATGTTCCAGGGAACGCTGGATGAGCTGACGAAGAAAGCAGACACTTATACTTCCAGGTATCTGAGTGGCCGCATGGAGGTGCCGGTGCCAACGCAGCGCCGCAAGTGGCGCAATGCCATCGAGCTGATCGGGGCGCGGGAGAACAACCTCAAAAACCTGAGCGTGAAGGTGCCGCTGGGTGTGATGACGGTGGTGACGGGCGTGAGTGGCTCCGGTAAGTCCACCCTGATCAAAAAGATACTGGCCCCGGCCATGCAGAAGCTGCACGGCGCTACCGCAGAGGCCACGGGCAAGTTCGACAAACTGTCCGGTGACTACAGCAAAATCGAGCATGTGGAGTTTGTGGACCAGAACCCGATCGGCAAGTCCTCGCGCTCCAACCCGGTAACCTACGTAAAGGCCTACGATGCCATCCGTACCCTGTATGCCGACCAGCCGGTAGCCAAGGCGCGTGGGTTTAAGCCGTCGCACTTCTCCTTTAACATCGAGGGTGGCCGTTGTGAGGTATGCCAGGGCGAGGGCCAGGTGAAGATTGAGATGCAGTTTATGGCCGATATCTACCTGACCTGCGAGAGCTGCCACGGCCAACGCTTTAAGCAGGACGTGCTGGATGTAAAGTATAAGGACAAGAGCATCTCCGAGGTGCTGGACATGACCATCGCCGACAGCATCGATTTCTTTGCCGATCAGCCCAAGATCATCGAGAAACTTAGGCCGCTGAATGATGTAGGCTTGGGCTACATCCGCCTGGGGCAGTCGAGCAACACCTTGTCGGGGGGCGAGGCGCAGCGCGTAAAGCTTGCCTCTTTCCTCACCAAGGGCGTGCAGGCGCACCAGGAGAACATCCTCTTTATTTTTGACGAGCCCAGCACCGGCCTGCACTTCCACGACATCAGCAGGTTGCTTACCTCCATTAACGCCTTGATAGAAAATGGTAATACGGTTGTCATCATCGAGCATAATATGGATATCATCAAGTGTGCCGACTGGATCATTGACCTTGGTCCGGAGGGAGGTTTAAACGGTGGCCACCTGCTGTTCGAGGGCACGCCGGAGGAGATGGCAAAGCTGGAGGATAACCACACAGCCAGGTTTCTGAAGGATAAGCTGTAGGGGAAGTATAAGTATAGGTATAAGTATAAAGCCGCTGCAAGTATGACTGCAGCGGCTTTATTGTTTTGCAGCACCTGGTCCAACCACCCCTGCCCCTCCTTTAAGGAGGGGAGCTTTGCTACTACTTTGGCTGAAGTATGAGCTCCGTTTCTGCTGGTATTGCGCGGACAGGTCGCGACCTGTCCCTACAAAGTCTGGAACCCACCCTTTCCTGCTCTTTCGGATTTGCAATCCGGAAGTATAATAGCTGCGGATTTGTAATCTGCCATAGCAAAGGCAGTAGCTACGGACAGAAAAGCGGATTGCAAATCCGCAGGTAACAGTGTTCCGGATTGCAAATCCGGAACAGCAGGACTACAAAGTATAAACCCACCCCTAACCCCTCCGAGGAGGGGGATTATACCTCACCCCAGCCCTCTCCTAAAAACAGGAGAGGGAGTTTATACTTGCTATACTTTCCCTGTCATCTCCAGCAGGACGAGAGATGACAGGGAATTCTAAAGAGATCTCTCCCGCAGGTCGAGATGACAAATAACGGTGGCTATCGAAATGATACCGAGTCTTTGGGTTGAGCGCCTTGTGAGATTCCGGTGCCGCCGTGGCGGTATTGCGACCGAAGGGTAGCAAAGGAAGGGAACACAGCGCGATGCGGGAAGACGAGCCCTCGCGGGCTTGAGAGCTCCACATTTAGAGATGAAACGAATCGCGGGTAAATCTGGAGGATCAGCGGAAGCTAGAAAATATAGCTTGTGTCAGGTTGAAGGAGGCGGTGGCTAAGGAAGTATAGCTGAAGCAAGTCTAAATAATTAAAAGGCACGGGCTGCAAGCCCGCGCCAGCGAAAGTTGCAGATATCAGCTGCTTATAAGGCACAAGCAGACGCTTGCGCCAGCAGAGGCTATAGCTGAAGCAAGTAAAGCCGCTAAAAAGATTGAGGATGAACAACAGCCAGCACGTATTGTGTTCAAGATAAGACCCAAGCGAAGTATAAATAAAGGAGGTACAGCATAATTTACTATCTTGCCGTAAAGCTTTTAGGCAAACTAACCCAAGTATAACCATCATCAACACAAGTATAAAACATGAGAAAGAAGATTGTTGCAGGTAACTGGAAAATGAATAAAACCGCTGAGGAGGCGCTTTCGCTGGTGTCGGAGATCGATAACATGGTGAAGGACGAGGTGAATCAAGACGTGGCCGTGGTGGTGGCGCCGCCTTTCCCGTTCCTGCAGAGCGTGGGTAAACTGACCCAGGGCAACGACAGAATGCACCTGGCCGCCCAGAATGTGAGTGAGCACGAGAGCGGTGCCTATACCGGCGAGGTGTCGGCTGCCATGCTGAAATCAGTGGGCGTAGAGTATGTGATCATCGGGCACAGCGAGCGCCGCCTATACCACCACGAGGATGCGCAGACGCTGTACCAGAAAATGAAAGCTACCACTGCCCATGGCATGAAGCCGATCTTCTGCTGCGGTGAGCCCCTGGAGGAGCGCGACGCCGACCGCCACTTCGATTACGTAGGCAAGCAACTGCACGACAGCCTTTCTTACCTCAGCAACGAGGAGTTTGACCAGGTGGTGGTGGCTTACGAGCCGATCTGGGCGATTGGCACCGGCCGCACGGCCAGCAGTCAGCAGGCGCAGGAAATGCATGAGTATATCCGCGAGCAGTTGGCCCGCATGTTCGATGCCGAGGCTGCCTACAACACCCCCATCCTTTACGGCGGTAGCTGCAACCCCGGCAATGCCCAGGAGCTGTTCTCGCAGCCGGATGTGGACGGTGGTTTGATCGGAGGAGCCTCCCTGAAGTCAAGGGATTTTACGGATGTGATCAAATCCATATAAAATACAAAAAGAAATTGTTAAAAAGGTCGCTATCCTACTGGGGGAGCGACCTTTTTTTGTATCTTGCCTATATTTTAACAAATTAATATTATGCAGATACTGTTCACGCTCTGGGTGGCATTGCTGCCGCACCTCAGCCCTGCTTCTACCGCAGAAATGGGGCGAAACCACTGCCAGGTGTATGGTTCTGTGTACCTGGAGCGCAACCCCCTGTATAAAAACACGGCCTCGCATGTGGTGTACCTGGGGGAAGAGGAGGCCTTTGCCAACATGGTGGTATACCGCGAAAGCAATAAGCTCTTTGCCGATGCGCCCGCCATCTGGTACGTAACGCCGAACAAGGCCTTTGCCGACCACGTGCTGTACGTGACCGAGCAGCGCCACCAAGCTGATTTTACCGTGCATTTTACCGATGCACGCTCATTTGCCACTTGCCGAGAATAATTTTTACCATGGATTTTATAGAAGTAACCTTAAAAGTAAACGCAGACTTTGCGGATATACTCACGGCCGAACTTGGAGAGTTAGGCTTTGATGCCTTTGTGGAGACGGAAGACGGTTTTAGCGCCTACATCGAAGAGGACAAGTATAGCCAGCAGGAGCTGGAGGAGACGCTGAACCGCTACGCCGATCTGGTGCAGGTAGCCTATACGGCCCGGAAAATTGAGCGCCAGAACTGGAACGAGGAGTGGGAACGCAATTTCGAGCCGCTGTTCATCGGAGGACAGGTATCGGTCAGGGCCTCTTTTCACGAGAAACCTGCGGATGCCAGGTATGACATCGTCATCAATCCCAAGATGTCGTTTGGCACCGGGCACCACGAAACCACCACGCTCATGATCGAGAACCAGTTGACGCTGGACCACCAGGGCAAGCGCGTGCTGGACATGGGCTGCGGTACCGGCATCCTGGCCATTATGGCCGGTGAACTGGGCGCCACGGAGATCGTGGCCGTGGAGATAGAGGACTGGACTGTGGAGAACGCCCGCGAGAACGCCGAGCTGAATGGCTACGCAAGTATAGACGTGCGACTCGGTGACGCTGAGGCGATTAAAGGAGAAAAACTTTTCGATATCATACTTGCCAACATCAACCGCAACGTTCTATTGGAAGATATGCCAGCCTATAAAGCCGTGCTGAAGCCGGAAGGCTGGCTGCTGCTGAGCGGCTTCTACACCGAAGACCTGCCCCTGATACAGCAGCGCTGCGAGGAACTGGGCCTGGTCTATGTTTCGCACCGGACGAAGAATAACTGGGTTTCTGCCGTTTTCAGGGCCTCATAAAGTATACGCGTACACCACCATCCAATCACCCAACCCCTACTTGTATGAAACGACTTTTACCTTTCATCTTATTTTTTGCATTCCTGACAGCGCAGGCGCAACAGGCCAAGCTTTCTACAGAGCCTGATAAATTTGTGGGAGATGTAAAAGCCCTGCTCACAGCGGGTAGAGTGGAAAACGCCGAGGCCCTTTCTGCCGACCTGGAGGAAGTATGGAGCAGCGGGAAACTCTCCTCGAAGCAACAAAAAGAGGTGATCGACATAGCCCAGCAGATGTACCGCAAGCGCATGCGCAGCAATCCGCATTTCTCGGATTTCTTTACCATGGTGACGGCAGGCGTGAAGAAGCAGAACCTGCGCCCCGCCCAGCTGGACAACATGCTGGAGGTTACGGCCAAGGCAGTAAAGCAGGAGGACATCAAGCGCCTGGAGCAGTTCCTGCGCACCACCAGTCTGTTCATGGACCAGGGAAAGCTGTTCCAGAATGCTTACTATAGCCTGCGCACTTCCGGGGGTAGCTTCAATTTCGTGTATGAGGGAGCCAGTAAGGCCGCCGAGGAGCAGGAGGAAGGCGCGGATGCCTGGGGCAGTGTGTCGTGGGATGATGAGGTAAGCGCAAGCGGGGAAGATACCTGGGCCGATGACGGATGGGGAACCGTTGTTCCGCAACCTAAAAAGGAGGATAAACAGAAGAATGCCCAGAAGCGGAAAGAGAGCCTGAAGCGCCAGTTCATTCCTGCCATGCCTAAAGTGTCGGGGCCGGTGCTGAAACTGGAGAAAGTGGCGCTCGTGTTCGTTACCCCCTGGGACTCCGCCGCCATACAGAACACGGCCGGCCAACTGATGCTGGCCCAGAACATGTTCGTGGGCGAAGGCGGCACATTTGATTGGGAGGTGAAGGGGGAGCCAGCCAAAGCCGAGCTCAGCAAGTATAGCTTCAATACCAGCTTTGCCGGTTTTAAGGCGCCCGATGTAAAGGTGACTTACAGTGCCGTGCTAGCCGCCCCGGTGGATGGTGCGCTGGAGTGGATCAGCAGCAAGCGCAAAAACGGCAACTACCCATACCCTAAGTTCACCTCCTTCACCAGCGATGCCCGCCTGAACAGCCTGGGCAACGGTATTGCTTATACCGGCGGCTTCTCGCTTTCGGGCAACATCATCGGCAGCCGCCCGCTGGATGGCAGCCTATCGCAGCTGGTGGTGTCGCACCAGGGGCAGCGCAAGTTCCGCACCATGGCCCGCAACTATACGTTCGAGGACTCGCTGGTGCTGGCAAACCGCGCTTCGGTATCCGTGTACCAGGCACAGGACTCGCTTACGCACCCTGCTATGCAGTTGCGCTACTCCCGCGTAAGCCAGGAGCTGACGCTGACAAAAGACAAAGGCCCTTACGCCCACACACCGTTCTACGACTCCTACCATGAGCTGGAGATAACCGCAGAACGGGTACACTGGAACCTGAACAAGCCAGAGATCGAGTTTTCCATCCTGAACACCAAGACCCTGATCCCGGTGCAGCTGGAGTCTACGGAATACTACTCCAACGTGCGCTACCAGCAGCTGGTGGGCATCGCGCCTTTTCATCCGCTGCAGGTGTTGGTGGGGTATGGGGCCAAGGCGAAATCCAGTACGTTTTATGCGGCTGATGTAGCACGTGCCACCCGCCTCGATGAAAAGGCCGTGCGCGAGGCTGCCCAGACGATGTCTTACCAAGGGTACCTGGACTACGATCCCGCCTCCGGTTATATAGAGCTGAAGGACAAGGCCTGGCACTATGTAGGTGCCTCCCGCGATAAGAATGACTACGACCACATCGTGATAAAATCAGTGGTTCCATCGGGCCGCAATGCCACCCTAAATCTTGAAGATAACAAGCTAACGGTGCGCGGGGTGAACAAAATTACCTTTAACAACGACACCGCCAGCGTGTACATCCTGCCGCGCCGCGAAGAAATTCACATCCTGAAGAACCGCGACATCGAGTTCGACGGGCAGGTATACGCCAGCCGCCTGGCCCTGCGGGGTACCGAGTTCAGGTTTAACTATGATGAGTTCTCGATTGACCTGACCAAGCTGGATACCATTGCCCTGGTAACCAAGAGCCGCAACACACGAAGCAGAAAGGCGACTGAGCAGGTAATGACCAGTAGCTCGTCCGGTAAGCTGTATATCAACAAGCCGAGTAATAAGTCCGGCGAGAAGTTTTTGGCGGAATACCCGAAGTTTGACGCGGTGGCCGGTGCCCAGATGGCCTTCTCGCGCCCTGAGGTGGCAGCCGGCGCCTATGATAGCACGGTGTACTTCGACATGCCCCCGTTTAAGCTCGATAGCCTGAGCTCGGGCAACCAGGCGGTGGTGTTCGACGGTACTTTCCACTCCGGAGGCATTTTCCCGCCGATTAAGGCAAAGCTGCAGATGATGCCGGACGAGACAATGGGCTTTTACTACCAGCCGCCAGCCAAGGGCCTGGAGACCTACGGCGGCAAAGGCATGGTGTACGACACCATCATGATGAGCTCGGCGGGCATCCAGAGCAGGGGCAAACTAACTTATCTGTCGGCCACGCTGCAGGCACCGGAGTATACGTTCTATAAAAATGGCGCGGTAGCCGAGGGCGGCACAGAAGTAACGATCAGCGAAAGCACCGTGAATGGCACAGCTTACCCGGTGGCGACGCTGAAGAGCTTTAAGATGAACTGGCAACCACAGGCCGATACCATGTACCTGCAGACCACCGAAAACCCGATGACGGTGTACAAAGAGAATTATACTTTCAAGGGAGTGGCCAAGCTCTCGCCGGGAGGCTTGTACGGAAGTGGCGTGCTGGACAACGAGAATGCCAGCGTGACCTCGGCTAAAATGCTGTTCGACCAGCGCAGCTTCAGCGGCAACAACGCCCAGATGCTCGTTAAATCAGATACGGAGGGTAGCCCGGCCGTTAGAGCGCATGACGTGGCCTTCACGTACGACATGACCACTGGCTTCGTGGACTTTGAGAGCGAGCAGAAAGGCGCCGCAAGTATGGAGTTCCCGAAAACACAGTATAAAACTTCCATGAGCAGCGCCCGCTGGGACATGAACACGAAGAAAGTAAGCCTGAAGGCTGATGAGAACGGTGGTAAGAACTGGTTTTACTCGCAGGTACCCGAGCAGGAGGGCCTGCGATTCATGGCCGACGGCGGCGAATACAGCCTGCAGGACAACACACTGCATGCGACGGGGGTGCCGCACATTGCCGTGGCCGACTCCTACGTGGTGCCGGATAGCGGCAAAGTGGCCGTGCAAGCGGGGGCAAGCATCCGCTTGCTGCGCAATGCCAGGGTGCTGGCCGACTCCGTACAGCAGTACCACAAACTATACGCAGGCAACATCGAGGTTCTGTCGCGAAAAGAGATGCGGGGCGACGCGGTGCACGATTACTATAATGCCGCCGGCGATTCGTTCCAGTTGCGATTCGGGGACTTTGTATACGGCAATCCGCAGGAGAAAAAGAAACCAATTTATACCTATGCCACGGCACACCTGGAGGATGAGGCCAAGCCGTTCTACATCTTCCCGAAGATCATGTACCGCGGCAAGGCAATAATGCAGGCCCCAAATGAGTTTATGGATTTTGACGGAGAGGTGAAGCTGAACTTTACCGGCAATCCGGACGACTCCGACTGGTTTCCTTACAAGAAAGACACCCTCAACCCGAACAATGTGCGCATCCCGATCCTGAAGCCGAAGGCGGCGGATGGCTCCCCGCTGCACACGGGCCTGCACGTGGCGAAAGGCTCAGGCATACTGTACAACACCTTCGTGTCCAGAAAGCAGGCCGAGGACGACCTGGACCTGTTCACCGTAAACGGGTTACTTTCTTATGACAAGGAGAGCGGAGAGTTTAAGATGGGCCATGAGAAACGGGCTTATGGCGATGCCTATGAGGGCAACGTGCTGCGCTACAACGAAGCATCCAACTCCATTCACTTTGAGGGCAGGCTTAACCTGGTAAAGCCGAAGAAAAACTTTGGCATAGAGGCATCGGGCAGCGGCGACGCTAAACTGGATAGCAGCCGCTATAAGCTGCACACTCTTCTTGTGTTTGATTTAGATGTGCCGAACCAGGCGCTAGGGTCCATGGCCGGCAACCTGCGCGGAAACGCCGCCGGGGCGGCAGCCATCGGCAACGTAGACGATGAACTGCTCTACCAGATAGGCGAGTTTGTTGGCGACAGAGATGCACGCAAGTATAGGGACCAATCGATGGCGGGGTATGTGCCGCTGGCGAAGCTGTCGAAGAAACTGGAGCGTAGCCTGGTGCTCACCGACGTGAACCTGCATTGGTCTAACGAGCAGAAGGCCTGGTACAGCGTAGGCGGAATTGGCGTGGTCAGCAGCCTGAAAGAGGATATCAACGCGAAGATGGACGGCTACCTGGAGATGAAGCAGGACATGTACGGCGACCCGGTGGTGAACCTGTACCTGCAGGCCGACCCGTATACCTGGTACTATTTCAGCTTCTTCGAGAATGGCCTCACGCTGGTGTCGTCCGACGATAAGTTTAACAAGGCGGTGCGTTCCAAGTCGAAAGGCAGCCGCGGTGCCACCAGCAGCTACGGCATTTACGAAGGCATCCCGATCGAGAAGAACGAGTTCCTCAACTACTTCCAGAACACTTACCTAGGTGGTAAAGAAGGCTTCAAAACCGTAACGGAGAATGTGGTGAAGGAGTCTACCGGCAACTTCGATTTTATCTCGGAAGACGACGATAAGAAGAGCCGCAAGAAGAAAAAGAAGAAGGGTGAAGAAGAGGGGGAAGGAACATTCTAATATAACCAGGAACCATAAACACCGCGTATAGGGGTAGAGAGGCACTTAAATATTAGCTGGGAAATCAAGAATTGCCTATATTTGGGCTTGTTTTTGCTACTGAAAAGCACCTGTTCCTGCAGGTTAGCACGCTGGCAAAAAGCAGTCCCCCTGGTTTAAAGCTTATACTTATGAATATTTTACTGATAGCTGTATTTGCCATTGTGGCTTATCTGATCGGCTCCATTTGCTCGGCCGTCTGGATAGGCAAGGCATACTATGGCGTTGATGTGCGGCAGCATGGTAGCGGTAACTCCGGTGCCACCAATACCTTCCGGGTGCTGGGCAAGAAACCGGGCGCCGTGGTAATGTTACTTGATATTTTTAAAGGCTGGACGGCCACCTCGCTGGCCGGCTTCCTCGTGATCTTCGGTGCCGTAGAGCCCGAGAACCTGATCCTGTACCAGTTGATCTATGGCGCCATTGGCGTGCTGGGACATATTTTTCCGGTGTACGAGAAGTTTAAGGGCGGCAAAGGCGTGGCCACGCTGCTGGGCATGATGCTGGCCATCGAGCCGGTAGTGGCCCTGATGTGTATCGCCATCTTCGTGATCGTGCTGTTTACCTCGAAGTATGTTTCTTTAGGCTCCATGATCGCGGCGCTGGCTTTCCCGATGCTGCTGCTGTTGGTGCCGCGCTTCCACCCGGATAACCCGATCCTCATCATCTTCGGATTTATACTTTTCGCGGTGGTGGTGCTTACGCACCGTAAGAACATCAACCGCCTGATTGCTGGTGAGGAAAGCAAGGCTAACATTAAGCTGGGCCGCAGACGGTAACCAAGTGTAAAAAGTATGAGAAGGCCATCCTGCTAAGCAAGGGTGGCTTTTTTTTGTAACTTTAAGTCAAAACAGAGCAAACCCATACGCTATGATCAATCAATATATCAACGACAACAAAGACCGATTTGTAAACGAGCTGCTCGACATGCTGCGCATCCCTTCCGTTAGCGCCGACCCAAAGTTTAAAGCCGACGTGATGCGTAACGCCGAGTTCCTGAAAGAGCGGCTGCTGGAGGCCGGTGCCGATAACGTGGAGCTGGTGGAAACCGCCGGCAACCCGGTGGTGTACGGCGAGAAGATGGTGGATCCCAGCTTGCCGACGGTGCTGGTGTACGGCCACTACGACGTGCAGCCCGCCGACCCGTATGAGCTGTGGACTTCGCCTCCGTTTGAGCCGGAGATCAAAGACGGCAAGATTTACGCCCGCGGCGCCTGCGACGACAAAGGCCAGATGTACATGCACGTGAAAGCGTTTGAAACGATGGTGAAGACGGGCACGCTGGCCTGCAACGTCAAGTTTATGATAGAGGGGGAGGAAGAAGTGGGCTCTGTGAACCTGGGAGCCTTTGTCCGTGAGCACAAAGACCGCCTGACAGGCGACGTGATCCTGATCTCTGATACCGGCATGCTGGGCAATGACACCCCCTCCATTACCACTGGCTTGCGTGGCCTGAGCTACCTGGAGGTAGAGGTTACCGGCCCGAACCGCGACCTGCACTCCGGTTTGTACGGCGGCGCGGTGGCCAACCCGATCAACATACTTTGCCAGATGATCGCCTCCCTGCATGACGAGAACAACCACATCACCATACCAGGCTTCTACGATAACGTGGACGAGCTGAGCCAGGAGGAGCGCGCCGAAATGGCCCGCGCCCCGTTTGACCTGGAGAAGTATAAAAAGGCGCTGGATCTGGGTGATGTGCACGGTGAGGCAGGTTATGTGACCATGGAGCGCAACTCCATCCGCCCGACGCTGGACGTGAACGGCATCTGGGGTGGCTATACCGGAGAGGGCGCCAAAACGGTGATCCCGTCCAAGGCGTACGCGAAGATCTCGATGCGCCTGGTGCCGCACCAGACCTCCGAGGAGATCACCGAGAAGTTTAAGAAGCACTTTGAAAGTATAGCGCCCAAGAGCGTGAAAGTGCTGGTGAAGCCCCATCACGGGGGCGAGCCGGTGGTAACCCCAACCGATTCTCCTGCTTACCAGGCGGCTGCCATGGCCTACGAGGAAACCTTCGGCGTGAAGCCGATCCCGGTGCGCAGCGGCGGCTCTATCCCGATCGTGGCCATGTTTAAGTCTGAGCTGGGCCTGGACTCTGTGCTGATGGGCTTCGGTCTGGACTCTGACGCCATCCACTCGCCGAACGAGAGCTACGGCCTGTTTAACTACATGAAAGGCATTGAGACGATTCCGCAGTTTTACAAGCACTTTGCCGAGCTGAAGAAATAAGCCTCACCCCAAGTATAAAGTATGGAAATGCCCGGCTACCGAAATAGCCGGGCATTTGCTTTTCTAACGCATCATTTCGTCAGGTGAAGGCGGGCGCAGCAGGTAGCCTATGCTGAGCATGTAGCCGAAGTTTTTCTGGTCGAGCCTTTTAGAGAAGGAGGTAAGGCCGCCGGTGTTGTGCACACTCACGAAAAAGCCATTGTCCATTTCGATGCCGATGCCTATCGTGTAGCCATAATCCCAGCGCTCAAAGTCGCTTATGTGCAAGGGGTAGTCGCCGAGCGTGGTGGGATTGGTGTCGTCGAGGGTGCTGCGGTCGAGGCGCTTTATGTCGGAGGCCTTGGCAAGCAGGTAGCCCAGGTAAGGGCCGCCCTCCACAAAAAGGCCGCCTTTCTGCAGCTTCAGCATGACGGGCAGCATGAGGTAGTGCAGCCGGTGGTCGCCTTCCAGCACCTCATCGGCGCTAATCGGGAAGGCATCGTACACAAAGCCGCGCTGCTCATACAGCAGTTCCCCCTGCACCGCCAGCCGCGACACGAACTCATAGCTCAGGATGAAGCCCCCGTTTAAGCCCGCCAAGTTGTTGGTGGTGTTGGAGGAGCCGTCGGAGCCCTGCACGCTGGAGAGGTTGCCGCCTGCCTTGGCCCCGAACCTGGCGTACTGCGCCTGCGCCAGCAGCACAGGTAAAAGTATAAACAGCGGGAGGAGGAGCGTCTTTTTCATAGTATGGTGGAGTTAGGCTGTGTATACTTGTTTACTGACGCAGGTATAAATTTGTTGGGGGCACAAAAAAAGCCAGCCGCACCAAAATGGCGGGGCTAGCTTAGGCATTACAGGAAAAGAAAAGTCTTTATCTGGAGGCCGAGAAGTTAAGGCCCAGTGTCAGCATGATGGTGGAGTGGCGCGCATCCATGAAGTTCTCGTCGTTGAAGTACTCGGTCGAGGACTTATCCATAAAGTCTGTAACGCTGCCGTTGTAGCGGACGCCCACGCTCAGCATGCCACTGGTGATGCCGATGCCGGCCGCGTAGCCAAGCTCAAAGTCCTTCATGGTATCTTTGTCTATCTCGGTAGTGGCGGAGCTGGTGCGCTCGTTGTTCAGATACTCCTTAATGTTGTTGTTCACGCTCAGCAGGTAGGATGCCTGCGGACCGGCTTCAAAATATATCGGGCCAGCCTTAATGCGCGCCAGCACGGGCAGCTCCAGGTAGTTATAGTTCATGTTGCCCTCCCTTCGGAAAACGTCGTTGGTTACCGGAATCGTAATCTCCGTATCCTCATACTTAAAGCCCTTGTTGGAGTACAGCAGCTCGGGCTGTATCGAGAAAAAGTCGCCTACCACCGGGATATTATAGGTAAGGCCGCCATGGAAACCCACTTTGTTCTCGTAGCGGGACTCGTCCTTCAGGTCGCCGGAGAGGTTGGAGAAATTAGCGCCGCCCCTTATACCCAGACCGGATTGGGCCTGTGCCGCAGCAAAGGAGAGCAAGGCAATGCTCAAGGATAAAAATAGCTTCTTCATAATCGTGTTAGTTAGAGTACATGCATTTTAACGTGCAGACATAGGTTGATAGATCAGCGTTTACAGCAATTTATTAGGACCCCTGCAGGGAGCCTTAGTGAACGGAGCAGAATGTACTGCCTTGGCTCATCCAGTGCTGCCTGTGCGGAGGTCCATATCAACAAGCGGGCCAAAGTATAAGCGGATGGTATATAGAAGAGCACAATATTTTAGGCTTCTATACTTGCAGGTTGATACTATGGAAAAACAAAAAGTCCGGCGGTGAGGCCGGACTTTTTGTTTTCCATAGTTCTAGTTCATACTAATAGCAGGCTAGCGCCCGGGTAGCGTAAAAGCCAGCGTGAGCATAAATACGCTGTTCCTGTACTCGGGAGCGTTGTCGTCATCGTTTAGCTGTGAGATATCGCCATTATAGCGCACGCCAATGTTAAGCCCCATCGGTGCAGCAAAGCCCACGCCGGCTGCATACCCCAGGCTTGTGCGCTTGAACTGGTCCAGGTCATCATCAATGTTAACGCCGTTTACCTCTATGTCGCCGCCAACGCGGAAAGAGACCTGCGGGCCAGCCTCAAAGAAAATAGGCCCGGCATTTATATGCGCCAGTACTGGTACGTCGATATAGCTGAGTTTGATTTTGAAATCATCGTTTTCGGATTCCCCGCCCTTTTGGGAGAAAAGCACTTCCGGCTGGATGGCAAAGAATTCATCGGTGGTGAGGAAAAACTTCGACGTCAGGCCGGCATGGAAGCGGAACATTCTGTCGGTTGCAGGTACGTCATCGCCTGTTAAGCCGGCATAGTTAACACCAGCCCGGATACCGATCCTTTGGGCATCCGCGGCAACCACAGTTGCCAGCACAAATACGAATAGTAGCAGGGTCTTTTTCATAGTCTTCATCATTAGTCAGAAATAGTACGCGCTGCCAGCACCTACCTTACCGAGAGGCTAACAGTCGTAAGCTATTACGCAGGGTATAAAGAAAGGTATAGGTTAGACGGTTGATTTTGGTGATGGCGAAGTACAATTTAGGGAGGATAGGATAGGTAAAAGGCAAAGAAAAAGCGGCAGCCATAGTTGGTTGCCGCTTGTGTTAAATATTTGTTAATAAACGTGTTGAGTGGCTACCGCGCCTAGCCCGCCCAGCCTTCCCGGTCGAGGCTGCGGTACTGGATGGCCTCTGCCAAATGTTCAATTTTAATATCCTCGCTTCCGGCCAGGTCGGCAATGGTGCGGCTCACTTTCAGGATGCGGTCGTAGGCGCGGGCCGAGAGGCCGAGGCGTTCCATGGCGGTCTTGAGCAGCGTGCGGCCGGCCTCGTTTATCTGGCAAACCTCCTTCACCATCTGCGAGGGCATCATGGCGTTGGAATGTATCTGCGGCATCTCGCTGAAGCGCTCCGTCTGTACTTCCCGCGCCTGCATTACCCGCTCGCGCACCGCAGCGCTCTTCTCTGCCTTACGGGTAGCGGTCATCTCATCAAATGTAACGGGCGTTACCTCCACGTGCAGGTCGATGCGGTCCAGCAGCGGGCCGCTCACCTTGTTCAGGTAGCGGTGCACCACGCCCGGGCCGCACACGCACTCTTTGCTGGGGTCGTTATAATAGCCGCAGGGGCACGGGTTCATACTTGCCACCAGCATAAAGTTAGCCGGAAAGTCGATAGAGGTTTTGGCGCGGGAGATGGTGACGCGGCGCTCCTCCAGCGGCTGGCGCATCACCTCCAGCACCGTGCGCTTGAACTCCGGCAGCTCATCCAGGAAAAGAACACCGTTATGGGAAAGCGAGATCTCGCCCGGTTGCGGCACACCGCCGCCACCCACCAGGGCCACATCCGAAATAGTATGGTGCGGCGAGCGGTAGGGGCGCGTGGTGAGCAGCGAGGTCGCCTCGCCCAGCTTGCCCGCCACCGAGTGTATCTTGGTCGTCTCCAGGGCCTCGTGCATCGAGAGGGGCGGAAGTATGGAGGGCAGGCGTTTGGCCAGCATGGTCTTTCCGGCGCCCGGCGGGCCGATCATGATCAGGTTATGGCCACCGGCAGCGGCAATCTCCAGGGCGCGCTTAATGTTTTCCTGCCCCTGCACGTCCGAGAAATCGGCGGCATACTGGTCGGCGGTGTTGCTGAAGAGCTCGCGGGTATTGATGACCAGGGGCTCAATTTCGCGGGCGCCGTCCAGAAACTCGATCGCCTCCAGGATATTGTTCACGCCAATTACTTCCAGGTTGTTCACGATGGCGGCCTCCTGCGCGTTCTGGGCCGGCAGTATAAATCCTCTGAAGCCTTCTTTGCGAGCCTGTATGGCAATGGGCAGTACACCTTTTATCGGCCTAAGTGACCCATCTAAAGACAGCTCCCCCATGATCATGTAAGCTGATACTTTCTCGTCGGAGATCTGGCCGGAGGCAGCGAGGATGCCCATGGCAATGGTCAGGTCGTAGGAGGAGCCCTCCTTGCGGATATCGGCGGGTGCCATATTGATCACGATCTTCTGGCGGGGGATCTTGTAGCCATATTGCTTGAGGGCCGACTCGATGCGCTGCTCGCTTTCCTTTACGGCATTATCCGGCAGGCCCACCAGAAAATATTTCGTGCCCGCACTAACACTCACCTCCACGGTGATGGTGTAGGCGCTAACGCCCTGCACGGCGCTGCCAAACGTTTTAATAAGCATGTTTCCTTCTTGTTGGAAGTATAGGTTTCGGAAGATTTTGATGCGGAACAACGCTGGTAATGAATTGATTCCGAATTATACTTTAAATATATAAAATTGGCGGGAGGGGCGTTGGAATTATTCGATTCTGGTCATATCCGGGTGCAGGGGCAGGTACGTATCGGCTAAATTCTCGCCTTTCGGGTGGATGGTGATGGCAGTGAGGATGCTGTCGGGAAGTAGAACCTCAAAGGCAATGCCCTGCTGCTGCGCATCATAAATGTAGACCTGCTGCTGCCGCTCGTTCCGGTAGTAAGCCAGCGGTTTCAGGTTGCCATACTGCTGCCTGATCTGGGCCAGGGTTTTTCCGGTGCCGATGCTGTCTGGAGTCTGGAACCGGGGCGAGTTTACCTGCACCTGCTTCACCTTGGGCCTCTCGTCGGTGCCGCCGAAATCGGAGACGGTGTAAACGGCTACGTAATGGGGCCCGTCAAGCCAAAACAACAAGGCTTTTCCCATGGCTGCATCGGTGCTGTCGGGCTGGCCAAGTATACTTGTCATTTTCTCGCCGGTCATGTCTATTTTTATTTTACCTATACTTTCACCAGGGAGGATCAGGTAAGCCGAGTCCGGTGTGGCAGGCGGAGGTGTTTGCACAGCAGTGGTGTCTGGAAGAGGCAGGGTAGCGGGTGTGGCTTGCTGGTTATTACCGTCCTGGCTCTGGCAGGAGAGGAGGCTGAGGCAAAGTATAACGTATAGCGCGTGCTTCATGGTAATACAGGCATCCTGAAAGTATGAATCTATACGTTACCCTACGTGGATCACACCATCATTGTATAGCCGCAGCCTGAAAAGCAGAAATCCGGGCGGCAGGAATATCGCTGCCACCCGGATTTCTGTACGTTGGTTTATACTGTAACGAGTGTTTACACCAGCTTCTGCTCCAGCAAAAGTATGAGTATGTGGATGACCTTGATGTGGATCTCCTGCACCCGGTCGGCGTAGCCGAAGTGCGGCACGCGCACCTCCACGTCGCAGAGCGGGGCCAGCTTGCCGCCGTCTTTGCCGGTCAGGCCCACCACCCGCATGCCTTTGGCTTTCGCGGTTTCGGCGGCCTTGATAACGTTGCCGGAGTTGCCGCTGGTGCTGATGGCCAGCAGCACGTCGCCTTTATTGCCCAGTGCCTCCAGGTAGCGGGAGAACACATACTCGTAGCCGTAGTCGTTGCCCACGCAACTCATGTGGCTGGCATCGGAGATGGAGATGGCGGGGAGGGCTTTGCGGTTGTCGCGGTAGCGACCGGTGAGCTCCTCGGCAAAATGCATGGCGTCGCACATGGAGCCGCCGTTGCCGCAGCTCAGGATTTTGCCCCCGTTCCGGATGGAAGTGGCCATCGCCTCGGCGGCCCGTTCAATGGATGCGATGTTTTCCGCATCAGACAGAAACGCGGTGAGCACTTCCTGTGCCTGCGTCAGTTCTGCAAGTATGGTAGTTGATGTCATGTAGGTGTTTACGCAACCTCTGCCTGGCGCTCCTCGGCATAGGTTTCTTTATAGCTATTGCTCCTAAACGCCTGGCGCTTCTCATAAAGTGCAGCCTTTAGGTTATTTATCTTCAGTTCGGCGCGGTAATTCTCGTGCTGCAGGTCGGCCACGTAAATGCTGCTCATCAGTACACGGGCCAGCATCACCACGCCGCCCACAGCTACCAGTCCTTTATAAAGGATCAGGACCTCGTTTTCTGTGTTTGTGTTCAAAATAGCATTTTCGTCTATGGCTCCGGCCAGGAGCAGTACCGTGAATATGATATAACCAAACACAAGTACATCGAGGAGTGCTTTTAGAGCTTTCATGCTGCTTTAGCGGTTTTAGTACAACAACTGTTTGGCTAAAATTAGCAAAAAAATATTATTTACAAATACTATGTAACTCTAAATTTGCGTTTTAGGCTTTATGGGTATGGCGGAAATGCAAATTCGGATTAAACCGTTAGCTGCATCTGCGTCAGTTTTGCGTACAAACCCGAGTGCTCCAGCAGCTCTTCGTGCGTGCCTCTTTCTACAATTCTTCCCTGCTGCAGCACCAGTATCTCATCGGCGTGCTGAATGGTACTTAACCTATGTGCAATTACAATAGAGGTGCGGTTCCGCATCAGGTTCATGAGCGCCTCCTGCACCAGTTTTTCCGATTCCGTGTCCAGTGCCGAGGTGGCCTCATCCAGGATGAGGATGGGCGGGTTCTGCAGGATGGCCCGGGCAATGCTCAGGCGCTGGCGCTGGCCACCGGAAAGCTTGCCCCCCCGGTCGCCGATCATGGTCTGGTAGCCGTCTTCGGCGTTGATGATGAACTCGTGCGCATTGGCGATTCTGGCGGCAGCGATGACTTCCTCTTCCGTGGCGTCGGTTTTGTTGAAGGCGATGTTGTTGAAGATGGTGTCGTTGAACAGGATGGACTCCTGCGTAACCACCCCGATCTGCGCCCGCACCGACTCCATGGTATAATCGCGGATGTCGTGGCCATCGATCAGTATGGCGCCGCCGGTTGGGTCGTAGAAGCGCGGCACCAGGTCGGCCAGCGTGGATTTACCGCCGCCTGATGGGCCTACCAGGGCCACCGTCTTTCCTTTCTGGATGCGGAAGTTGATATCCTGCAACACCGGTTTGTTGCCATAGGCAAAGGCCACGTCGCGGAACTCGATCTCATTTCTGAAAGCAGGCAGCACCTTGGCGTTTGGCTTGTTCACGATCTGTGGCTCTGTGTCGATTACCTGGAGTACCCGGTCGCCGGAAACCAGGCCGCGCTGGATGTTGCTGAAGGCCGCCGACATGGCCTTGGCTGGTACCAGCACCTGCGAGAACAGGATGATGTAGGTGATGAACTCACTGGCTGAGAGCTCGGACTCATTGTTCAGCACCATGGTGCCGCCATAGAGCAGCAGCCCCGCCACCACCGAAACCCCCAGGAACTCCGACAAGGGCGAAGCCAGGTCGCGCTTGTTGGCGATAGAGCGCTGGATGCGGGCATAGCGGTTGTTCTGGTCGTGGAACTTGCCAAGTATAAACGGCTCCGCGTTAAAGGCCTTAACCACGCGCATGCCGCTCAGGGTCTCATCAATAATAGTAAGTATAAAGCTGAGCGAGTTCTGGCCTTCCTTGGCTTTCCGCTTTAGGCGCTTCGAGATGCCGGCAATAATACCACCCGACAAGGGCAGCAGGATGAGCGAGAACAGCGTCAGCTCCACCGACATGTTAAAGAGAAGTATAAAGAAGGCGATGATCGAGATTGGCTCCCGGATCACCACCGTCAGTGTGCTCACCACCGAGCTTTCCACCTCCTGAATATCCACGGTCAGGCGCGTCATCAAATCACCCTTGCGCTCGTTGCTGAAGTAGCCCAGGTGCAGTTCGGTTACGCGCTGGTACACCGTCTGGCGCATGTTGCGCACCACATGCGCCCGCAGCGCCCCCACAATCCGGAAGGCCAGGTAGCGGAACAGGTTCGCCAAGAAAACCGATACCACGATGATGATACAGACGAACATTAACGCGCCCACACGGCCCTGGTCAAGTATCACCTGCCCGAAATGGTAGTAGAAGAACTCCTTAAAGAACTCGATGTTGAGTGCGAAGTCCGGCTTGGTGGAGACCATGGCCATCACCTCGTCGTTGCCCACTTTCCCGAAAAGCACATCCAGCAACGGAATGAGCAGCGTGAAGTTAAACAGGCCGAAAATGATGCCCAGGAAAGTATAAAGGGTATAGAGCGGCACAAACCGGCTGTAGGGTTTGGCAAACTGAAGTATGCGAAGGTAGGTCTTCATGGTACATTGGGGTTGCTAACCAGCTCTTCCGCACAGGCCTCTGGTATCGGTTAGCAACAAGTATAGCCACGCTGCGGCAGCCACAAATCAGGGTTAAGTTGTTTATACTTTGGCTATTACGGCATTATTCCGCTTGGCCGCTGCAAAGATACTGAAATAGAACGGAGTGGTAAATGCAAAGGAGAAGTTTTGGCAAAGCTGCTTAGAAGGAGGCAAGGTGCTGAAGGCATAAGCGGACATATGGCTTAAACCTACCGCGAGCTTTCAGCTCGTGGTTAACCACACCGACAAGCTTTCAGCTTACGTGAGTTATACTTATACTTTCGCAGGCTGAAAGCTCGCGGCAGAAGAAGTATAAAAAAACTGCCCCCTCCTGATTGCAGGAAGGGGCAGTAAGGGCTTAAAACTCGTGCAGCCTTTGCGGAATGTTCCAGCGGAGGGCGAAGGAGGTGAAGGAGGTGTTGTAATCCGGTGCCTCGCCTGCTGCCTTTACGCGGCGCACGATCTGCTTTAAATCCACGAACAGATTGTGGCGCAACTGGAAGGTAGCGGTCAGGTCGGCGTGCACCTGGTTCGTTTTAACGCCCTGCCCGATCTCGTTGCCGTAGGTGGATACGCGGTCGAGGTAGGAGAGGAGCACGTTGTTGCCGTAGTTCAGCGTGTCGGTGGCGGTTACCACATCCTGGCCATACTGGGTGGCAATGGCCTTGGCCGTCAGGTGCAGGCGCGGGATGGGTTGGTAGCGCACGATGCCCACCAACTCCACCAGGTTAGCCCCCATAGGGTGCGCCAGCGGCTGGCGGTAGTGCTGGAAATTGGAGAACTCGTCGGCGTACTGGTAAGTATAGGGGCGGATGGCGTTCACCTCGCCCTGCAGATCCAGATTGCTCACACCAAAGGCATCGATGTACTTGGCTCCGATCTGGCCGCCGAACTTATTGCCCCACCAGCCTTTGCCTGCCCTTACCTCGTCTATCACAAATTCATCCAGTGCCACCTGGCCATATAATTGCAAGCGGTTCCAGAGGTTCCAGCGGAAATCACCGCCCAGCAGCACGTTGTCGGGGCTGCCCAGGCCGTGCTCCACGCTGCGGTAGAAAATAACCGGATTCAGGTACTGCAGCTCGAAACGGCCCTTGCCGCGCGCAAAGATCACCTGCTCGTATAAGCCGAAGTTGAAGTTGTCGGTAATGTTGACACCCAGGCGGTGCATGGCCATGTACTTCTTAGGGTACAGCTCATCGCGGCGGTTAAATACCGGAATCAGCTCCTGAAAGAGGTTCATATAGTGCAGCTTCCATACTTTGGTGTTGAGCTTGAGGAAGAAGGCCGGAGGTGCGTAATCGGAGTAGAGCAGGGAGCGGTAGCCGTCGCCGATAAAGTGGCGGTCGTGGCCCAACTGCACCTCCACGTGCTTGCTCAAGGCGTAGTTCATATAACCACGGGCGGTGATGTAGTCGGCTCCGTCGTTCTTAAAGTCTTTCCAGAACCCCTCGTGCGGCACCACGCCGTCCCTGCGGATGCGGCGGTTCACGTACTCGGGGTAGCGGGCCTGGTTCTCGGCCACGAAGAAGTAAAAGCCGAACCGGTCGTCTATGCTTCCCTCTATCTGGGCCCCGCGGGTGTTCACATAACGCACCCCATCCGATTCGTTATCCACGCCCACCTCAAAATGAATCACCGGGTTTACGCGCAGCACAAAATCCTCGGTATCCACATGGTAGAGGTCGGACACGTTGCGGTAGAAGTGCGTGAGGAAAGGTTTGCGGCTCTCGTTCTGCGCCTGGTCGGTGTAGTTCCAGTTATCGTTGAGCAGGTAGGCGGCGTTATATGCATCAACGCGGGAGGTGGCGTTGCGGGCGCTGATCTCGGCCAGCGCCGCCACATCAGCCCGCCCATACGGTTTCACGGCCGTGTGCATTTCCGGCAGCTGTTTGCCATACTTTATCTGGAAGCGGTCCACGAGGTGATAGGTGTCGCGGTCGTAGGGCATGTAGACGTCCTGCGCTTGCGCGGCGAGGGCGGCAAGCGAGAGGGTGAGGGCACCAAGTATGCGTTTCATGTATAGCTTATTAAAGGGAAATCAATATAATAAAATGCGAATGTACTGTTTTTGAAGCTGATTATACTTGTAGGGCAGCTTAATTTATACTTCCTGCGGTTTAAACGGATGAATACGAGATTGTGGTGCCTCAGCGTTCCGCAGTAAAGGAAAATAAGGCAATGGGTGAGCTAAATTTAGCGCCGGCTTTGGTGCAAGCCCGTTGCCATGTGTATCTTTAAGCCGATCATCAGCCCCAAATACCCCACATGGAAAAGAAACAAGTACATATCCTGACAGATACGCCTTCGCTTGCCAACCACTATGTCGCCGAACTGCGTGATGTGCAGGTGCACGGCGACAGTATGCGCTTCCGCCGAAACCTGGAGCGCCTGGGGGAGTTGTTGGCCTACGAGATTTCTAAAACGCTTCCGTATCGAGAGGCAACCATTACCACGCCGCTGGCCGAGACCCAGACACTGCTGCTGGCCGAGCAGCCGGTGCTGGCTACCATTCTTCGGGCGGGGCTGCCGTTGTATAACGGTATGCTGAACTATTTTGATAAGGCCTACAGCACTTTTGTGGGCGCTTACCGTGTGGAGGAGGAGAACACAGCGCTGCAGATCAACATGGAGTACCTGGCCTCTACCGACCTGCATGACAAGATCCTGATTCTGGCAGACCCGATGCTGGCTACCGGCCGCTCGCTGGTAAAATCTTACCAGGGCATGCTGCGCCACGGAAAGCCGCTGCAGGTGCACTTTGCCGCCGCCATTGCCGCCCCTGAGGGCCTGGCCTACGTGCAGGAGCAGGTGCCCGAGGCGCATGTCTGGCTGGGCGCGTTGGATGATCACCTGAACGAGAAGTCATACATTGTGCCGGGTCTCGGCGACGCCGGCGACCTTGCCTTCGGCCCGAAAATATAGTATCACCTTAGCTTAGGCTTAGCCGCCATTGCAGCAGTTTACACGGTGCCGGAGTAAGGGTTTTATACGCATACATGAAATTCGCTGAGCTTCGTATAAGCTATTTGGTACTACCTCAGCCCCGGAGTAGACATCATTTTACTAGGAGAGCCCCCTGTGTCTGTAGAAATATTAAAATACCTTTCGGTATACCTGGCGAGTATGGTGAAGTTTATCGGAGGGCCTTTAGCGGGTGTTGCTGCCGGACTGACGTACCTGGAGTCTGTGCTGCTAACGATTGCGGGCATGATGACCACGGTGGTTATCTTCTCTATTGTCGGGAGGGCGTTTGCCAAATGGTGGTCTGCGCGGCAGCGGGCAAAGAATGCTTCGGTGTTCAATAAAAAGAACCGCCGCATCGTCAAAGTCTGGAAAAGCTATGGCGTGGTAGGAGTGGCCTTCTTAACGCCCGTCATCTTCTCACCAATTCTGGGTACCGTAGTTGTCGCAGTTCTTGGAGCATCGCGCAAGCAAATATTTATACACATGCTTTGGAGCGCCATCGTCTGGAGCACGGTGTTAAACCTGGTGGTGTTTGAGTTCGGCGATCTGGCTGAGCAGTGGTTTTAAGGATATAGCTGCTTGTTTCAATAGTACTTGGCCCGACCACCCCTGCATCTGGTCCAACCACTCTTGCCCCTCCTAGTCAAAGGAGGGGAGTCTGCTTTTGCTACTGCTGAAGTATGAGTCTTATAGTTGCTACCGTTGCGTAGTTAAGTCGCGCCTGTCCCTACAAGCATAAACTTAGCATATGATTACATCCCCCTACCCCCTTCAAAGGGGGACTTTGGTTCACGTTGTATAGCAAAAGCTATCGAACCTGATCCCAGTCCTTGGGTTGAGCGCCTATGCGAGTTTTTCCGGTGCCGAACGTGAGTGAGGCATTGCGACGTCAGGAGCAAAGGAAAAGCTCCCAGCGCGATGCCCTTATCGAGGGCCCCTACCCCCAGGACGAGCCCTCTCGGGCTTGAGAGCACCAAAGTATGAAGTGCAACTTTAGGTTTATGGGAACTAGAGGATCAGCGGTAACTAGCAAGTATAGCTTGTGTCAAAAAGCAGGAAGCAGCGGCTAGGGAAGTATAGCCAAAGTATAAAAGCATGGCTTACGCGGATTAGGAAATCCGCAGCAGCAGTAGTTCCGGACAAGGATGTCCGGAACAGCAAGTATAAAAGTATAGCCAAAGCAAGTATGGCTTTCCAAGCCAGTTGGGTTGCAAACCCAACGAATAAAAAGACACGGGCTGAAAGCCCGCGCCAGCGGAAGTATGGATATTTGGGAAGTATAAAGTATAGCTGAAGTATGAAATCCTGCTCATCCCTTTATCCTGAGAATCCTGATTCAGACACAAGTATAAACAAGAACGTCCGGAAGTATAAGGTATACTTCCGGACGCGCCATTTTTATTTCCTGCGGCTGCCTTTTTTCTTCGTCTTCTGCCAGCCCGAGTTCTTCGGGTCGCCTTTCTTCTTGCCCTTCTCGAAATTCGATTTGTGCTTGCCTTTTTTCTCATGGAAAGCACCTTTGAAGTCCGGGTTCTCGCTGCGCTTCTGGTGGTCGATGTCGCGGGCGATGGCCTGCTGCTCCTCAAAGGTTATCTCATGGATCTTTACTTCCGGCGGCATCGGCTGCTCGGGTATCTGCATTCTGATCAGCTTTTCGATCTTGCGGATGTGATACATTTCTGCCGGGTTGGCAAACGTAATGGCTGCCCCGACATTTTCAGCCCGGCCTGTCCGGCCAATGCGGTGCACGTAATCCTCGTACACAAACGGTACATCAAAGTTGATCACATGGCTCACCATACTCACGTCAATCCCGCGCGAGGCCACATCAGTAGCTACTAAAAAGCGCACATCGCCGCTTTTAAAGGCTTCCATGGAGTTGATGCGTGTGTTCTGCCCTTTGTTGCCGTGTATCGCCCGCACTTCGCCGTATTCGCGCCGTTCCAGGAATTTAGCCACATCTTCCGCATTCTTTTTGCTCCGGGTAAAGATGATCACGCGGTTAAACGTCTCCCTGTCCTGGATGATGTGCTCGAGCATCGCAATTTTGGTGCGCAGGTTCGGTACCTGGTACAATACCTGGCTTACGGTTTCTACGGGCGTTGCCTGGGGCGTTACTTCAATGCGGGTCGGGAACTCCAGAAACTCTTCCGACAGCTCCACTACTTTTGGGTGCATCGTTGCCGAAAACAGCAGGTTCTGGCGTTTGCGCGGGATCACTTCCAGCATCTGGCGGATCTGCGGCATGAAGCCCATGTCCATCATCTTATCGGCCTCGTCCAGCACCAGCGTTTTTACTTCCTTCAGTATCAGTTCGCCTTTCAGGTAGAGCTCCATCAGGCGCTTTGGCGTGGAAACCAGTATGTCGAGCCCTTTATTTATAGTTTCGATCTGGGTTTTCGGGCCGAGACCTCCGTAAATAACCGTATGGCGGATGTCGGTATACTTGCCCAGCAGCGTAATATTCTCCTCGATCTGCATGGCCAGCTCCCGGGTAGGGGCTAGT
Source organism: Pontibacter kalidii (assembly GCF_026278245.1). Taxonomy (NCBI): domain Bacteria; kingdom Pseudomonadati; phylum Bacteroidota; class Cytophagia; order Cytophagales; family Hymenobacteraceae; genus Pontibacter; species Pontibacter kalidii. Next base: position 3,686,296 of record NZ_CP111079.1, on the reverse strand, counting down.
ATGATGGCGCGCGGGTTCATACCCTGTGCATACTTCACCTTCATCAGTATCGGTAACAGGAAAGCGGCCGTTTTACCGGTGCCGGTCTGGGCAATGCCCATCACGTCGTGTCCGCCCATTATGACCGGAATCGCCTTTAATTGTATGGGCGTGGGCTTTTCGTAGCCAGCCTCTTCAATGGCGTTCAGCAGCTGCCTGTTCAGCTTAAAATCCTCGAACGTGGTTATCTCTTTCTCTGCTTCTTCGGCCATGGGGATACTTTATACTTGGTGTTGAAGTGCAAAGGTACGGGAAAAATGGTTAACACCGTTTGCAGCGGCTTAACTCAGGTAAGAAGAGTAGTGCAAGTTATACTTTAAATGAGTATATTGATGCTGCTATACTTTACCTGCTCCTTATGAAAACAAAACTTATACTCTGTTCCATCTGCACTTTCACATGCCTACATATTGCAACTGCTCAGAAGCTTTCTTTCGGGCCTAGTTTTGGGTTGATAAACCAAGGTGACGCCGGCAGAGTGCTGCTGGACTCGGTTCAGGTGGAGTTGCAGGGCGGAGGTGGCCTTAGTGGCTACTTTGGCGGATACGTTTCTTATCGAATAAACAGGGCGTTCAGCATCTCATCAGGTATAAACTATTATGATGATGGCATTAGTTACCTTGTGTACAACACCAGAAAAGATTGCCAGTTCTGCCCGATCGTAAAAGCCGGCGGGGTAGCGCATGCTTCAATCGAGGTTCCCCTGCTTGTGGAGTTCAACATCCCTTTAACCGAAGGGAAGCTTTTTATTATGGCAGGCGTGTCGCCAAGTATAAGGCTGCAGCGGAAAGGTGGCGCATACTACTTCCACAAAGATGCGGGGCAGGGCGTGTCGGATGTGCTGCCCGCCATGCGCACGGCTGTAAAACCTGTAGTATGGGACTCTTCTGTCGGAGTTGGGGCAAATATCTGGCGGCTCAGGCTGGAGGCAAGGTATCAGGCAAATCTTACACGTTCGGCTAATAACGCGGTTAAGGTATGGGGCAAGAGCTATGATTTTATGTCGAGCCACGCCAACATGCGCCTGGGACTGGGGTACAACCTAAACTGGAAAAAGATGCAGGGGGATTGACATTCCATATACTTCTACAGGCATGGCACTTGCAACCATCGGCCCAGCACGAGGGTCATGAAAAAAAGAACCTATACGTTGCCCTGAACCCTACTGCCATGAACAAAAACACGCTCCTGTTAAGTATAGCCACAGCGGCTGCCATGCTGTTTTCCGGCTGCCAGCAAGACGACGCTTCGGACAACGCTCCCAACATACGCGCCCTGACGGTGCAGGAGCAGAAAACCGTGCAAAGCTCCAACGACTTTGCCTTTCGAGCCTTTGCACAGCTAAGCGAGGAGGAAGGGGCCGAAAACGTATTCATCTCGCCGCTAAGTATCAGCATGGCCTTAACCATGACCTACAACGGAGCCGATGGCGCTACGAAAGAAGCCATGCGCCAGACGCTGGGGTTCGAACCGGCTTCGGATGAAGAAATCAACCAATCTTTCAAGAGCCTTTCAGAGCTGTTGAAAGGGATCGATAAGAAAGTAGTTTTCACCTCGGCCAACTCCTTGTGGTACAGAAAAGATCTGCAACTGCAGGCTCCTTTCCTCAAGGCTAACCAAACCTACTTCGATGCCATGGTGCAGGGACTTGACTTTTCTTCGCCTGCCGCCAAAGACCAGATTAACAGTTGGGTGGAGCAGAAAACCAATGGGAAGATCGAAAGCATTGTGGAGGAGGTAACTCCCCGCCATGTACTATTCCTGATCAACGCCATTTACTTTAAAGGCACCTGGGCCTATCCCTTCGATAAAAAGCTGACGCAGCCAGGGCAGTTCTTCCTCGAAAATGGCACCACGGTTACCCACGACTTCATGACGATGAAGGAAGGCAAGTACCTGTACTACCAGGACCAAACCAAGGAAGTGCTGGACCTGCCCTACGGAAACAAGCAGTACAGCATGACCTTGATGATGCCTAAAGCCGGGCACAATGTGCAGGAGGTGGTGCAGGAGCTGAACAAGATGAACCTGAGCAGCTGGTTATCCGCTGCGGATACCTCTAAGCTGGAGCTGCACATGCCCAAATTTAAGCTGGAGTACGAGAAAGAACTGAACGAACTGCTGGAGCAGCTGGGCATGGGCATCGCCTTTACAGAAGCAGCTGACCTGAGCCGTATGGTGGAAGGAAAGAGCAACCTGGCTATCTCCGAGGTGAAGCATAAAACGTTTGTAGAGGTGAACGAAGAAGGCACAGAAGCCACGGCGGCAACCTCTGTAGGTATTGTCGTTACTTCACTGCCGCCCTCCATCCATATCAACAGGCCTTTCGTTTTCCTTATCCGGGAGAAATCCTCCAACGCCATCCTGTTCATTGGTAAACTGATGCAGCCGGAGTAAAGCACTGCCGACAAACCAATAGGATTTATGCCTGAAACTAAGATAATGTGTTAATTTTGCTCAACACGTATCTTAGCAAGCATGAAATCCATCCTCATAAAAAACGCTCAACTTGTAAACGAAGGAAGTATAACCACCGCCGACGTGCTGGTGCAGAACGGCCGCATCGCGCAGATTGGCCAACGTATAGCCGCAGAGGCCGACCAAACCATCGATGCCACCGGTTTATACTTGCTGCCCGGCGTGATCGACGACCAGGTGCACTTCCGCGAGCCGGGACTGACGCATAAAGCCAATATCGAAACGGAGGCCCGGGCGGCCGTAGCAGGTGGTACCACCTCGTTTATGGAGATGCCCAACACGGTGCCGAACGCTACCACGCAGGAACTGCTGGAGGACAAGTATAAAATCGCGGCGGAAACCTCGCTGGCCAACTACTCCTTCTACATGGGAGCCACCAACGATAACCTGGCCGAGGTACTGCTCACCAACCCCAACACGGTTTGCGGCATCAAGATCTTTATGGGCTCCTCTACAGGCAACATGCTGGTAGATAACGAGCAGACGCTGGAGCAGATTTTTGCCAAAGCCAAACTGCCCATCGCTGTGCACTGCGAGGACGAGCAAACCATCCGCGACAACATGGCGCTCTACGAGGCAAAGTATGGCGAGGACATTCCGGTGAAGTGCCATCCCGAGATTCGCAACGAAGCTGCTTGCTTTAAATCGTCCTTTATGGCCGTGAAGTTGGCCGAGAAGCACAACACGCGCCTGCACATCCTGCATATTTCCACCGAAGAAGAACTGAAGCTGTTCCGCAACGACATTCCGCTGGAGCAAAAACGCATAACGGCCGAAGTATGCGTGCACCACCTCTGGTTCGATAAGGATGACTACGATACCTATGGCACGCAGATAAAATGTAACCCAGCTATAAAAGAGGCGCGCCACAAGCAGGGCTTGCTGAAAGGCCTGCTGGAGGACAAGCTCGACGTGATTGCCACCGACCATGCCCCGCACCTGTGGGAAGAGAAGCAGGGCAAGTATAAGCAGGCGCCATCCGGGGTGCCGCTGGTGCAGCACTCGCTGCAGATGATGCTCGAGTTTGTAAAGCAAGGAAAGCTGACGCTGGAGAAAATGGTGGAGAAAATGAGCCATGCGCCGGCTATACTTTTCAATGTGCGCGAGCGCGGCTACATACGCCAAGGCTACTGGGCTGACCTGGTGCTGGTAGACCCGAACAAATTGTACACCGTTACAAAAGAGAACACCTACTATAAGTGCGGCTGGTCTCCGTTTGAAGGACATACCTTTAGCTCCAGCATAACCCATACTTTCGTTTCCGGTCACCTGGCTTTTGCCAACGGGGAATTTGACGAGCGCAAGAAAGGGGAGCGAATGCTGTTCGACCGGTAGAAAGTATGGAAAGCATCATGTCGTTGCAGTATGATATGGTAAGGCATTCCCGTGATGTGCTCTTGCTGTACTGTGATACAGTCAGCCCAGCGGACTTCTTAGTTGAAAACAGCTCCTTTGGCAGGGAGAGCATGCGGAACCTGCTGGTGCACATCGGCAATACCTATGAGTTTTGGTTGGGGAATCAGGGGCTCCAGAAAAAAGACATTCCCTTCACCGCATATGGGGCGGTTAGCAATGTGGGGGAGTGCCGGGCCTTTTTCAGGAGAATCGATGCGCTGATGACAGAGTTCATCACATTTTTCGCGAAGAACTACCTGGATTACATCCATGTGGAGTTGAATGGTGCCAGCACCAAGGCTACCCCGCTTAAGCTGTTCACGCATACCATTACGCATGAGTTCCACCATAAAGGGCAGATACTCTCTTTAAGCAGGCACCTGGGCTACACTCCCGTTGATACAGATATTTTGCGTTAGACGTAGGTATAAATGTGTGGCAACTAGCTTTTGGGTACTGCTGCCAGCTTTTTCGAAGTATAGTTATGGACTTAGATAGATTTAAAGAACTACACGCCCGTTATTTCGGGAAGGAGTTGCCGGAGGAGGTAATGGCTTCGGAGGAGTATGAGGCGTATGTGGATGCCATACATGAAAACGAGGCCTGCTACAACTGGGCCACCGCCGAAAAGCTAAAGGCCCAAGGCTTCGACTACGAAGGCTATTGCTGCCTGATGATGGCCGACAAAGTATACCAGAGCCTGGATGCAGAGGGAGAGATAAAGTATGACGACCCGGAGGTGATCATCAACAAGTGGGACGAAGGACTTTACGGCATTCCGGTGCACGATGGCAGCGCGTCTATGGTGGTGATCAACTACTGCCCGTGGTGCGGAAACAAACTGAGTCAATAGTATGGCGCGAGCGTCCTCGCTCGTGTCAGAATATAGCTGGGCACACCATAGCTGATCATACCGCCAGTTTGAGCACAGCGGTAACTGGTGGTTTAGCTTTGAGCCAGTTTGTAACTGGCGTGTTTTGGAATTATAGTTTCGCCAGTTACAAACTGGCCCCATGCTTAGCCACAAGTTGCAAACTTGCGGCATATAGTACTCTTTACCTGGTCAGGAGCAGGTAGTGTGCAGATCCCCAAATAGTTAGTTGGGGCGGTGCCATTTTTGCTGGCCGAACGGGCATACATTTATACTTGTTTGCGTAAGTATAAAGGCAGCAGATAACTGAAATTTTTCTGCAAAAATGTGCGCAGAGTATTGCATTATGTGATTTGCTGCGTATATTTGCACTCTCAAATGAGACACGGTGGTTGTAGCTCAGTAGGTTAGAGCACCAGATTGTGATTCTGGGGGTCGTGGGTTCGAGCCCCATCTTCCACCCCAAGCCCTTGAAGCAAACCTTCAAGGGCTTTTTCGTTTATATTGCATGAGCGTCTATTCACTCATGCAAAAATCACTCATTCAAAATTAAAAATATGAGCTTAGTAGTAGTCGGTTCGATGGCGTTCGATGCGCTGGAGACCCCCTTCGGAAAAACAGATAAAATCGTGGGCGGTGCGGCCACATACATCTCTTTGTCGTCTTCATACTTCGTGAAGCCCGTAAACGTGGTGTCGGTAGTGGGTGGCGATTTTGACCAGGACCACGTGAAACTGATGCACCAGCGCAACATCAGCACCGAAGGCATGCAGGTGAAGGAGAACGAGAAGTCTTTCTTCTGGTCTGGCCGCTACTTCAACGACATGAACAGCCGCGAAACGCTGGTGACGGAGTTGAACGTGCTGGGCGATTTTGACCCGATCATTCCGGAAAGCTACCAGAACTGCGAATACCTGATGCTGGGCAACCTGGCGCCGCAGGTGCAGAAAACGGTGATCGAGCGCCTGAACAACCGTCCGAAGCTGATCGTGATGGACACCATGAACTTCTGGATGGACATTGCCCTCGACGAGCTGAAAGAGACGATAAAGCTGATCGATGTCCTTTCGATCAACGATGAGGAGGCGCGCCAGCTGAGCGGGGAGTACTCTTTGGTGAAAGCTGCCAAGAAAATTATGGCGATGGGGCCAAAATTCCTGATCATCAAAAAAGGTGAGCATGGCGCCCTGCTGTTTAACGAAGAGAAAGTATTTTTTGCCCCAGCCCTGCCGCTGGAGGAAGTGTTCGACCCAACCGGCGCCGGCGATACCTTTGCGGGCGGCTTTATCGGGTACCTGGCCAGCTGCAACGATATCAGCTTCGAAAGTATGAAACGTGCCGTGATCTATGGCTCTGCCATGGCCTCGTTCTGCGTGGAGAAATTTGGAACCGAGCGCCTGAAAAACCTGACGCAGGAGGAGATCGACGGCCGCGTGCAGCAGTTCGTGAACCTGGTGGCATTTGATACGGTGCTGCAGTAAGTATAGGTAAGTATAAACCCCAAGTTACGATTTACTAGTGCAGTGCAGGTGTAAACCCACCCCTAACCCCTCCGAGGAGGGGAATTACCTGCTCTTTTGCGAAATTCCCCTCCTCGGAGGGGCAGGGGTGGGTGAATCGCAACTTGAGTCATAAAGTATAAAAGGGAGGCTTTGGCTTCCCTTTTTTGTTTGAGATGTAGTGCAAAAAAGATTCTCGTCCGGGCCTTTTTGATAGCTTCTTACGTATGAGGTGCAGCATCTAAGTGCAACAAAGTGGGGCCCGATGGGGTAAACTATACTATACACTAGAAGGAAAACAAGCTATGAGCATCAAGAATGAGAATAAGAAGAATTTGGATGAGTTGAAGAAAAACAATCCAAATCAGGAAGACCAGAGTAAGCCAATGGGTAACATCGATGATAACCCGGTGCGCAACAAACTGAATAAAGACGCAACTAAAGTGCAGAACCCGAACCGTAACCTGGCAAAGGGCGGTAACAATACGCCATACGATAAAAAGTAAGGCGTTCTAACAAAATAAGCTATGAAAACTACGAAAGGAAAGCTCTTGACAAGGGCTTTCTTTTTTTGTGCCCATGCTGTGTGGTTAAGGGGCTTCTGCCTATCTTTAGGAGGCCTTGAAGTTTAACATGCACAAAACCGATATCTGTATACTTGGCGCTGGTCCAGCCGGAGCCACTGCCGCGCTGCACCTCGCCAACAAAGGCATTCCATCGCTGCTAATCGACAAATCTACCTTCCCGCGCGATAAAGTATGCGGCGATGCCCTGAGCGGCAAGGTAGTGAACGAACTGCGCCGCATCTCCCTGGATTTGCCTGCACAATTGGGGGAACTGCAGGAGGCCTTGCCTTCCTGGGGCATCCATTTCATCTCGCCCGGCGGTCATAAGCTAAGTGTGCCGTTCAAGTATAACTACAGGCCTGAGCAGGACACACCGGCAGGCTACATCTCCAAACGCATTCACTTTGATGATTTCCTGGTGGAGCAGGTGCGGCAGCGGTCCGAGGTCGATTTTCGGGAGAATATAGACGTGGTAAAGTATGAGCGCACTCCAGAAGGCGGGTTTATACTTTCGGATAAGCAAGGGCAGCCGCTGGTGCAGGCAAATCTGCTGCTGGTGGCCAACGGGGCGCAGTCGGGTTTCACACGGCATGTGGCAGAACTGCAGCAAGAGCCGGAGCACTACTGCGCCGGCCTGCGGGCCTACTACAAAGGCGTGGAAGGCATGGATGCCGATGGCTTTATAGAGCTTCACTTCTTCAAGGATTTTCTGCCGGGGTATTTCTGGATCTTCCCGCTGCCGAACGGGCAGGCCAATGTGGGGGTGGGCATGTTGAGCAGCGCCGTGAGCCGTAAAAAAGTGAACCTCAAAAAAGAGATGCAGCAGATGATCGCGTCGCACCCCGAGCTGCAGCAGCGCTTTGCCAACGCTGAGCTGGTGGATGACATCCGTGGCTTTGGGCTACCGCTGGGCTCTCGGAAACGGGTTATCTCCGGAGATAACTACATGCTGCTGGGTGATGCCGGGGCCTTGATTGATCCTTTTACCGGCGAAGGCATCAGCAACGCCATGATCAGCGGGCGCTGGGCGGCAGCGCAGGCTGAAAAGTGCCTGGAGCAGCAGGATTTCTCGGGTGCCTTTATGCAAGGCTACGACAAAGCTGTGTACAACCGCCTCTGGAAAGAGCTCCGGCTGAGCCGCCAGATGCAAAAGCTGCTAAACTATCCCTGGCTGTTTGATAAAGTGGCCAGTAAAGCCTCCAGAAACCAAGCGCTCGCCGAAACCATCTCCTGCATGTTCAACGACCTGGACCTGCGCGAGCGGTTACGGCAACCCTCCTTTTACGCTAAGCTGTTGTTTAATTAGAGGGACTGCTTTTTAGCTGGCGCGAGTGTCCTCGCTCGTGACTGGCTATAGTGTGGGCCTCCGCCCCAGTTGAGTTACAAACTCAACATCATACTAAGACACGAGTTGAAAACTCGCGCCAGCCGAGAATATCAATAGGAAAAGGCCCACTAAAACTCCTGCTTCAGCCATAGCCTAAAGTTTTCTTTCTCCGCCGCCGTGGCATCTTGCCGCTTCTGCACGGTATGTTTGCTGTAAAAGCTTTGGCCGTTGGGCTCCAGCCTGACCACGCGCAGCTGCTTTTCCCGGAACAGCGCCAGCTCCACCTCCTGCGGCTCCAGTGCCAACAGCTGCTGCAGGTTGCTCTCCAGTTTGCGCCCGTTCAGGGCCACCAACTCATCCTCTATACTTAGCAGCTCACGGGCAGGAGAGCCTGGGGCAATGGCCGTCACTTTTATACTTCCCTCGGAAGAGATCTTAAAGCCATACTTGCCCTCATAAATAAGTGGGTTTTGCTGTTCGGCCAAATTACAACCCACATAACGCAGCGCCTCATCCAGCGTCGGTTCTATAGGTTCGGTGCCGTTGATGTATTTGTCGAAGTATAGCTGGAACGACTGCCCAGCCACCTTATTTACTAGATTTGCATAATCCTGCGCGGTATAGCCGGTGTTCTTTTTGCCAAAACGCTCCCAAAACTCCCGCATCACCACATCCATACTCGCTTTGTTGCCGGTGGCTTTGCGTAGCTGCAGGTCGAGGAGCAGAGTCGTAAGGGCGCCCTTGATGTAGATGGATACCTTGCGGTCAGGGATGCCGGGCTTGTAGCCGTCCAGCCACAGGTCAAAGGAGGAGTCGGCGACGGAGAGGTTGTGGCGGCTGTAGTCGGCAAAGTAGCGCTGCAGGCTGGTGTTTAGTTCTTCGAAGTATGCCTCGGCGGTAAAAAAGCCGCTGCGGGCCAGCATGTAGTCGCCGTAGTACGTGGTGATACCCTCGGCCACATAGCCGGTTTTAAAGTAGTTCTCCTGCGCAAAGTTGTAGGGCAGCATCTCCTTGGGCCGGATCTTTTTGATGTTCCACGTATGGAAAAGCTCATGCGAGCTCACGCCCACAAACTCTTTGTACAGGCTCGGCGTCATCAGTAATTCGCCTGGCCCCAGCGTAATAACAGTGGAGTGGCTATGCTCCACGCCGTGGTAATAGCGGTAAGGCAGGATCTCGTTGAGGTAATGATATTCCTTCACCGGAAAGTCGCCGAACACCGCCAGTTGCTCTTTGGTGAACCCGGCGAAGTCCTGCTTCATCTTCTCCCAATCCGGCTGGCAATCGCCTTGCAACCAAATGTGGAAAGTATAACCATCTACCTCAAAGGTCTCGCGCTTCAGGCTCTCGCTGGCAATGAAGGGGCTATCTGCCAGCTCATCGAAGTTTTCGGCCTGTAGCGTATGTTTTTCTGTCTCCGGCAAGCCGCAGGCAATCGTCCATTCCTCCGGCAGCTGCAGCTTCAACTGGCATGGCTCCTGCTCGCGCCCCTCCACTGCCATCAGGCAGTTGATCGGATTCAGGTAAAGCTGTTCCTCATCCAGCCACGAACCGCCGGCGTCCATCTGGCGGGCAAAAAAGCTGTAGCTGATCGCTACTTCCGAAGCAACTCCGGTCTGCACCTTCCAGCGGTCTTTGGTTACTTTGTCTATGGTGATGCCCTCTCCGTTGGCAGAGGCCGTAACCGCCCGCAGCTTCTGGGCAAAGTGCTGCAGTTCATACCTGCCGGGCCGCCAGGCGGGCAGCTGCAAGTATAAGGCCTGCTGCTGGTTCTCTTTTATAGTGATGGTGATGTCGACAAAATGCGTAAGCGGGTTCTGGAAGGAGAGGTGATAGTGGATCATAGTTTATCGGGCTGATGCGTCAGGTTATACTTTTGTGTTGCAGATTATACTTGATAAAGTACGTTAGGTGGCGTAAAGGTAGTTTTTATACTTTGAGATTTGCTGTAGGCAGCCTGCTTGTGGGTATTCAGCCCTAACCCTCATCACTCCACCCTTCTCCTGAGAACAGGAGGGTGAGCTAGTACCGGGTCCAACCACCCCTGCCCCTCCTTAACCAAGGAGGGGAGCCTGTAACTGCTGCTACCAAAGTATAAGTTCTATAGCCGCTGTTCTTGCGTGGACAGGTCGCGACCTGTCCACGCAAAGTATAAACCCACCCTTTCCTGCTCTGTCGGATTTGCAATCCGGAAGTATAGTAGCCGCGGATTTGTAATCTGCCATAGCAAAGGCAGTAGCTACGGACAGAAAAGCGGATTGCAAATCCGGAACAGCAGGACTACAAAGTATAAACCCACCCCTGCCCCCTTCAAAGGGGGACTTGGTTCAAGTTGCATCAGCGGGGGCTATCAAACCTGATCCCAGTCCTTGGGTTGAGCGCCTTCTAGATTTCCGGTTTCGCTTCAGCGAAATTGCGGAGACCGCAGGTCAAGCAAAGGAAATGTAGACAGCGCGATGCCCGTGGACGAGGCCTCCCGGCCTGGAGGGAGCCACAGCCAGAGATGAAATGAGCAGCTGGTAAGGCCGTGGATCAGCGGCAGCTAGCAAGAATAGCCTGTTTCAAATGGAAGGTAGCAGCGGCTAGTGAAGTATAGCCAAAGTATGAAGTATAATGTATGGCTCTGCGAGCCAGTCGGGTTACAAACCCGACATCATAGAAGGCACGGGTTGCAAACCCGCGGCAGTGATAGGTGAAGCTTGTGTCAAGTTGCGGGAAGCGGAAGCTATGGAAGTATAACTCAAGTGTAAATTATGGCTTTGCAAGCTAGTCGAATCACAGACTCGATACCACTTAAAGACACAAGTCTGCAGACTTGCGGCAGCAGTATTATTGGGCAAGTATAAAGAAGAGGCAAAGCCGGTACAGTCGCTTCAAAGTATAAAACCAGTCCTCTACAAGCCTGTAAAGCTTCCCGGAGGCAACTGTTTCAACACCGATACGCAGCTCTACAGCATCTTTTTACAAAAATTATGAACCAGACTTTGCTATTCTTTAAAGGTTTACTAATTTTGCAGGCCATAATAAAACCATTGGCAGACGATGAAAAGAACATTCCAGCCTTCTCAGAGAAAAAGAAGAAACAAGCACGGTTTCAGATCAAGAATGGAAACCGCTAACGGTAGAAGAGTATTGGCCAGCAGAAGAGCCAAAGGCAGAAAGAGACTGACAGTTTCTAGCGAGAAAAGACATAAGGCAGCTTAATTCCTGATACAGGAATTGGTTTCGCTATTGTATAGCCGCTAATGGATTCAGCAGCAGCTAACGAGCAGCAAGCCGGCCAGCCTAACAGTTATACATTTTCGAAAGAAGAACACTTGTGCAGTAAGCGGCTCATTTCGCTGCTGTTCGCCAAGGGTTCTTCTTTTAATTTGTATCCGCTGCGGTTTGTGTACCACACGCCGCAGGACCTGCCGCCTGGGCAAACCCAGGTGCTCCTCTCCGTTTCTAAACGCTACTTCAAGCGTGCCGTAGATCGCAACCGCCTCAAAAGGCAGATGCGTGAGGCGTACCGCCTTAACAAGCACCTCCTGCTGCAGCACCCGGCCCAGGCGCCCCGCCTGCTGGGGATCCTGTATATTGGCAAGGAAAAAAAATCCTTCCAGTCTATCCAAAAAAAACTAATTTCAGGTTTGGAGCGTTGTCTAAATAAATAGACTTACCTGCGTCTCCTTAGCCTGATATTATGTACAAGAAAACTATAACCGGTCTGCTGGTGGGCGTTTTTGCCCTGGGCCTCTTCTCTTTCAAAACCGATTCCGAGAAATACTTCGAGATAGCCAAGAACCTGGATGTTTTTGCCACGCTGTTCAAAGAAGTAAATACCTATTACGTGGACGATGTGCCCCCTGCCCAGATGATGCGGGAAGGCATCGACGCTATGCTTAAGTCACTCGACCCTTACACGAATTACATTCCCGAAGACGATATTGAGGATTTTCGCACCATGACCACCGGCCAGTATGGCGGCATTGGTGCGATTATCGGCAGCCGCGACGGTAAAGTGGTGGTGCAGATGCCGTACGAGAACTCCCCGGCACACAAAGCAGGCCTAACCATCGGCGACGAGATCCTGAAAGTGAACGGCGTGGACGTGCGGGGCAAATCTACCGAAGAGGTAAGCAAGCTGCTGAAAGGCCAGGCTAACACGGCCATCAAACTGGAGGTGCGCAGCTACGGGCAGAACAAATCCAGAAACCTGGAGCTGATGCGTGAGAACATCATGGTGGATAACGTACCCTACTATGGCATGCTGGACGGCCAGATCGGCTACCTGCAGCTTTCGGGCTTTACGGTGGATGCAGGCAAAGAGGTGAAGATGGCGGTGCAGAAGCTCAAGGAGATGGGCGCTCAGAAGATTGTTTTAGACCTGCGCGACAACCCGGGAGGCCTGCTGCATGAGGCAGTGAATATATCGAACGTTTTCGTGGAGAAGGGCCGCGATATTGTAAGCACCAAAGGTAAGGTAGAGGAGTGGAACAAAACCTATAAGGCGCTGGATGAGCCGCTGGACCTGGAGATGCCGCTGGTGGTGCTGACAAGTTCACGCAGCGCTTCAGCTTCCGAGATTGTGGCCGGCGTGATGCAGGACTACGACCGGGCCGTGCTGGTAGGGGAGCGCACCTTTGGGAAAGGCCTGGTGCAGGTAACGCGCCCGCTGTCTTACAACTCACAGCTAAAAGTAACCACAGCTAAATACTATATACCGAGCGGCCGTTGCATCCAGGCTATCGATTATGCCCACCGCAACGAAGACGGCAGCGTGGCCACTATTCCGGACTCGCTTCGCGCGGCCTTTAAAACAGCATCGGGCAGGGTGGTGTACGACGGCGGGGGCGTTAGCCCGGATGTGGAGGTAGAGCAGCCAGCCTTCTCCGAAATCACCAGAACTATCGCGGGTAAAGGCTACTTCTTCGACTATGCCAACAAGTATAAATCAGAGCACCCAGGTATCCCTTCGGCCAAAGAGTTTAAACTGACGGATGCCGAGTATAAGAAGTTTGTGTCTTACCTGGAGGATAAGGACCTGTCTTACACTACCGCCATCGAGAACGAGCTGGAAGATGTGGCCTCTAAGGCCAAGGAAGGCAAGCACTATGATGATATCCAGGCAGAGCTCGACGCCATCAGAAAGAAAGTATCCCATAACAAATCGAACGACCTGATGCGCTTCCGCGCCGAGATTCAGGAGATGCTGGAGGCGGAGATCGCTTCGCGCTACTACCTGCAGAAAGGGTACATCGAGTCTTCCTTTGATGATGACCCCGATATTCTGGCAGCGGTGCAGGTGCTCAACGATCCGGCCAAGTATAAATCATACCTGAAGGCCCATTAAAAGTATAAAACGCGCAAACAGGGGAGGGAGGTGCAGCAGTGCCTCCCTCTTTTGCGTTGGAGAAGCTATACTTTTGGAGGCTTCGCTTGTGTGGCGTAATTTTGCAGACATCTTATAAACTATAACCCTACTTGCACATGCCGTTGTTGCTCGCGCTCGAAACCTCTACCATTGTCTGTTCTATCGCACTATATAAAGATCAGCAGTTGCTGGGGGCTTCGGAGTTGCAGATCGAGAAATCGCATTCATCCCACATCACTGTGATGGTGTCGCAGTTGGTGGAGAA